>NZ_JROM01000044.1 GCF_000786655.1 Kocuria marina | reverse complement strand
AGGGCCCATAATGTCTGTTATGTTACGGAAGAGCCGGTAGGATGGTGGGTGTGACCGAAACCACCCAGATCGTCCATCGAACCGTGTCTGCACCCAACGCGGACACTCACGGCCGGTTGGTCGGGTCGTGGTTGGCTTCTTATCCATCCGCGAACACCCGTGCCTCCTACCGGGTGGATGCGCGCCTGTTCTGTAAGTTCCTCGACACCGGTGCCGTGGACCTGCTGCAGGCGAGTCGGGCGCATGTGGATGTGTTCGCCCGCGCCCGGAATGCGGCCGGGGATGCGGACACCACACTGGCACGCCGGCTGGCGGCGGTTTCCGCGTTCTATACCTACGCGATCACCGTGGGGGCGGTGTCCAAGAACCCCGCCCAGTATGTGGGGCGGCCTTCGGTGGATCAGGACCACACCACCACCGCAGCCCTTACCCGCCGGGAAGCGATGCGCCTGTTGGACGCGGCGGTGGCCGACTCCCCCAGGTCCCACGCCCTGGTGGACTTGTTGCTCTCTACCGGGGTGCGGATCAGTGAAGCCCTGGCAGCCACGCAGGCGGGGTTGTCCTCGGACCGGTTGGTGATCCGCCGTAAGGGCGGGAAGAAAGCGGTGGTTGCTCTACCCGAGCACACCGCTGCGGCGTTGTACGGGCTGGTCGGTGTCCTGGGTACTGAGTTGGCCACCGGGTGTGAAGCCGACCGACTGATCTTCACCACCCGCAATGGGCGCCCCTGGGCCAGGAGCAACGCGCATACCACCCTGGCCTGTCTGGCCAGGAAGGCCGGGATCATTAAGCCGATGTCCTCCCACGTGCTACGCCACACCCACGCCACCCTCGCCCTGGAGCTCGGGGTACCGCTGCACCATTTACAGGATTCCCTCGGCCACGCCGACCCGCGCACCACACGCCGCTACGACCACTCCCGCAAACGCCTCACCAACTCCAGCGCACACACCGTCGGACAGTTATTCAATTAAAAACGCTGCCTAGGCACATTAGACAGCCAATAAGTAGGCGAGGTGACCGTAATTTACAGGTGTCTTATCAAAGAAACAAAATTTCTATGTTACCTACGGTAATCAATTTCCATCATCATAAATTTTCCAAACATCTATCTATATGTCTAGCAATCCACCACCGTGGTGAGATTACCTTGTGTAAGCATAAATTCCTGAGTTTTCCTGTGTTCCTTTAAGCAACACCCCCCAACAGCGCCTTCACCCATGAGTGCCTTAGCAAACCATTGACTAGAACCACTAATGGGTAATGCGATGGTTAGAGAGGCCATACCAAACTTGACGGGGGATTTCATGAGGAGGGCCACATCTTGCCCAAGAGGCTGATACCCACATCGCTTGTAAAAGTCGATCTCATGGGTGTCCGCGACGCCGGCGAGGGCTATCGACCCGGCGCTGAGGACGTTCTCTTCTACCGCCCGCAACAGTAGCCGCCCCAGACCCTTACCTCGTGCTGACGGGATTGTGGCGATCCCGTGTAGAATTTTTACGGTTTCGTAAGCGGCCATGCTCTGCTGGAATGAGATACCAGAGATTTGATTCTGAATGATGACATTCCATTCAGGACCGAAGTAGGCGGCGCCAACTACATTGCGGTTTTCATCTAGAGCCGCCAGAATCGTCATTGCAGGGTCTTCGATACGTCTCCCCGCGATAACTATGTTACGTGCCGGGAAGTATTCCATAAAACTTGGGTCGGTAATCTGAGAACGCAGTAGGTTATAGGCTTCCCGACGTTTACTTTCGCTTATCAACGTGCGGATTTTAATGCCATGCGCGGCTGAAGCAGCGTCCAGTGGCGACCTAGCTTCCCCCACATGACCGGCACCTTGCTGGGCTAGCCCTGAGCCTGGATTAACCGATGGGTGCACTGGGTTAGATGACGCTTGCACGGCAATATCGTGTCCAGCATCGAGATGCCCGCCACGCTTTGTTAGAGCACGTGCACTGGCCCAGCCGACTGCGCACATCACGATGATGCCAAGGATGGCCTCCGTCATAACTAGACCCCCGCGGGCGCGATATACCTCCACGAGTAGCAGGATCACCAACAATGTTGCGGCGGTGAAACCAATGAGTTTTCTCATAAGTGTCATATTAACTTTCCCTAGTTTCGATTAGTGTCACTAGGACGGTTAGTGCGGTAGCTATTGGCCCGGTACGGCCGGGGCCACGATAACGGGCCCTTCCCAAATGAGTGTGGGTAAGGGCCCAAGCGGGGTGCGTGTCACGGGGGTCGGGTAGGGGTCGAGGCCTCCAGGATGGGGGTGCTGAATCCAACCGTCCTCGAAGGCCTCGATGTGTCCCATGCTATGTGCGCGCCGGCGTGCGCGCTCTTCGACCTGCCCGATGTCCACGTGCTCACGATCGAGCGGCACCGCTCCTCGTTCACCCTGGTGGTCGAGACCGTGCCGTCACTGGTGGGCTGTCCGGCTTGCGGGGTGCTCGCCGTCGTGGGCTGACCCCGTTTGGTAGGTCCGGTGGTTGTGTGAGTCGTCCTGTTGCCCGGGGGTCCGGGCAGTGAGACTGGTCAGATCATGTCGAACAGCAGGAAGCGTCACACCTCGGAGCAGGTCGTCCGTAAGCTCGGGCAGGCCGACAGGATGCTCGCGGGCGGTAGCGACATCGCCGGGGTGTGTCGAGAGCTCGGAGTGTCCGAGCAGACGTATTACCGGTGGCGTAACCAGTACGGCGGGCTGAAGGCCGACGACGCGAAGCGCCTCAGGGAACTGGAGAAGCAGAACGCCACGCTCAAGCGGCTGCTCGCCGAGGCAGAGCTGGAGAAGGCCGCGCTCAAGGAGCTGGCTGAGGGAAACTTCTAGGCCCGGGCAGGC
>NZ_JROM01000043.1 GCF_000786655.1 Kocuria marina | reverse complement strand
GAGCTCCGCCCCGAAGAAAGACGCAGCCCGCTTCAGCACCTCGTTGGCCCGGCGAAGCTCGCGGACTTCTTGCTCGAGCTCTTTCACCCGCTGCGCCTCCGCCGAGCTCACGCCGGAGGTGACACCCTCGTCGATGTCGGCCTGCTTCACCCACATCCGCACGGATTCGACCCCGTACCCGAGCTGCGTCGCGACTCGCTGCACGGTTCCTTGCGTGACCCCGAGCTCGGCCCGCAGCGTCCTCACCATCCGCACCGCGGCGGCCTTCTCCTCGTCCGAGTAGCGACGCGTCGTCGGCTTCCCATTCGCCAGTTCCTTCGGCATAACTCCATCCTCGTTTCCAAGGTCAGGAGCCTCCAACAAACTCAGGGCGCTTCACGATGAGCAGGGGCAGCACTGGCGTGGGTGTCCCACTAATGGTGGTCGCTTCCATCCCTCAAACGGAGCGCGTCGTGTCACCGGATGCGCGGCACCGTCGGGAACAGCCAGAGGGCCCCTGCCATGGCAGGGGCCCTCTGGCTGTTGTTCGAGGACATCCAACAGCAGGTGCTGCGGCAAGATCCAGGGGGCAGTTGTCGGGTCGCTGGACATCGTGGCCATGGCATCTTTGAAGGGGCGCTATGGCCGGAATCGTTCAGGGGTGGGTCAGAGGCCGGTGAAGGTAGAAAAGAAGCGGAAGAACACCGAGGCAGCCACGGCCACGTAGGCGATGGCCACCAGGGTCCAGGCCCACTCGGTGGCGAAGCGCACCAACCGGGGCGGGGCGGGGATGACGCCGTGGGCGAGGTTGCGCACGGTGAGCAGGAGGAACAGCGGGATCATCGCCGCCCACACGATCATGCAGTACAGGCACAGGATGTAGATCGCGAACAGGGCCTGGGACCACAGCCAGATCACGAACACCGCCCCGAGAGTGACCCCGACCTGCAGGCCCGCCCAGTACCAGCGCCCGAGGCGGGCCCCGGCCAGGATCGTCATGGCGGTGGTGATCACCACCGCGAAGGCGACGATGCCGATCAGCGGGTTGGGGAAGCCGAAGAGCTCCGACTGCCAGGTGCCCATGACTTGCCCGCAGGACACCCAGGGGTTGATGTCACAACTGGTGACGTGGCCCGGGTCCTTGTAGAGCTGAAGGCGCTCAAGCACCAGAATCGCCGAGGCGACCCACCCGATCACCCCGGTCACCAACAGGACCAGGGCGAAGGGGCGGCGACGGGCGAATCCGGGCAGGTGCTCCTCGGCGACCGGGCCGGCGCCTGGGTGGCGGTGGGCGCTGGTGGTGGTTTCAGCCATGGTGGATGTCCTTGGGGGTTCCTCGATCAACGGTGGCGTCGGTGGTGCCGTGCTGGTGTCTTCGAGCCAGGACGGCCAGGGCCGCGGCCAACAGGGGCAGGACCCCGGCCAAGAGGATGGAATGGGCCGCGGATTGTTGATCCGCCAGCGGAGAAGGCCCCCAGTCTCGGCCGAGTCCGGAGAACCACTCTGGTTGGATCACCGTCGGTGACAGGGCCGTGAACACCACCCAGATCCCCAGCACGGTGGCCACCGCGAGCAGCACCAAGGCCTGCGTGCGCACCGCTCTGCGGTCCGGTGGGGCGGCCAGCGCGGCGGTAGCGAAAATCAGGCCCAGGGCCACGGCGGTGGTGTTCATCAGCTCGTGGCCGACGTGGGTGTGCAGGGCCACGGCGAAGGCGGGGGTGTAGTAGAAGACGCCCAGCCCGGCCAGCATCAGGATCCCGGCCGGGGCCGGGTGAGCCAGCAGGGCCCCGGCCCGGGAGGTGCGCCATGCAGCGGCGAGCTCGCACCACCCGGTGCTGCCGTCAGTGCGGACCGGAACCAGGGCCGCGGCCAGGCGGCCGGGCGCTCCGGCGATCAGCAGCAGCGGCACCGGGAAGCTCAGCAGCAGGTGGGCGGCGGTGTGGACGCTGAACAGGATCGGGGCGTAGAGGGCCATCGCTCCGCAGGTGACGTAGACCAGCAGCACCAGACCGGCCAGGAATGCGGCCGTGCGTGCCACCGGCCATGGTGCGCCGGTGCGGCGCAGGTGTCGGGCCCCGCCCAGGTAGAGGCAAGCCGCGAGGATCGCCACGGCGATCCACAGCCAGTCGACGCGCCACTGGGTGAACCAACCGGAGAAGCTCAGGGGCGGGGGCAGGAGGTAGCCGGTGAGGATCTCCGCGGGGGTGATGTCAGGTTGTCTCTCCAGAGGCACCGGGGTGGGGGTGCGTGCCAGGGCCACGCCCAGGGCCATCACGGCGCAGAGGATGAAGACCTCCACGGTGATCAGCCGCCACACCCGGCCTAGCGTCGGGGTGCCGGCGGTGATCGCCCGGCGGTTCAGGTACCCCAGCACGCCCAGGGCCACGGTGGCGATCGTCTTGGCGATCACCAGCGCCCCGTAGCCGGAGTCCAGCCCGTCCCAGCCACCGATCCGGTAGACGGTGTTGATGACTCCCGAGACAGCCACCAGGACGAAAGCCACCCCGGCCAGGGCCGAGAAGCGTTCCAGCACGGTCCGGGCTGACCCGTGGCCGGTGGCGGGGGCGGTCAGCAGCGGGGCGAGCAGGGCGAGCACGATGATCCCGCCGGTCCAGATCCCGGCACCGAGCAGGTGCAGGGCCAGAGCATTGACGGCCCCGTTGTGATCATCGACCCCGGCCACGTGTCCCAGTTGGGACAGCGGGATGACGGCGGCCAGGGCCACCAGGGCGGTGGCGGCCACCGCCGCCGGGGAACGAACGAGCACGGCCAGGGTGGTGGTCAGTGCCGCGGCCACCGCGGTGACGGCCCATGCTTGGCCGGGGATCAGGCGGGTCACGTAGTAACCCAGTTGCCCGGTGAACTCGGCCGAGCCGGACACGGGAGCCCCGATGGTGTCGGCGTAGCTGAGCACGATGATCGCCACCGCCGCCAGGGTCCACACCGCGGCCGCGGCCGCAGCCACCGTCATGGCCCGGGCGAAGGCCGGGTGCTCGGCCCTGGTCTGTCCCGCTCCGGGGACCGGAGTGGACCGGGGCACCACGGTGGTGGCGAAGACCAGCCCGGCCCAGGTGATGCCCATGGCCAGGTGATGCACGGTCGTGGCCAGCGGCAACCCCCAGCGCACCAGGACCCCGGGATCGAGCACTTCCCGGGGCGCGGTGGCCCCGGAGGATCCCAGGGCCACCCACAGCACGGCCAAGGTCCCCACCCCGATACCGATGTAGACGGCAGCCATGGCGCGTCGGCGCCGTCCAGTCGGCGTCGGGCCGGGAGGCGGGGGGAGGACCACCGGCGGGGTGGGCGTGTGGGGTGGGGTGACCATTGGGTCAGTCGGTGGCTGCGGTTTCGACGGCGTCCCGGAAGCCTTCCAGGGACTCGGGGTTGAGCACTTCCCCATCGAGGAAGAACGTGGGAGTCCCACCCACCCCCAGAGCCTCACCGTCAGCGACATCGAGCTCGATGCGCTCCTGGGTGGCCGGATCAGCCACCGCGGCGTCGAAGGCGGCCATGTCCAGGCCGAGGTCTTTGGCAAAGCCGCGGAAGACCGCGCTCTGGTCCTCGGCCGACTCCCCCCACTGTTCCTGGGTCTCGAACATACGCTGGTACATCGCCTCGTACTGTCCCTGCTGGGCGGCGGCTTCGACCGCGAGGGCGGCGTTCATGGAGTTGCGGTGGCCCGGCAGCGGGAAGTAGCGGTGGACGAAGGTGACGGTGTCGGCGTACTCGGCCCGCAGCTCCTCGATGACGGGGTAGGCGGCCCGGCACCCTTCGCACTCATAGTCCAGGAACTCCACCAGCACGGCCTGTTCGTCCGGTGCCTGGGAGAGCACCCGGCTGTTCTCCCGCACGACCTGCCCCTGGCCCTGGGGCACCGTTTCGGGGGTGGAGTTGGCACGGGCGATGAGGATCGGGATGGCCACGGCGGCCACGACGGCGACCAGGAGGACCCACACGATGATCTTGGCCTTGGAGGGCTTCTGCTTTGGGGTGGGCGGGCTGGCGGTAGTACTCACAGGGGTGTCCGTTCTGTCTCCGGCAGCAGGGCGTACCGGTGGAGGGGGCTAGGGGTGGAGGGTCTCATCGTGGCGGTGGGAGGCCGGTTCGATCTGGAAGGTGGAGTGCTCGATGGCTACGTCGAAGTCACGGGCCACGCAGGCCTGCAGATCCGCCAGGACGACCCCGGCGTGCTCAGCGTTCAGGCAGCCGTCGTGGACGGTGACGTGGGCCGAGAGCACCGGGGTGTCGGAGTCGATGCGCGAGGCGTGCAGATCGTGCACACCGACCACGTGCGGCAGGGCTTCCAAGCGGGTGCGGACCTGCTCGAGGTCCAGGCCCTTCGGGGTGGTTTCCATCAGGACCTCGATGGTGTCGCGCAGCAGGATCAGAGCCCGCGGCACGATCAGGGCGGCGATCAACAAGGACACGACCGCATCCGCCCGGGTCCACCCGGTGGTGGCGATGACGATCGCGGAGACGATCACCGCTACCGAGCCCAGGGCGTCGTTGGCCACCTCCAGGAACGCGGCCTTCATGTTCAGGTTCTCCCCCCGGCCCGAGGCGAGGATGACCAGCCCGATGATGTTGCCGACCAGCCCGACCACCCCGAACCACAGCATGGCCGTGGACTCGACCTCGGGGGGCTCCAACAGCCGGCGCACCCCTTCGACGGCGATGAACCCGCCCACAGCCAGCAGCACCGAGGCCTGGGCGGCCGCGGCGACGATCTCGGCGCGCTGGTACCCCCAGGTGCGTTTGTCCGTGGCCGGTTTCAGCGCCAGGGTCGCGGCGGTGAGGGCGATGAGCAGCCCGGCCGAGTCGGTGAACATGTGCCCGGCATCGGCCAGCAGCGCCAGGCTGCCCGAGACCACCGCACCGATGATCTCGGCGACCATAATCGTGGCGGTGATGGCGAACACCACTGCCAGTTTCCCCCTCCGCCCGGCGCCGGCGTGGGAATGATCGTGCTCGCCGCTCATACCGGAATCTCCTGGGTGGTGGCGTCATCGGCGAGGGCCTCGGCGGCGCACTCGGGTGTCCCGCACCGGCACACCGGTTCGACGGTGAGGATAGTGCCCAGCAGGTCCTCCAACGCGTGGGCCAGCTTGGGGTCCGAGAGTTCATAGCGCACGTTGCGCCCCACCGGCACGCCCACGACCAACCCGCAGTCGCGCAGACAGGCCAGGTGGTTGAACACGATCTGCCGGCTCACCCCGATCCGGGCCGCCAGTTCCGAGGGCACCGCTGGGCCCTGCTGCAGCTGCAGCAGCACCGCGGCCCGGGTGGGATCGGCCAGTGCTTTGCCGAAACGGGACATCGCCGCGACCGGGGACAAGATCCTCATCCAATAACCGTACAGCAGAATCTGTATCAAAGGAGATGAGGGGCTTCCCTTGATGATCGGGCAATGTCCAGCTCGTATTCATACGGTGAGGGCGGACGGGGGTGCCGTCCGCCACTGCGGCATCCCCGTCCCCCGAGCCATCGCTGCACCCTAAGGGCTCTCGCTCCAATGCCGAGGCGGAGCAGGATAAGCACTGCCCGCGTCCAGCGGAAGACAGGGCAAGGCCATGAGCACTCTCCGATCCTCTCCGCAGGACTGCTCCCCGTGTGCCGATTCGCTGGCATGTGCACATCGACAGGATCGTGGCAATCGTTCGAGTCTGCGGCTACAGCTGCGGAGTGCACCCATGCGGTCCATCCGAGTGCACCCATGCGGTCCATCGACGATGATCCTGGCGGGGCACTCCGCACCTGACGGATGAGCCCACCGGCCGGCCTTCACCACATCGGCATCTACATCGGTGGCGGCAAGATGGTCTCGGCGCTGAACCCGACCCAGGGCACCTTCGTCCACTCCGTCAACGCCATGCCCGTCGACGGGTACTACACCTACCGCTGAGCCGGACTCGCTGCTGCGGTGCCCCACGGGGTCACCGCAGCAGATCCCCGGACCGCTCTCACCCGGGGCCGGGCCGCCTCTACCTCACGCGCACCTGCTGTGCCCTTCACCTGCTGCGCCCTTCACCTGCTGCGCCCTTCACCTGCTGCGGGAGTGCTTCTTTCCGAAAGCACCCCCGTCGGACATCGGTCGTTTCGGTGACACCGTCCGGGATCAGGCCTGCACTGGGGCGGTGAGTGATGCGCTGGGCGCGGCCGGAACCAGTTTCCGCGGCTAACCGGCCGATCACTTGAGTCCGGCGCCCGCGTCTCCACCGTCCAGACCTAGACCGGTGTCCTCGTCGACTGCTCCCCGGGGGCGCCCACACCGGGGTCCATCCCGGCGGTGGCGAGGCCGTGCACGGCGGCTGGAACGGCCACCAGGCGGTCCTCGACAGCGTCAACGTCGGCTCCGGGCCGGTCCAGGTTTGCCTACGCTGAGCCGGTTCAGGCATCACATACTCCGGGTGCGTCCTCTTTGAACGACCAGCGAGGAGTGCGCACCCGGTCCTTACTTCCCGCCCCAGGCCGGGATCTCCTGCGTCGTCGTCGTTAGCCACCGAGGACGCGCCTCTCCTGCGCTCGAGGATGCACACTCGCCCACATGTCCAGGAGTGGGTGGTGGACGATCTTCCCAAGAAGGCCTTGCAGGAAAGGCTCAGCGCAGTGGGCTACTGTCCTGCCCGTTCATGAGGAGCAAGACCCTTTTTGGGCCTTTCAAGGAGGACGCATGGCTGGTGGTACGGACCCGGAGCGGGCGCGGCAGGAACGCGCTGCGCTGCTGGAGAAGCACTGGGCGGCCGATGCCCGGGCCACCCGCAGGCGGCGGGTCCTGGCGGGCGCGGGTGCGGTGACGGCTGTCGCGGCGGTGGCGGCCCTGGTGACGGTGGCGGTGATCAACGATCCCCCGCCCCAGGCGCGGGAGGACATCGAGATCGCCGGGCTGCAGACCTTCGAGGGCCTCGGCAACTCCCATGTGGAGACCGCGGTGGACTACGAGCAGTCCCCTCCGGTGGGCGGGGACCACGCCAGTGACTGGCTCAACTGCGGGGTCTACACCGAGCCGGTGCCCGAGGAGAACGCCGTGCACGCCTTGGAGCACGGGGCAGTGTGGGCCGCCTACGACCCCTCGGCCCTGTCCGAGGACCAGGCTGAGGCCCTGCGCCAGGCTGTCCCGGACACCTACGTGGTGCTCTCCCCCTACGAGGATCTGGGCGCCCCCATCATGGTCTCGGCGTGGGGGGCTCAGGTCGCCCTGGACTCCCCGGAGGATGAGCGCCTGGAGCAGTTCGTGACCAAGTACTGGCAGTCCCCCGACGCCCCGGAGCCCGGGGCATCCTGCACCGGCGGCATCGATGCCCCCAGCCGGGTCGCATGAGCACCAGCACCACCGGCGCCGCCTCCAGGAGCTTGGCAGGGCACCGGGGACGGTGGGTCCTGCTGGTGCTGGCGGCCGTGCTGCTGGTGGCGGCCGGCTGGGCGGTGGGGCAGCTGAGTGCTCCGAGGTCCTCCACCCCGGCGGAGGGCAGCCCGGAAGCCGGGTTCGCCCGCGACATGCAGACCCACCACCTGCAGGCGGTGGAAATGAGCTCCCTGGTCCGCGACCGCACACAAGACCCGGAGATCCGCCGGTTGGCCTACGACATCTCCCGCACCCAGCAGCAACAGGTCGGGCAGATGTACGGGTGGCTCTCCGTGTGGGGGCTGCCCCAGGCCTCGTCCCAGCCGACCATGGCCTGGATGGACGACGGCGCGCAGGACCACACGTCCATGCCCGGTATGGACTCCACGGCCCCGGGCCTGGACGCGCGAATGCCGGGTATGGCCACCGCCGAACAGCTGGCCGAGCTCCAGGACGCCCAAGGCCGGAAGGCCGAACGGCTCTACCTCGAGTTGATGATCCCCCACCACCAGGCAGGTGCGACCATGGCCCAGGCCATCCTGGAGCGCACCGACCATCCCGTGGTGACGTCCCTGGCGCAGTCGATCGCCACCAGCCAGACCTCCGAGATCGACTACATGGAGGACCTGCTGGCCGAGCGACGCACCCCATCATGATGTCCATCCGCACGCCAGGATCAGCACACGTGGCCGGGCCCGTGAAAGGCTGACGGGCTCAGACGTGAACCGGTCTCCAGGTTCGGCCCAGCTGTGCGCCGGGACCGGAATCCACCGGGGTTCTTCGGCCGCCACCTCCGAGATCCCATGGAAGTCCGGGAAGGGGCCGGTGGGGCACGCCCGCCCCACCGGCCCCGGTCCTGAGCTCAGGGCCCGATCAGGACCCCGGGACCGTTCTGTGGCGTGCGACAATGCGACCCTGGCAGTCGATGCTCTCCGTGACCATGGTTGACCCCAGCGTGGAAGGGCCGGTCTGGGTCCCAACCGAACCCCCGAGCCTGGAGAACTTCCTGGCACCCACGATGCAACCGATCCCGCTCATCCCGGCCATCGCGCTGGTGCTGGCTGTGCTATATCTGGCCGGAGCAACCCGGCTGTGGACAGCACGCCGGCGGTGGCCGGTGTGGCGGACCCTGTGCTTCCTCACCGGGTGCGCGGCCACCGCGGTCACCATGGGCGCGGGAATCGAAGGCTACGGGCTGCGCATGTTCTCCGTGTTCATGTTCCAGCAGCTGACTCTGATGATGATCGTCCCAGCGCTGCTGGTCCTGGGCAGCCCGGGCACCCTGCTGCTACGGGCCACACCTCATCGCGGGCCCGGCGCTGTGGTGCTGCGTCTGGCCCTGTGGGGTTTGCGTTCCCGGTGGGGTAGGTTCGCCATCCACCCCGCCTTCTTGGTCCCGTTGTTCCTGGTCAGTTTCTACGGGGTGTATCTCAGCGGACTGGACGACCGGCTGCTGCCCACCTGGTACGGCCACATCGGGCTGGAACTGCTGTTCTTGGCCTCCGGAATCCTGTTCACCGTTCCGCTGCTGTCGGCCGATCCATTACCGACCAAGCAGACCTACGGCAGTCGCTTGGCCGATATCGTCCCCGAGATGCCGCTGCACGCCTTCTTCGGCGTCATCGTCATGATGGCTCCGCTACCCGTCGTGGAGTTCTTCGCCACCCCGCCGGACAGCTGGGATCTCGACCCGATGGCCGACCAGGTCCTGGCCGGCTCGTTGGCCTGGTCCTACGGCGAATTGCCGTCCGTGCTGATTCTGCTGTTCATCATGAGCCAGTGGCACCGCGACGATGCGCGCAAAGCCGCCCGCGACGAGGCCGAGGCCGCCGTCAGGGGCACCCCGGATCTGGATGCCTACAACGCCTACCTGGATCAGCTGCAACAGCGCACCGAGAACCGCTAGCCCCCACGGGGACCGGCTGACGCCGGCTGGGGCGGGCAGGGACGCCGACGCAACCCGCCCCTGCCGTCATCCGGTCCGTGGTCTGCCGGTGGCCTGCAGGATCCTGTCTGGCCAGGGACTCCTCCCAGGGTGTGGACGACCCGGACGCCGGCCTTCTCCGCCGGTTCTCGCCCGGTTGTACATCCGTGGTGCTGATATTCGCGGGGCCGGAGAAAACCGTCCGCAACTCGGCGCAGCGGTCCTGGAGGCGAGAACTGCTTCCACAGCCAGGACACAGGAAAAGGATAACCCTGGGCTAATCCGCCTTGGTGGGATGGAGGTTGAGAGGGGCCCGCAGGTCCGGGCCGGTGGGCGGGACCCGCCGGTACATCCGAGAGAAGGAACGCACCAGCATGGTCAACATCCACCACCCGAATTCGGGGACGCGGGGACCAACAGGGGGGCTCAGTCCTCCCGCTGGTGAAGAAGCCACGGCTGGTGGGGGTCGACGCCGCTCGGGGTCTGGCCCTGCTGGGGATGTTCTCCATCCACATTCTGCCCGCCTGGAACCCTGAGACCTACGAGGTCACCCTGCAGTGGCAGCTGTTCGCCGGGCGCGCCGCGGCCCTGTTCGCCCTGCTGGCCGGGGTCGGCCTGGCGTTCTCCACCGGCGGGCGCACATCCCATCGGGGCCGGACGATGACCGCCGATCGGGTGGGGCTGTTCATCCGGGCCGTGCTGATCACCGTGCTGGGTCTGCTCGTCAACCAGGTTCTGATGTCCGAGGACCCGCCCGCCTACAACATGGGGCTTGACCCTTGATCTTGGACACGCGGTATCCAGCACGATGCTGGGGAAGCGAGAATCCAAGGATGGCCAGGAAGAACTACACCGACGAGTTCCGTCGCCGGGCGGTGGACTTGTACGAGTCCACGCCGGGCGCGACGCTCAAGGGGATCGCGGCGGATCTGGGCGTGTCCCGGGGCTCGTTGAAGGAGTGGGTCGACAAGCTCGGCTCTAGGACCACGACCGCGGGGGCGCCCACGGCCGCGCCGGCCGGTCGGCCGGAGTCGCAGGCTGCGCGGATCGCCCGGCTGGAGGCCGAGAACGCGGCGCTGCGGACCGAGCAGGCCAAGCTCGCCGAGGAGCGGGACATCTTGCGCCAGGCGGCGAAGTATTTCGCCGGGGAGACGAACTGGTGAACCGCTTCCAGTTCGTTGAGGACCACAAGGACGCCTGGAGCGTGAAGCGGTTGTGCGAGGTCGTGGAGATCGCGAGGTCGTCGTTCTACGCATGGCTGGCCGCCGCGCCGCAACGGGCCGCGAGGGTGGCAGCGGACGCGGCGCTGGCGGCACGGATCCGGGCGCTGCAAGACCCGCAGCAGGGCGGGGACCGCGCATCCGGGGCGCCGCGGATCACCGCCGACCTCAACGAGGACGCGCCTGCCGACGAGCGGGTCAACCACAAGCGGGTGGCCCGCGTGATGCGTCAGCACGGCTTGGCCGGCATCCGCCTGCGCAAGCGCGTGAAGACTACGGTGCCGGACCAGTCCGACCGGAAGTTCCCCGACCTGGTCGGCCGAGACTTCACCGCTGGGGAGCCGGGCCGCCGCTACGTGGGCGACATCACTTACCTGCCCATCGCCGACGGCACGAATCTCTACCTCGCGTCCTGCATCGATCTGGGCTCGCGGAAGCTGGCAGGGTGGAGCATGGCCGGGCACATGCGCACCGAACTCGTCGAGGACGCGCTCAGGACCGCGCGGCGCGAGCGCGGCACTCTGCGCGGCGCGATCTTCCACTCGGACCACGGGTCGGTCTACACCTCGAAGTCGTACGCAACTCTCTGCGAGCGGCTCGGGGTGACCCAGTCGATGGGCGCGATCGGCTCGTCCGCGGACAACGCCTTGGCCGAATCGTTCAACGCGGCTCTCAAGCGCGAGCTGCTCGAGGGTCGCCCCGCGTTCCCCGACCAGGCCACGGCTTACCGGGCCGTGTTCCGGTGGGCGAACCGCTACAACACCCGCCGCCGCCACTCCGCGATCGGCAACATCGCCCCGAACGCCTACGAGACCGCTGCGTCCGCTATGAAGCGCCCTGGGTCTGATGGAGACTCGCGCTATTTGATTCCGACCAGGTGTTCGCGGTCGGCTTGGACAGCATAGAACGCGTTCTCGAACTCGGCGGGCGGGACGTCGCCGAGGTAGCTGTGGAGGCGCTGCGTGTTGTGCCAGTGCACCCAACCGAGGGTGGCGAGCTCGAGATTCTCGACCGTCTTCCACGGCCCGGACCGGGCCGGCCCGCGGACGAGTTCGGCCTTGTAGTACCCGTTCACCGTCTCGGCCAGGGCATTGTCATAGCTGTCACCGACGGTCCCGATCGACGGCGTCGCGCCGATCTCCGCGAGGCGTTCGCCGTAGCGAATGGACGTGAATTGAGACCCCGCGTCGCTGTGACACCGCAGGTCCGCGTGGCGGTGACCTCTGGACCAGCGGGCCATCTCGATGGCGTCGAGGATCATCTCGGTGCGCATGTGCGACGCGACCCGCCACCCGACGATCATGCGGGAGAACGCGTCGATGATGAAGCACACGTACGCGACACCGGCCCAGGTCGCCACGAACGTCAGATCCGTCACCCAGAGCCGGTTCGGAGCGGTCGCGGTGAACTCCCGCTGCACCAGATCCGGGTGTCGCGCGGACGCCGGATCCGGCCTGGTCGTCTTCACCCGTTTCGAGCGCCTTGCGCCCTCGATCCCTGCCACCTTCATCAACCTCGCGGTCTGGT
>NZ_JROM01000042.1 GCF_000786655.1 Kocuria marina | reverse complement strand
AAACTCGACCGGCTCGGTCGGGATCTGCGCCACCTGGTCAACATCGTGCACGACCTCACCGAGCGGGGCGTGGGGCTGAAGGTGCTCACCGGGCAGGGCGCGGCCATCGACACCACTACCGCCTCAGGCAAGTTGGTGTTCGGGATCTTCGCGGCCCTGGCCGAGTTCGAACGCGAGCTGATCTCCGAACGCACCAAGGCCGGCCTGGCATCGGCCCGCGCCCGTGGCCGCAAGGGCGGCAGGCCCTACAAGGTGACCCCCGCGAAGCTCCGCCTGGCCATGGCCTCGATGGGCAAGAAGGACACCAACGTCAGCGCGCTGTGCAAGGAATTAGGCATCACCCGCCAGACGCTCTACCGCCACGTCTCACCCACCGGTGAACTCCGCGAGGCAGGTAACAAGGTGCTGGCCCAACGCCAATGACCACCGCGGAACGCAGGCGAGAGACCTGTCTACGCGTGCCCCGTATGGCGCCCCGTCGCGGAAAGGGCCACCGGACGGGTCCTATGGGATGCTCCACGAGGCGTGCTTGCGTGTGAGCAGGTCAGCGGCGGGTGTTCCCGAGTGGGGTTCCCCTTACGGGCATGCGATCTGGGCTGACGCCTGTGACCGAGTGTTCAGTGCGCGCTGTATAGTTCAGTGCATGCTGACTATTGCTTCGCGTCTCGACGTGATGAACCGCCTGGGTCGTGCACTGGCCGACCCCACTCGATCCCGGATCATCTTGACCCTGCTCGACCATCCCGCTTACCCGGCGGAACTGGCCCGAGATCTGGACCTGACACGCCCGAACGTGTCCAACCACCTGGCATGCCTGCGCGATTGCGGGATCGTCGTCTCCGAGCCCGAGGGTCGTCGGACACGATATGAGATCGCCGATTCGCACCTGGCGCAGGCGCTGACGGCACTGGTCGATGCCACCCTGGCAGTGGACGAAGACGCCCCGTGCATCGATCCCGCCTGCTCGCTTCCCGGATGCGACGCAGCTGGGGAGGGCGCATGATCCTCACCTCGGTCTTGCAGGCGATGGGCCTGTTCGCAGCGACCAACATCGACGACATCATCGTGCTCTCCCTCTTCTTCGCGCGAGGGGCAGGCCAGCGCGGCACTACCGCCCGCATTCTGGCCGGCCAGTACCTCGGATTCGCCGGCATCCTCGGTGCCGCGGTCCTGGTGACCATCGGTGCCGGAGCATTCCTGCCCTCGGCAGCCATCCCGTACTTCGGTCTCATCCCTCTGGGCCTCGGCCTCTGGGCCGCATGGCAGGCCTGGCGCGGAGACGATGACGACGATGACGACGAGGCCAAGGTTGCCGGCAAGAAGGTCGGCGTGTGGACAGTCGCAGGCGTCACCCTTGCCAACGGCGGCGACAACATCGGCGTCTACACCCCTGTCTTCCTCAGCGTGGAACCTCTCGCAGTAGTCGCCTACTGCATCGTCTTCCTCGCGCTCGTCGCGGTCCTGGTGGCCCTGGCAAAATTCGTCGCCACCCGCCCCCCGATCGCCGAAGTGCTCGAACGCTGGGAGCACATCCTCTTCCCCATCGTTCTCATCGGCCTCGGCATCGTGATCCTCGTCAGCGGCGGAGCCTTCGGACTCTGACGTAGCGGCAGCGATCCAAACGGCCCCGACCGGGCGCACCCCTCTCGGTTCAGACCGCGACACCTACCTGCAGCCAGTCCTGCGTGATCGCGGCAACAAGACCGCCACGGAGCGCTGCAAAAACCCCGCCACCAAGCGAACGAAGCCACACGGGGTGTAGCAAAATTTGGTGCATAACCAGGGGGTGCGGAACCGCCTTACGGTGACGGGTTTTGCTCCACGTCGGAGCCAGCCCAGCCGGTACACACCTCGTGATAGAGGATGTGCGCCGTGGGCAGTCCAGTGGTGTCCCTGATCCGGTCCCATGCCGTAGCGAGTGCTCGGGGCGGGGTGGGGGCCTCCCCCGGCCCGCGCCACGTCGCCGCGACGATCTGCCACGGCGGGTTAGGCGGGGGCGGGGCGGAGCGGCCGCCCATGTGGTCCGGTGGTGGGGGTGGAGGTAACACGGTCTCCGCATGTAGGCGGCCGTCTCCGGTGATCAGAACGCCACGGTTTGTGAGTCTGTGGGCGGCCGCGTACTCGGCCCACCGGGCGAGCTGCTGCCAGTTGTCCCGGTTCAGCCCGTGAATCGACATGGCGATGCCAGCTAGGCGGGCGTAGTAAGGATTCACGCGCGAGCGTCGGCGCGCACGCGCGCCACCGTCGATTTGCTCACCTGACAGGCTGCGGCGGTCTCCGCGATGCTGCGGCCTTCCTCGTGCATCGCGAGGATGCGCGCGCGCAGCTCGTCCGTGAGCGTGCGGCGTCCGCGGGGGCGGGTGCGCTGCCACTCGTGCAGGGTCTCCGTGGTCCATCCTCGCGTGTCGTTGATCCACACGTCTGGCTCGGGTGTTCCGGCCTTGATGAAGCCCTGGGGCGTCATGCCGACCACGGCGGCGGCTTCTTTCAGTCCGTGCAGGTGCGCGCCGCGCGGGATAGTCTTGGGCATTGCATCGTCCTTTCGGTGTGGCCTCCCGGCCCATTGTTCCTGGCATCCGCCAGCGGCCGGGGGGCATTTTCATTCTGCGGGTGTGGTTCCGGGATGCGTGCTCAGCAAGTCGCACGCGGCCTCGTAGGCGCGCATAGCGGCCTTGGACAGCTCGAGGGCCATGTCTACGTGCTCGAAGGATTCCATGCGGCCAGCGGCGCGCGTGGCGGCTCCTGCGACCTCTAGGGCCGTGGCCTTGGTCAGCTGCGGGTCACCGTGACGCGGATCGGTGGGCAGCACTAGGCATCGCGGAATCTCTGCCAGGTACGGGGCGAGCGGGGTTCGCGCTGCGCGGCGCTGTAGCGCGCGGAGGTTGCCCAGGTGGTCGGCGCAAATCTCTCGTTTGTCCAGGTTGGAC
>NZ_JROM01000041.1 GCF_000786655.1 Kocuria marina | reverse complement strand
CTCCATCGTCGACGAGCACACCCGCGAATGCATCGGCGGGCTCGTCGAACGGTCGATCACCGCCGACCGGCTCACCGCCCACCTCGAAGAGCTCGTCGCCGTCCGCGGCGCCCCCGCGGTGCTCCGATCCGACAACGGCCCCGAGTTCATCAGCGACGCGATGGCCGACTGGGCCGGCACCCGCACCGGCCTGTTCTACATCCCGCCCGGCTCGCCCTGGCACAACGGGTACGTCGAGTCGTTCAACAGCAGGCTCCCCGACGAGTGCCTGAACATCAACAGCTTCTACTCGCTGCTCCACGCCCAGGTCGTGATCGGCGACTGGAAGACCGAATACAACCACGACCGCCGGCATTCATCGCTCGGCTACCTCGCACCCGTCGACTACGCTCGGCAATGCACCCATCAATCGGAAACCGACGACTCGCACAGCGACCGGACCGAATGAAGGGGGCGGCCCAGCCCCAGCAGTCGAGTCACGGTCCTGCGGCTGAGGCAGACCCCTTCCCGCTCAAGCTCAAAAGCGATGCGAGATGCCGACCATTTGTACTCGCGGCGCAACCACTCGACCCGCTGGACGACCGCACCCGACGTGGCGGTCGGCTGCCGCAATGGCGTCGAGGAGCGGTCGAGCAGACCCTCGTGGCCGAAGGCTCGGTGCCGATTGACCCATTTCGAGGCCGTGGCACGAGATACGCCCATCTCGGCCGCGACGTGTGAAATCGGCCGCGTCTGGCAGCGCTCAATCAGTCGGCGGCGGCCCTCCAAGGTGAGCGGACTGTTCCGGTGAAACATCATCCATTCGTCATTCGAGGTTGGCTCGGACCCAGATCCGCATTGCCTCGCGAATGATTTCGGCGTTGCTCTCACCGCCGTAGGTTGCGGCGAACCGAGGATCGGCCACATACAACTCGGAGAGCCCGGTATAGGCCTCACGGTCGGGTTCTCTACCTCCCCAGTACGCCGTAACCCACCGATGGTGGTCCGCGACCAAGCTCTGGAAGCGGGAACTATTCGGGTTCTCGCTATCCTCGGCCGCAGCCCGCAACGCTGCGTTGACGTCGCGGCTCTTCTTATCGTCGTTTTCTCGTTGTTCGTCGGTCATGCCGGTACGGCGCATAGCGCTGCGCTCCCAGGCCGCATCACCCCAGCGGGCGCGCACTTCGGTCTCGTACTGACTCTGGTCGACGCCTGCGAAGACTTCCTCGACGGACATGGACTGGCCCTTCTTCACCGTCTCGAGCGTGCGTCGGACGACGGCGATCTGTTCGTTGGTTCTGTCTCGGCGTTCTTCCAGGAGCCCGAGATGCGTTTCGATGGCGTCAGCGAGAGAGGTTTTGTCATCGAGCGCGAGTTGGATGGTCGCGAGGGGGAGTTCGAGCGCGCGGAGCGACAGGATTCGGTAGAGCCGTGAGATCTCGGCGTCACCATAGAAGCGGTATCCGTTGCTCGCGACCCGCGAGGGAAGGAGTAGCCCGATCTGCTCGTAGTGTCGGAGCGTTCGACTGGTGAGCCCGGTCGCCTTCGCAAGGTCTCTGATCGGCCACTCCGTCACGTTGCTCTCCTCAGCCTTGGTTCCAGTTCGGGGCGCCTGCTCCCTTGGGCAGCTCGAAGTCACCGGTGATCTGATCGCTCGCCCAGGCCTGCGCGGCAGCCTGATCCGCCATCCGCGGAGCGGTCAGAGTGACCACGTTCCCGTCCTTGTCCGTGAACGTGACATCGGTCGTGAACCACGGAGTATCGAGCGGCCCCGCCACCTCGGCACCTGCCGACCGAAGCCGATCAACGACTTCCCCGAGGTCGACGTCGCCCGCCGCAAACGACACGGATACTGACCCGCGCACCGCTACGCCCTGGGTCATGAGGATGTCCTGGTACTTTTCCCGGCGCAGATGCACAAGCGACGGCACACCGCCCGGCCCTGGGATGGTCGCAAGCGTCACGAACCCCGCCGAGGCATAGAGCGCTTCGGATGCTGCTAGGTCGCTGACCACGAAGTTCACGAACATTGGCATCACATAGATCGACCGGTCAATCGCCGGCCCGTCGTTCTCAGTCATGAACACCACCCTGTCGGTTGACGTTACGGCAGAGTCAAGTCGTCGCTAAGATCCAAGCCTCATGTCTGGCAGTGACCAGGCCGAGGCGCCGACACCGTCAGCAACCTCATGGCCAACAACAACTAGCGAGTCCTGCCCCATTGGTGTGATGCCCATCATGCTCGATGCAGTTGCATAGTGGGTCGAAACATGACGCCCATGGCCGGGTTCATCGGTGCACGTCAGCGGGTTTATCCACAGACCGGGTGCTGTGTCGTGTCGATCAGCTGTGATTTCCCCTAGCGTTCCCTGCAGAGTTGACCAGCCGGTAACGGGTTCGGGGGAATCCCAGGGGGAGTCATGGCCGTAGGGGTCGCCGAGGACGCGATCGGGTTGATCGAGGCGGATGTGCGTGAGCAGATCCGGCGCAGCGGGTTGGATCCGTTGCATGAGGTGGAGCCCACCCGTCAGATCGTGGCCGCTGTGGTGGCGGAGTACGACGTGCGTTCGGCGCGTGCGGGGTTGCCGCGGGTGCAGGACCTTGAGGCTGCCCGTAAGACGGTGCTGGACCTGGTGGCCGGGTACGGTCCGTTGCAGCCGTTCCTGGATGATCCCGAGGTCGAGGAGATCTGGATCAACGGCCCGACCGAGATCTACATCGCCCGCGACGGCGAATCCGAGCTGACGAGTCTCGTGCTGAGCGAGTCACACGTGCGCACCCTCGTGGAGCGCATGCTCAAGTCCTCGGGGCGCCGCCTGGATCTGAGTTCCCCGTTCGTGGACGCCTCCCTGCCGGACGGTTCCCGGTTGCACGTGGTGATCCCGGACGTCACCCGGGCGCATTGGGCGGTGAACATCCGCAAGTTCGTGGCACGGGCCCGCCGTCTGGAGGATCTAGTGGGGTTGGGCTCGCTTACCACCCAGGCCGCGCAGTTCCTGCATGCGGCGGTGGATGCCGGGTTGAACATCCTGGTGTCGGGGGCCACCCAGGCCGGGAAGACCACCCTGCTCAACTGCTTGTGCGCGGCGATCGGCCCGCGGGAGAGGGTGATCACGGTCGAGGAGGTCTTCGAGCTGAAGGTGGCGCTGCGCGACGTCGTCGGCATGCAGTGCCGCCAAGCGAACCTCGAGGGCACGGGCGAGATCCCGCTTCGCCGGCTCGTGAAGGAGGCGCTGCGCATGCGCCCGGACCGGTTGGTCGTGGGGGAGGTGCGCGAGGCCGAGAGCCTGGACATGCTCATCGCGCTGAATGCCGGGCTGCCAGGGATGTGCTCGCTGCACGCCAATTCTGCCCGTGATGCCGTGACCAAGATCTGCACCCTGCCGCTGCTCGCGGGCGAGAACATCAGTAGCGCGTTCGTGGTACCCACCGTGGCCTCGTGCTTCGACCTGGTTGTCCATTGCCACCGCGCGCCCTCGGGTCACCGGTACGTCGCCGAGATCCTGGGCATCGGTAACCGGGTGGAGAACGGCGTCATCGAGACGTACCCGATCTTCCGCTTACAGGACGGTGCCCTGCGCGCGGTGGCCTCGGAGCTGCCCTCGGCCCACAAGTTCACGCGCGCGGGCTATTCTCCGGCGTCGCTGATTCACGACGACGCTCCGGCGAGTACCGCGTCCGACGATGCCAGCCGCATCGCCACGCCCGCGGACAACGCGTCGCGAACGGGGCGGCGAGACCCATGAGTGCGTTGTTCGGAGTACTGCTGGGAACCGGGGTGTTCCTCGTGTGGTGGTCGTGCTGGACCCGGCCACCCGCCGCGCGGACCAAACAGGCGCGGGCAGGCTACCTCCGCACCCTGTTGTTACGGGCGGATCTCCCGGGCCTGTCACCCGCGGCGTTCATCGGGCTGAGCCTGCTCCTCGCCCTGGTGGCGGGGGTGTTGATCCTGGCGCTGACGTCCGCCGCGGTGTTCGGCCTGTGCGTCTTCCTCGTGACACTGTGCCTCCCGCTGTGGCTCGTCAAACGGCGCGCACGACGTCGCACGGCCGTCCTGCGCGAGGTCTGGCCCGACGTCGTGGACCACCTGCGCTCCGCGATCCGCGCGGGCATGGGTCTGCCCGAGGCCCTGATGCAACTGCAGTACCGGGGACCGGAACCCCTGCGACCCGCGTTCGCCCAGTTCGCGGCCGACTACCGGGCGAGCGGTCAGCTCCACGGGTCGCTGACCATGCTCAAGCAGCGGCTCGCCGATCCCGTGGCGGACAACATCGTGGAGGCGCTGCGCGTGACCCGCGAGGTGGGCGGCACCGATCTGGGGAAGTTGCTGGGCACCCTGTCCGAGTTCCTGCGGGAGAACGAACGAACTCGCAGTGAACTGGAAGCCCGGCAGTCCTGGACCGTGAACGCCGCTCGGCTGTCCGTGGCGGCACCGTGGCTCATCCTCGCCCTCATGGCCACCCAACCCGCTGCGGTGCGCGCCTACAACACGGCCACCGGCGCCGCCGTGCTCCTGGGTGGGCTCGCGATCTCGGTGCTGGCGTACCAGCTCATGCTGCGTCTGGGTGCGTTGCCCACCGAGCGGAGGGTGTTGCGATGAACATCACGGTGCTGTCCGGGGTGCTCGGACTCGTCCTGGCGCTGGGACTGTGGCTCATCCTTGCCGCGGCCAAGGCCGTGGGAGCGCCCAGCTTCGCGGACCGGATCGCCCCGCAACTGCGCGCCGCGGAGCTCACCGCCGGTCTCGGGGACAACCCCTGGCGCTCTCGGCGGTCCCGCGGTCAGTCCTTGACGGGTGCGGCGGGCAACGCGCTCATGCACTGGATCCTGCAGCGCGCCGCGCCCCTGTTCTCCAACGCGGACGTCCTGGCGCGTCGACTCGTGAAGGACGGTTCCTGCAAGGACGTCATGGACTACCGCGCCGAACAGGTGCTCTTCGGTGTGGCCGGAGCGGTCGTGGGCAGCGTGATCGGGACGGCCCTGGTGCTGCGTGCGGACGTGAACATCGCGATTCTCGCCGTGGGTGCCGTCCTCGGCGCGGGGACCGGTGTGTGGCTGCGCAACTACCTCTTGAGCCGCAGCATCCAGCGCCGGGAGAAGCGCATGCTCGCCGAGTTCCCCGCCGTGGCCGAGCTCATGGCGCTCGCCGTGGGCGCCGGGGAGAGTACCGTGGGCGCGCTCGAACGGGTGTGCCGGGTCGCGGAGGGCGAGTTGGCCGGGGAGTTCCGAGCGGTGCTCGCCCAGACGCGCGCCGGGTCCGGATTGACGACGGCGCTGCAGGACTTCTCGGCGCGCACCGACGTCGTGGCGCTGGGCAGGTTCGTGGACGGCATCGTCGTCGCCATCGAACGGGGCACCCCACTCGCGGACGTGCTGCGGGCCCAGGCCCAGGACGTGCGGGACCACGACAAACGGGTCCTGATGGAGATCGCCGGCAAGAAGGAGATCGCGATGCTCGTCCCGGTCGTCTTCTTCATCCTGCCGCTGAGCGTGATGTTCGCGGTGTTCCCCGGACTCGCGGTCCTGGACCTGGGGTTCTGACGGACCGGCTCCCGGACTCACTGACTACACAAGGAGAAAATCATGAAACACCTGATGCGCTGTCACGCGGCCACCGTGTGGCTGCTGACCGTCGCCCTGCCCGCCCGGCTCGCACCGAGTGATGACCACCCGGATCGGGGAGACGTACCCGGCTGGGTCATGCTTACGCTCATGTCCGCGGTGCTCGTGGCGGGGTTGTTGCTGATCGCCCGGCCCGCCTTGGAGGGGCTGTTCCAGGATGCCATCAACCGCGTCTCGGGCCTCTGACCCCGCCCTGGACCCGGACGCCGGCAACGCGGTGGCCGAATACGTCATGGTCCTCGCGCTCGCGATCGTGCTGTTCGGCCTCATCCTGCAGGTGGGGTTCGCCCTGCACGTGCGCAACACCCTGATCGACGCCGCCGCGGCCGGGGCCCGGTACGCGAGCCTCGCGGACCGCACCGACGAGGACGGCATCGACCGCACGCGCGGGATCATCACCGACACCGTGGGGGCGAGTTATGCGCGGGACATCTCCGTGTCCCGTACCAGCGTGGGCTCACTGCCGGCGGTCGAGATCCGTGTGGTCTCGCCCCTACCGGTCATGGCCACGCTGGGCCCGCCGCGCGCGCTGGAGGTGAGTGGGCATGCGGTCGACATGGATTCGTGAGGTCCTGGCACGGCGGGGTTTTGGGGACGATCCGGACCGGGGGAGCGCGATCGTGGAGTTCATCGGACTGGGCCTGCTATTGCTCGTGCCCGTGATGTACCTGGTGGTCACGGTGGCCCGGGTCCAGGCGGGCTCGTTCGCCGTGGTCGCGGCGGCGGACCAGGCGGCTCAGGCCGTCTCCGTTCTCGAGGCCAAGGACCTCAATCGCGTGGGGGTGCACGACGTCGCCGCGGTCGCCGCCCAGGATCACGGTTTCGACCCGCAGGACCTCGCCGTGACGGTGAGCTGTTCGGACGGCACATGTGAGACGCCCGGTTCGGTGGCCCGGGTCCACGCAACGATCACCGTGGAACTGCCCGCGATGCCCGGGTTCGTCACGGCCCGGATCGCCACGCTGTCCTCGGACGTCACAGTCATCGCGGGGCGGTACTCATGAGGCGCGCGATGCTCTACGGCCGCGACGTGATGCGGCCCCTCATCGGTATCGCGACTGCGCAGATCGACGACCTCGACGGGCCGCGGCCACACGAGGATCTGGCGAACGCGGGGAGCCAGGACCGCGATGAACGGCATCGCGCGAACCCCGAGGATCCTGACTCCGGACAGACCACGATCGTGCTGATCGGTTTCGCCCTGGTGACCCTTCTCCTGGTGGTCACGGTCATGGCGATCACCAGCGTGTACGTGGGGGAGCGACAACTGCAATCGCTCGCCGATCGGGCGGCGGGGGCCGCCGCGGACACGTTCACGAACGTGGACCGCTCCGGCTCGGGCCCGCCCACACCCATTCTCACGAACGGGGCGGTGGCCGCCTCGGCCACGAGTTACCTGGGGACCGTGGGGGCGTTCCAGGACGTGAGCGGCCTGTCCCTCGCGGCGCCCACGGGATCGGCGGACGGGACGACCGCCCAGGTCACGCTCTCGGCCGTGGTGCATCCGCCGGTGGTCAACGTGTTCATCCCCGCGGGTGTCCCGATCAGCGCTACGGGGGACGCGCGAGCCGTCATGCGGCGGTGATCCACCTCACCCGGATCGCCGCCTGACCAGCGGTTTCACAGGTGACGTGTTGTGTAACGTTGACGCGTCACTGGTAGCGTTACTTTCCATGACAAGTAAAACTGCCATGACCGACGCTCCGACCACCACGACCGACACCGCACGCGCAACCTCATCGACCGCCGTCCAGCACGACGGCGCTCCCTCGGTGTCCGTGGGCCTCCTGATCCTGCGCCTGGCCCTGGGCATCACCTTCGTCATGCACGGGTGGCAGAAGTTCTCCGAATGGGGTCTGGACGGAACCGCCCAGAGCTTCGACGGGATGGACATCCCCGCCCCGGAGGCCTCCGCCGTGTTCACCGCCGTGGTGGAACTCGCGGGCGGGATCGCCCTGATCCTCGGGATCCTTACCCGGATCGCCGGCGTCCTGCTCGCCCTGGCCATGGCCGGTGCACTGATCCTCGTGCACGCCCCGGCGGGCTTCTTCGCCTCGGACGGCGGGATCGAGCTCGTGATGGTCCTCGGTGCGGGCGCGCTCGCCCTGGCCTTCACGGGCCCGGGCCGCTACGCGGTCGCCCGTGCACTGCCGTCCCGCGGTGGAGCGCAAGCCTGGGCCTGACGCCCCAAACGGCCCGATGACGGGTGCCGTCACGGGTGACGCGCCGCCATCAACGAGGCCTTGTCACAGGCGAGGTGTCGCTATGGACCACGCACCGCTATGAGCGTGGCGACGCTCTGAATGACATACCGCCGTGAACGAAGCACCGATACGACGAAGGCACGGCCGGGAGATTCCCGGCCGTGCCTTCGCCACATTGCAGTGGACGTGACTCAGCGGCGCAGCATGCGCAGCAGTCGACGGGCGGTGGCCACCCGGCGGTACGCGGCCACGGGAGGCACCACGCCGATGAGGCGGCGGGTGGCCTGGCGGCGCACGGTGGAACGCAGCACTTGACGCAGCACGGGGCCCAGGGTGGATCGGGAACGGCTCATGACGGGACGACCTTTCGAAGGAGGGGATCAGTACTGCTCATGGTTCCGCGGCAGGACCGCGGAGGTGTCGAACGCTTCTCGCTGGCTCACGGTACCGGTGCGGTCGATCACCGTGACGTGCTGCGCGGAACCGCGCTGCGAACCGCCGGTGATGTCCGCCCCGGAATCGGCGACCACGTTGCTGAGTTCCACCGTGGGGCCCACGTGCACGTTGTCGAGCAGCACGGAGTTGCGCACCACGGCCCCGGCCTCGATCACGCAGTTCTGGCCGATGATCGAGTGTTCCACGGTGCCGGCCACGCGCGCCCCGGGGGCGACGTACGAGCGGGAGACCGCGGCGTCGTCGTCGACGAAAGCGGGCGGGAGGGCGACCTGACCGCTCCAGATGGGCCACGCGGGATCGTCGAGGGTCGCGCCGTCGCCGTCGATGAGCTGCATCTGCGCGGTCCAGTAGGACTGGACGGTCCCGAGGTCCATCCAGTACCCGAGGTGGCGGTGTTCGACCACCCGGTGGTGTTCCAGGACGTAGGGGATGAGGTCCTCGCCGTAGTCGCCCAGCTGGCCCAGTTCGGACTGGAGGGTGTCCAGCGCGGACAGCAGGACGTCCGTGGAGAACAGGAACATCTCACCGGCCACCAGGTTGCCGTTGGGCTCCTCGGGCTTGTAGGCGAACCCGATGACCTGGCCGGCCTCGTCGGTGCGCACCACGCTGTAGCGGGAGGGGTCCTCGGGGACCTCCGTGGTGACCATGGTCAGGTCCGCGCGCTTGGTCAGGTGTGTGTCCACCACGGACCGGAAATCGATCGTGTAAAGGTGGTCCGCGGAGAGCACGAGGACCAGATCCGGGTTCGCCTCGCGGATGATCGCGCTCTGGCGGTAGATGGAGTCCGAGTTGCCGCTGGCGAAACCCTCGCCGTGGGATCCCTCGTACGGCGGGAGGATCTGCAACCCGCCGTGGGAGCGGTCCAGGTCCCACGGGCGACCGCCGGCCATGTAGGCGTTGAGGTCGTGGGGTAGGTACTGCTGCACCATCCACACGTCGGGGATGTGCGAGTGCGCCAGGTTGGAGAGGGAGACGTCGATCAAGCGGTACGTGCCGCCCACGGGCAGTGCGGGCTTGACCACGTGATCGGTCAGGGCGCCCAGTCGGGACCCCTTGCCTCCCGCCAGGATGAGTGCGAGTACGGTGGGGCGTTCCATCGGCGGGCTCCTCAGCAGCGGGGTCGCAGGGAATCCTACCGGCTCACGGGCCCGGGCACCATGACGTAAAGTGATGTGTCATGGCCTCCATTGACTACGCTGCAGAAATCCGTGCCCTCCGAGCCACCTACGACTCCGTGGCGGCGGTCAGCGACGTCGAGTCCATGAAGAAGCAGATCGCCGTCCTGTCCGAGCAGGCCGCGGCCCCGGACCTGTGGGACAACCCGGACGAAGCCCAGAAGGTCACCTCGCAGCTCTCGCACCAGCAGAGCAAGCTGGACCGGCTCAAGAAGATCTCCGGGCGCATCGACGACCTCGAGGTCATGGTGGAACTCGCGGAGGAAGAGGACGACCAGGACACCCGGGACGCCGCCGCGGAGGAACTCGGGTCCATCCGCAAGGCGCTGTCCGAACTGGAGATCCAGACCCTGCTGGCCGGCGAGTACGACGAGCGAGAGGCCGTGGTCACCATCCGCTCGGGCGCCGGTGGTGTGGACGCCGCGGACTTCGCGGAGATCCTCATGCGTATGTACTTGCGCTGGGCGGAACGCCACGGGTACCCCACCAAGGTCCTGGACACCTCCTACGCGGAGGAGGCGGGTCTGAAGTCCGCCACGTTCGAGGTCAAGGCGCCCTACGCGTTCGGGACCCTGTCCGTGGAGGCGGGCACGCACCGGCTCGTGCGGATCTCCCCGTTCGACAACCAGGGGCGGCGCCAGACGTCCTTCGCGGCGGTCGAGGTCATCCCGCTCATCGAGTCCGACGACACGATCGAGATCCCGGAGTCCGAGCTGAAGGTGGACGTGTTCCGCTCCTCGGGTCCCGGTGGTCAGTCCGTGAACACGACCGACTCCGCGGTGCGCATGACCCACATCCCCACGGGCATCGTGGTGTCCATGCAGAACGAGAAGTCGCAGATCCAGAACCGCGCGGCCGCGCTGCGCGTGCTGCAGTCCCGCTTGCTGCTGTTGCGCCAGCAGGAAGCGGACGCCAAGAAGAAGGAGATGGCGGGGGACGTGAAGGCATCCTGGGGTGACCAGATGCGCTCGTACGTGCTCAACCCCTATCAGATGGTCAAGGATCTGCGCACCAACTACGAAGAGGGTAATCCCAGTTCCGTGTTCGACGGCGGGATCGACTCGTTCATCGACGAAGGCATTCGCTGGCGCGCGGACGCCCGCCAGCACGACGAGGACTAAGGGTTCCACGCCGCACGACGACGCCGCTCCGCCCGGCAGGTGCCCCGCGCACCCGGGCCGGGACAGCGGCGTCGTCCCCGGCGGGACCCGGTGAAGGAAGAACAGGCCGATGGCCAAGAAGAACGCTGATGACGGCCGCCAGATCGTGGCCAACAACAAGAAGGCGCGCCACGACTACAACATCTACGACACCTACGAGGCCGGTCTGGCGCTCATGGGGACCGAGGTGAAGTCGCTGCGCATGGGGCGGGCGTCCCTGGTGGACGCGTTCTGCCAGTTCGACAACCGCGGCGAGCTGTGGCTCGAACACGCCCACATCCCGGAGTATCTGCAGGGCTCGTGGACCAACCATTCCGCGCGGCGGCGGCGCAAGCTGCTGTTGCACCGCTCCGAGCTGGACAAGATCGCGGGCAAGACGCGCGAGGCCGGCTACACCATCATCCCGCTGTCCCTGTACTTCGTGGACCACAAGCGCGTGAAGGTGGAGATCGCGGTGGCGCGCGGTAAGCGCGAGTACGACAAGCGTCAGACCCTGCGCGAGAAGCAGGACAACCGCGAGGCCCAGCGCGCCATGCGCTACCGCAACATGCGCGGCTGAGCCCTTCGACTCACGGCATCCCGGCCGGCACCTCCAGTGCGAGGTGCCGGCCGGTCCAGTTCCGGCGTAACCAGCGGTCGTGGGAGGCCACGAGCACGGTTCCCGGGTAGTCGGGTACCGCCGCCTCGAGCTGCGTGGCGAGCACGAGTGAGAAGTGGTTGGTGGGCTCGTCCAGCAACAGCACGTGGGGCGGGTCCGCGAGCAGTACCGCCAGCGCGAGCCGACGCCGCTGTCCCACACTGAGTTCACCGACCCGCCGGTTCTCGTCCCGCCCGGCCAGCAGACCGAACGTCCCCAGGGGTACGGTCTCCGCGCGGTCCTCTCCCACGAGCTCACGGTAGATATGGGCCGCCGTGTGCTCCGGGTCGGCGCCGGGCAGTGTGGCGTCCTGGTCCAGCATCCCCACGCGGACGCCGGGTGCCACGTGCACGGAACCGCTCGTGGGTTCCAGTCGCCGGGCGAACAGGCTCAGCAGGGTGGATTTGCCCACGCCGTTGGGACCCGTGATGAGCCACGACTCACCCGCGCTCACGGTCAGGGACGCGGGTGCCATCCGTCCCGCGACCTCGGCCGCGGAGGCGGTCAGTACCGGACCCGTGCGGTGCAGTGCGGCCTCCGATCCGGACAAACCCGCGGTGAGTCCCTGGAAGAACAGCTCCCGGGGTGGCTTGCGGATCTGCTCGTCCTCGAGGGTGGCCAGGCGGGTCCGGGCATCATTGACCCGCCGGGAGACCACCGCCGCGTTGCGGTCCGCGTAGAACTTCTTCGCCGCACGACCCTCCGTCTTGGGGGACCAGTCGCTGTGGCCCACGGTCTGCTGCTCCCGCACGGCCGCGCGCAACTTCTTCAGCTGCGCCTGTTCGTCCCGGTAGGTGCGTTCCCAGCGCTCGCGGGCATCCATGCGGGCGAGCACGTACTGGGAATAGGTCCCGCCGAAGCGGGTCACACCGATCCCCGTCCCGGTGCCGTCCCCCACGAGATCCGAGGTGACGGCATGCGGTCGGGGTGCCGGGTCCAGGTCCACGAGCGAGGTCACGGCGGTGTCCAGAAACGCGCGGTCGTGGCTCGCCAGCAGCACCGGACCGTGCCACGACCGCAGGGTGGCGCGCAGGAACTCCGTGGCGGCGTCGTCCAGGTGGTTCGTGGGTTCGTCGAGCAGGAGCACGTCCGGGGTGAAGAGCAGCAGCCAGGCCAGGGACAGCCGTGAACGCTGCCCGCCGGACAGGGCACCCGTGGGCCGGTCGCGATCCACGCCGCCCAGGCCGAGCCCGTTCAGGATGACGTCGATGCGGGTGTCCACGTCCCACGCGTCGATGCGTTCGGCGGCGTCCAGGGCAGCGGCGTACGCGGTGGCAGCGCCCTCGTCCTCCGGGGCGCGGGCAAGGGCGTCAGCTGCGCGGTCGACGGCGGACGCAACGTCCCGTACGGCCCGCACCGCCGATTCCACCGCCTGGGCCACGGTGTCGTGCGGCGCGAAGGGCGGTTCCTGGTGCAGCAGACCTACGCGCAGCGGATCGCCGGGGCCGACGGCGCGGACCTCACCGGCGTCGGGCGCGCGCAGGCCCGCCATGATGCGCAGCAGGGTGCTCTTGCCGGAACCGTTCTCGCCGATCAGACCCGTGGGATCACCCGCGGTCACGGAGAAGCTGATATCCGTGAGCACGCGGTGGGAGCCGTAGGAGGCGGAGATGCCGGACACGCGGATGTGCGCGGCCGTATTAGGGGTGGCGGGAGAATGCGGGGGATGAGCCATGGGTGTCCTCGGATAGCCGGGGTCCCCGCCGGGCAGCGGCCACGGGCGCGGGGAGGTCGAATGGCTCATCGGGACATGCGTTACACCCTAGGGCATCCCGCGGGGGAGGGCCAGGTCAGTGGAGCACCGGGGGTGTCAGCGCGGGCCGTGGGGGCCCGCCGTTCTCCGATCCTGTTCCCGGGGCCTGGGCCTTGGGGTCGTCGGGCTCAGCGTGCGGGAGGCTCGGTGGTTGGGGCCCGGTGCACGAGTGGGTCGGTGCATGGGGCCGGGGGCTCAGGGGCCCACGGCGAGTTGACGGTTTGGCCCGAGCGGGCGTATTCTGATGTGTCCACGCGCGGGCGGACCTTCTAGTTTCGTCGGCACGTGGAAGCTCATTGAAAAATGAATACGGGGATGATCGGTTTCGACGATGTGAGTTGAGACAGGGGAAGCGGGTCGAGGACGCAGAGTTATCTCGTAAACGCTCTCTGTAAAACAATAAGTGCCAAATCCAAGCGCACTGACTTCGCTCTCGCTGCGTAAGTAGCGACAGCAGTCTGGCAGCCCAGGTTCACCTTCGACCTGGATCCTGCCATCAGCTAGAAGGTCACTGCTGCGGACGCAGGTTACGGGCGTTCGTGGGACTCTTACGTAACTGAGTTCGGCGGTCACTCGTGTGCGAGATGACCGGAACTGAGAAACCTGTAAGCACACTGCACCCGGAGAAGCCCTGACAATGCTGCATCGGACGGGGGTTCAATTCCCCCCATCTCCACTGTCGTCCTGTCCCAGGACGTGAGAAAGACCCTGAACCATTGGTTCAGGGTCTTTTTATTTGGCTGAGCCCGGAAACATCTGAGTCCCGAGAAAGCACGTGGCCGATGCCTGAGAGTGCGTTATCGGGACATATTTGTGTCCTGGGGTCCGCGTTCGGCGGGGCAAGCACGGGAGCCCGGCGGACCCGAGGTACACGTCCGCATGTGTCCCCGGCCGGCCCATGTATGCCCGACCGGCGGGTGTCCTCGGGCCTAGGGTGGAGCCATGGCGACTCCACAGCCTCCAGTCCTTCGGCACGCTTTCACGGTGCGGGTGGAAGTGGCCGCACCCCTGACCGTGGGCCGGACCGCCGCCGGGACACGCAGGGTCGTACCCATCACGGGTGGCGCGGTGACTGGTCCTCATGGCTCTGGGCGAGTGCTGCCCGCGGGAGCCGATTACCAGGTGGTGGGTGCCGAGGTCTCCTGGCTCGAGGCCAAGTACGTCCTGGAACTCGCCGACGGTCACCTGGTCTACGTGGACAACCGCGCCGTACGGGTGGCCAGCGCGGAGGATTCCCGTGCGATCGCGCAGGGGATACCGGTGGACCCGAGTCGCGTGTATTTCCGCTGCGCGCCCGTGCTCACCGCGGGCGAGGACGGGCCGTGGGCGTGGCTCAACCGCACCGTGTTCGTGGGAACGGGGGAGCGGGACCCGGATTGTGTCCGCCTGGAAATCTTCGCGGTGCAATGAGGCGTGGAGAAGTGCGGTGAGGCGCGCCGTCCGTAACTGGGAGCGGTGGCCCAGGTCCACGCCCGCGCCCCTGGAACATTTGTGCTGCGATAAGACCGTGTACTGGCCGGTATCTGTGCGGATCGCAGCACAGAGGTTCAAGGCGGCCGGAAGGGGCGTGCCCGAGCGGGGTGGGCTGGGGCGTCCCCCGGTGTTCCCGGCTCGATGTGGAAGACTTGAGCCGGAAACCCATCATCGAAACCGAGAGGTAGGCGCTTCCATGAGTGAGCGGTCCAACGATCAGTCGGGTTCGTCCTCGGCCTCCCACCGGGACCAGCCGCAGTACGGTCAGTACTCCGACGACCGGGTTCAGGGTGCGGGCGGGACGCAGCAGCCCGAGTACGGCCAGTACAGCGATCCGTCCGCTCAGCAGGGCGGCCAGGGCTACGGGAACAAAGCCACCCAGACCGGCGGCTACGGCACCACGGGCCAGTACGGCACGTCCGATCAGTACGGCACGTCCACCCAGTACGGTGCCTCCAGCCAGTACGGCGGGGGCGACCAGCACGGCCAGTCCGGTCAGCAGGCCTACGGCGGCCAGGGTTACGGCAGCCAGGGCTACGGCAATCAGGGCTACGACCAGCAGGGCTACGGCGCCGGCGGTTACCCCCAACAGGGTTACGGCGTCCAGGGGCAGGACACCCAGGGTGGCTACCCCACGCACTACCAGAACGACTACAACCAGGGCGGGTACGACAACCAGGACGGCTACGGCAACCCGTACGCCCCGGTGCCGGGCCGCGGGCTGGGCATCGCCTCGCTCGTGCTCGGTATCCTGGGCATCCTCACGTTCTGGTTCGCCGGTCTGGGCGGTGTACTGGGCCTCGTGGGCCTGATCCTCGGCATCATCGGCGTGGTCAAGATCCGTAAGTCGCGCCGTGGTTCCCCGGCACTCGCGGTCGTGGGCATCGTACTCTCCGCACTCGCGCTGCTGGGAGGCATCCTGATGGCCGTGCTGTTCGCCTGGGTCTTCGGTCAGGCCGCCGACTGCATGGACCTCGCGGTGGCCGGAAACGACGCCGCGTACCAGGAGTGCGTGGAGAACGCCCTCAACGATTCCTTGAACTCCTGAGGTCCCCGCGGGTGATCCCGCCCCTCGGATGAGACGAACGAGCCCGGTGTCACGCACGTGACACCGGGCTCGTTCAGTCCTGGGAGGCGCGGGTACCGAGGACGTCCAGAGCGGCGTCGTGCAGGAGACCGTTGCTGGCCAGGGCGTTGTCCCCGAAGGGACCGTCCTGCCCGGCCAGGGACGTGAAACGCCCGCCGGCCTCGGTGACGATGGGCACGAGCGCGGCCATGTCGTAGAGGTTGAGTTCGGGTTCGCACGCGAGGTCCACCGCGCCCTCGGCGACCATGCAGTAGGACCAGAAGTCCCCGTAGGCCCGCGTGCGCCACACGGAATCGGTGAGCTCGATGAACTGCTGGCGTACACCCAGATCCCGCCATCCGCTCAGGGACGAGTAGGACAGCGATGCGTCCGAGAGCTGGTTGACTGAGGAGACCGACAAGCGCGTGGCCTGCGAGAGTGAGCGCCCCGTGAAGGCCCCCGACCCGGCGGCGGCCCACCAACGGCGGTTGAGCGCCGGCGCGGACACCACGCCCAACACCACCTCACCGTCCTCGATCAAACCGATCAGCGTGGCCCACACGGGTACGCCGCGCACGTAGTTCTTGGTGCCGTCGATCGGGTCGATCACCCACTGGCGGCCGCCCGAACCCGTGGTCCCGAACTCCTCACCGATCACGGCGTCCCGATTGCGTACGCGCCCCAGTTGCGCGCGGATCACCTGTTCGGCCTCGCGGTCCGCGTCCGTCACGGGTGTGAGATCGGGTTTGGTCTCCACGGTGAGGTCCTGGGACTTGAACCGTTTCATGGTCAGTCCGTCCACGGAATCCGCGAGGATATGGGCCAGGCGGAGGTCGTCCGTGTAACTGCTGGGTGTACGCATGCGTCTACGTTATCGCTTGTCCGAGCTGCTTCTCGCTGTCCCCCCGCTGTGTCTGCCCGCGCGACGCCGCGAGCAACCTGCGCAGCGATTCGAGCCGCTGCGGGGCCGCCGGGGAGGCCCCCGGGCGGTGCACCCACGCGTCCAGCGCGCACCCGGGGGAATCCTCCGTGTGCAGGCACCCGCGAGGACAGTCCGCGGTGGCGGGGACCAGGTCGGTGAACGCGTTGAGCAGTTCCTCCTCGGGCACGTGGGCCAGACCCAGGGAACGGATCCCGGGGGTGTCCACGACCCAGGTCCCGGGGCGGGTTCCGGGCACCGTGAGGGCACGCGCGGAGGACGACGTGTGCCGGCCACGGCCCGTGACGTCGTTGACGCCGCCGGTGGCCCGCTGCGCTCCCGTGAGGGCGTTGACCAGCGTGGACTTGCCCACGCCGGAGGGCCCCAGGAACACGCTCACATGACCGTCCAGCAACGACCGCAACCGCTCGAGGGAATCGTGGGACACGGCCAGGGACTCCTCGTGGATGCCGGCCTCGGGCCGTTCACCGCGGTCGGTCGCGCGCTGCGTGCTGAGGGTGATCACGTCCAGGTCGTGGAGGTAGTCCAGGAACTCCGTGGGATCGGCCAGATCAGACTTGGTCATGCACACCACGGGGGTGATTCCCGCGTCCCATGCCGCCACCAACCCGCGGTCCACGAATCCCGTGCGGGGGGTGGGAGAGGCCGCCGCGAGCACGAGCACGAGCCGGTCCGCGTTCGCCACGATCACGCGTTCCACGGGATCGGTGTCATCGGCACTGCGACGCAGCACGGTGGTGCGCGGTTCGATCCGCACGATGCGTGCCAGGGTGTCCGGGGCACCGGTGACGTCACCCACGACGCCCACGAGATCCCCGGGCACGATGGGCCGGCGCCGCAGCTCCTTGGCGCGCACGCACGTCACCGTGCGAGGTTGTTCCTCGTCCTCTCCCACCACGCACGTGTACCGGCTGCGGTCCACGGCCACCACACGTACGATCACGGCGTCCGCGTGCGTGGGTCGTTGCTTGGTGCGAGGGCGGGAGCCGCGCTTGTTCGCGCGGATCCGGACGTCGGACTCGTCCCAGGTCCTGCGGGCCACTGCGTCAGGAACCCCGCCGCGCGAGGCGGTCCCACATGCCCGGGAAATCGGGAAGCGTCTTGGCGGTGGTGGCGACGTTCTCCACCCGGATCCCGGGCACGCGCAGGCCCAGGATGGCTCCCGCGGTGGCCATGCGGTGGTCGTGATAGCTGTGGAAGACTCCGGCGTGCAGCTCAGCGGGGGCAATCCGCAGTCCGTCCGCGGTCTCCTCCACGTTCCCACCCAGCGCGTTGAGCTCGGTGCGCAACGCGGCGAGCCGATCGGTCTCGTGCCCGCGCAGGTGGGCGATACCGCGCAGCACGGAGGGGCCGGTGGCTAGCGCGCAGATCGCGGCCACGGTGGGCGCGAGCTCGCCGGCTTCCGAGAGGTCCAGGTCTACCCCGGCGATCTCGTCCGGACCGGTCACGGTGAACGTGCCGCCCTGCACACGGACGTCCGCGCCGAACAGGGGCAGGATCCGCCGCCACTGGTCCCCGCCCTGCGTGGTGTGGGCGGGCCAGTCGGGGATGCTCACGGTCCCGCCCGTGACCACGGCCGCCGCCAGGAACGGTCCGGCGTTGGACAGGTCCGGTTCCACGGTCACGTCCAGGCCGGCGACGTCGCTCGGGCTGACCCGCCACGCGGCGTCACCGATGCGCTCGGCGGCCACACCGGCGTCGCGCAGCACGGACACGGTCATGTCTACGTGCGGTAGTGAGGGCACACCGGAGCCGCCCTCGTGGTGCAGTACGAGCGGGGAGTTGAAGCGCACCGCGGAGAGCAGTAGCGCGGAGACGAACTGGGACGAGCCGCTCGCGTCGATCGTCACGGTGCCCCCGGTCACCGATCCGGTGCCGACGACGCGCAACGGCAGCGTGCCCCGGCCGTCGTCCTCGACGGACACGCCGAGCTCGCGCAACCCCGCGATCACGGGACCCATGGGTCGGACGCGCGCTCCGGCGTCGCCGTCGAAATCCACGACCCCGGAACATAGCGCCGCCAGGGGCGGGACGAAGCGCATCACGGTACCCGCAAGACCGCAGTCCACGGCCACGGGCCCGGTGAGAGTGTGCGCGCGGGGCAGGGGGGTGATCCGCAGATCCGGACCGAACGGCCCCGGGTCCGGCAGCGCTTCGATCACCGCGCCCAACTGCTCGAGCGCGGTGATCATGAGCTTGCTGTCACGCGAGTGCAACGGCTTGCGCAGCACGGACGGTTCGTCGGCGAGGGCCGCGAGGACCAGATACCTGTTGGTCAGGGACTTGGAACCGGGGACGGCCACCGTGCCTCTCACGGCGGCCCCCTCCGAGAAGGGGGCCCGCCAGTGAGCGGCATCCAGGGCTTGCGGTTCGCCGTTGCTCGGCATCACGTGGCGCGGTGCTCCTAGTTGGAAACGGCGTCCTGGACGGCCTTCTCGGCCTGCTCCAGCTTTTTCTTGGTGTCCTTGCCGACCTTGACCGCGTTCTTGCGGACGTCGTCGGCGAGGTGGCTCGCGCGCCACACGAGGGACGGGTTGCCCGAAGTGTCCACGGCTGCGATCATCACGGCACCCAGCAGGGACACGTTCTTGAGCAGGTCCGACCGGCGGGCGGCCTTGCCCTCGGCGGTGCTCGCGTCCGCGGAGCGGTATTGGGTGTAGCCGTTGAGCGCGGTGGTGCCGAGCAGCACGGTGGACGACAGGCGCGGGAGCTTGCTCGCGGCGAGCAGCGACGCCGCGACGACCTGGGCGGCGGCGATGCCCTGCGCGACCTGAGCGCGGTTGGCAGTCACGGGGCGCACCTGCGGGGCGGCGCTCTCGAGGGCCTTGAGGACCGGGTCCAACTGCTTCGCGGCAGCGGACGAGTTGCGGAACGCGTTGACGCCCCCGGCGATGTAACCGGTGGCGAGCAGCGGGCGGGCGAGACGACGAACAATGCTCATGGTTCTCCTCCTTACGGCCCCGGCATCTCCGGGTACGCACTGTAGCCATCCTATCGGCCCGAGTTCGCGCCGCCGCCGGGAATACTCGCACGGCGCGTGCGTGTTATCCACGGTGTACAGAAGCGCCACATATGTGACGTAACACTCGGCAATGACCAGGGAAGTGGGTGACGGCGGAGGATGACGGCCCCCACCTTAGACTGGGACGTGATGAACGATCAGCGAACTCACGATTCCCAGCCGGTGGAACACCCCGAAGAGGTGCCCGCCGGAGCGGAAACCACGCAGCAGCGCCGTAAGCGTTTCGAACGCGACGCCATGCAGTACGTGGACCAGCTCTACGCCGCGGCGTTGCGCATGGCCCGCAACCCGTCCGATGCCGAGGACCTGGTGCAGGAGGCCTACACCAAGGCATTCTCCGCGTTCCACCAGTACAAGCCGGGGACCAATCTCAAGGCCTGGTTGTACCGGATCCTGACCAACACGTACATCAACCTGTACCGCAAGCGGCAACGCGAACCGCGCCAGGCCAACACGGACACCGTGGAGGACTGGCAGCTGCACCGCGCGGAGTCGCACACCTCCACGGGATTGCGTTCCGCGGAGGCGGAGGCGTTGGACCACCTGCCGGACTCGGACGTCAAGCGCGCCCTGCAGGAGCTGCCCGAGGAGTTCCGCCTGGCGGTGTACTTCTCGGACGTGGAGGGATTCGCGTACAAGGAGATCTCCGAGATCATGGACACGCCCATCGGGACCGTGATGTCCAGGTTGCACCGTGGCCGCAAGCTTCTGCGCGAGAAACTGGGCGACTACGCCCAAGAACGAGGATTCGACACGTCCAAGGTCCAGAAGAAGACCAAGGACGGCGCACGAGCGAAGGATCGAGGCTAGAGCATGACCGCGAAACCGTGTCACAACGGCTGCACCGACGAACGCATCCAGCGGATCTACGAGTACCTGGACGGGGCACTGACCACCGAGGACCTCGAGGAGATCCACGCGCACCTCACGGACTGCGCCGACTGCGAGCGTGAGTACAACCTGGAGTGCGTGATCCGCTCCGTGATGAAGCGTTCGTGCTGCGAGACCGCGCCGGACGAGCTCAAGCGCTCGATCCTCGCGCGCATCGACGCCCAGTGCAACGAGCACCCCGCGGCATAGGAACCCGGCGGCGCAACTCCCGCGCACAGAGCGAAGCCCCCGCGACCTTGCCGGTCACGGGGGCTTCGTGATGCGTTCGCTGAACCTCAGGAGTTGGGCCGCTTGCCGCGGTTTGCCGAGTTCTTGCGACGATCCTTGCGCTTACGTCCACGCTTGCTCATGATGTACCTCCTGCGATGATTGGCTGGGACATCGTCCGCCAGTATCTCACATTCCGGGCGGTGCTCATGCCACGGCGAGAGGTGAGAGCGTCAGCGCGGCTCGGGCAGCTGCAGCCAGTCGTACCACCCGCGGTGCAGCACGAGCCATGCGATGAGCCCGTAGCCGGCCTGGCCGGGGTTGCCGTGGTTGGCCGCGAGGTCCTTGCGCCACTGCTCGTGGTGCTGCAGGGGGTTGAACGTGTCCACGTACACGTGGTTGCGCCGCGTGGTCACGTCCCCGTAGGCCGCGGAGAGGTCCGCGATCTTGCGGTTGCGCTGCGGGTCCAGGGTGGGCGGGGGACCCACCACGAGCACCTTGGCGTTGTTCTGGGTGGCCTGGTCCACGATGTTGGCCATGTTCAGTCGGGACCGGGCGGAGGTCATTCCCAGGTCGATGTCCAGGGCGGACGGTGCGATCACCAGACGGTTGTCGCACGCGGGATCGAAGCGGCGGGAGGCCTCCGCGAACCAGTGGTCGTTGAGGGTCTCACTGCCCTGACCGGGTGCGGCGAGATTGTAGGCGTCCACGGGAACCACGTCTCGGGGGGTGCGCGCCATGACTCGTCCGAACCAGCCGAGCGCGCGGGGGTCATCCACGCCGGCCAACAGTTCGTCTCCCACGGCCACAATGCGGATCCTGCGTTGGTCCACTCTTCTTACATCCTTCGCTAGCTGGGACCCGGGGGCCGTCTCGCGACGGCCCCCGGGCGGGTCATGCCCGGTGTTCGGGCGGGGGCGTACGACGCCGCGTGGCTCGCGGTCCCGTGCGCCGCACGGCACTCACTCGCCGCGGTCGAACGCCTGCTGCACCAGGGTCTCCAGCTCCGCCGCGTGGCGCTTGGCCGAGCCGTTGGCGGGGGAGGCCGAGGCGGGGCGGGACGCGAGCGTGACCGGGCGGTCCAGCTGCGGCACGAGGTTCACGGCCATGAAAGGCCACGCACCCTGGTTGGCGGGTTCGTCCTGAGCCCACAGGATCCGGGCCTCCGGGTAGCGCGCCAGCTGTTCCTTGATCTCGTCCACGGGCAGCGGGTAGAGCTGCTCCACGCGCACGATCGCGGTGGAGTGGTCGTCCGACTTCTTCCGCTGGGTCACGAGGTCGTAGTACAACCGACCGGAGACCAGGATGACGTCGGTGACCTTGGCGTCGTCGAGCCCGGCGGTGTCAGGGATGACCGTCTGGAAGCTGCCCTGCGTGAACTCCTCCACCGGGGACGCCGCGGCCTTCAGGCGCAACAGCTGCTTGGGCGTGGCCACGATCAGCGGCCGGCGCGGGCGCGAGTACGCCTGGCGGCGCAGCAGGTGGAAGTGGTTGGCCGGGGTGGAGGGCTGGGCCACGATCATGTTCTTCTCCGCGCACAGCACCAGGAAACGCTCGATGCGCGCGGAGGAGTGGTCGGGTCCCTGGCCCTCGAAGCCGTGCGGCAACAGCATCACCAGGTTGGAGCGCTGACCCCACTTCTGCTCCGCGGAGGAGATGAACTCGTCCACGATGGTCTGCGCACCGTTGGTGAAGTCACCGAACTGCGCCTCCCACACCGTGAGCGCCTCGGGGCGCTCCACGGAGTAACCGTACTCGAAGCCCAGCACGCCGTACTCGGAGAGCAGGGAGTTGTAGATCGAGAACCGTGCCTGGTCCGCGGAGAGGTGGTTCAGCGGGGTCCACTCGGCACCGTTCTCGGCGTCGAAGAACACCGCGTGGCGCTGCGTGAAGGTACCGCGGCGCACGTCCTGACCGGACATCCGCACCGGGACGCCGTCCATGAGCAGCGATCCGAAGGCCATGAGCTCGCCCATGCCCCAATCGATCCCGCCCTCGCGCGTCATCTCGCGGCGCTTCTCCGCGAGCTTGCGCAGCTTGCGGTGCATGGTGAAGCCCTCGGGCAGGTCCACGTAGGCGTCACCGATGCGGTGGGCGGCTTCCTCGGAGATGGCCGTGGTCTTGGGCACGGACACCCCGGAATCGGCCTGCTGGGCGGAGGGCCGCTCGATGTTGGCGATCGCGGCGGCGTCCCCGGTCACGAGCGGGACGGTGGAGGTCTGGGCCTCGTGGGTCTCGGCGAAGACCCGCTCCAGGCGCTCCTGGTAATCCTTGAGGGCGCGGTCTGCTTCTTCCTGCGTGATGTCCCCGCGGCCCACGAGGTTCTCGGTGTAGACCTTGCGGGTGGAGCGCTTGCCGTCGATCAGGGAGTACATCAGCGGCTGGGTCATCGAGGGGTCGTCGCCCTCGTTGTGCCCGCGGCGGCGGTAGCACACCAGGTCGATCACGACGTCGCGCTGGAACCGCTGGCGGTACTCGAACGCGAGCTGCGCCACGCGGGCCACGGCCTCGGGATCGTCCGCGTTGACGTGGAAGATCGGGGCCTGCACGGTGCGCGCGACGTCCGTGGAGTACGTGGACGTGCGGCCCGCGGAGGGAGCGGTGGTGAAGCCCACCTGGTTGTTGACCACCACGTGGATGGTGCCACCCACGTTGTAGGCCTCGAGCCCGGACATCTGCATGACCTCGTAGACGATGCCCTGACCGGCCATCGCGGCGTCACCGTGGACCTGGATGGGCAGCACGGGGTACTCGCCGTTGCCCTCCGGCCCGGCGCCGAGCACGTCCGTCTTGGCGCGGGCGATGCCCTCGATCACCGGGTCCGCGGCCTCCAGGTGGGAGGGGTTCGCGGCCAGGTACACCTGGGTCTCGTTGCCGTTGTCGGAGGTGAATACGCCCTCGGTGCCCAGGTGGTACTTCACGTCACCCGAGCCCTCGGCGGCGCGCGGGTCCTGGCTGCCTTCGAACTCGCGGAACACCTGGGCGTAGGACTTCCCGGCGATGTTGGTCAACACGTTGAGGCGGCCGCGGTGGGCCATGGCGATGCCCACACCCGCGAGGGAAGCGTCCGCGGCCTCGGAGATGATCGCGTCCAGCAGCGGGATCAGCGACTCGCCGCCCTCCAGGGAGAACCGCTTCTGACCCACGTACTTGGTCTGAAGGAAGGTCTCGAAAGCCTCGGCGGCGTTGAGCCGCTCGAGGATGTGGAACTGCTCCTCGCGCGCGGGCTTCTGGTAGTCGCGCTCGAGCTTGGACTGGAACCATTCGCGCTGCTCGGGCTCCTGGATGTGCATGTACTCCACGCCCACGGTGCGGCAGTAGGCGTCCCGCAGCCGACCCAGGATCACGCGCAGCGTGAGCAGGCTCTGGCCGCCGAAACCGCCGGTGGGCCACTCGCGCTCCAGATCCCACAGGGTGAGCCCGTAGGTGCGGATGTCCAGGTCCGGGTGCCTGCGCATCACGTATTCGAGCGGGTTGGTGTCCGCCATGAGGTGACCGCGCACGCGGTAGGAGTGGATCAGCTGCTGGATCCGGGCGACCTTGTTGATCTGGATCTCGGGGTTGACCTGGTTGTCCACGGCCCAGCGGACGGGCTCGTAGGGGATGCGCAGGGCCTCGAAGATGTGGTCGTAGAAGTCCTCGCCGCCCAGCAGGTAGTGCTCCACGAGCTTGAGGAACTCACCCGAACCGGCGCCCTGGATCACGCGGTGGTCGTACGTGGAGGTCAGGGTGATGACCTTGGAGACCGCGTTGCGCGCGATCGTGCGGGGGGAGGCACCCTTGTACTCGGCGGGGTAGTCCAGCGCACCCACGCCGATGATGCACGCCTGGCCCTTGGACAGCCGCGGCACCGAGTGCACCGTGCCGATGCCACCGGGGTTCGTCAGGGACACCGTGGTGCCCGCGTAGTCCTCCATGGTCAGCGCGCCGTTGCGCCCGCGCTTGACGATGTCCTCGTACGAGGTCCAGAACTGCTGGAAGGACATCTCCTCCGCACCCTTGATGTTGGGCACCACGAGGTTGCGGGATCCGTCCTTGTTGGGGATGTCGATCGCGATCCCGAAGTTCACGTGCGCCGGGTGCACCGCGGCGGGCTTACCGTCCACCTCGTCGTAGATCACGTTCTGGGACGGGAAGTTGGCGAGCGCGCGGATCACGGCGTAGCCCACGAGGTGGGTGAAGGACACCTTGCCGCCGCGGTTACGGGCCAGGTGCGAGTTGATCACCAGGCGGTTGTCGATCAGCAGCTTGGCGGGCACCGCGCGCACCGTGGTGGCGGTGGGCACGGTCAGGGAGGCGTCCATGTTGGCGGCCACGGCCTTGGCGGGACCGCGCAGCTTGACCACGGTGTCCTCGGCGGGCTTGTCCTGGCCCTTGTCCTTCGCGCGGTCCTCCGGCTGCGCCCGGATGGGGCGCTTGGTCCCGGAGCCCTCGTTGGTCTCGGTCTCGGTGTCCACGCCTTCGGGTCGTCCCTTCGCCTTGGATCCGGTGGTCGACGGCGCGGGGGACTTGGCCCGCTGCGCCTTCCTGGGCGCGTCCGCGCTGGCACCGGAGGTGTTCTGCTCGGTCTTGGATGAGGTCGACGCCGCCCCGGTGGCGGGCTTGCTCTCGCCGGACGTCCCGAAAGCGGCCTTGCCCGCGGAAGTCTTGGCGGCGGCGTCGTCGTCGCGCCGTCCAGCGGGACGATCACCCCCGGACGTGCGCGCAGCCGCCCCCTGGGACGGGGCGGCCGCGGAAGTCTTGGTGTCGGAGGTCTGGGTGTCGGACCGGTCGTCGCCGGCCATCTGTTCGAAGATGGGCCACCACTTCTTGTCCACCGAGTTCTTGTCCGCCTGGTACTTGTCGAACAACTCGTCCACGAGCCATTCGTTGCCGGCAAATTCTTCAGGGATAAGGTGACGCGGCTGGTCTGGCACTAGTGATACGCCTCTTCCATCTGTGCTGGGTGTCCCGGGCGGCGAGCTGGTCCTTGCGGCCCTCGTGTGGCTCCCACGGAGCTTACCGGCCGCGGGACTTGCGAACTGGCTTCGCGCACGCAAAGCCGTACCGGTTTTTCAGTCTAGTGAGGCATCTGGACGGTTGCCACCTACCCGCCGGCCCGCGGGTACCGCCCGGCCCACCGGCCCGCGACGGAGCACGTAGACTCTTCTCTCGTGCGATTCCTGACGACACCCACCACGGACCTGACCTACAACGACGTCTTCCTGGTGCCCTCGATGTCCCGGGTGACCTCCCGGTTCGACGTCGATCTGGCCCCCGCGGACGGCACCGGCTCCACCATCCCGCTCGTGGCCGCGAACATGACCGCGGTGACCGGGCGGCGGATGGTCGAGACCATGGCGCGCCGCGGCGGTCTGGGCATCCTGCCCCAGGACATCCCGCTGGACGTGATCGCGGAGGTGACCTCGTGGGTCAAGCAGCGCTCGCCGCGCTACGAGACCCCCGTGGTGATGCACCGCAGCAACACCGTGCACGACGCCCTGGGGATCATGCACAAGCGCCCCCACGGCGTGGTGATCGTCGTGGACGCGGACGAGCACTACGCGGGCATGGTCCTGGACTCCGATTGCCGGGACGTGGACCGCTTCACCCAGCTGGGGGATTTGGCCCATTCGGAGGGCCCCGAGTTCCAGGACAGAGACTTCCCCGTGGACTCCGACCCGGACGTGCTGCGCGCCGCCTACGAGACGATGTCCGCCGCGCGCGTCAACGTGGCCCCGGTGCTGCGCGGACGCGAAGTCGTGGGCATCCTGACCCACCAGGGCCTCGTGCGTTCCACGATCTACGCACCCGCCCTGGACGACGGCGGCCGGTTGCGCGTGGGTGCCGCGGTCGGGATCAACGGGGACGTCTCCGGCAAGGCCGAGCAACTGCTCGAGGCCGGGGTGGACGTCCTCATGGTGGACACCGCCCACGGTCACCAGATCAAGGCGTTGGAAGCCGTGTCCGCCGTGCGGGCCCTGGATCCCCGGGTGCCGATCGTGGCCGGCAACGTGGTCACCGCGGACGGCGTGCGGGACCTCGTGGGCGCGGGTGCGGACATCATCAAGGTGGGTGTGGGCCCCGGGGCCATGTGCACCACGCGCATGATGACGGCCGTGGGACGCCCCCAGTTCTCCGCCGTGGTCGAGTGCGCGGAGGCCGCGGCCGATCTCGGTAAGCACGTGTGGGCCGACGGCGGGGTCAAGCACCCGCGCGACGTCGCCCTCGCGCTCGCGGCCGGCGCGAGCCAGGTCATGGTCGGATCGTGGTTCGCGGGCACGCACGAGAGCCCCGGCGAGATCAACATCGACGCCAACGGGCGCGCCTATAAGGAGTCCTTCGGGATGGCCTCGGCCCGCGCCGTGCGTCACCGCACCGCAGGGGAGGACCGCTTCGCGCGGGCCCGCAAGGCCCTGTTCGAGGAGGGCATCTCCAACTCCACCATGTACCTGGACCCCCAGCGTCCCGGCGTGGAGGACCTGCTGGACCACATCACCTCCGGGGTGCGCAGCTCCATGACGTACGCCGGTGCGGCCACGCTCGAGCAGTTTGCGGCGCGGGCCGTCGTGGGCATCCAGTCCCAGTCCGGGTACGACGAGGGCCGCCCCCGCTCCGAGTCCTGGGCCTGAGCGGTCCGTTCTCACGACGCCCCTTATTGAGAATGATTCATGATATGCTCGCGCACGGCTACATGACATTGATTCTCATCGGCGTGAGCCGGGGGTCGGACGAGGGAGATGGACGATGACCGCAGGGCGCAACGTGCGCAAGGGGAGGACGAGCGTGATGGGCGCGGGCGTGGTGGTGGGTCTCGCGCTCGCCGGGTGTTCGAGCGGGACCGCATCGGACGCGCAGGGTTCGCCCGGTGCGTCCGAGGCGGGGAAGATCGCCGTGGTCACCTCCACGAACGTCTACTCGGACCTCGCGTCCCAGGTGGGCGGCGACAGGGTCTCCGCGACCCCCGTGATCGACTCGAGCGCCCAGGACCCCCACTCCTACGAGGCCACCCCCCAGGACCGGCTGACGGTGGAGAAGGCGGACGTCGTGGTGCGCAACGGCGGCGGGTACGACCAGTTCATGACCGATCTGGCCTCCGAGAACCAACACGTCGTGGACGCGGTGGAGGCCTCCGGGCTGCAGCCCGACGAGGACGCGCACGACGACCACGACCACGCGGGCGAGGACCACGACCACGGCTCCGGACACCACCACCACGGCGACTTCAACGAACACGTGTGGTACGACGTCGAGAGCATGCAGAAGGTCGTGGACCGGATGGCCGAGCAGCTCGGCCAGGTGGACCAGCAGAACGCCCAGTACTACCGGGACAACGCCGCGCGCGTGAAGAACGAGCTCGGCACGGTCGAACAGAAGGTCGAGGGGATCAAGGCCTCGGGCGGGTACATCGCGACCGAGCCTCTGCCCGGGTACCTCCTGCAGGACGCCGGTCTGCACGACGAGACCCCGCGGGCGTTCACCGAGGCCATCGACGCCGGCTCCGACGCCGCGCCCGCGGTGCTCAACGACACCCTCGGGCTCGTCAAGGGCGATGACGTGAAACTGCTCGCCTTCAACAAGCAGACCTCCACGGGGCAGACCGACCGGTTGCGCTCGGCCGCCGGGGACGCCGGCAAGCCCGTGGTGGAGTTCACCGAGACCATCCCGGACGGGCTGAACTACCAGCAGTGGATGACGCAGAACGCGGACCGCGTGGCCCACGCGCTCCAGAAGTAGGGACATGAACGCACCCGAACCCGCCCCCGAGGTGACCACCCGTTCCGGGGCCGACGACGCCGTCGTCCGGCTCCGGGACGCGCGCCTGGCCTTCGGGGACCGCACCCTGTGGTCCGGTCTGGACCTGGACGTCGCCCCGGGGGAGTACCTCGCGGTCCTGGGCTCCAACGGGACCGGTAAAACGAGCTTCCTGCGCGTGCTGCTGGGGCTGCTCCCGCTCACGAGCGGGACCGTACGCGTCAACGGGACCCGACCGCGAGCCGCCGCCGCCCGCGTGGGGTACGTGCCCCAACAGCGCGGCTTCCCGGCGCGCACGCCGCTGCGGGCCCGGGACCTCGTGGCGCAGGGGGTGGACGGGCACCACTGGGGGATCCGCCTGCATCCGCGGCGCGTGCACCGCACCGTGGACGAGCTGCTCGAACGCGTGGGTGCCACCGACTACGCGGACGCCCCCGTGGGCGTGCTGTCCGGGGGCGAGCAACAACGCCTGCGCGTGGCCCAGGCGCTCGCGGCGGACCCCACGCTCGTGCTGTGCGACGAGGCCCTGCTGTCCCTGGACCTGCATCACCAGCACGTGGTGAGCGAACTCGTGCACGAACAACGTGAACGCAGCGGGTGCGCCGTGGTCTTCGTGACCCATGACGTGAACCCGATCATCGAGCACGTGGACCGGATCCTCTACCTGGCCAACGGCTCGTTCCGGATCGGCACACCGGACCAGGTGCTGCGTTCGGACGTGTTCTCCGAGCTGTACGGGACCCGCATCGAGGTGCTGCGCAGCAACGGTCGCATCCTCGTGGCCGGGCGCCCGGACAGCTCCCACCACACCGATTCCCCGGAGGAACTGATCCCGTGAGCCTGGCCGCGATCGACTGGAACTCGCTGTTCGGTTCCGTGTTCGTCTTCGACAACTACGGCGAGCTGCTGTCCCTGCTGCGCAACTCCGTGTGGGCGGGCGCGGTGCTCGGCCTGGTGGGCGGGCTCGTCGGCACGTTCGTGATGATGCGCGATCTCGCGTTCTCGGTGCACGGGATCGCGGAGCTGTCCTTCGCCGGTGCCGCCGCGGCCCTGCTGATCGGCGCCGATGTGGTCACCGGTTCCCTCGTGGGGTCCGTGCTCGCCGCGCTCATCATGGGGTTCATGGGCCTGCGCGCGCGGGAGGGCAACTCGTTCGTGGGCGTGCTCATGCCCTTCGGCCTGGGGCTCGGAATCCTCTTCCTGTCCCTCTACGAGGGCAGGTCCTCCAACAAGTTCTCGCTGCTCACGGGCCAGATCGTCTCCGTGTCCTCGCTGCAGCTGACGTCCATGATCGTGCTGTCCGTGGTGGTGCTCGCCACCCTGCTGGTGGTGTGGCGGCCGCTGACGTTTGCGAGCACGGACCCGCTCGTGGCCCAGGCCAAGGGGCTGCCGATGCGCTCCTTGGCGATCGTGTTCATGGTCGTGCTGGGGATCTCGGTCGCGATGTCCGTGCAGATCGTGGGTGCGCTGCTCGTGCTCGCGCTGCTGATCACCCCGGCCGCGGCGGCCATGAATCTCACCTCGAGTCCCGCGCGCACCGTGGTGCTCTCCGTGGTCTTCGCCGAGCTCGCCATGGTGGGCGGGATTCTGTTGGCCCTGGGTGGCAACGTCCCCATCAGCCCGTACGTCACGACCATCTCGTTCGCCGTGTGGCTCGTCTCGCGGTGCGTGCGCGCGGTGCGTGAGCGCTCGTCGTCGTACCGCCGGACGACGACGCCGCGGTCCACGACGCCGCTCGGCGCCGGCGGCGCGGTTCAGAACAGGACGCGCACCGCGGCGGGGAGCACCTTGAGCGAGGCGGGCAGCGGACCCAGTCGTTCGCCGTCGCCGTAGGCCGCGTCCCCGTCCCGCGGCTCGGAGGGGATGCCGTGGGGTGCGACGGTCGCTGCTTTGGCGGGTACCACGGTGACCTCCCGCAGGGATTCGTGCGTGCCCAGGAACAAGCGGGGGAGCAACCACGCGAGCCGTAGCGCGCCCACGTCGGAGACCATGAACAGCTCGCCCGTGCCGTCTGTGGGATCCGCGCGGGGCACGATGGTCAGCCCGCCCCCGATCGACGAGGTGTTCGTCAGTGCCAGGAAGGTCAGCGTGCGGTCACTCACGTGGCATGCGCCGTCCGGGCCGGTCCAGCTCAGGTCGTAACGCCGCGCGCGCATCGAGACGGCCTCCACGGCGAGCGCGGCGACGTACTTCACCGAGTGCGTGACGCGGGACCAACGGTTGGCGCGCGCGTTCACGCGGGCGTCGAGGCCCAGGCACACCGCGGTCGCGCACACGTGGTGGCTGCCGTCCGCGCACGTGACGTGCACGAGGTCCATGCTGCGTTCGGGGGACTCGAGTCCGCGCAGCACCCGGCCCGCGGCGCGTTCGACGTCCCCCACGGGCACGCCGTGGAACCGGGCCAGATCGTTGCCGGAACCGGCCGGGATCAGCCCGAACGGGAACTCGACGCCCTGTTCCCTCAACAGGTTCAGCGATTGCAGGACCAGGTGCACCATGCCGTCCCCGCCGACCGCCACGACCGCCGCGATCCGGGTGGAGGCATTGCGCAGGGTCGCGGTGAGGTCGCGGGACAGGGCCTCGGCCGTGGCCGCTTGGAGCGGACGGGGTTCGTAGCCGCCGGCCCGCAGGATGCCCACGGCGCGTTCGCACGCGTTCCGGCCCATGCGGGAGGCGCCGTTGTGGACGAGCAGGATCTTGCGGGGTGACATCCGGGTCACCGGGCGGGCTTCGCGGTTTCTCGGGCGTCGGAGGACTCGGCGCGGTCCCGGGCCGCGCACTCGGCGCAGATCCCTGAGATCTCCACGGTGTGGTCCACGTCCGCGTAGCCGTAGCGGCGCGCGGTCTCCTCCGCCCACGTCTCGACGTCCGGGGCCTCGAGTTCCACGGCCGCGCCGCACGAGCGGCACACGAGGTGATGGTGGTGGTGCTCGGCCTCGCACCGGCGGTAGATGGCCTCGCCCTCGGCGTTGCGCAGCACGTCCACCTGACCCAGCTCGGCCATGGACTGCAGGATCCGGTACGTGGTGGCCAGGGACACCGACTGTCCGCGATCGCGCAACAGCCGGTGCAGGTCCTGCGTGGAGATGAAGTCCTCCAACCCCTGCAGCGCGCCGGTCACGGCACGGCGCTGCTTGGTGTTGCGAACCTCCGCGGTTCCGGTGGTCTTGGTGCTCAACCCAGGTGTCCTTTCCGCGAGCGGTCGTCCGGGACATCTTAACGTGCGGCGCGGACATGCACAGGCGGCGTCGTCACGGCCGGACCGAGCCGCTAGGGTGAAGCCATGTTGCTGACCAAGTTCACCCACTCGTGCGTGCGCCTCGAGAAGGACGGCGCGGTGCTCGTGATCGACCCGGGCACGTTCTCCGAGGTCGAGGAGGCACTGCGCGGAGCGGACACGGTCCTCATCACCCACGAGCACCCGGACCACTACGACGCCGAGCGGCTGGGCGCCGCCCTTTCGGCGGATCCCGAGTTCACGGTGCATGCCCCGGGCCAGGTGATCGAGAAACTCGCGGAGCACATCACGGACACGGACCGGTTGCACGCCGTGTCGGCGGACACCACGTTCACCGCGGGGCCGTTCTCCGTGGCCACGTACGGGGGCCAGCACGCACTGATCCACCCCCTCATCCCCACCATCGCCAACGTGGGCTACGTCATCGACGACGCCGTGTTCCACCCCGGGGACTCCTTCACCGTCCCGCACGGACTCACCGTTCCCACGGTCCTGGTCCCGTTGCACGCCCCGTGGTCCAAGATGTCCGAGGTCATCGACTTCATCATCGCGACCCGCGCGCAGCGGGTGTACCAGATCCACGACGCGCTGCTCTCCGAGACCGGCTTCGGTGTCGTGGAGAAGCAGGTCAAGCATTTCTCGCGGGTCTACGGGACCGAGTACCGGCACCTGGACACTCGCGAGAGCGTGGAGCTCCACACCGCATGACCCATCCGGCCACCAGCCGGTTCCACCCGACGGAAAGGACATCACCGTGAGTTCAGTGTTCACCAGGATTATCGAGGGCGAACTGCCCGGCCGGTTCGTCTGGGCGGACGAGCACTGCGTGGGCTTCCTGTCCATCCAGCCCCTGTCCCAGGGCCACGTCCTGGTGGTCCCGCGCCAGGAGATCGACGCGTGGGTGGACCTACCCGTGGAGCTGGCCATGCACCTCATGAAGGTCAGCCAGTTCATCGGCAAGGCCATCGACGCCGCGTTCACGCCCAAACGGGTGGGGCTCATGATCCAGGGCTTCGAGGTGCCCCACACCCACCTGCACGTGTGGCCCACCAATTCGATCGAGGAGTTTGACTTCGCCCAGGTGGATCAGGACCCGGACCCCGCGGTCCTGGACGAGTCTGCCCGCCGGATCCGCGAGGCCCTCGAGGCCCAGGGCCACCAGGACGAGGTCCCGCAGCAGTAGCGACCGACGGCCTCGCTCACGGGTACCGGCGGCGGGTGCAATGCACCCGTCGCCGGCGGGCTTTAACCGCCGGTGTCGCTCAGCCGAGCTCGCGCAACCGCTTGCGGATCCGCTTCTCCGACACCGTGTGCGCGGTGCCCAGTTCCTGCGCGAACAACGAGATGCGCAGTTCCTCGAGGTCCCAGCGCACGGCCCGCAGCGCAGCGGGCGTGGGTACGGTCGAGGGGACGGCGTCCACCGCGGCGCGGTACTCGGCCTCGAGATGGTGCACGGTCTGCATGGCCACGGCGTCCCGCTGCAGGTGGCCGGAGAGTTTGTCCAGGCGCACGTTGATCCCCGCGAGGTAGCGCGGCACGTGCTGCAGGGCCCGCCACCCGGTGCGGGCCACGAAGCCGGGATGGATCAAGCGGGAGAGCTGCTCGGACATGTCCTTGAACGCGGCGACCGCCCCGAGTGACCCGGGTTTCTTCAACCGTTTGCGCACGGTGTTGGACTCGGTGAGCGCGGTGGTCACGAGCGCGGTGACGGCGAAGACCGTGTCGATCAGCTCGGCGCGTACGTGCTCCGCGACCGCCCGGAACTGGTCCCGCGTGAACGGCGGCTCCTCGGGTACCAGCCGGTCGATCGCGGCGATCGTGCAATCGGTGATGAGCGCCTCGACCGAACCGTGGGGGTTCTGGGTGAAGATCAACCGTTCCTTCTGGCTCAGGTGGTCCACCACGTAGCGGTGCACGGACGGCAGGGTCCGGTGCAGCAGGGCGATCACGCCGTCGCGTTGCGCGGCGCGCTGTTCCTCCGCGTCGCTCAGGATCCGCAGGTCCACGCGGGGTGGCTGCGAGGCATCGGTGTCCCGCACCGCCACGAGTGTGGGGTATCCCGTGACCGTCTGACCCGCCACGGTCGTCTCCACGCGGCGCGGCGGATCGGGTTCGGGCCACGCCGTGAGGTCGGTGCGTTCCAGCGAGGCGGCCTGGGGTGCGCCGGATCCGGGGGAAGCCCCTGGGGCCGGTCGCGCCGAGCCCCGCTTGCCGCGACCGCGACGGGCCGCGGCGGCGTCGTCACCGGACGAGGCCGAACCCTCGGCGCTGCCCCGAGCGGCGTCGTACAACTGGGCCGCAGCACCCCCGAGGGACTCGGCGAGCGCCGCGCGGACCTTGGGCCGCAACCGCTGCTTGAGCTCCGTGAGGTCGTCGCCGCGGCCCAGGACCGAGTTGCGGGCGTCGCGCACCTCGAAGCGCATGCGCAGGTGGGCGGGCAGGACCTCCGGGTGGAAGTCCGAGGCCTGGACGGGGTGACCCCGCAACCGCCGCAGCACGGTGGCCAGGGACTCCAGGAGGGAGTCGTGGGCCGGGTCGAACTCGGCGTCCAGGTGCTTCACGGCGGTGACGGCGGTGTCCGGGGCGGGCACGAAGTTGCGCCGCACGGCCTTGGGCAGCGATTTGATCAGCGCGGTCACGAGTTCCACGCGCAGCCCGGGGATGTGCCACTCGAACTGCTCGGGGGCCAGGCGGTCCAGGAACAGCACGGGGACCCGCACCGTGACGCCGTCCGCGGTGTCCGCCCCTGGTGCGAATTCATAGTCCAGGTCCAGGCTCAGCTCGCCGTCCGGGGACGCCACGGTCCAGGACCGCGGGAAGGAGGCCGTGTCCAGCTCCGCGACCTCGGGCGCGATCAGGTCCTCGGGAGTGAGGTCCAGCAGGTGCTCGTCCCGCTGGCGGGCCTTCTTCCACCACGCATCGAAATGCCGCTGGGAGACCACGTCCGCGGGCACGCGCGCGTCGTAGAAGTCGAACAGCACCTGGTCGTCCACGCGCAGGTCCTTGCGGCGCATGCGGTTCTCGAGCTCCTCGACCTGGGCCAGGGCCTTGCGATTGCGCTTGACGAACGTGTGGCGGGTCTGCCAGTCACCCTCCACGAGCGCGTGGCGGATGAAAAGTTCCCGGGAGAGCTCGGGATCGATCCGGGAGAACAACACGGACCGTTCGGACACCACGGGCAGCCCGTAGAGCGTGACCTTCTCGTAGGCCATCACGGCCCCGCGGGAACGGGACCAGTGGGGTTCGGAGTAGCTGCGCTTGACGAGCTGCGGCGCGATCTCCTCGGCCCACTCGGGCTTGATCGCCGCGTTGGTGCGCGCCCACAAGCGGGAGGTCTCCACGAGTTCCGCGGACACGAGCCAGTCCGGGGACGTCTTGAACAGCGCCGAGCCCGGGAAGATCGCGAACTTGGTCCCGCGCGCGCCGCGGTACTCGCGCGTGCGTTCGTCCCGCACGCCGATGTTGCTCAGCAGCCCGGACAGCAGGCTCTTGTGCACGGCCTCCTGGTGCGAGGCGACGTCGATCTCCCGGGACGCCCCGGCATCGATCCCCACCTGGCGTGCGATCTGCCGCAGCTGCGCGTAGAGGTCCTGCCACTCGCGGATCCGCAGGAAGTTCAGGTACTCGCGTCGGCACAGCCTGCGGAACTGGGACGAGGACAGCTCGCTCTGCTGCTCCTGCAGGTACTGCCACAGCAGACCGTAGGACAGGAAGTCGGAGGTCTTGTCGCGGAAACGCGCGTGGAACTCGTCCGCCGCCTGGCGCTTCTCGAGTGGGCGTTCCCGCGGGTCCTGCACCGTGAGCGCGGCCGTGAGCACGAGCACCTCGCGCACGCAACCCCGGCGCTGCGACTCCACGATCATCCGGCCCAGTCGCGGGTCCACCGGCAGCGCGGCGAGCACCTCGCCCGTGCGGGTCAGCGGACCCCGCGGTCCGCTCTGCCGACCGCGGTGACGTCCGGACCGCGAGCGCCGCTCCCGGTGCCCGTCACGCGCGGACGACGACGCCGCGTCGTCGCCCGCGTCCGCCGCACCCGAGCGCAGGGCGCCGAGTTCGCGTAGCAGCACCACCCCGTCCCTGACCGCGCGCGCATCGGGTTTCTGCACGAACGGGAACCGGGTGATGTCGTGCGGTTGCTCCACCACGCCCACCGAGATCATCTGCAGGATGACCGCGGCGAGGTTGGTGCGCAGGATCTCCGGGTCCGTGTACTCCGGCCGGGACTCGAAGTCCTCCTCGGAGTACAACCGGATGCACACGCCGTCGGACGTACGCCCCGAGCGCCCCGCACGTTGCCGGGCCGACGCCTGGGAGATCCGCTCGATGGGCAGGCGCTGGATCTTGGTGCGCGCCGAGTAGCGGGAGATCCGGGCGGTGCCCGGGTCGATCACGTACTTGATCCCCGGGACCGTGAGCGAGGTCTCGGCCACGTTGGTCGCGAGCACGATCCGGCGGTGCGTGGACGGCGCGAACACACGGTTCTGCTCGGCCATGGACAGTCGCCCGAACAGCGGCAGGATCTGGGTCCCGGCCAGGGAGCGGTGCGAGTCGATGACCTTGTGCAGCGCGTCCTGGGCGTCCCGGATCTCGCGCTCGCCCGCGAAGAACACGAGGATGTCCCCGCGGGGTTCGCGCGAGAGTTCCACGACGGCGTCGCACACGGCGTCGATCGGGTCGCGGTCCTCGTCCGCGAGGCCGTCACCGGTGTCGTCCTCGTCCTCGCCGCCGTCCCCGCTGCGCTCCTGGGTCAGGGGCCGGTAGCGGATCTCCACGGGGTAGGTGCGCCCGGAGACCTCGATGATCGGGGCGGGCTCCGGATCGGCGTCCGGGTGCTGCGGGTCCGGCAGCGCGAAGTGCTCGGCGAAGCGTTGCGGGTCGATCGTCGCGGACGTGATGACGATCTTCAGGTCGGGGCGCTGGGGGAGCAGTCGTTTGAGGTAGCCCAGCAGGAAGTCGATGTTGAGGGAGCGCTCGTGGGCCTCGTCGATGATGATCGCGTTGTAGCGCGACAGCTGCGGGTCGTGGCTGATCTCGGCCAGCAGGATGCCGTCCGTCATGAGCTTGATCCGCGAGTTCTTGCCCACCTCGGACGTGAAGCGCACCTGGTAGCCCACGGTGTCGCCCACGCGCTGTCCGAGTTCGTGGGCGATGCGCTCGGCCACCGAACGCGCCGCGATCCTGCGCGGCTGGGTGTGGCCGATCAGACCGCCGTCCCCCAGGCCCAGCTCCAGACACATCTTGGGTAGCTGGGTGGTCTTGCCGGAACCGGTCTCACCCGCGATCACCACGACCTGGTGATCGCGGATCGCGGCCATGATGTCCTCCCGGCGCGCGCTGACGGGGAGGTCTTCCGGGTACACGATGCGGGGCTGGATGCGGGGCTCAGTCATGTCAACGGAAGAGTCTACGGGCCCCGGCCGACACGCGCCCACGGGCCGCTGCGGGGGCCCGACGACGCGCCCGATTGTCCGCACATGTGAGCTGCGTCTCTTTTTCGACCGATTGTTAGGTAATATCCACTCATCATTGATCCCCGGGGAAAGGAATTACCCGTCATGAAGCGTTTACTCCCGGTCGCCGCCGTGGCCACCACCGCGGCGTTGCTGCTCACAGGTTGCGGATCCGACAACGGTGGGCAGTCCGGCGAGACCAAGAAGGTCACCGTGGGCATCTCGCAGTTCGTGGAGCACCCCTCGCTCGACGCCGCCCGCGAAGGTTTCGTGCAGGCTCTCAAGGACGGCGGCTACACGGAGGGTGAGAACCTCACCCTGGACGTGCAGAACGCCTCCGGCGACCAGGCCACCGCGACCAACATCGCCTCCAACTTCGCGTCCTCCAACGAAGACCTGATCCTGGGCATCGCCACGCCGTCCGCTCAGTCCCTGGCCCAGGCTGTCACGGACAAGCCCGTCCTGTTCACCGCCGTGACCGATCCCGTGGACGCGGGGCTCGTGAACTCCATGGGCGCGCCCGGCGCCAACGTCACCGGCACCACGGACATGAACCCCGTGGCCGAGCAGATCCAGCTCATCAAGAAGCTCAAGCCCGGCGCCAAGTCCGTGGGCATCATCTACAGCTCCGGTGAGACCAACTCGCAGGTGCAGGTGGACGAGGCCAAGAAGGCCGCGCAGGCCGAGGGCCTGAAGGTCGAGGAGAAGACCGTGACCACCACGGCGGAGGTGGCTCAGGCCGCCGAGTCCTTCGACACCGACTCCATCTACGTTCCCACCGACAACAAGGTCGTGGCCGGTCTCGAAGCCGTGATCTCCGCCGCGGAGGCCAAGAAGATCCCGTTGATCGCGGGTGAGGGCGACTCCGTGGAGCGCGGTGCCCTGGCGACCCAGGGGATCAACTACACGGACCTCGGCAAGCAGACCGGTGAGATGGCGGTGCGCATCCTCAAGGACGGCGCCAAGCCCGGCGAGATGGCCGTGGAGTCCCAGAAGGAGACCAAGCTCATCATCAACGCCAAGGCCGCCAAGGCCATGGGCGTGGAGATCCCGCAGAGCCTGCGGGACCAGGCCGACCAAGTCATCGAGTAACACCGGTGATCGCTGGAATCGAACTGGGGCTGATCTACGCGATCATGGCCCTGGGCGTGTACCTCACGTTCCGCGTGCTGGACTTCCCGGACCTCACCGTGGACCAGTCCTTCACGAGCGGGGCGGCCACCGCGGCCATGGTGATCCTGCACGGCGGCAGCCCGTGGTTGGCGACCGTCGTGGGCTTCGTGGCCGGCGCCTTCGCCGGTCTGATCACCGCGCTGCTGCACACCAAGGCGCGGATCAACGGGCTGCTCGCGGGCATCCTGACCATGACCGCTCTGTACTCCGTGAACCTGCGGCTCATGGGTGGCAAGGCCAATCTCGCGCTGTTGCGCGAGGAGACCGTCTTCACGCCCCTGCGCGAGGCCGGGCTGCAGGGGACGGTCGTGGGAGTGCTGTTGCTTTTGGTCGGTGTCTTGCTCGTGAAGCTCGCACTGGACTGGTTCCTGTACACGGACGCCGGTCTGGCCATGCAGGCCACGGGTGACAACCCGGAGATGATCCGCTCGTTCGGCGTGAACACGGACCGGCAGAAGATCCTCGGTCTGTGCCTGTCCAACGCCCTGGTGGGCCTGTCCGGTGCGTTGATCGCGCAGTACCAGGGCTTCGCGGACATCGGCATGGGTATCGGCATGATCGTCGTGGGCCTCGCCTCGGTGATCCTCGGCCAGGGCATCTTCGGCACGCGCACCGTGGTGATCGCCACGCTCGCGGTGATCCTCGGTTCCGTGCTGTACCGCCTGGTGATCACCGTGGCGCTGCAGGCGGGGTTGAACCCCTCGGACATGAAGCTGATCTCCGCGGTGCTCGTGGTGATCGCGCTCGTGCTGCCGCAGCTCGGCGTGTACAAGCGGTGGAAGCGCCACCGCACCCTCAGGGCCGCGCAAGCGGTGCAGGCGGACGTGCGATCCCACGCCCGGCGCACCGTGGACGCCGGCGTGTCCGGACGAACGGGAGCGTGATCGGATGTTGAACGTACAGGACGTGCGCAAGACGTTCTTCGCCGGGACGGTCAACGAACGCGTGGCGTTGAACGGGGTGAGCCTCACGGTCAACCCCGGGGACTTCGTCACGGTCATCGGCTCCAACGGTGCGGGCAAATCCACACTGCTCAACACGGTGTCCGGGACGATCATCCCGGACAGCGGCCGGATCACGGTGGGGGACCGGGACGTCACGCGGCTGCCCGAGCACCGCAAGGCCACGTGGATCTCCCGGGTGTTCCAGGACCCCATGAAGGGGTCCTCGCCCACCCTGAGCATCGAGCAGAACATGGCCATCGCGCAGCGCCGCGGTCGCTCCCGTGGACTCGCGCGCGGCGTCACCCGCGCCCGGCGCCACGAGTTCGAGCAGGAGCTCAAGACGCTCGAACTGGGTCTGGAGCACCGGCTCGGGGCCAAGGTGGGCCTGTTGTCCGGCGGGCAACGCCAGGCGTTGTCCCTGCTCATGGCCACGTTCTCCGCACCCGAGATCCTGTTGCTGGACGAGCACACCGCCGCCCTGGATCCCCAGCGTGCGCAGCACGTCACGGAGATCACCGAGCGGATCGTCAACGAGCGGCACCTGACCACGCTCATGGTCACGCACAACATGGAACAGGCACTGCGGTTGGGCAACCGGCTCATCATGATGCACGAGGGCCGGATCCTCTTCGAGCTGGACGCCCAGCAGAAGGCCGAGGCCACCGTGGCGGACCTGCTCGCCGAGTTCCGCAAGCTGCAAGCGGCCACGGGCGAGCCCGCCCTGGATGACGCTACGCTTCTGGAGACAGCTCGTAGCGCCGAACCGGCCGGTGCCCCGTCCCGGGGTGCCCGTGCCCACGGTGCCCCAACGGGTGGTTCCTCCGCACCGGGGGTGTCACCGGAAGGTCATTGATCCCATGAAGCAGCCCCACCGCAGACAACGTTCCACGTCCGTCATCACCGCGGTGGGGCTGCTTCTGTTGTTCGTGTGTTGTTTCACCCTGCCGGAGGGTCTCGTGGCGATGAGCCGGGCCGCGGCGGACCACGGGGGAGAACCCCTGAACGCGCGCGGGTGGACCATGATCGCGGTGGGCTTCGGAACCCTCGCGGTGGGTGGTGTGTTCACGATCGTGGGGGTCGTGCTGCGGCGCACGGCTCCGCCCCGCCCGGTGGAGGAGGACCAACTGCTCGAGGAGCACTACGGCAGCGATTCCGTGGTCAACGAGTACGACCCGCTCGAACTGAACCCCCACCTGAGGACCCGCGAGCAGCGCCGCGGTCATCGCTGACCCGCTGGCCCGGACCACCCGCGGTCCGGGTGCCGACCCGGTGGGGCGCGGGGTCCGTGAACGCGAAAATGCCCTCCCCGAGGGGAGGGCATTCGTGGTGCCCGCGACAGGATTCGAACCTACGACCTTCTGCTCCGGAGGCAGACGCTCTATCCACTGAGCTACGCGGGCGGGTCATGTCACGAACCCGGGAAACCCGGGCCGCGACGACAACTCGACGATACTACCAGGTCGCGCGGGCGCACCAATCGACGCGGATCGAGCGGGGTGCTCCCGCGCCGTTACACTGGCACGGTGACTCCTGAAGAACTTTCCTCCGCCGTGTCAGCATGCCTGCAGGACGCCGTGGCCGCCGGTGAACTGACCCCGGTGGACGGCGCCGAACTCCCGCACGCGAAGGTGGAGCGACCCAAGAACCGTGAGCACGGGGACTGGGCCACCACCGTGGCCATGCAGGTGGCCAAGAAGGTGGGCCGTCCTCCCCGGGACGTCGCGCAGATCCTCTCCGAGCGCCTGTCGGCCGTGCCCGGTGTGAAGACCGTGGACATCGCCGGGCCGGGCTTCCTCAACGTCACCCTCGACGCCGCCGCGGCCGGTGAGCTCGCGCAGTCGATCGTGGAGCAGGGCCGCGCCTTCGGGACGGCGGACACCCTGTCCGGCACCACCATCAACCTCGAGTTCGTCTCCGCGAACCCCACCGGCCCGATCCACCTGGGCGGCACGCGGTGGGCCGCCGTGGGTGACTCGCTGGCCCGCATCCTGGATTCGCAGGGCGCCTCGGTCGTGCGGGAGTACTACTTCAACGACCACGGCAACCAGATCGACCGCTTCGCCCGGTCCCTGCTGGCCCGTGCCCGCGGTGAGGCCGCTCCCGAGGACGGCTACGGTGGCCAGTACATCTCGGACATCGCGGACGAGGTCCTCGCCGAGCACCCGGACGCCCTGGAGTCCGAGGACCCGCAGGAGGTCTTCCGCGCCGCGGGCGTGGAGCTGATGTTCGCCCAGATCAAGTCCTCGCTGCACGAGTTCGGCGTGGACTTCGACGTCTTCTTCCACGAGAACTCGCTGTTCGAGGACGGCCAGGTCGAGAAGCTGCTCGACCAGCTGCGTTTCTCGGACGCGTTGTACTTCGAGGACGGTGCATGGTGGCTGCGCTCCACCGATCACGGGGACGACAAGGACCGCGTGGTCATCAAGTCGGACGGTCACGCCGCGTACATCGCGGGGGACATCGCGTACTTCAAGAACAAGCGGGATCGCGGCGCGGACCTGTGCATCTACATGCTCGGCGCGGACCACCACGGCTACGTGGCCCGGCTCAAGGCCGCCGCGGCCGCGCTCGGGGACTCCCCGGACGCCGTCGAGGTGCTGATCGGTCAGATGGTCAACCTCGTCAAGGACGGCACCGCGTTGCGGATGTCCAAGCGCGCGGGCACCGTGGTGACCATGGAGGACCTCGTGGAGGCCGTGGGCGTGGACGCCGCGCGGTACTCGCTGACCCGCTATTCCGTGGACTCCAACATCGACATCGACCTGGACGTGCTGACCAAGCGCTCCAACGAGAACCCGGTCTTCTACGTCCAGTACGCCCACGCGCGCACGTGCGCCGTAGAGCGCAACGCCCACGCCGCCGGTGTCTCCCGCGCGGACGAGTCCGGTGCCGCCCGGTTCGACGCGTCCCTGCTCGAGCACCCGCGCGAAGCGGACCTGTTGGCAGCGCTCGGACAGTACCCGTCCGTCGTCGCCCAGGCCGCGGCCCTGCGCGAACCGCACCGCGTGGCGCGCCACCTCGAGGCCCTGGCCGGGGCGTACCACCGCTGGTACGACGCGTGCCGGGTCACCCCGCAGGGCGAGGACCCCGTGGCACCCGTCCACCACACCCGCCTGTGGCTCAACGACGCCGTACGCCAGGTGCTCGCCAACGGGCTGGACCTGCTGGGCGTCTCCGCTCCCGAAAGGATGTGATCCCATGACCGAACTCGCTCCCGCCCACCCGCTCGCCCCGGCCTGGCTGCAGGTCCCCGCGGACCCCGCGGCACTGGACCCCGTGGTCTTCACGTCCCAGTACGCCCGGGATGACACGGGGTGCGTCACCGTGGATTCCGTGCCCGTGACCGAGATCGCCGCGCGCCACGGTTCCCCGAGCTACGTAGTCTCTGAACGGACCTTCCGGGACCGCGCCCGCGGTTTCCGCGAGGCGTTCGAGGCCGCCCTGAATCCTCTCGGCGTGGAACTCGAGGTCTACTACGCCTCCAAGGCCCTGCTCAACACCGCCGTGGCGCGGTGGGCCACGGAGGAGGGCCTCAATATCGACACCGCCTCCGGCGGGGAACTCGCCGTGGCGCTCGCCGCGGGTGTGGCCCCGGGCCGGATCGCGTTGCACGGCAACAACAAGTCCGCGGAGGAACTCGACCGGGCCCTCGAGGTGGGCGTGGGACGCATCGTCGTGGACTCGCTCGCCGAGATCGAGCTCGTGGCACGGCTGGCCCGCGACCGCGGCACCCGCGCGCCCGTGATGATCCGCGTGACCCCGGGGGTGCACGCGTCCACGCACGAGTTCATCGCGACCGCCCACGAGGACCAGAAGTTCGGACTCTCGCTGAACCCCGTGCAGGAGGGGGAGGACTCTCCCGCACTCGTGGCCGTGGCTGCATGCGTTGACGCCTCCGATGCACTGGACCTGCGCGGGCTGCACTGCCACATCGGATCCCAGATTTTCGCGGCGGAGGGCTTCGGTCAGGCCGCCGAGCGCGTCTTCGCGCTGCGCGAGACCGTGGCCGAGCGCTGGGACGTGACGCTGCCCGAGATCGACCTGGGTGGCGGCCACGGTGTGGCGTACACCGCCGCGGACAGCCCGCGCGAGGTCGCCGCGATCGCCGCGGACCTCGCCCCGCTGCTCACTTCCGTGCTCGAGTCCTCGGACCTGCCCACCCCGCACCTGTCCTTCGAACCGGGCCGGTTCATCGCCGGGCCCTCCGGGTGCACGGTCTATACGGTGGGCACCGTCAAGACGGTCACGGTCAGCCCGGGCGTGCAGCGCCGGTACGTGTCCGTGGACGGCGGCATGAGCGACAACGCCCGTCCCGTGCTCTACGACGCCGACTACACCGCCGTGCTCGCCAACCGCGTGTCCGAGGAGACCCCCGTGCTCTCGCGCGTGGTCGGCAAGCACTGCGAGTCCGGTGACATCGTGGTCAAGGACGTCTACCTCCCCGGGGACGTCACCGCGGGTGACCTGCTCGTGGTGCCCGTGACCGGTGCGTATTGCTGGTCCCTGTCCAGCAACTACAACTGGCTGCCCCGCCCCGGGATCGTGGCGGTCGCACCGGACGGTGCCACCCGCGAAATCGTGCGCCGCGAGTCCCTCACGGATCTGCTCGCCCGCGACACCGGGGTGTGAGCCGCCCGGCGCGGTCGAGGTACGCGAGCGACGTCGCACCCCGCCACCGCGCCGGACGCCGCCCCGCCGCGCCCGCCTCGCCGCGCCCACCGGGCCGCGACCGCCCGCGGGGCGCGGCCCCACCCATTGACACGCCCCGACAGCAAGCCCCCGACAGAACACCAGGAGCCATGAACACTTCACCCGCAACCGACCGCGAGACGCCCGTGCTGAAAGTGGGCCTGCTGGGTGCCGGCACCGTGGGTTCCCAGGTGGCCCGCGTGCTGCTCAACCACGCCCACGAGCTGGCCCTGCGCAGCGGCGTGTGCCTGGAGCTGAGCGGCGTGGCCGTGCGCAATCCGCAAGCCCCGCGGGACACGGAGCTGCCCGCGGAGCTGCTGACCACGGACGTGGACGCGGTGATCGACGCCGCGGACGTGGTGGTGGAGCTGACCGGCGGGATCGAACCCACGCGCACGCGTGTGCTGCGTGCCCTGAACGCCGGGAAGTCCGTGATCACGGGCAACAAGGCGCTGCTCGCCGAGCACGGGCGCGAACTGCACGACGCCGCGGCGGCCTCGGGCGCCCAGCTGTCCTATGAGGCCGCGGTGGCCGGTGCGATCCCCATCGTGCGCCCCATGCGCGACTCGCTCGCGGGGGACCGGGTCAACCGTTTCCTGGGCATCATGAACGGGACCACCAACTTCATCCTGGACCAGATGGACACCACGGGGGCCGCGTTCGACGACGCCCTCGCGCAGGCTCAGGAGCTCGGCTACGCCGAGGCGGACCCCACCGCGGACGTCGAGGGGCACGACGCCGCCGCCAAGGCCGCCGTGCTCGCGTCCCTCGCGTTCCACTCGACCTACACGATCGCGGACGTGCACTGCGTGGGGATCACGGGCATCACGGCGCAGGACGTCGCGGCCGCCCGCGAGGCGGGGTACGTGATCAAGCTGCTGTCCGTGGGCGAGCGCTGCGGTGACGGCGTGAATCTGCGCGTGAACCCCGTGATGATCCCGCGCGACCACGTGCTCGCGGGTGTGCACGGCGCGTACAACGCGGTGTTCGTGGAGGCCGCGAACGCGGGTTCCCTCATGTTCTACGGACAGGGCGCGGGTGGTCACCCCACGGCGTCGGCGGTGCTGGGCGACCTCGTCTCCGCGGCGCGCGCGATCGCGCTGGGAGCTCAGGGCATCCCGCTCGACGCCTACGCGGCGCTGCCCGCCGTGAGCATGGACGACGCCACCACGCGGCTGTCCATCACGGTGGCCGTCACGGACCGACTGGGTGCGCTCGCGCAACTGGCCCAGGTGTTCGCGGACCACGGGGTCTCGATCTCCACGATGCTGCAGATCGAGGACCCGGACGCCCCCGGGATGTCCCAGCTGCGGCTCGTGACGCACAGCGGCCGACACGCGTCCCTCATGGCCACGGTCGCGGCCCTGCGCGAGCTGGACGTGGTGCGGGACATCGTGTCCGTCACACCGGTGGAAGCCGGAGAATAATTCTTGAGCGCCCCGCGCACCACGCGGCGCGGGGCCACGAGTCGAACCGAGGAGCACGCGGCATGGCACACGTCTGGCAGGGCGTCATCAACGAGTACAAGGACCGGTTGCCGGTCACCAAGCAGACCGAGGTCATCACCATGGGAGAGGGTGGCACCCCTCTGATCCGGGCGCGGGCGCTGTCCGAGCTCACGGGCTCCACGGTGTGGCTCAAGTTCGAGGGCATGAACCCCACCGGTTCGTTCAAGGACCGCGGGATGACCATGGCCATCACCAAGGCCAAGGAGTCCGGGGCCAAGGCCGTGGTGTGCGCGTCCACCGGCAACACGTCCGCGTCCGCGGCGGCGTACGCCAAGCAGGCCGGGATGCGCAGCGCGGTGCTCGTGCCGGAGGGCAAGATCTCCATGGGCAAGATGTCCCAGGCCGTGGCCCACGGCGCGGACATCATCCAGATCGACGGCAACTTCGACAACTGCCTGGAGGTCGCGCGCAAGCTCTCCGAGTCCTACCCGGTGTTCCTGGTCAACTCCGTGAACCCGTACCGGATCGAGGGTCAGAAGACCGCGGCCTTCGAGGTCGTGGACACCCTGGGCGACGCCCCGGACATCCACGTGCTGCCCGTGGGCAACGCCGGGAACATCACGGCGTACTGGAAGGGCTACCGCGAGTACGCGCAGGAGACCCCGGCGACCTCGGGTGAGACCCTGCCCGCGGTCTCCACCCGCACGCCCGCCATGTGGGGCTTCCAGGCGGAGGGTGCCGCACCGCTCGTGCTGGGGCACCCCGTGACGGAACCGGAGACCATCGCGACCGCGATCCGGATCGGCAACCCCGCGTCCTGGGACACGGCCATCGCCGCGCGCGACGAGTCCGGCGGGCTCATCGACTCCGTGAGCGACGACGAGATCCTCGAGGCCCACCGCTGGCTCTCCTCCCGCGAGGGCGTGTTCGTGGAGCCGGGTTCCGCGTCCGGCGTGGCGGGTCTGCTCAAGAAGGCCCGGGCCGGGGAGGTTCCCTCCGATGCGACGATCGTCGTGACCGTCACGGGCCACGGCCTGAAGGACCCCCAGTGGGCGATCAAGGGTGCCGAGGCCGAGGACCCCACGGCGGCCGAGCCCAAGCGCGTGGCCTTCGACGTGGTCTCCGTGGCCGCGGCCCTCGGTCTGGAATGATCGGTCCCGCCGTGAGTGACGCACAGTTGCACGCCGCCCGCACCGACGCGCAGGGTGCCGAGGGCGCACCGGGTGCCGCCCCGGTGGGCACCACCGTGAGTGTGCGGGTCCCCGGTTCCACGGGCAACGTGGGCCCGGGCTTCGACTCGCTCGGTCTCGCGCTGGGCCACTACGACACCGTGACGCTCACGCGCATCGAACGCGGGCTCGAGTTCGACCTCTCGGGGGAGGGTGCGGCGGGAGTGCCGCGCGGTCCCGAGCACCTGGTCATCCGTGCCATGCAGGCCGCGTTCGACGCCGCCGGGGCCGGTGAGCTGCCCCCGCTGCGGTTGCGCGCCCACAACGTGATCCCGCACGGCCGGGGCATGGGTTCCTCGGCGTCCGCCGTGGTCGCCGGTGTCCTCGCGGCCAACGCGTTGCTCCCCGAACCCCACCGGCTGTCACCGGATGCGGTGCTGCAGGTGTGCTCCCACATGGAAGGGCACCCGGACAACGTGGCCCCCACCCTGTTGGGCGGCCTGACGATCTCGTACGAGGACGAAGGCCGTTTCCACAGCGTGCCCGTGCGCGTGCACCCGGACGTGGTCCCCGTGGTCGCGGTGCCCGACTTCGAGGTCGCCACGTCGGTGGCCCGCGGACTGCTGCCGGAGACGGTCGCGCATCGCACGGCGGCCGTGAACGCCGGCCGCGCGGCTCTTCTGGTTGCGGCCCTGGGCGAACGGCCCGAGCTGCTCGTCCCCGCGACGTTCGACCTGCTGCACCAGCCCTGCCGCGCGCAGGCCATGGCACCGAGCTTCGAGCTCATGACGCGTTTGCGCGACCTCGGTCACGCCGCCCTGATCTCGGGAGCGGGCCCCACCGTGCTCACGCTCGCGAACGGCGCGGAGCACGCGCAGCGCGTGGCCGCGGCGATCGAGGAGATCGCGGCGGACGCGGCGTCGTCGGCGCACGAGTACCAGGGGCGCACGGTGACGTGGCGTGTCCATGTCCTGCGGGTGCCCGAAGAGGGTGCTAAAGTGAGCGTATCCACGCAATAGGCCCCGGGTTCGCGTCCGTGCCGGACAGTGCAGCCCCGCAGCCGAGCCCCGTGCGCAGTTCCTCAACGCAGGTGTTCGACCGCGTCGCCTCTCTGCGATCCTCTTCCGCGTAGACCAGCCACCTCTGTGATGTGGCGTCCCGGCTCCGCGGGAGATTCGGGGGACTTCATTGCTGATGACGCGCGCCTCCGGCGCGTACTTTCGTGGCCCGCCGCGGGTGGCCCACACCATCATCGTCGGGTTGCTGGCGATCTGAGTGCCGCAACCCCCATCGAGTCAGAAGGAAGCTTCGTGACAGAAACCACCGCCCCCGAACAGGGAACGGACACCTCGAACGCCCAGAGCACCGGTCTGTCCGGGCTCAAACTCGCGCAGCTGCAGGCCCTCGCGGCACAGTTGGGCATTACCGGCGCGCGTCGCATGCGCAAGTCCTTGCTGGTCGAGGCCATCGAGGCCCACCAGCGCGGGGGCGCCGTCGCCGAGCGCGACAAAGCCGTGGAGGCCAAGATCGAGCAGACCGCTCGCAAGGCCTCCCAGCGCCACTCCTCCGACGCTCCGCAGTCGTCCTCCGCCGACGACGCTCCGGCCGCCGCGTCCGCGGACGCGGCGTCGTCGGACTCCTCCTCGAAGTCCCAGGAGGGCTCGGAGGGCGAGAACGGCGAACAGAACGTCCCGCGGCAGAGCGGTTCGCGCCGTTCCCGGCGCGCCACGGCCAGCGGCACCGGTGAGCACGGGCGCTCCGGCCAGGACCGTTCGGCTCAGGACCGTTCCGCCCAGAACCAGCAGGAGAAGGACCAGCGGGACAAGGACCAGGCGGAGAAGGGCCGGGACGAGTCCGGTGAGGACTCCGCCCAGGGCTCGGACGACTCCGGCAACGAGTCCGGGCGCGGTCAGCGCAACCAGCGCGGTCGCCGCAACGAGAAGTCGGCGGAGAACGAGCAGAACGGCTCGTCCCAGGACGAGAACAGGCGCGAGAACAAGCAGGGTCAGTCGGACGGTTCCCGCCACGGCAACCACCAGAAGGATTCCAAGGACAACGGTCAGGACCGGGACAACCGCCGTGACTCCAAGGGCCAGGGCGGGTCCAACGATTCCGGTGACGCCAAGGACGGCGGTCAGGACAACCAGAACCGCAACGACCGGCGCAACCGCAACACCAACGATCGCAACAACGACGGTGAGGGCAACTCCCGCCGCAACCGGCGCAACCGCAATCGTAACGATCGCAACGATCGGAATGATCGCAACGACCGCAACGAACGGCGCAACCGTCGCAACCGGCACAACGGTCCGGACGTGGACGACGTCGAGATCACCGAGGACGACGTCCTGCTGCCCGTGGCGGGCATCCTGGACGTGCTCGACAACTACGCGTTCGTGCGCACCTCGGGCTACCTGCCCGGCCCGTCGGACGTGTACGTGAGCCTGTCCCAGGTCAAGAAGAACAACCTGCGCAAGGGCGACGCGATCGTGGGTGCCATCCGTGCTCCCCGCGAGGGCGAACAACACAACAACTCGCGCCAGAAGTTCTCCGCGCTCGTGCAGCTGACCACGGTCAACGGCCGCAAGCCCGAGGAGAACAAGGACCGGGTCGAGTTCAACAAGCTCGTCCCGCTGTACCCCCAGGAGCGGCTGCGCCTGGAGACCGAGCCCAAGAAGATCGGTCCCCGCGTGGTGGATCTCGTGGCCCCGATCGGCAAGGGCCAGCGCGGTCTGATCGTCTCCCCGCCCAAGGCCGGTAAGACGCTCATGCTGCAGTCGATCGCGAACGCGATCACGACCAACAACCCCGAGGTCCACCTCATGATGGTGCTCGTGGACGAGCGCCCTGAAGAGGTCACGGACATGCAGCGCACGGTCAAGGGTGAGGTCATCGCCTCGACCTTCGACCGGCCCGCGGACGATCACACCACGGTCGCGGAGCTCGCGATCGAGCGGGCCAAGCGCCTGGTGGAAATGGGTATGGACGTGGTGGTCCTGCTGGACTCCATGACCCGCCTGGGCCGCGCGTACAACCTCTCGGCACCGGCGTCCGGCCGCATCCTCTCCGGTGGTGTGGACTCCGCCGCGCTGTACCCGCCCAAGAAGTTCTTCGGCGCCGCGCGCAACATCGAGAACGGCGGCTCGCTGACCATCCTCGCGACCGCGCTCGTGGAGACCGGGTCCAAGATGGACGAGGTCATCTTCGAGGAGTTCAAGGGCACGGGCAACATGGAACTGCGCCTGTCCCGTCAGCTCGCGGACCGGCGGATCTTCCCGGCCGTGGACGTCAATTCCTCCGGCACCCGCCGCGAGGAGAACCTGCTGTCCGCGGACGAGATCAAGATCATGTGGCGCCTGCGCCGCGTGCTCTCCGGTCTGGAACAGCAGCAGGCCCTGGAGCTGCTCACGAGCAAGCTGCGGGACACCCAGTCCAACACCGAGTTCCTGCTGCAGGTCCAGAAGACCACGCTGGCCGGTCACTAGGAACCCGCGAGCACCGCGTTCCACCCGTCGATCCCAGGAGAGCACCGCATGTCCGACCCCGTTCAGCCGCTGCTGGATGAGCACGCCGAGCTCCAGCGCGCCCTGGCGGATCCCGCCGTCCACGCGGACGCGGGCAAGGCCAGGAAACTGGGTCGGCGCTACTCCGAACTCAACGGCATCGTCGAGGCGCATCGCCGGGTGGAACGCCTCTCCGAGGACTTGGACGCCGCGCGCGAGCTCGGGAGCATGGATCCCGAACTCGCCGCGGAGGTCAAGCCCCTCGAGGACGAGCTCGTCGTGGCGCGCGAGGAACTGCGCCGCAAGCTCATCCCCCGGGACCCGGACGACGGCCGCAACGTGATCCTCGAGGTCAAGGCGGGCGAGGGCGGGGACGAATCCGCCCTGTTCGCCGGGGACCTGCTGCGCATGTACATGCGCTTCGCCGAACAGTCCGGTCTCAAGACCGAGATCCTCTCGTCCACCCCCACCGAACTGGGTGGGTACAAGGACGTCCAGCTCGCGGTCAAGGGGTCCTCCTCCGATCCGGCCGAGGGCGCGTGGGCCCGGTTCAAGTACGAGGGCGGGGTGCACCGCGTGCAGCGGGTGCCCGTGACCGAGTCCCAGGGGCGCGTGCACACGTCCGCCGCGGGGGTGCTGGTATTCCCCGAGGTGGACGAGCCGGACGAGATCGACATCAACCAGAACGACCTGAAGATCGACGTCTACCGGTCCTCGGGTCCGGGTGGGCAGTCCGTGAACACCACGGACTCCGCGGTACGGATCACGCACGTCCCCACGGGCATCGTGGTGTCCATGCAGAACGAGAAATCCCAGCTGCAGAACCGTGAGGCGGCCATGCGCGTGTTGCGCGCCCGGTTGCTCGCGCACCAGCAGGAACAGATCGACGCCGAGAACGCCGCGGCCCGTAAGTCGCAGGTGCGCACCGTAGACCGTTCGGAACGCATCCGCACCTACAACTTCCCCGAGAACCGCATCGCGGACCACCGCACGGGGTACAAGGCCTACAACCTGGACCACGTCCTGGACGGCGCGCTAGAACCCGTGATCGCCTCCGCCGTGGAACTGGACGAGAAGCACCGGTTGGAACAACTGGGTCAGGACTCCGCACAGCACGGGTCCACGGGCGGGAAGTAATTCTCCGTGGCCGCGACTCTCGCCCAGGCGATCGCGTGGGGCCGGTCCCGGCTTCTCCGCGCGGGCGTGGCCTCCCCGGACGCCGACGCCGTGTTGCTCGCCGCCCACACGCTGGGCCTGGGCCGCGGTGACACCGAGGCGCGGGCCATCCTGGGCGCGCCGGAACCGGACGGGTACCGCGACCTCGTGGAACGCCGCGCGCGGCGTGAGCCCCTGCAACACATCACGGGCACGGCCCCGTTCCGCCAGCTCGAGCTCGCGGTGGGTCCCGGGGTCTTCGTCCCCCGCCCGGAGACCGAACTGCTCGTCCAATTGACCTTGGACCTTGTGCGGGTATGGCGCGAGGCCGGCGAGACCCACCCGGGGGTCATCGACCTCGGGACGGGCAGCGGCGCGATCGCCCTGGCCGTCGCGAGCGAGGATCCCGCGAGTCGGGTCACCGCCGTGGAACGCGAACCGGCCGCGCTGGAATGGACCCGGCGCAATCTGGCGGGCTCCCGCGTGCGCTTGCTCGAGGCCGACTACCGCGACGTCACGGTCGAGTCGGCGGGGCGGTTCTGCGTGGTCGTGACCAACCCGCCCTACGTCCCGGACGGTGAGATTCCGGAGGATCCCGAGGTGCGCGACTACGATCCGCCCACGGCGCTGTACGGCGGGGACGAGACCGGGATGACGTTCCCGTGTGCCGCGATGGACACCGCCGTGCGGATCCTGCGTCCGGGCGGTTCGTTCGTCATGGAACACGCCGAGTCCCAGGTCGCGGCCGTCGCCCGCGCTCTCTGGGACCGGGGGTTCCGGGACATCCGTATGCACCACGACCTGACCGACCGCCCGCGGGCCACGACCGCCACGCTGCCGGGGCCGGGGGGCTGAGACACCGGCGCACCCCAGCGCCGTCGTTCAGGGAAACGCGTCGAGAGACGCACCAGGGACGGGACGGCCGGGTGCGCGGAGCACGGGAAGAACACGAAACACGTCAGCAGAGGAGTTGCTCGTGAGTGAGATCCGATCCTGCGGGACCCCGCAGGAACTCGAAGCGGCCGTGACCGAGGCCGCGGGCGTCGTCGCGGACGGCGAATGCCTCGTGTTGCCCACGGACACCGTCTACGGCATCGGTTGCGATGCGTTCTCGGCGCCCGGTGTCCAGGGACTGCTGGGCGCCAAGGGTCGCACGCGCGAGATGCCCCCGCCCGTGCTGATCGCGCGCCCCGAGGTGATCGACGGTCTCGCGGACCAGGTCTCCGACGACGCCCGCGCGCTCGCGCAGGCGTTCTGGCCCGGCGCCCTCACGATCATCTGCTGGGCACAGCCCACCCTGGGCTGGGACCTGGGGGAGACCCACGGGACGGTGGCGCTGCGCGTTCCCGACGACGCCGTGACCCGCGCGGTCCTCGAGCGCGTGGGACCCATGGCCGTGTCCTCCGCGAACCGCACGGGAATGCCCGCCGCGCGCACCGCCGAGCAGGCCCGCGAGATGCTGCAGGACCGCGTGGCGCTCTACCTCGACGACGGTCCGCGGCCCGCGGATGAGGTCCCCGCCGACGCCCGGGACGTGGCCTCGACCATCGTGGACTGCACGGGGGAGACGCCCGTGGTGCTGCGCCACGGCGCGATCACGCTGGCGCGGCTGCACGAGGTCGTCCCGAACGTGGACGGCGGCGCCGAACCGGCAGCTCCGGCGTCCGGTGAGAGCCCCGAGGCGACCGCTGCCGCCGGTGCCGGTGCGGTGCCTGCGGACGGCGACGCCGCGGCGTCGTCCCAGGGCTCGCCCGCGGGCGACGCGGTGTCGGCCAATGGAGCGGGACCGGTGAGTGAGACCGTGCCCGCAAGCGGGACGGCGCCAGGGAGCGGGGCCTCTCCCGAGACCGGCGGACCCGTGACGGAGGACGCCACGGTTGTGGCCCGCGAACGGGACCTGACAACTGACCGTGATACCGCGGCGTCGACACAGTCCGCGCACCAGAACCCCGAAGCGAATGAACCGGAACCTTTCGGGGCCGACGCGACCCCCGCGGACGGCTCGACCCCCGCGGACGAGGACCTCGTGACCGACCTGGTCCGCAGTTCCCCCGCGGAGGCCCGTCCGTTCGTGGACCAGGGCAGGGAACGCACACCGGACACCGAGCCGCGCTGGGACGGGACCGGGGCGCTCAGCATGGCGGAGGCACAGCGGCTCATCGCCGGGGAAACCGAGAACCACGGGGCCTGAACGACAGACGCCTCGACGAGACGATCCCCGCACCACCCCATGACGGGTACGGTGCGGGGATCGTTCTGTCAGCGCGGGAGTGCTCTTGACCGGGCGCGGCCGCGCCGCGAAGAACGCGACGCGCGGCCACGCTGCGAAGAACGCAACGCGCGGCTCAGCGACCCAGCGCGAGGTGCGCCTGGCGCAGCACCTCCTGCACGTGGGGCTCGGGGAGCACACCGTTCTCGTGGGCCCACCCGGGGACCTGGCGCTGACCGAACCACGTGACCTCCAGGCGGCGGATAAGCCCGCCGTAGCGATAGCCCGCGGCGGCCGAGGCGGTGCGCGCGGTCGCGATCACGGCCCGGCACACCCAGGACGGCAGCTGCAGGGGGTGGCGGCGTCCGGCGTCGCGCAGCACGGAACCGGTCGTGGCGCCCTCCCACGGCTGCAGGATCACGGGCGGCAGGACCTCGGGGAACTCGCCCACGGCCACCGTGAACTGCGCGAGGGCGGTCACGGAGGTCACGGGGGTGGGGGCGGAGCCGTCCCCGGCGACCGAGCTCAGGGTCGAGGACGCGAACCGCGCGAGCATGCGCGTGGTGCGCCGCCCGCTGCCCATCACGGACGTCGCGCGGATGACGCTCATCTGCGGAGCGCCGGATTCCTCGCGCCACTGCGAGCGCAACCGGTAGAGCGCGGACTCGCCCAGGGCCTTGGAGAAGGAGTAGGGGGAGAACGGTGCGGTGCGGATGGACTCGTCCAGCACGGGGGCGTCCGCCTGTACGGACGCGGAACTCATGTGGATCACCCGGCGCACGCCCGTGCGGTGGGCGGCGAGCGCCACGAGAACGGGGAGCAGCGCGTTGGCCCCGGTGAGGGACTGCTGATGTGTCTGATCGGGGGCGGCCAGACCGGCGGCGTTGACCACCACGTCCGCGCCGGCGAAGGAATCGGCCAGGTAGTCGATCACGGACTCGAGGCGGTGCGCGTGCTCGATGAGGTGGTGCACCGTGGTCGCGGGCGAGGCCAGTCGGGGGGTGGCCACCGGGGTGACCGGGATGTTCCGGGTCTGCAGGGCAGTGGTGATGGCGGAACCGATGAACCCCGTGGCCCCGAGAACGCGCCAGCTGTGAGCCGTCACTGTTGTGTCTCCTCCCGTGATGGTGTCTTCATCGTACGGTAGCGCCCCGGACCCACTCCTGGTGGTCAGCCCGTGGTCGTCAGCGCGGCACATCACCCGTTCGGGTGACGTCGAGGTGGCGTCAAGGTACGCGTTGATAGACTCCGGGAGTTCACCGGCGTGCCGGGCGCCCGCGCGAGCGGTTGCGCGTGCGCCGCGGTCGAGCACATCTTCCCTGCACATCACGAGTCGTCCCGGGGGCGCCATGACCGAATCCACCGCGCGGGCGAGCGACCGTCCGGACGCGAACGTGAGCGTCGCGTGCGTCACGCAGGACCGCCCCGAGGACGTCACGGCGCTGATCGACGCGCTGCGCGTCCAGACCGACCCGATCGCGAGTCTGTGTCTCGTGGACGCCGGGCGTACCGCCCTGGACGAGGCCGCGCTGGGGGAGCGGATCGGGGGAGCCTTCACGCTGCACTACCGCCGCTCCGAGGCCAATCTGGGCGGGGCGGGCGGATTCGCGCTCGCCATCCTCACGGCGCTCGCGAGCGGCGCGGACCAGGTGTGGCTCATGGACGACGACGCCCATCCCGAGGACCCCGAATGCCTGCACACCCTGCGCGAAGCAGCGCGCGAGCGGGGGCTCGCCGTGGTGTCACCGCTCATCGTGGCACCCCAGGACCATGATGCCCTCGCGTTCCCGTTCCGGCTGGATGGTGGGATCACCCATCGCCGCGCGGACCTGGAACCGCTGGGGTTCATCGACTCCTACGCCAATTTCTTCAACGGTGCGCTCATGGACGAGTCCGTGTTCTTCCGGGTGGGGTTGCCGGACCTGAAACTGTTCCTGCGCGGGGACGAGGTCGACTTCCTCGTGCGCCTGCGCAAGAGCGGGCTGCCGTTCGGCACGGTCACGACCACGGCCGTGTCCCACCCGCCGGGCTGGGCCGAGGAACACGTGGTGATCCCCGGCAAGCTGCAGGTGTTGATCCCTCCGGGGGAGTTCAAGCAGCGCCACTTCTTCCGTAACCGCGGGTACGTCTCATGGCGCTACAAGCGCGTGGTGCAACTGGTCGCGGACGCGATCGGCTACCCCGCCCACTATGCACGCCACCGTGATCTGCCCGGACTGGTGCGGTGGGCGCGGCTCTACGGCAACGGCATGCGCGGACGTGGTTTCGGTGGCCCTCGCTGACCCGCTGACCCCCGCGCAACTGCCGGCCCGGTTCTCGGTGTTGATCCCTGTGTACGCCGCGGACACCGCCGAGCGGATCCGGCGCGCGGTGGAGTCCAATTCCGTGGAGCAGACCCGCCCGCCCGCGGAGGTGCTGCTCGTCCAGGACGGTCCGGTGCCGGCGTCGGTCACGGCGGAGCTCGAGCGGCTCGCGAAGGAATCCCCGATCCCCGTCCGGTTGCTGCGGATCCCGGAGAACGGTGGCCTCGCCCAGGCACTGACCGTCACGTTGCCGCGGTGCGCGTACGACGTCGTCGCGCGCGCGGACGCGGACGATGTCTCCTACCCCCGCCGGTTCGAGAGGCAACTGCCCCTGATCGAGGACGGCGCGGACCTCGTGGGCGCGTCCATGCACGAGATCGGCGACGACGAGACCCGGCCCGTCGCGCTGCGTACCGCCCCCGTGGGGGCCGCGCGGATCGCCGCGGTGAGCCGATACCGCAACCCCATCTCCCACCCCACGGTCGTGCTGCGCCGCAGTGCGGCGCTCGCCGTGGGCGGTTACGAGGACGTCCCCATGGCCGAGGACTACTGGTTGTGGGCGCGCATGCTCCACGCCGGCGCGGACGTGCGCAACGTGGCGGAACCGCTCGTGGGCTACCGCGTCTCCGCGGGCTCCTACGAACGCCGCGGCGGGTACCGCGTGCTGCGGGCCGAACTGACGTTGCAGCACCGGTTGCGCACCCTGGGTCACGTGGGGTTCCTACAATGGGCCGTGAACGTCATGGTGCGCGGCGGCTACCGATTCGTCCCCCTGAGGGTGCGGGAAACGGCGTACCGGCTCATGGTGGGTCACCGCGACTGACCCGCACCCGAAAGGACTACGACTGCATGGTCACCCCCGCAAGCCCCACCCCCCGAGCGGACAAACCGGTCGCGTGGCTGTGGATCCAGATGATCCTGGATTCCGTCGCGTGGATCGTGGCGCTGTGGGTCGCGGTGTTCCTCCGGTTCGAGATGAACGTGGAGCTCATCTCCGTGGGTGGCGTGATCATCACGTGCGTGGTGGCGGTCGTGCTGCAACTGCTCGTGGGCTTCTCGTTCGCCCTCTACAAGGGCCGGTACTCGTTCGGCAGTTTCGAGGAGGCCAAGCTGCTCGTGGTCGTGACCGTGATCGTCACGGCACTGCTCGAGGCCGTCCTGCTGGTCTTCGGTGTGGCCCTGTGGATCCCGCGCTCATTGGGGTTCATCGCGTTCCCGTTCGCCTGCCTGTTGATGGCCGCGTTCCGCTACCTCAAGCGCATGTACCAGGAGTCCACGGCCAAGCCAGGTGAGCAGGCGCAGAACGTGGTGATCTTCGGCGCGGGCGCGCTGGGCACGTTCCTGGTCCACCGCATGATGCAGGACCCGGCGTCCGGTTTCCTGCCCATGGCCCTGCTCGACGACGACCCCGCCAAGAAGCACCTGCGCATCTCCTCGGTCCCGGTCATGGGCACGCTGCACGACGCCGCGTCCGTCCTGGAGCACACGCGCGCCGGCGTGCTGATCGTGGCCGTCGCGGACGTGGACCCCCGCACCATGCAACGCGTCTCGGAAGCCGTGGAGGGCACCGGGACCCGCGTGATGACCGTCCCGCCGCTGACCGAGATGCTCACCGGCGCAAACCAGAGCGTGGACCTGCGTGACATCTCCATGGAGGACCTCATCGGACGGCGGCCCGTGGACATCCACGTGGAGGCCATCGCGGGGTACGTGACCGGCAAACGCGTGCTCGTCACGGGCGCGGGTGGGTCGATCGGTTCGGAATTGTGCCGCCAACTCGTGGGTTTCGAACCCGCCGAGCTGATCATGCTGGACCGTGACGAATCCGGGTTGCAGGCCACCCAGATCTCCATCACCGGGCGTGGCCTGCTGGACGGCAACGACACCGTGCTGTGCGACATCCGCGATCCGGACGCCCTGACCCGGGTGTTCCAGGACCGCCGGCCCCAGGTGGTCTTCCACGCCGCGGCCCTGAAACACGTGTCCCTGCTCGAGCAGTACCCGGACGAGGCGTGGAAGACCAACGTCATGGGCTCGCTGCACGTGCTGAGCGCCGCGGCCGCCGTGGACGTGGACGTGTTCGTGAACATCTCCACGGACAAGGCCGCCAATCCCACCACGGCCCTCGGTCACTCCAAGCGTGTTGCGGAGAAACTCACCGCGTGGATGGGGGACCGCACGGGCAAGCGCTACGCGTCCGTGCGCTTCGGCAACGTCTTCGGTTCGCGCGGGTCCATGCTGCCGCTGTTCGCGGAACAGATCCGCCAGGGCGGGCCGATCACCGTGACCCACCCGGATGCCACCCGGTACTTCATGACCATCCCCGAGGCGTGTCAGCTCGTGATCCAGGCCGGTGCGATCGCGCGCGGGGGAGAGGTGCTCATCCTGGACATGGGGGAGCCCGTGCGGATCCTGGACATCGCCCGCCGGTTGCGCTCGATGTCCGGGCGCGAGGACATCAGCATCGAGATCACCGGGCTGCGCCACGGTGAGAAGCTGCACGAGGACCTCATCGGTACGGGTGAGACCGACGAGCGGCCCTTCCACCCCAAGATCTCCCACGCCAAGGCCGAGCGCCTGGATCCCGCGAACCTGGATCGCCACGTGTGGAAGGTGCGCGGCGGGATGATGTTCACGGGATCCATCCCGCAGGTCGTGGTGAGCACCCAGCCCAAGGTCACGGACTTCTCCGTGCCGCGCGCCGCCGAGTGCGCCCCGGCCACGGGATCCCGCGCCGAGGACGCGGACGTCGACGGTGCGGACGGCGACGCCGCCGAGGGACACACGGGCTGGAGGCGCCACGCATGAGCACCGTCCTCGCGCCCACCGCGTTCCTGCCCGCCCACGGCGTCCCCACGGCCCCCGCGGTCGTCACCGGCCCCGCCACTCTCACGGACGGCCAGGCGCTGAACCTGTTGCTGGCCCTCGCCCCGTGGACACTCGCCGCTGCCTTCGTGCTCTCGGTGCTCCTGCCGTTCGCGGTCAAGCCGTTGCTGCGCCGGTGGGGCGTGATCGACATCCCCTCCGACCGGTCCTCGCACTCGCGCCCCGTGCTGCGCGGGATGGGTCTTGCGGTGGCCATCGCCCTGATCCTCACGTACGGGCTGTCCCTGGGGTTCGGTCTGATCCCCGTGGACCGTTCGATCGCCCTGTCCGTGCTCACCATGACCGCGGCCAGCGCGGCCCTGGGCTGGGCCGAGGACTACCGCGGCGTGTCCATCGGTGTCCGGTTGGGCGTACAGGCCCTCGTGGGCGCGCTCGGGACCGCCGCGATGATCGTGGCCCTGGGCATCCCCGCGTGGTGGTGGCCCGTGGGCGTGCTCGCGACCGTGGCCTACGTCAACATCGCCAACTTCATGGACGGCATCAACGGGATCTCCGGGCTGCACGGCGGCGTGGTGGGCGTGTTCTACGCGTGGGCCGGTGCGGCGAACGGGATGCCGTGGATGGTGTGCGCGGGCCTCGCGCTCGCCGGAGCGTTCCTGGGCTTCCTGCCGTGGAACCTGGGGCGCGGCACGGTCTTCCTGGGCGACGTCGGCTCCTACGTCCTGGGCGGTGCCATCGCCGCGATCGCGATCGGCGCGTTCCTCTCGGGCGTCTACGTGGAGTACCTGCTGCCCCCGCTGCTGGTCTACCTCGCGGACACCGCCGTGACGCTCGTGCTGCGGATCCGCCGCGGGGAGGTCTGGTACACACCGCACCGGCAGCACGTCTACCAGCGCCTCACGGACGTGGGCCTGTCCCACGTGCAGTCCGCCGCGGTGGTCACGACCGCCACGGCGTGCGTCAGTCTGATCTCCCTCTACGGTCTGCGGGCCGCGGGCACGGGTTCCGTGCTCGCCGGCGTGGCCGTGGTGCTCGTGATCGTGCTGTACCTCGTGTCCCCGGTGCTGCTCGACCGCGCCCGGAGCTCCGCCCGGAGTCCGCGCCCATGACCCCTGACCGCGCTCCGCGTTCGTCGGCGGAATCCGCCGCGCACGACGCCGCCCGCTCCCGTCCCCCTTCCTACGGCCGGGGTGTGCGGGCCGGGGCAGTCATGTTCCTGATCGTCGGTGTGATTCTGCTTACACTTTCGGCGCTCATGGGCATCCCGTCGGTGCCGCGTTCCGTGCTGCTCGGGGCGGGGATCATCGCGATCAGCTCCGCGGCCACCGCCCTCGTGGCGGCCCAGATGTACCGCGTGGCACCGGCGGCCACGGCTCCCGCGCTCGCCGCGCTGTACCTCCTCAAGGTGCTCGTGCTGGGCTGGTTCCTGATGTTCCTGGGGGCTCCGCCGTGGCTCGCCCCGCGCGCGTTCGCCGTGACCGTCCTGGTGTGTCTCGTGCTCGCCCTGGCCGGTTTCGCCGTGCTGACCCGCGGTGTCACCCGGCAGGACGCGCCCGATCCCGCACCCGACGCGGCGTCGTCGGCCATCGAACGAGCCCACGACGACGCCGCTGCCGCCCCGTCCGTCCCTCCCGCCCGTGACGTACACGACGGCCAGGCGGGGCACGACCGATCCACCCACGAAAGGCGAACGCCATGAGTTCCGCACCGAACGAGCCGGGAGGCCGGCGTCCCAGGGACCTGCGGGGGATGTCCACGCGCATGCGGGACAACGCGCGCAAGGAGACCCTGCACACCGCGGGGGAGCTCGTGGAGCGCGGCGGCCTGGGGGGCGGGATCGCAGTCCTGCTGTACATCGTGGTCGGTGCGGTGTTTTGGAGTTTGGTAGGCTGGTTCCTGGATCACCTACTGGGAACTCGGTGGATTGTGATCGCGGGAGCTGTCTTCGGAGCGGCCGCCGGGGTGTACCTCGGTTACCTTCACATGAGGGACGCCTTGAACCGCAGTACCGCCCCGCAAAAGACCCCGTCGGAGACGAAGAAGTCACCCGACTTGGGCCCCGAGCCCAGAGTGTGACCGGTCTGGATACCGCAGAAAGGACCCGTATTGAACCCCGCCCTGAGGATTCCGGCCGAATTCGTGGCCCCGTCCACGGAAGATGCGTATCTGCCCCCGTTCTTCGAAGTGGGTTCCTTCGCCTTCGGTAAGCACTCGTTGCTGATCCTGTTGTCGGTGGTTCTGATCGCGGCGTTCTTCATGTACGTGGTGCGGCGGCGCGCGCTGGTCCCCACCAAGGGGCAGTACCTGGGTGAGATGGGCTACGGCCTGGTCCGCAACCACCTGGGTCGCGACATAATCGGCGAGAAAGACTTCCGTCCGTTCGTGCCCCTGCTGTTCACCTTCTTCTTCTTCATCCTGGTGAACAACCTCTTCGGGTCCATCCCCGTCCTGCAGCTGCCCACGTTCTCGCACCCCGGCACCGCGTACGTCTTCGCGGCCGTTGCCTACGTCGTGTGGGTCGGAGTGGGTATCAAGCGCCACGGTCTGGGCCACTTCATGGCCAAGATGACCATGCCGCCGAACGTCCCCAAGGTCCTCTACATCATCCTGATCCCGCTCGAGTTCCTCTCGAACATGATCATCCGCCCCGTGACCCACGCACTGCGTGTGTTCGCCACCATGTTCGCCGGCCACATGGCCATCATGGTCGCGGCGGCCTTCATGGCGTACCTCGCCACCGAGGTGGGCGGCGTGCTCGGGATCGGCGGTTCGGTCTTCGGTCTGGTCCTCGGACTGTTCATCTACTTCCTGGAGGTTCTGATCCAGATCCTGCAGGCCTACATCTTCACCCTGCTGTTCGCCGTGTACGTACAGGGCGCACTGCAGGAGGGGCACTAGCCCCACGAAGGAGCGCGACCTCCGGGCCGCTCACGTGACCATCGACCATTCACGGTTTCCCGTAATGGCACCACGGCCCGCTCCAGCGGGCACCCAGAAAGGAAATATCCATAATGGAAGGTTCGCTCAGCGTTATTGGCTACGGTCTCGCTGCCATCGGCGGTGGCATCGGTGTGGGTCTCATCTTCGCGGCTTACATGCAGTCCGTGGCCCGTCAGCCCGAGTCCCAGCGCGTGATCCAGCCCATGCTGTTCATGGGCTTCGCCGTGGTCGAGGCGCTCGCCATTCTGGGCTTCGTCCTGGCACTGCTCTAAGGGCACACCCTTTCGCACACGCCCTATCTAGAGAACAGGAATCGCGCTCATGAACGCAATGGTGTTGGCAGCTGAAGAGGGACAGAGCCCTCTGTTCCCCAACGGCTGGGAAATGCTGATTACCTTTGTGGGGTTCGCAATTCTGCTCTTCATCGCGTACAAGTTCATCGTCCCGGCGTTCGAGAAGGTCTTCAGGGACCGCGCGGACGCCATCGAGGGTGGACTGGCCAAGGCCAAGGCCGCTCAGGCCGAGGCGAAGGCCGCTCGCGACGAGTACAACCAGCAGCTCGAAAGTGCCCGGCTCGAGGCCCAGAAGATCCGTGAGGAAGCTCGCTCCGAGGGTGAGAAGATCCTGGCGGACTTCAAGGATCGCGCCAACCTCGAATCCGCGCGGATCACCGAGAACGCCCACAAGGCCATCGAGGCCGAGCGTGCGGCCGCGGTGGTCTCACTGCGTGACGAGGTCGGCACTTTGGCAACACAGCTCGCGTCCAAGATCGTCGGGGAGTCCTTGAACGACGACGATCGCGCCAACCGCGTGGTCGATCGTTTCCTGGCTGATCTCGAGGCCGAGCAAGGTCGCACGGGAGCTGCACGGTAATGGCAGAAGCATCGAACGAACCCTATCGTCCGCTCTCCGTGGACGTTGACCACTGGGCATCCGCCGCGAGTCCCGAGATCGCACACCAGTTGTTCGAGATCCTGGACATCGTGGACGAGAACGGCGCACTGCGCCGCGCTCTCACGGATCCCTCCCGCCCCGCCGAGGACCGCGCCCGGTTCGTGCACACGCTGCTCGACGGCCGCGCGCACGAGGTGGCCGTGGACGTCGTCGCCGAACTCGCGTCCCAGCGCAGCGCCACCGAGCGCCAGCTGGGTGACGGGATCGAACGCACGGCCGTGTTGCTCGCGGCCGCGTCCGCCGAGAACCGCGGCGGCGTGAACGCGCTCGAGACGCTCGTGGACGAACTGATCCGGTTCAAGTCCGTGCTGGATCACTCCACCGAGGTGCAGAACGCGTTCTCGGACTCGCGCGCGAGCGCGCAGGCCAAGGCCACCCTGGCCCGTCGTCTCATGACGACGAGCTCGGAGGAGGCCTCCCTGCTGATCGAACGCGCGGTGAGCGAACCGCGGGGTGCGCTGCCCGGTCGCCTGCTCGAGCACTTCGCCGAGTGGGTCGCAGACCGTCAGCAGCGCTGGATCGCGCGGGTCACCACGGCTCGTCCCCTCCGGGAGGACCAGACGGAGAAACTGCGCCAGGGTCTGAACCGGCTGTACGGACGGGACCTGAAGCTCACCACGGAGGTGGACCCGTCGTTGGTGGGTGGCCTGCGGGTGCAGGTGGGCGAGGAGGTCATCGACGGATCGGTGACCCACCGGCTGGAACAGTTGCAGCAGCGGATCGCAGCCTGATCCCCGCGCGCAGCGGGGATCGCGGGGAGTCGGTCGATGCCGGCATCTCGTCGCGTTGCCCCCCGACCGCTGAGGCGGCCGCACGGCGATGGGGCAACGCATCGCGACAAGTACAACCGTGGTCATGGCTCGAGCGATGATCACAAGACGTAGAGAGCAGGGACAGCAGATGGCCGATGTGACCATCAATGCCGATGAGGTCCGTAGTGCGCTGAACGAGTTCGCGGCGTCCTACGATCCCGGCAATGTGGAACGAGTAGAAGTCGGACGCGTGTCGTCCGCCGCGGACGGTATCGCGCACGTGGAGGGCCTGCCCTCCGTCATGGCGAACGAGTTGCTCAAGTTCGAGAACGGGGTGCTGGGCCTGGCCCTGAACCTCGACACCCGCGACATCGGCGTCGTGGTGCTCGGTGACTTCCAGGGCATCGAGGAAGGCCAGGAGGTGCACCGCACCGGCGAGGTGTTGTCGGTGCCCGTGGGCGAGGGCTACCTCGGCCGCGTCGTGGATCCCCTGGGCGAGCCCCTGGACGATCTCGGACCCATCGCCACCGAGGGTCGCCGCGAACTGGAGCTGCAGGCTCCGGGCGTGACCATGCGTAAGTCGGTGCACGAGCCGCTGCAGACCGGCATCAAGGCCATCGACGCCATGATCCCGATCGGGCGTGGCCAGCGTCAGCTGATCATCGGTGACCGCCAGACCGGTAAGACCGCGATCGCGGTGGACGCCATCCTGAACCAGCGCTCCAACTGGGAGTCCGGTGACGTGGACAAGCAGGTGCGCTGCATCTACGTGGCCATCGGTCAGAAGGCCTCCACGATCGCCGCGGTGCGCCAGACCCTCGAGGACAACGGCGCCCTGGAGTACACCACGATCGTGGCCGCTCCCGCGTCCGAGTCCGCCGGTCTGAAGTACCTGGCGCCCTACTCGGGTTCCGCGATCGGTCAGCACTGGATGTACGGCGGCAAGCACGTTCTCATCGTGTTCGACGACCTCTCCAAGCAGGCCGAGGCCTACCGTGCGGTGTCGCTGCTGCTGCGCCGCCCGCCGGGACGTGAAGCGTACCCGGGTGACGTCTTCTACCTGCACTCCCGCCTGCTCGAGCGTTGCGCCAAGCTCTCCGACGAGCTGGGCGCGGGCTCCATGACCGGTCTGCCGATCATCGAGACCAAGGCGAACGACGTCTCGGCGTTCATCCCGACCAACGTCATCTCCATCACCGACGGCCAAATCTTCCTGCAGTCGGACCTGTTCAACGCCAACCAGCGTCCCGCCGTGGACGTGGGCATCTCGGTGTCCCGCGTGGGCGGTGCCGCGCAGGTCAAGGCCATGAAGAAGGTCTCCGGCACGCTGAAGCTGGACCTCGCGTCCTACCGTTCCATGCAGGCGTTCGCCATGTTCGCCTCGGACCTGGACGCCGCGTCCCGTCAGCAGCTGACCCGCGGTGAGCGGCTCATGGAGCTGCTCAAGCAGCCCCAGTACACGCCGTACCCCGTCGCGGACCAGGTCGTGTCCATCTGGGCCGGTACCACGGGCCAGCTCGACGACGTCGACGTCGCCAACGTCTCGGACTTCGAGCGCGCGCTGCTGGACCAGGTCCGGCGCACGACCAACGTGATGGACTCGATCAACTCCACGGGCAAGCTCGAGGACGACGCGGTCGAGGCGCTCAAGACGGCCGTGGCCGAGGTCAAGCGGGACTTCCACGGTTCCAAGCACGGGATCGAGGCCGGGGTCGAGGAGCCCGAGTCCCTGGGCGCGACCGCTGTGAACCAGGAAACGATCGTCAAGAAGTAACCGTTCTCGTGGTGCGCCGGGATCCGGCGCACCACGGCGGTGCCGAAAGGAAATTCCATGGGAGCGCAGATTCGGGTCTACCGACAGAAGATCGCGTCCACGTCGTCGATGAAGAAGATCTTCAAGGCGATGGAGATGATCGCGACCTCGCGCATCAACAAGTCCCGTCAGAGTCTCGAAGCCGCGTACCCGTACGCCAATGCGCTGACCCGCGCGGTCTCCCAGATCGCCACGCAGCACAACATCTCCCACCCCCTGACCACCGTCCCCGACGAGGTGCGGCGTTCGGCCGTCCTGGTGTTCACGTCGGACCGCGGGCTCGCGGGGTCCTACTCCTCCAACGTGCTCAAGCGCACGGAGGAGTTGCTCGAGCTGTTGCGTTCGCAGGGCAAGGAAGCACGCGTGTACCTCGTGGGCCGCAAGGCCAAGGCGTACTTCGACTTCCGGCACCGTGACTACGACGAATTCTGGACGGGCAACACGGACAACGCCACCACCGAGCGCGCCGAGGAACTCACGGACCAGTTGATGCACGACATCAACGCCCCGTACGAGGACGGTGGCGTGGACGAGGTGCTCCTCGTGTACACGCAGTTCAACTCCATGGTGAACCAGGAGCCGCGGGTGTTGCGCCTGCTGCCCCTGGAGGTCGTGGACGCGAACGATCTCGGGGACGAGGTCTCCGAGCGTTACGAGGCCCTCGAGGAGACGCAGAGCAACTTCGAGTTCGAGCCGAACGCGGAGGAGCTCTTCAACCAGATCCTGCCCCGGTACGTGAAGGCGCGGATCTACTCCGCCCTGTGCCACGCGGCGTCGAGCGAGCTCGCGTCCCGCCAGCGCGCCATGAAGGCCGCCGGGGACAACGCGACCGAGCTCATCAAGAAGTACACGCGCTTGATGAACAACGCCCGCCAGGCGGAGATCACCACCGAGTTGACCGAAATCGTCAGTGGCGCCGAGGCACTATAGCCCGCGCTGCCCGCCCTTGCCAGCCGAAACGAAGTGAGAGAAATGACTGCCACAATCAACGACCAGGCCACCCAGCCGGTCTCGGAAGGTGCCACCGGCCGCATCGCCCGGGTGATCGGGCCCGTGGTCGACGTCGAGTTCCCCGAGAACCAGGTCCCCGACCTCTACAACGCGCTGACCGCGGACTACGAGTTCAACGGCCAGCCCCGCCGGATCACCTTCGAGACGGCACAGCACCTGGGCACCAACGTGGTGCGCGCGATCTCCCTGCAACAGACCGACGGTCTGGTGCGCGGGACCCCCGTGCAGGACACGGGCGCCCCCATCTCCGTGCCCGTGGGTGACGTGGTCAAGGGCCACATCTTCAACGTGCTCGGCGACGCGCTGGACCTGCCCACCTCCGAGCTGGACATCCAGGAGCGCTGGCCCATCCACCGCAAGGCGCCGTCCTTCGCGGAGCTCGAGGGCAGCACCGAGATGATGGAAACGGGCATCAAGTCCATCGACCTGCTGACCCCCTACATCAAGGGCGGTAAGATCGGCCTCTTCGGCGGCGCGGGCGTGGGCAAGACCGTGCTGATCCAGGAGATGATCACACGTGTGGCCCGCAACTTCGGCGGTACTTCCGTGTTCGCCGGCGTGGGTGAGCGCACCCGTGAGGGTAACGATCTGTGGGTCGAGATGGAGGAGGCGGGCGTTCTCAAGGACACCGCCCTCGTGTTCGGCCAGATGGACGAGCCGCCCGGAACGCGTCTGCGCGTGGCCCTGACCGGTCTGACCATGGCGGAGTACTTCCGCGACGTGCAGAACCAGGACGTGCTGTTGTTCATCGACAACATCTTCCGGTTCACGCAGGCCGGTTCCGAGGTCTCCACGCTGCTGGGCCGCATCCCCTCCGCCGTGGGTTACCAGCCCACCCTCGCGGACGAGATGGGTGTGCTCCAGGAGCGCATCACCTCGACCCGTGGTCACTCCATCACGTCCATGCAGGCCATCTACGTGCCCGCTGACGACTACACCGACCCGGCTCCCGCGACCACGTTCGCGCACCTGGACGCGACCACCGAGCTCTCGCGTGAGATCGCCTCGCGTGGTCTGTACCCCGCGATCGACCCGCTGTCCTCGACCTCCCGCATCCTGGATCCGCAGTACGTGGGCCAGACCCACTACGACGTGGCCACCCGCGTCAAGGGGATCCTGCAGGAGAACAAGGAACTGCAGGACATCATCGCGATCCTCGGTGTCGAAGAGCTCTCCGAGGAGCAGAAGGTCGTGGTCTCCCGCGCCCGCCGGATCGAGCAGTTCCTGTCCCAGAACACCTACACCGCCAAGCAGTTCACCGGCGTGGAGGGCTCCACGGTTCCCCTCGAGGAGACCGTCGAGGCCTTCGGCAAGATCTGCGACGGCGAGCTGGACAACGTCCCCGAGCAGGCGTTCTACAACGTCGGCGGCCTGGACGACGTCATGCGGCGCTGGGACGAGATCAAGGCCGAGACGGGCGAGAAGTAATCATGGCCGAACTCATCGTGGAAATCGTCGCCCTGGATCGCAAGATCTGGACGGGTACCGCGCGCCTCGTGCGGGTGCGCACCACCGAGGGCGACATCGGCATCATGCCGGGTCACGAGTCCATGGCGGGGCTGCTCAAGCCGGGGGAGTTCGCCATCGACCGTGTGGACGGCGACCGACTCGTGGGCAGCATCGACTCCGGTTTCATCTCCGTGGACAACAACCGTGTCACGGTGGTCGCGGACGAGGTCTCCCTGGATTCGGCGGCGCGTTCCGCCTGAGCGGTATCGCGTGACCGGTCGACGTCGACCCTCGTGCCTTCGGGTGCGGGGGTCGACGTCGTTCGCGTACCGTGGCGCACCGGCCCAGGTGTCGCGGCCGACAGTTCCGTACTCGTGACCGAGGAGGATGCATGGAAGAGAAGATCGAAGTACACGGGCCCACGAAGGTCTCCGGTGAGCTGCCCGTGTACGGTGCCAAGAACAGTGTGCTCAAGCTCATGGCCGCGGCACTGCTCGCCACGGGCCGTTCCACGATCACCAACGTCCCCGAGATCCAGGACGTCACGATCATGGCGGAGCTGTTGCGCCGGCTGGGGTGCGAGGTCTCGTACGAGCCCGCGGCGCACACCGTCACCATCGACGTCCCGGAGGAGCTCGGTCACCAGGCCGACTACGACCTCGTGCGGGCCATGCGGGCGTCCATCTCCGTGCTGGGCCCGCTCATGGCGCGCTGCCGCCAGGCCGAGGTCGCCCTGCCGGGCGGGGACGCGATCGGAACCCGGGGCCTGGACATGCATCGCGCGGGACTCGAGGCCATGGGTGCCCGGCTGACCATCGAACGCGGGTTCCTGCGAGCCAGCGCGCCGGACGGTCTGACGGGTGCGACCTATCGACTGGGCTACCCGTCGGTGGGGGCCACCGAGAACCTGATGACGGCGGCCACGACCGCCCGGGGCGTCACGGTGCTGGACAACGTGGCCCGCGAACCGGAGATCGTGGACATCGGCCGCATGCTGCAGGCCATGGGTGCGCGGATCGAGGGGCTCGGTTCCACCACGATCACGGTCGAGGGGGTTCCGCGGCTGCACCCGGTGACACACCGCACGGTCCCGGACCGCATCGTGGCCGGGACGTGGGCCTTCGCCGCCGCGGTCACGGGCGGCCGCGTGGAGATCACGGGAGCGGAACCGGAGCACTTGGACGTGGTGCTGGCCAAGCTGCGCTGCGCGGGTTGCGAGATCGACACCGACGATGGGCGGTTCGTGGTGCGCGGTCCCGAGCGGCCCAAGGCCATCAACGTCTCGACCTTGCCCTACCCGGGGTTCCCCACGGACCTGCAACCGTTCGTGGTGGCGCTCAACGCCGTGGCCGAGGGCAGCGGGATCATCACGGAGAACGTGTTCGAGGCCCGATGGGGCTTCACCGCGGAACTCGAGCGGCTCGGTGCGCGCGTGCGCCTGGACGGACATCACGCCCGGGTGGACGGTGTCCCGTCCCAGGAGCTCTCGGGCGCTCCCGTGGAAGCCATGGACATCCGCGCCGGCGCGGCACTCGTGATTGCGGGAATGGCGGCCCACGGGGTCACCGAGGTCTCCGGGGTGGGGCACATCGACCGCGGCTACGAGCACTTCGTGGACCATCTGGCCGGCGCGGGAGCCAAGGTGCAGCGCCGCATGGCCCGCAGCTGGAACTGACCGCCCCCGCCGGCCACGGGCATGAGAAAACCCCCGCCACCTCGGAAGGTGACGGGGGTTTCGTCCGGGGACTGTCAGATGACGGTCACGCCGGTGGCCTGCGGGCCCTTCTGGCCCTGACCGATCTCGAACTCGACGCGCTGGTTCTCTTCGAGGGTGCGGAAGCCGCCCGACTGGATTTCGCTGTAGTGCACGAAGACGTCGCCATCAGCGTCGTCCGGCGTGATGAAGCCGAAGCCCTTCTCTGCGTTGAACCACTTAACGGTGCCCTGAGTCATAATGGGGCATCTCCTTCTGGAGTATGTAGTGCGTGCACACGATTGTGCACCTGAACCGGTACCGCGAGAAGGCTGTGGATGCGGCTCACGAGATGTTGTGCCACAGCGCCAGTCAGAACTTCACGCTCGCTACCATTCCTGCGAGCATGTCAAACATGATGCGAGAACACCTCAAGCATCACACACTGCCGCCCCGGGGTCAATCGTCATCAGGCGGCTTACTACGAGGTCCGAGAATATGACCGGTTTCCTCCCACGCTATCCGCAGACGGGTTCCGGCATAAGGGGCTGATCAGAAGAGGCGGGACTGGGTGTCCACGTTGCCGCGCATCTCGTCGTAGTCCAGGGTCAGGCACTCGATGCCGCGGTCGCGCGCGAGGACACGGGCCTGCGGTTTGATCTGCTGGGCGGCGTAGACGCCTCGCACGGGGCTCAACAGGGGATCGCGGTTGAGCAGTTCGAGGTAGCGGGTCAGCTGTTCCACCCCGTCGATGTCACCGCGGCGCTTGAGTTCCACGGCCACCGTGGCCCCGCCGGCGTCCCGCGCGAGGATGTCCACGGGGCCGATGCTCGTTGGGTATTCGCGACGCACCAGGGAGAAACCGTCCCCGAGCAGGGTGATCTGTTCCGCGAGCAGTCGCTGCAGATCGGCCTCCACGCCGTCCTTGACCAGGCCGGGGTCCGTGCCGAGCTCGTGGGTGAGCTGGGAGTGGACGGTCATGATGTGGATGATCAGCCGGTCGTCGGACTTGCCCGCCTGGACCTCCCACACCTCGCTCACACCGTCCGCGGCGAGCTCGTCGGAGGGCTCGCGCACGTGCATCGTGGCGGGGGGACTCATCCAGTTCAGCGGTTTGTAGGACCCGCCGTCGGAGTGGATCAGCACCGAGCCGTCCGCCTTGAGCATGATGAGCCGGCGAGCCAGGGGCAGGTGCGCGTTCAAGCGCCCTTCGTACCGGACCGAGCAGTCTGCAATCACTAAACGCACCAGGACAGCCTAGCGGTCCGGCCGCCCCCGGCTCACACGCCCGGGTCCACGGGCGACGACGCCGCGCGGCGGGGTACAGCGGCGTCGTCGCCGTCAGCGCGCGTCCTGGCGCGGGACGAAGACCTCGCGCACCAGCAGCAGTCCCGCGGCCGCGGTGGGGATGGCGATGAGCGCACCGAGGATGCCCCACAGCGCACCGCCGGCCGCCACCGCGATCACCGCGACCGCGCCGGGGACGGCCACCGCGCGGGCCATGATCCGGGGTGAGAACACGTAGGCCTCGAGTTGGAGGTACGCGAAGTAGCACAGGGCGTACGGGATCGCGGTGTCCCACCCGCCGAGCGTGGCCATGAGCGTCACGAGGATGCCGGCGAGCACGCCACCCACCAGGGGGATGAACGCGAGCAGCGCGACGAACAGGACCAGCAGTGTGGCGTAGGGGACCCCCGTGACGTTCATGAGGATGAACGCGACGAGCGCGTTGAGCAGTGCCACGCACGCCTGACCCATGACGTAGTTGCCCACGCCGTTGGTCATCTGATCGCCCAGGTGCTTGACCCGGGCGCGCTTGCTCGCGGGGGCCAGGCGGTAGCACCAGGCCTTGATCGTGGGCAGCGAGAAGAGGAAGTACAGGCTCAGCGCCATGACGATGAGCGTCCCGGTCACCGCGTTGATCACCACGCCGCTCACGCTCACGACCGAGCCGAACATCCCGCCCAGCAGGTTCTCGTCCGTGGCGAGGCGTTCCTGGAAGGCCCCGGTGGTGTGTTGCACGGACGCGGCGATCTCGAAGCGGTCGTCCAGGCCGTGGAACAACTCGGAGTTCATGAACTCGGTCACGAGCTCGGGGGCGCGGGCCACGAGTTGCTGGGCCTGCTCGATCATGCGGGGGACCACGACCATGATGAACGCGGTGATCACCAGGGCCAGGGCCAGGATCACCACCCCGGCGGCCAGCGCGCGGGGCAACCCCTTGGTCTCGAGCCGGCGGACCAGGGGATCCAGCCCCAGACAGATGAACGCGGCCGTGACGATCCACCCCACGAGTCCGCCCACGTTGGTCAGCACGTAGTAGCCCAGCAGGGCGATCCCCACGCCCACGGTGAGCAGGAAGCCCGTCTGGATGGGATGCGTCCGGGTGTTCACGGGGTGGTCCCACGGCGCACGCCGCGCGGGCTCGTCACCCGCAGCGGGTTCGGGCGGCACCTCGAAGCGGTGGCGGGTCGGACGGAAACGCGCGGGGGGCCGACCCTGCGCTCCTGGGGATGTGCTCACGCCGGAAGCGTACAACGCCGGGCCGCCAGGACTTCCAGCGTTCCCGGTGCACATAATGGGAGCAAAAGACACCCGTCCGTGTGCCCGGGAGCAGGGCGCACGATCGAGTCCGCGTCCCATGTCGCGGACTCGCCGTCGAAGGAGGTTCCCATGAGCGAATTCCCCCGTTCCACCCCGGGCCAGCAGCCCCCACGGGACGAGCAAGCGGTTCCCGCGTCCGTGCGCGGTGCCGTGGATCTCGGCGCGTCGGGCGGTGCCCGGACGGGCGCGCCGAACGACGACGCCGCGGCGTCGTCCGCGGGCGCCGGTAGCTACCGCGTGGAGCTGACCACCGCGAACTTCCAGCGCTACGCCGAGGCCTCCGCGACGTACCCCGTGGTCGTGGTGCTGCACGCGCCCCAGAGCCCGGAGTCGGAGACGTTCGTGGAGGTGGTCGCGCGGGTCGTGGACGAGTTCCAGGGTCGCCTCATGCTGGGGACCGTGGACGCCGCCGCGGAACCGCAGATCGCGCAGGCGTTCCAGGCGCAGACCGTTCCCACCGTGCTCGCATTGCTCGGTGGGCGCGTGGTGCCGCTCGTGAACTCCACGGTCCCGGAACAGCAATTGCGTGAGCTGCTGACCGAGCTCGTGAGCCTCGCGCAGCAGAACGGTGTCACGGGGACGGCCGAACCGGTCGCGGCGAACGAGCCCAAGCCCCTGCCCCCGCTGCACCAGGAGGCCCTGGACAAACTCGAGGCCGGGGACCTGGCCGGCGCGGAGGCCAGTTACAACAAGGCGCTCGCGGAGAACCCCGGTGACCACGACGCCAAGCTCGCGCTCGCCCAGGTGCACCTCTTGCAGCGCGTGAGCGCGATGGACGCGACCGCCGTGCGGGAAGCCGCGGCCGCTGATCCCACGAACGTGCAGGCCGCTCTGGACGTCGCGGACCTGGACCTGTCCGGTGGGCACGTGGAGGACGCGTTCCGGCGCCTGCTCAACCTCGTGCGCACCACGGCCGGGGACGACAAGGACGCCGCGCGGGCGCGCCTCGTGGACCTCTTCGACGTCGTCGGCGCGGAGGATCCCCGCGTGGTGGCCGCGCGCGCCCAGTTGATGCGGGCGCTCTTCTAGGGCGCGGCGGATTCCCGGGCCGCGGCTGAGGTCGACCGGTTCGGGCGGGTGGGCCGTGCGGCGACGCGCGGCCCCGGGCGTCCCCGGACGGGCGTCGTTCAGAGGATCCGGTGAAGGGTTGGCGGGATCCTCGGGTCGACAGTGCCAAGGTCCGGTGAATCCGCCATGTCACGCGGGTCACTCAGTACGTTGGTGACATGAGTAGCCCAGTGAACGGACCCACGACCCCGCGCCGCGAGCCCGCCCCCGGCGCCGGGGGACCCGTGGCGAACGACCCCTCGACCGAGCAGCAGGGAACACCCCGGCACGCGACGCCCCAGTATGCCGCGCCCGGTGACAGTGCTCCCCACTATGCGACCTCTCACCGCGCCCCGGGTAGTGCACCCCAGCACGCGGCGCCCCATGCCACCGCGCAGCACGCGCCTCGCGACGCCGCGCAGCACTCCGGCACGGGGACGACCGCGCTCGCGGTGCGGGACCTCACCAAGTTCTACGGCCAGTCCGGCCGACCGGCCGCGGATCACGTGAACCTCACGGTACCGCGGGGATCGTTCTACGGCCTCGTGGGGCGCAACGGTGCCGGCAAGACGACCACGCTGTCCATGGCCACGGGGTTGCTGCGTCCCTCGGCGGGTTCGGTGCTCGTGGGCGGCGGCAGCCGCGACGAGCTCTTGGACGTGTGGCGCGATCCCGTGACCGCCAAGCGGCGCATGGGCGTGCTGCCGGACGGCGCCCACCTATTCGACCGGCTCACGGGACGCCAGCTCGTGACCTACTCGGGTCTGCTGCGCGGGATGGACCGCGACCTCGTGGCGCAGCGCACCGAGGACCTCATCGTGGCCATGGACCTGCAGGACGCCGCGGGGCGCCAGGTGCAGGACTACTCCGCGGGCATGACCAAGAAGATCGCCCTGGCCGCGGCCATGATCCACGCTCCGAGCCTGCTCGTGCTGGACGAGCCCTTCGAGTCGGTGGACCCGGTCTCCGCGGCGAACATCCGCTCCCTGCTGCACCAGTACACCAACTCCGGCGGCACCGTGGTGGTCTCGAGCCACGTGATGGACCTCGTGCAGCGCATGTGCGATCACGTGGCCGTGATGGACCAGGGCCGTGTGCTGGCCCAGGGGACCATGGACGAGGTGTGCGCCGGCATGTCCCTCGAGGACCGGTTCGTGTCCTTCGTGGGTGGGCGCACCGAAGCGGGGGAGGGGTTGCAGTGGCTGCGTCCCGAGTGAACGACCCGCACGAATCCCCGGCGTCCCGCCACCTCGACACGGCACCCGGGGACGTGCCGGGGCAGGACGTCGCGCCCGACGCCGCCGTCCCCGCCTCCGTGCGCCCCTCGCACGGCAGTGGCGAACCCGTCACGCGCAACATCGGGCCGTTCGAGGAAGCCCGCCGACTGGCCGGGCTGAAGTGGCGGATCCTGATCAACACCCTCACGCGTAGCACGTGGATCCTGGTGGGCACGATCCTGGGCGGTCTCTACGCCCTGTTCATCGTGGGGATGGCGCTCACCGCGTTGTTCGCCCTCGGGAGTGAGGCCCTCGAGACCGTGATCATCGCGTCGGTCCTGGTGGGCTCGCTGCTGCTCATGGGCTGGTGGCTCGTACCGCTGGTCTCCTCCAAGGCCGATTCCACGCTGGACCCGTCCCGGCTCGCACTGTTCCCCCTGAGCACCACGGGCCTGGTGGCCGGACAGGTCGTGGGCGCCGTCATCGGCATCCCGGGGGTGCTGACCGTGATCGCCCTGCTCGGCTGGCTGTTCTCGTGGCGTGGTTCCACGACGGCGCTCGTCGCGGCGATCCCGTGCGCGATCATCGGCGCCCTGCTCGCCTTCGTGGGCTCGCGCTGCGTCACGGCCCTGGGCGCGAACTTCGCCAAGGGGCGGCGCACGAACGAGATCATCTCCATGGTCGTGCTCGTGCTCGTGGTGCTGTTGGGGCCCCTCATCTCCTTGTTCGCGACCGGCCTGGGCCAGGTGTGGCAGATGCTCCCCACGTGGGCGGGTGTCCTCGCGTGGACGCCCCTCGGTGCGATCTGGGCGGTCCCCGGCGACGTCGCGTCGGGTCACTGGCTCGCGGCCCTCGCCCGGATCGCGATCTCCCTGGTCACATTGGTCGTGCTCGTGGTCGCCACGCGAGCAGGTCTGCGCCGCGCCCTCGGCGACGCCGCCGGTGGCGCCGCCCGCGCCACGTCCCGTGCACAGGAGGGCGTCGGCCTGTTCGACCGGTTCCCCGCGAACCAGTGGGGTGCCGTGGCCGCACGCTGTCTCACCTACTGGCGCAAGGATCCACGTTATTCGGCATCACTGCTCATGATCCCCGCGATCGGGGCGGCCTTCTGGTTCATCGCGGGGGATTCGGGATTCAGCCTGTGGGCATTGCCCCTCTTCGTGTCGCTGTTGATGGCGTACGCGATCTCCGCGGACGTCTCCTACGACAACACCGCGTTCAGCCTCCACGTGCTGGCACCGGTCTCCGGCCGGGCGGACCGGCTGGGTCGCGTGGTCGCGATGCTCATCGTGGCCGTACCGCTGGTGCTGCTCTCGATCGTGCTCTGGCTCGTGGGCGTGCAGCGCTGGGACGCCCTGCCCGCCATGGTGGGCGTGTGCGCGGGCATCCTGCTGGGTGGCGCCGGTGTGGTCTCGGTCGTCTCCGCCCGGTACACGTACCCCACACCGCCCCCGGGTGCGTCCCCCATGAAGACACCCCAGGGGTTCACCATCCTGAACCTGGTGGTCCAGTTCGTCATCATGGGTCTGATGGCGCTGCTCGCGCTGCCGGCCGGCATCCTGTTGATCGTGTACCTCGTCACGGGGGCCGCTCTGTGGGGCTGGTTGGCGCTCGTGGTGGGCATCGTGGAGGGCCTGGTCCTGCTGTGGATCGGTGTGCGCATGGGTGGTAAGTGGTTGGACGCGCGCGGACCCGAACTGCTTCAGGAGGTGGCGGCCTACCGGTGAGCCGGGGCCGGGGCTCGGGGTACAGTGGTGGACATGGAATTCACCGAAGCCCAGGACGTCACGGGTCCTTCCGTGCGCTCCTCCCGGGTGATCAGCAACGGTCTGTTCGGCACCAAACCCGAGACCGTGGGTGGCACCTCCACGATCGAGCGCGAGGACACCCGGCAACTGCAGGAACCCGGTGATCACGAGCGGTTCGCCCACTACGTGCGCAAGGAGAAGATCATGGAGTCGGCCCTGTCCGGCGAACCCGTGATCGCCCTGTGCGGCAAGGTGTGGACCCCTGGTCGGGATCCCCAGAAGTTCCCGGTGTGCCCGGAGTGCAAGGAGATCTACCAGGGTCTGCGTCCCGGCAAGGACGAGCCCGAGAACTGACCACCCTTCCCTTTTCGTGAGGTCCCGCCCCGCGCGGGACCACCGGCGGCGCCCGCGCTCAGCGGGCGCCTTTGCCGTGCGGGGTCGGGAACGGGCGCGAGCGGCGTCGTCGCCCGTGCCAGAGACGACCACGACCCGTGCGACGGGACCGGAGTGGATGCGCGCCCAGGAGCGCGCGGAGAGGACGAGCACCACGTGTCTGACAGCGATCAAATGTCCCTTTTCGGAGCCGCGGCGGACCTCCCGCCGGCCTATCCGGACCGGGCGGCGTGGGGGACCGCGCCCAAGTTGCGCGCGTGGCAGGCGGAGGCGATCCACCGCTACGAACAGGCCCAGCCGCGCGACTTCATGGCCGTGGCGACCCCCGGCGCGGGTAAGACGACCTTCGCGTTGACCGTGGCCAAGAAACTGCACGACGCCGGGACCGTCCAGCGCGTGACCGTGGTGACCCCCACCGAGCACCTCAAGCGCCAGTGGGCGGACGCCGCCGCGCGGGTGGGACTCGCGATCGACCCCAACTTCAAGAACGCGGACGGCCAGCACGGCCGCGGGTACATGGGTGCGGCCGTGACGTACGCGCAGGTGGCCAACAAGCCGCTGCTGCATCGCGCGCGCACCGAGGCCGGGCGCACGCTCGTGATCATGGACGAGATCCACCACGCCGGCGACTCCCTGTCCTGGGGTGACGGGCTGCGCGAGGCGTTCGAACCAGCGACCCGTCGGCTCGCGCTCACCGGTACACCGTTCCGCTCGGACACCTCCCCGATCCCGTTCGTGAGCTATGCCGAGGACGGCGACGGGATCCGCCGGTCCACGGCCGACTACACGTACGGGTACGCGGACGCCCTGCACGATCACGTGGTGCGTCCCGTGATCTTCATGGCGTACTCGGGTCAGATGCGCTGGCGGACCTCGGCCGGTGAGGAGATGGCCGCCCAGCTCGGGGAGGGGTTCACCAAGGACATCACGTCCCACGCGTGGCGTACCGCCCTGGACCCGCACGGGCAGTGGATCCCGTCCGTGCTGCGCGCCGCCGATCAGCGGCTCACGCAGGTGCGGCGCACCGTCCCGGACGCCGGGGCGCTCGTGATCGCCACGGACCACCAGGACGCCAAGGCCTACGCCGAGCAGTTGCACGCCATCACGGGGGAGCGGCCCACCGTGGTGCTTTCCGACGACAAGACCGCGTCCAACAAGATCGACGAGTTCTCCGAATCCGACAAGCGCTGGATGGTCGCGGTGCGCATGGTCTCCGAGGGCGTGGACGTGCCCCGGTTGGCCGTGGGCGTGTACGCCACGTCCACCTCCACGCCGCTGTTCTTCGCCCAGGCGGTGGGTCGCTTCGTGCGCGCCCGCAAGCGTGGGGAGACCGCGTCCGTGTTCCTGCCCTCGGTGCCCACGCTCATGGCGCTCGCCAACTCCATGGAGGAGGAGCGGGACCACGCGCTGGACAAGCCCAAGAACATGCCGGGGGTCGTGGACTTCGACCAGCACATGGAGACCGGCTGGGACGACGACCTGCTGGATGAGGCCAACCGCGAGGACAGGGCGTCGTCGTCCCTGGCCCAGGGCAACTTCCAGGCCCTGGACTCGGACGCGTCCTTCCACGGCGTGCTGTTCGACGGCGGTGCCTTCGGCGGCGGGGCCGCGGTGGGTTCGGAGGAGGAGGCCGAGTACCTGGGGATCCCCGGGTTGCTCGACGCCGACCAGGTCTCGGCCCTGCTGCGGGAGCGGCAGTCGCGCTCGGCCCAGCGCAACGGTCAGGGCGGTCACGACGCGCCCCAGGCCCCCGCGGTGCCTGACCACCGTCGCCTGAAGGACCTGCGCTCGCAGCTGTCCAAGAACGTCTCCGCGTGGTCCGCGCGCACCGGCACACCGCACGGGGTGATCCACAACGAGCTGCGCACCAAGTGCGGCGGCCCGGCCGTGGCCCAGGCCTCGGAGGATCAGCTCACCGCGCGGATCGCCCTGTTGCAGCGTTGGTTCATCGGCCGGAAGTAACCGGCGCAGCGACGTACCCGCGCGGGGAAGTACCCCGCGCAGCGACGTGCCCGGCGCTCAAGGCAGGTCGGTGACGACCTCCGCGCCGGCGGCCTCGAGTTCCTCGACCGCCCGCTCACCGGACTCGGCTGCCACGGGCGCGGTCAGCGGCAGCAGCACCCGGGTCTCGTAGCCGGCCTCCACGGCGTCCTTGGCCGTGGCCAGCACGCAGTGGTCCAGCGCGAGACCCACGACGTCCACGGCCTCGACGCCGCGTTCCTGCAGCCAGTCGTCCAGGCTCACGCGTTCTTCGTCGGAGTCCTCCTCCGATTCCCCCATGGGGACGTCCACGTCCGGGGCGGACAGGCCCTCGAAACCGGAGTAGGCGGCGTCGTACGCGCCCTTGCGGAAGTACTCCGTGACGTACTCGGTGTCGAGATCGGGGTGCGTGTCAGCGCCGGTGGTCTCAGCGACGCAGTGCACGGGCCAGCTCGTGACGAAGTCGGGGGTGTCGCTGAAGTGCTCCCCGGGATCCACGTGCCAGTCCTGGGTCGCGGCCACGGCCACGTAGTCGCCGTGGTGGTCCTCGAGGTACTCGGAGACCTGCGCGGCGACCGCCGCCCCGCCTTCGACAGCCAGGCTGCCGCCCTCGCAGAAGTCGTTCTGGATGTCCACGATCAGCAATGCAGTGCGCATGGCTACCTCCCTGGTCAGTGTGCGGTTCCGGGTTCGATCACGGTGGGGATCACGGGCTCGCCCTCGGAGAGCCGGCGCGCCGCGCGGGGCAGTTCGGCCACGGAATCGACGTGGCGCTGCCGGGCGCGGGTCACGGCCTCGGGGCCCGTGTAGCCGTCGTGCAGCTCGCCGCCGGTGACGTAGTCCACGAGCAAGGGGCGGTCGTCGCCGTCGTCCTCGGGCATGTGAGACACGCCCACGATCTCGTGCGTGGCCACGCCCTGGGGATCACGACGGCGCAGCGCGTACTTCTCGCCGCCCACCGACTTCTTGCCGGAGGACGCCTTGGCCACGGGTTCCATGGCGCCCGAGGCGCCCTCGCGCGAGACGAGCTTGTAGACCATCGACGACGTGGGGGCACCCGAGCCCGTGACGAGGCGCGTGCCCACGCCGTACGCGTCCACCGGAGCGGCGCGCAGGGCGGCGATCGCGTACTCGTCCAGGTCACTCGTGACCGTGATCCGGGTGTTGGAGTTGCCGAGCTTGTCGAGCAGCGCGCGCACGGACGCGGCCTGTGTCACGAGATCGCCCGAGTCCAGGCGCACGCCCCCGAGGTCCTTGCCCGCGATCTCCACGGCGAGCGTGACGGCCCGTTCGACGTCGTACGTGTCCACCAACAGGGTCGTGGACACACCCAGCGCGTCCAGCTGGGCGCGGAACGCCTGCTCCTCGGAGTCGTGCAGCAGGGTGAACGAGTGGGCCGCGGTGCCCACGGTCTTGACCCCGTAGCGGAAACCGGCCTCGAGGTTGGAGGTCGAGTCGAAGCCCGCGACCACGGCGGCGCGGGCCGCGGCCACGGCCGCCTGCTCGTGGGCGCGGCGCGACCCCATCTCGATGCACGGGCGCTCTCCCGCGGCACCCACCATGCGGGAGGCCGCCGAGGCCACGGCGGAATCGAAGTTCAGGACGGAGAGGATGTAGGTCTCCAGGACGCACGCCTCGGCGAACGAGGACTCCACGCTCAGCAGCGGCGAGTGGGGGAAGTACGTCTCGCCCTCCGCGTAGCCGCGGATCTGGCCGGTGAAGCGGAAGTTCTCGAGGTACGCCACGGTCTGGGCGTCCACCACGGCGGTGTCTCGCAGGAACCGCAACTGCTCGTCGGTGAATCGGAACTGCTCGAGCCCCTCGAGCACCCGGCCCATCCCGGCGAACACCCCGTAGCGGCGGCCGTTGGGGAGTCTGCGGGCGAAGACCTCGAACACGCTGCGGCGGGACGCGGTGCCCGCCCGGAGCGCGGCCTGCAACATGGTCAACTCGTAGTGGTCCGTCAGCAAGGACGTGGGCTGCGGGTGCCAGGAATAGGTGTGCTCGTTCACGTGGCCAGCCTAGTGGGCCGTCCGGCGTGCGCACATCCGTGTCCCCGTGACTACCATGGAGGCGATGTCCACTACGCACCGCGCCGTCCCCGCCCGGATCCCGGCCGTCCTGATGAGCTCCGCGCCGGCGGAGTCCCCCGTGCTCGAACGGGAGGAGCAGGCGGTCACGGCCATGAACGTGCCGTGGAACGTGGTGGTCTGGGACGACCCCGTGAACCTCATGAGCTACGTGGTCTACGTGTTCCGCGCCCACTTCGGCTACTCGGACGCCAAGGCCCGCAAACTCATGCTCGAGGTGCACAACCGGGGCCGCTCGATCGTGTTCACGGGAACCCTCGAGGAAGCGGAGACGCACGTGAGCTCGCTGCACGGCTACGGCCTGTGGGCCACGTACGAGAAGGCGGGGGAGCACTGATGGCGCACGGGTTCAAGCGCACGCGCAAGGGCATCGTCGGTCGGTTCGAGGCCCCCGAGGTGCGGTTGTTGCAGAAACTGTTCTCGGACGTGGGGGAGACCCTCGAGCCCGAGGCTCGCGAGGACGGGTCGGCTCGCAACGACGACCCGCTCGAGGCGCTGCTCGGCTGGGACGAGGACGTGGCCGAACCCACGGACCCGGCGGTGCGCAGGCTGCTGCCCGCGGCGTCGTCGGACCCGGACCAGGCCGCCGAGTTCCGGCGACTCACGGACCGCTCGCTGCGCGAACGCAAGACCGCGGCGTTGCGCGCGTCCTCCCTGGCCCTGGAGTCCGAGCCCGTGGTGCTGAGCGTGGAGCAGGCACAGGACTTCGCGCGCTCGCTCAACGACGTCCGCCTCGTGCTGGCCTCCCGGTTGAACATCGACTCGGCCGAGGCCGCCGAGCGCGTGGCCGAGCTGACCGACTTCGGCCGGGCCGAGGACGTGGAGCAGTACATGGGCGTGGTCTACAACTTCGTCTCCTGGCTGCAGGAGACCCTGATGAACGCGCTGCTGAAGACCCTGCCGTCCCGGTGACCGGGGATCGCGTACATCACACGTCGCATGTGCCATGAGGCGCGCGAAAAGCACTACAGTTTTCCGGTATGCAGGCGCACGAACGTCCCACCGGTCCCAATCCCAACTCGCCCATCGGCGTGTTCGATTCGGGTGTGGGCGGGCTCACGGTGGCGCGAGCGATCATCGACCAGCTGCCCAACGAGGAGATCCTCTACGTCGGTGACACCGCGCACGGCCCCTACGGGCCCCTGCCGATCGCCGAGGTGCGCTCCAATGCCCTGCGGATCATGGACGACCTCGTGGACTCCGGGGTCAAGCTGCTCGTGATCGCGTGCAACACCGCGTCCGCCGCAGTGCTGCGGGATGCGCGCGAGCGTTACACGCGCGGCTACAACATCCCCGTGACCGAGGTCATCCAGCCCGCGGTGCGCCGTGCGGTGGCCACCACGCGCTCCGGTCGGGTGGGGGTGATCGGTACCGAGGCGACGATCGGCTCACGCGCGTACGACGACACGTTCGCGGCGGCCCCCCAGCTCGAGATCACGTCCGTGGCGTGCCCCGAATTCGTGGAGTACGTGGAGCGCGGCGTGACCACGGGGCCCGACCTGTTGCGCACCGCCCAGCACTACCTCCAGCCCCTCAAGGACGCGAGCGTGGACACCCTGGTTCTCGGGTGCACGCACTACCCGCTGCTCACCGCGGTGATCTCTTACGTCATGGGCGAGAGCGTGAACCTGGTCTCGTCCTCGGAAGAGGCCTCGCGGGACGTCTACCGCTGCCTGTTGGACAACCACCTCGAGCGGGATCCCGAGCTCGCTCCCCACCACGAATTCCTGGCCACGGGGGACCCCGTGAGCTTCGAGGTCCTCGCCCAACGGTTCCTGGGCCCCGAAGTGGTCCGCGTGCGGCACACGGCGTCCGTCGCGGAGCAGTACCCCACCGGTTCCCTCGCCACGATCCACGCGGCTCAACGCTGAGTCGGCACCAGAAAGGCGATCACCCATGATCCTCACAGTGATCGGTAACACCGGAAGTTTCCCCGGGCCCGACGCCCCCGCCTCGTGCTACCTGCTCTCCGGGGAGGACGCGGACGGGCGCACGTGGCGCATCGTGCTGGACATGGGCAGCGGTGCCCTGGGTGTCCTGCAGCGCCACATCGACCTGCACGAGATCGACGCGATCATGCTCTCCCACCTGCACCCGGACCACTGCGTGGACGTGGGCGGTCTGCACGTGGCCGTGAAGTGGGATCCCCGCGGATGGCAGGGCGGGCGCATCCCGATCTACGGTCCGTCCATGTTGCACGGCTACCTCAACCAGCTGCACCTGTTGCCGCCCGAGCACTCGATGGACACCGAGTTCGACTTTCACGTGTGGCAGGCCAACCAGCCCGTGACGGTGGGACCGTTCACTGTCACGCCCCACCCCGTGTATCACCCGTGTCCCGAGCCCTACGCGCTGCGCGTCGAGTACCGCGGGGCGAACGGCACGGAGGTCCTCACGTACTCGGGGGACACGGACGCGTGCGAGGAGCTCGTGGCAGCGGCCCGCGACGCGGACGTGTTCCTGTGCGAGGCCGCCTACCAGGAGGGCCGCGAGGACCATCTGCGCGGGATCCACCTCACGGGCAAGCGTGCGGGGGAGACCGCGACCGCCGCGGGTGTGCGGCGGTTGCTGCTGACCCACCTGCCCGTGTGGAACTCGGTGGACACGGCCACGGCTGAGGCCGTCGGAGCGTTCTCCGGCCCGGTCACCGTGGCCCGCGTGGCCACGAGTTACGACGTCGCCGGGCCGACCGACCATTCGTTCAATGCATTGGCAAGCGCGGTGACCGGGGACTAGGCTGAAACCCATGACTTCGCCTACCGACCCGGCACGATCCACCGAGAATTCCACGGGCGAGGGTGGCTCCGCCGCATCGGGGCTGGTACGAGCGGACGGGCGCGCCGTCGACGAACTGCGGCCCATCACCATCACCCGCGGTTGGTCCGAACAGGCCGAGGGTTCCGCCCTGATCGAATTCGGCGGCACCCGTGTGCTGTGCACCGCGTCACTCACGGAGGGCGTGCCCCGCTGGCTTAAGGGCGAGGGTCGGGGGTGGGTGACCGCGGAGTACGCCATGCTCCCGCGCGCCACCTCCACGCGTTCCGCCCGCGAGTCGGTCAAGGGCAAGATCGGTGGCCGCACCCATGAGATCTCGCGTCTGATCGGCCGCTCCCTGCGTTCGATCATCGACCTCAAGGCCCTCGGGGAGAACACCGTGGTCCTCGACTGCGACGTCCTGCAGGCCGACGGCGGTACCCGCACCGCGTCCATCACCGGCGCGTACGTCGCACTCGCCGAGGCCATCCGCTGGGCCCACGACAACGGCATCCTCAAGCCGCGGGTCAATCCCCTCATCGACACGGTCTCGGCCGTGTCCGTGGGGATCATCGACGGTGTCCCCATGCTCGACCTGCCCTACGTGGAGGACGTGCGCGCGGAAACCGACATGAACGTCGTCGTGACCGGCTCGGGGGACTTCGTGGAGGTCCAGGGCACGGCCGAGGGCGCACCGTTCAAGCGCGCCGAACTGGACGTCCTGCTCGACCTCGCCGTGGCCGGGTGCGCCCAGCTGGCCGAGATCCAGCGGGAGACCCTGGAGGCCACCCGTGGCCGATGACGTACGCGGCGCCCGCGTGGTGCTCGCGACACAGAACGCGGGCAAGGTGCGCGAGCTGCAGGCCATGCTCCGCGACGCGGGGCTGACCGATCCCGGGATCGTGGTGGACGCGCGCACGGCCGGGCTGAGCGACGTCGTCGAAACGGGTGTCACGTTCCAGGAAAACGCGCTGCTCAAGGCGCGCACCGCCGCCGCGGAGACGGGACTCATCGCGCTCGCGGACGACTCGGGGCTCAGCGTGGACGTCATGGGCGGCGCCCCGGGCATCTTCTCCGCGCGGTGGAGCGGGGTCCACGGCGACGACGCCGCCAACCTCCAGCTGCTGCTCGCCCAGCTCGGGGACATCGCCCCCGAAAACCGCCGCGGCTCCTTCGTGTGCGCCGCCGCGGTCGTGGCACCGGACGGCACCGAGCACGTGGTCACGGGTGAGCTGCCCGGGACCATTCTGCGCGAACCCGCGGGGGAGAACGGGTTCGGCTACGACCCGATCTTCGCCCCGGACGGCCAGGACGGCCTCAGCTGCGCGCAGTTGAGTCCCGAGCACAAGAACAGGATCAGCCATCGTGCGCGGGCCATGGCCGCGGTATTGCCGCACTTGTTGCAGCTGCTCACGGGGTCGAGCGGTACTGCGCGGCAGGACGGGCCGGAAGCCGCAGCGGCGTCGCCCCTGGAACCGGAGCCAGAGGACTGACCCATGACTTTCGCGTGCGGACACCTACCTTTCGCTCCGGCCGTCGAGGCCGTGTTGGCGGAGGCCGGGGTGCGCGTGGATCGCTCCGAATGGGAGCTGCACGCCGGCGGGTCCGCGCACATCGTGGTCAATGCGGGGCACGTGATGAGCGTGCGGATCGCCAAGAACCCGACCTCGGGGGAGAACGTGCGCCGGCGTACCCGTGCGCTGTCGCGGCTACCGGAGTTCGACTTCGCCGTGCCGCGCCCCCTGACCCCCGTGCTGCAGGACGGGCGGTACACCGCCGTGGGGATGACCTGGATCCCCGGCAGCCCCCGCCCGCCGGGGCACGCGGACCCGCGGGAGCTGCGCAGGGTCCTCGAGCAGGTGCGTGATGCGGACGCGCGCGCGGCGGAGCCGTGGCTGGACCGGCCCGGTCAGCACTGGGGCGGTCACCGCCGTCGCCACGTCCTGCTGGACCAGGTGCTGCCGCTGCTGCTCCCGCGCAACCGGGACCGCGCCATGAACGCGATCGAGGACCTCGTGGCCCTGGACAACGTCCCGCCGCGGCTCGTGCACGGGGACCTCATGGGCTCCAACATGCTGTGGCAGGACGAGCACCTGGTGGGCGTGATCGACTGGGACCACGCGAGCATGAGTGATCCTGCGTACGACGTCGCGTCCCTCGGACTGTGGTTCGGCTGGTCCAGCGTGCGCCAGGCCACGGACGAGGAGAATTATCTGCGCGCACGATTGCACTCGCGGATCTTCCCGCTGCAGGCCGTGGCGTACGCACTACACCACGAGCTCGACACCGCCCAGATCCGCCAGGCCGTGGAGAAGGCGGACGCGTGGTACGAGACCCGCGCCATGGCCTCCGTGTGAGCGACATGCCATGTCGGAGGCGTTGCCTACCCTGATCGGGTGCCCGTCAGTTTCACCGCCATAGATTTCGAGACCGCCAATCGCAGCCCTGCGTCCGCGTGCGCCCTGGGGGTGGTACGGGTCCGGGACGGCCAGGTGGTGGACACCCGGTACTCACTCATCCGTCCGCCGCTCGGCCACGACGGGTTCGAGCCCGGCAACGTCCGGATCCACGGCATCCGGCCCGCGGACGTCACCCACGCACCCACGTTCGACCTGCTGTGGGACTGGATGTGCGAGAACATCAGCCCGGAGGATCCGGATTCGGTTCTGGTGGCACACAATGCGGTCTTCGACACCGGCGTGATCAAGGCGGCGAATCGGGCGTGCGGCGGAACCGCGAGGACTTGGGACTACGCGTGCACTCTCCGCTTGGCTCGCGCGGCTTACACGCTGCGTTCCTACGCCCTGCCGTCGGCGTCCCGCGCCGCGGGGGCGGAGGTCGTGGAGCACCACAATGCGCTGAGCGACTCCCTCGCGTGCGCCGGGATCGTGCTCGACCTCGCGCGCCGCAGTGGGGCGCGCAGCATGGCCGAACTCACGGCGCACTACGGGGTCAGGCTGCAGCACGCGACCCTGTGACGGGACGCCTCCGATCGGGGTGAATCTCAGGCGTGCGGCCGCCACAGGGTGAGCCAGCGGTCGGCCAGGGCGAGCAGTTCACGGCGGGTCGCCGCGCGGGTTCCGGAGGAATCGGTGCCGGATGTGTCCGTGCCGCTGTCGGTTTTCCTGGCGCCGCTGTTGTCCTCGGTCAAGGCGGCCTGCCGCACCATGCCGTCGTCGCCGACGGCGCCGTTGCCGCCAGCCGAGCCGTGGACGCCGGGCGCGCCGTTGTCGCTCTCCTCGATGTCCTCACTGTGTGCGGCGTCCCCGAGCCCCCAGCGCGCGGCGGCAACACCGACCGCGACGGTGCGTGCCGCGTCGTTCGCCGCCGGATGACCGGACAGCAGCGCGAGAGCCCGCTGAGCGACGTCGTTCCCCGCCCCGTCCGCGTGCGGCGCGTCCTCGGCGCCCAGCGCGGCCGCGAGCCCGAGCGCCAGGGCCGACGACGCCGCGGTTCCGTCCCCCACGGCCCGCGCGAACGCGCCCGCGGGTTCCGTCATCCCATCGAACAGGGAATCCCGGGCGGATCGGTCCGCGCACAGGTCGAGCAGCTCCCTGGTGAGGGGCGCGGGCCGGGTCATGAGTGCGACCACTCGGCCGGTTTCCTCGACCACGTCCTGCAGCGAGGCCCCACTGTCCCGCGCACGGGCCGCCGCATGAACGGCCAGGGCCGCACCCACCGCCGCGGTCTGAGCCTCGGCGCTGCCGTGGGTGATCGCGGCCGAGTCCACGGCGAGGGCCACGAGCGACTTCCACCCGATGTTTGGAACGAGCGCGTACGGCACGGTGCGGACCAGGACCTCGGCGCTGTCCGCGAGCGGCAGGACGGGGCGAGTGACCTCGCCCAGGTGGCCCGTGGACAGCGCGGTGAAGCTGTCCCCGGCGTGCTCGCCCGGTGCGGCGAGCAGGGGGAAGTCGCGGTCCAGGTCGTCGGCGGGCGGGTGCGGTGCGTCGCCGGGAAGCTTCGCGCCGTTGCGCGCGGCCCAGCGCAGATACGCGAGCCACGCGCACGCCGTGGGATCCGCGGCCTGACCGTCATTCGCCCAGTGGGCCACCGCGTTCAGTGCGCCCGCAGTGCGGGCAAAGAGCTGGGTTGCCTCGCCGGGTTGTTCGGCCGCGGTCGCGCGCCACGGCGCGAGGAACACGCTCCGCACGAGCGACGGATACCACGACGCCGCCGCGTCCAGACCGCGGTCTTGTTCCAACAGTTCGGGCGTGCGCGGTGCGGTCATGGGGTCAGTCTATGAGGGTGGCAAAGGAGCGTGCGGGGTGATGCAGCTCGGGCATGGGGCCGATCGGGACGGCCTGGTGGCACAGGAGCGTGTGCGGGCTTACGGGCATGTCCGGCCTCGGGAGCGTTAGGCGCGGGACTCTCGTCCGGTTGCGTTACTTGCTGGCGCCGGGGCAGCCGATGCCGGTGGGGTTGGTGTGGCAGTCGTCGGCGACGTTGTGCACGGTGGCCCGCCACACGCTCAACGCGACCGGGGGTGAGGTGACCTGGTTGTACCCGGCGACCGGTTGCCACCCGGTGTCGGCGATGTTGTATTCCCCGTAGAACGAGGTCGTCAGGCCCACGGTGTAGTCCCCGGTGACCGTGTAGACGTGGGAGGTGTCGGTGGGCTCATCCCACGCACCCTCCGGTAGGGGTGCCCCGGTCAACGGTGTGGGGCCCAGGGTGGTGCCGTCCCCGTAGTCCCATGTGTACTGCACCGGGTAGGCGCGGACTTGGACGGGGTACCCACCCAGGGTGGTGGTGAAGGTCTGTGGTTGGGCTGCGGCGTAGACGTTGGTGTGCATGTTCTTCAAGGTGTCCGGGGCGGGTTGCACATGACTGGCTGCCGGGGCGACGGCGAGTTGTTGGAAGTCCTGGAGGGTGAACACCGGCAGCGGCACGTACCCGTCGTCGCTGGCTTGATCGGCTTGGGTGTCACTGACACATAGTTGGGTACCGCGTGCTGCGCGGGTCCTGTCATTGGCCCCGCCAATGACGATGTCCATGTTCACACCGGCGGCCCCGGTGTCGTCGGTGCATTCTTGGGTGGTACGGCACCGTGTGAGTGCTGCCCCACGTTGGTCGGTGCAGGGGTCTTGGAGGCCGTAGACGGTTTTGTTCTTGGCGGTGTCCATCAGGCGGGCACTGAAGAAGATCGAATCCTCATTGGACATCAGCCGGTCACGCAGGGCCTTCTGGAACGCGGGATCGGTATCCGGATCCCACGCCGTGGCGCCACCAGGTCGCTGCCCATCTAGTCCGTTCTCCGTCTCGATCGCGCTGACACCGGGAGCCGCGCCCGCCTCTCTCACGGCCAAGGTGATATCAATCACAGCATTTTTGGCGCTCGCACTTACTTCCCCGGGAATGGCCTCATCGCCCTGGCCAAATCCGGAGGGAGACCCAGCTGCGTAGGAAATTTTGAGACCAAATGAAGAAGTCAGGAGTAGCAAAAATGAAATGATTAACGCCGAAATTATGCCGCGCCCGTATCTCATCATCACAACTTGCCCCGGGGCGATGCTGTGACGTATGTCCATCGCCCATTTCCATACGTCAGGGACACATCCAAGAGATTTTCGTCGTCATACGGGAGCTGCCGGCTAACGATGTCCCCGTTGTCGATCACCATCACGCCCGCGCTCGATGCGTCGATCGGTAGAGTGTATTCGCCCGTTGGTCTTTGCACGAACGAATCGGGCAGAATCTGGGCGTCCTCGTAGCCTCCGACCATCCAACGGTTGGGCCCAAAATTGCGCTCGATTCGGGTGCGCTGGTCCGCGCATCGGCTACAGGATGACGACGTGACGTCGCGGATCAAAGACGTGTCCCCGGTTTGGAAGGCGTACCACTGCGCTGCCAACCGATAGTCCAGGAACGCCTGCGCGCCGGCCTCGGTTTCCTCCATGGCTTCGTCGGGCATCACGGGCTTGGGGACGTTGCGGGCCGGATGCTCCAGCGTGGCGGGTTCGTAGTCCTCCGGGACCTTCTGACCCGTGGCCAGCACCGTGGGTTCCTCCGGACGCCAGTCATCGGGCAGTTCGCTGTCGGAGCCGCTCGGGGACCCGCTCTGCGGCGTCGTCGGGGACGCGGACGAGGCGTCCGGCGCGGGGGACGTGGGCTGCGCCGTCGTCCCCGCGGAAGTGGCCCCCGTGGGCGCGGCGCTGTCACCCCCACCCGCTTCGGGCGAGCCGTTACCGCACCCGGTGAGCAGCAGCGCTGCGAGCAGGGCAAGGGTCGCTCCCCGGCCGGCCGTGTCGATCAGTCGTGGTGAATGCATCCCGGTGAACCCCCTCATGCCACACCGTCGTGTGACGTACCAGACATCCCCCAGAGCATAGAGGCGCATGACGGCGCGGGCCATGGCCGGGCCGTAGCTTGTGGACGACGAAGAACATGCGCATGCATGACCCCTGGTCACCGCATGGATGAGAGAACTCGGGAGTAGAAACAATCCGCCACGTTGCGCGGCGCCGGCCTCGCGACGCGGTGAAACACACCGTCAGGGGCGCCCGCGCCGTGCGACCTGCACATGTGTGGCAGGTCGCTGTGGGTGTCCGAGACCGCGGTTACATTGACCCCATGCTGATCTTGCACACCTCCGACTGGCACCTGGGGCGTACCTTCCACGGCGTCGACATCCTGGACGTCCAGGCGCGGGCCATGGCCGAGATCGTCGAGTGGGTGCGGCATTACGGTGTCTCCGCGGTCCTGGTCTCGGGGGACGTGTACGACCGCGCCCAGCCCCGCACGGAGGTGGTGGAGCTGCTCAGCACCACCCTGGCGCAGATCCGCGAGGCGGGCGCGTACGTCATACTCACGAGCGGCAACCACGACTCCCCGGCGCGGTTGGGTTTCGGTTCCGGGATCATGTCCCACGGTGGTGTTCACCTATTGACTCGCGTGGCGGACGCCCACGCCCCGGTCCTGCTCTCGCAGTCGACGGACTCCACGATCACGGTCGCCCGGGCGACGACGCCGCCCGCCCGCGACCCGCGCGGTGCCGCCCCGTCGGGGGCGTTCACGGTGGCGGTGTACGGCATCCCGTACATCGAACCGCGCGCGGCCGCGCCGTCGCTCGACTGTGCACCCACGCACCAGGCCGTGCTGGGCACCGTGATGGAGCGCATCGATGCGGACAGGAAAGAACGAGGCGACATCCCGTCCGTCGTCATGGCGCACGCGTTCGTGACGGGGGCGCAACCCACGGACTCGGAGCGCGTCGTCGATTCCGGGGGACTCGGTACCGTCTCGGCGGAGGTCTTCGCCCGTCACGACTACACGGCGCTCGGTCACATCCACCGCCGGCAGCGGGTCGCGGACACCGTGCGCTACAGCGGCTCGCCCGTGGCCTATTCCTTCTCCGAGGCCGGACACCCCAAGGGAGCGTGGCTCGTGGACGTCCAGGAGACCGGGGTTCAGGAGGTCACCGGCTTGGATCACGCCGCGCGCATGGATCTGGCGTGCCTGCGGGGGCCACTCGACGAGTTGCTACGGGATCCGGCGCACACCTCGGCGGAGGGTGCCTGGTGCCAGGTGGTCCTCACGGATCGTGACCGTCCGGCATCCGCGATGGATCGGATCAGGACGCGGTTCCCGCACACGGTGGAACTGCGCTGGGAACCCGAGGGCGGCCGGCCCCTGACCCAGCAGGCGTACAGCGCACGGGTCGCAGAAGCCGCCGGTGCCGAAGAGCTGTGCGCCCAGTTCTACGACCACGTGCGGCACCGGGGGCTGTCCGGGCCGGAACAGGACGAGATCGCGGACGCGGTGGCCGCCGCGCGCAGCAGGGGAGTGGAGCAGTGAAGCTGCATCGGATGCAGATCACGGCCTTCGGGCCGTTCGCCAAGCAGGAGACGGTGGATTTCGACGTCCTCAACGAGGCGGGGGTCTTCCTGCTGAACGGCGAAACCGGGTCGGGTAAGACCAGTGTGTTGGACGCCATTTGCTTCGCGCTCTACGGTTCCGGGCCCACGACTGCCGCTAAGGGCGGGCGCAAGGCCCAGCACAGTGACCACGCGGATCCCCGCACCGGGCCGCGCGTCGAGTTGGAGTTCACCGCGGGTGGCCGGCGGTGGCAGGTGAGCAGGACGCCCGCATGGCGCGAACCGTCCTCGCGGGCCGCGTCCGGGTGGAGTGACCGTCACGCCACGGTGTCATTGCGGGAACACGTGGCGGGGGAATGGGTGGACCGCGGCTACCGCCCGGACGACGTGGGGCAGACCATCCACCACGTCGTGGGCCTGGACCGTGAGCAGTTCACTCAGGTGATGATGCTTCCCCAGGGTCAGTTCGCCAGGTTCCTGCAGGCCGGTTCCAAGGAGCGGGAAGACCTCCTGGAAACCCTGTTCGGCACGGACGTCTACGCGGACATCCAGGACGAGCTGAAATCGCGCTCGGACCGAGCCAAGAGCGTCCTGCACGAGGCGGAACGCGAGGCCGAACGAGCGGACGAGGTTCTCGCTCGGCTCAGGGAACGGGTGGCCCACACGGTCGCCCGGTTACCGGAGGACGTGCTCTCGGGCCTCCCCGGGTCGCTCCGGGCCCGATTGGCTCTCCCATCGGACGAGGGGCCGACCGGCGAAGTCGCCGCGGGCACCGCGGCGGACGCCACCGGTGGGGAAACCGACGCGGGTTCGTCCGACCACGGCCGAGCCCCGGCCAATGCTGCGTCGGCTACTTCGGAGGAGGGGCCCGCGGACGGGATGGCCGCGGACGCCGACAACGAAGGGAGCGCGGACCGGTGGCGTGAGCTGGTCGACGACTGCGACACCCTCGTGGACACGGTGTGCCGGGCACGGGACGGCGCGGCGTCGTCGTACACCGAGGCCCAGAAGCGTAACGCCCGCTTGGAGACCCTGCATTCGCTGGTCAGGAGGCACGGCGAACTCACGCGGCGTCGGGATGAACTTGCGGAACAAGCGGAGCAGTCGGAGGACGCGGCCCGGCAACTGCGCGAGCACGAGGCGGCACAGGGGTTCCAAGCGCCGCTCGCGGAACTGCGTGACGCCCGACGGCGCGTCGCGACCCTTGACGCTACCGTCACCGACCTGCGTGCCACCATCACGGGGGGCGCGCCATTGGCCCGCGTGGCTCAGCAGATTCTGGGTCCGGACGCGAGCCTCATGGACGCCATGGACGAGTCCGGGCAGGTGCCCGCTGGACTGCGCGACGCGGTCGTGACCGCGCGCGAATCCGCCAGGGGCGCCGTGGCCCAGGAGGACTCGCTCACGAGGGACGAGGAGGAGGCGGCGCGCGAACGCAAGGACCTTTCAGCGTTTGAGGAGCGGGCGACGCACATCACCCGGGATCTCGTCTCCGCGCGGGACGCCCTGACCCGCAGCGAGGAATCACATCGCGAACTCCTGGGGGAGGTCAAGGACGAGGCCCTCGTGCGCGAACGAGCCCGCACCGCGCGGGAGGCCGTGGCCGCGAGTCGGGAGTACGCACGGGCCCGGGCGGAGGAACAGGAACGGGCGTGCCAGTACCGGGAGGACGAAACCGCACGGCGGGCCGCTGCCCAGCACGTGGAAGTGCTCGAAGCGCAGCGCTACGTGAGTGCGGCCGCGACCCTCGCCACCGGGCTGGAGCCGGGGGATCCGTGCCCCGTGTGCGGAGCCACGGAGCACCCGCACCTTGCCAGCGCCGGAACCGAGGACGAGGTCACCGATGACTCACTCGATCGCGCACGCGCCGCCCGGGACACCGCCCAGGACACGGTGGATACATCCCATGCAGCGTGGCAGCGGGCGCAGACCGGCGCGGCCGAGGCACTCGCGCGCGGCGCGGACAAGGACGTCGACGCCGCCGTGGACCGGTGCCGCCACGCCGAGGAGGAACTGGCCCAACTCGAGCAGAGCCTGACCCGGGTGCGCCGGGGCGAGGCCGAGATCGCGACTGCTCGGCGGGAGGTCCAGGATCTCGAGGGGGAGGGGACGCGGATCAACGGTGACATCGCAGGGAGCCGTGCGCGCCTCGGGGGACTCGTGACACGGTGTGACCGGGGGCGTGAGGAGCTGGCCCGGCGGATCAGGGGTTTCGAGTCGGCCACCGAGTTCCTCGAACGGTCCGAGCACCTCGTGCGCACGGTGAGCGAGTGGGAATCGCAACAGCGGGCCCTGGACAACGCGCAGCACGAGGCCCGCACCGCGCAGGGTGCCGTGGAACGTGCCCTGGACGCGTCCCCGTTCGAGACCGAGAGCGCCGTGGAAGAGGCCCTCATGGACCCGGCGGACGCGGCCCAACTCTCCGAGCGGCTCACCGCCCTGCAGGAGGAGCGTGATTCGGTCTCGGCGGAACTCGCGACCCAGGACATGCAACGCGCCGAAGGGCTCAGTGCCGAAGAACGCGCGGGCGTGTCCGAGGAAGCACTGGCTCGCACCGCCGCCGAACGGGACGGCTTCGAACAACTGCGGGATTCCTTGAACCAGAAACTGGGCGGGCTGCAGACCCTCGCGTCCGACGCCGCATCCCACGCCGAGCGCATGCCCGCCCGACACGCCGAGCTCGTGCGCGCCCGTGAGAACGCCCAGCGCCTGAGCGGACTCGCGGACGTGGCCACCGCGAATTCCTCCGAGAACGCCCTGCGGATGACCCTGACCTCGTTCGTACTCGCCGCGAAACTCGAGCACGTGGCCGCGGTGGCGTCCGAACACCTCGCACGGATGTCCTCCGGACGCTTCACCCTGGTGCACACGGATCGCACCCGAGGGGGTGGCAAGTCCGGGCTCGGACTCGAGATCGACGACTCGTGGACCGGTGTCCGCCGGGGCACGGAGACTCTGTCGGGCGGTGAGTCCTTCTTCACGTCGCTCGCGCTCGCCCTGGCTCTTGCGGATGTCGTGCGGGCCGAGGCCGGGGGACAGGAGATCGACACGCTCTTCGTGGACGAGGGTTTCGGCTCCCTCGACGAACAAACCCTCGAGCAGGTCCTCGAGACCCTGGACGGGTTGCGCCGCACGGGGCGGGTCATCGGTGTGGTGTCCCACGTGAGCGAGATGAAACAACGCATCGACACCCAGCTCGTGGTCACTAAGACCCCCGGGGGCTCGCACCTGTCGGTCGTCGCGGGGCCGTGGGATGCCGCGTAGGCTGAGGCCGTGAGTACCGCGATCCGCCGCCCCGCGCCCGAGAAGCCCGGCAAGGTGCTCACCCCGCGTGAACGCACCGTGCGCAGCGATCGCAGGCTGGGCGCGATCACCCTGTTGCTCCGGCTGCCCCAGGTCATGGCCCCGTTGGGCCTGCTCACGCTCGTGGCGGTCTCGTCCTCCTCCGCGTGGACGGCCGCGCTGAGCTCGGCGTCCCTGTGTCTCGGCATGGCCGTGAGCGGCGTGGGTGTGGCCGCGCTGGCCAACGCCCGGTGGCAGTTGTGGGCCCTGGTCGCGTTCTCCCTGATCCAGGGGATCATCCTCTGGGTGCTGTCACGAGCCCAGGTCACCGAGATCCCGGTCTCGTGGGATGCCGTCTCCGCGCTCGCGCCGTTCTTCGTGGCCGGCGTGGTCATGACACCCATGGGACTGGCCGCGCGGCTCCGCTGGGCCTCCGTGTTGCGAGCGCAGGACCGGTCACAGGCGTTCCCGGCGGCCATGCGCCGCGAATCCGTGAACGAGGGCCTGGCCACGGTGCTGGGTGCCGCGCTCACGGGACTGCTCGCCGTGACCATGGGACCGGCGGTGGTGCTGCGTTTCGCCGCCGTGTGGGCCGTGCTGATCACCGCGGCCTTCGTCCTGCATTCCTCCGCCCGCTATCCCCGCGCGGACATGCCCCTCTGGTCCTGGCGGCGCGCCCGCGGCGCGCCCGGACGCAGCCGCGCCCTGTTCCGGCTGAGCCACGGATTGATCTACGGGGTGGCGGCGCTGAACGCCCTCATGGGCGCGGTGCTCGGGTGCCTCGTGGTCTACTCGGTGTCCCTGGACAGCGTGGAGACCATGGGGGTCATCTATGCGTTGCTCGGGTTCGGGGCCGCCGTGGGGTCGAGCCTGGCCGTGCGTTTCCGCCGCCGGTTGAGTGCGGCGAACATGTGGATCCTCGCCGCCACGGGTGCACTGCTGGCGTCCATGCTCATGTCCGGGCCGTCCGGTTTCGTGGGGTATTCCCTCGTGCTCCTGGCGCTCGGGTTGTTCTCGGGCCCGTGCCTGCTGTGCGTCCACAGCAGCGCCGGTTACGTCACGGCGGGCAGCGACTTCCTGGGTCTCGTGGCCCGGATGACCGTGGCGTCGAGCATCGCCACGGCGGTGGGGCTCACGCTCAGCGCGTACCTGGGCGTGCACTTCGACTACATGACCGCGGCCATGGTCCCCATGGCGGCCGCCATGGTGCTGTTGGCCACCGCCCTCGTCTTCAACTACACGCAACGCCGCAGCCCCGGGCCCAGGCCCCGCATCTGACGCTGCTCACACGACGACGCCGCCCGGGCCGGTTCGCAGGGGACCGGGCCGAGCGGCGTCGTACCGCAAACGCGATCACTCAGTGGCCGCGGGCGATCCATTCGCTCAGGTGTGGCTTCTCCTGGCCGATGGTCGTGGAGTCACCGTGACCCGTGAGCACGAGGGTGTCCTCGGGCAGCGTGAGCAGCCGTTTCTCGATGGAGTCGATGATCGTGGGGAAGTCCGAATAGGACCGCCCCGTGGCACCCGGGCCGCCCTGGAATAACGTGTCCCCGGTGAAGACCACCCCGTTCTCACCCAGGTGCGGGGCGTGGAACACCATGGACCCGGGGGAGTGGCCGGGCGTGGCCAACACGGTGAACATCACGGTGCCCGCGAGGATCTCCTGTCCGTCTCGCAACGGCTCGGGCTCGGGCCCCTCCGGGTAGACGGCGCGCCACAGCATGAGGTCCTCGTGGTTCATCATGATCGGGGCGTCCGTGTCCGCGCGGTCGGTGAACTCGCGCACCGCCGCGATGTGGTCGTCGTGACCGTGGGTCAGCAGCACGTGCGTGATGGTGCGGTCCGCGACGGCGGCGAGCACGGCGTCGGGGTCGTGCGCGGGATCGATCACGACGCACTCGGCCTGGTTACCCACGACCCACACGTTGTTCTCCACGTCGAAGGTCTCGCCGTCCAGGCTGAACGTACCCTCCGTGACGCAGTTCGTGACGGTGACGCCGCCGCGCGGGTCGGTCAGGACGGTCAGCGGTGTGCGCGTCATCGGGCCAGTTCCACGACGGAACGCAGGACCTTGCCGGACTTCATGGTCCCGAACGCGGCGTCCACGTCCTCGAGGGCGATGCGCTCGGAGACGAAGGCATCCAGGTCCAACCGGCCCAGGAGGTACTGGTCCACGAGCATCGGGAAGTCGCGCGAGGGCAGGGTGTCCCCGTACCACGCGGACTTGATGGACCCGCCGTGGGAGAACACCTGGTCCAGCGGGATCTCCGCCACGGTCCCGGGATCGGGAACGCCCACCAGGACCATGCGACCCGCGAGGTCACGCGCCTGGAAGGCCTGCATGAAGGTGTCGGCCACGCCCACGGCGTCGATCACGAGATCCGCGCCGTGACCGCCCGTGAGCTCGCGGATGGTCTCCACGGGATCCACAGACCGAGAATTGACCGTGTGGGTCGCGCCGAGCCGCTGCGCGATGCTCAGCTTGTCGTCGTCCACGTCCACCGCGATGATCGTCGTCGCACCAGCGAGCGCCGCACCCGCGACCGCGGCGGTGCCCACGCCGCCGCAGCCGATGACCGCTACGGACTCTCCGCGCTTGACCGCGCCGGTGTTGATCGCCGCGCCGATCCCGGCGGTGACGCCGCAGCCCAGCAGACCCACCGCGGCGTACTGCTCGTCCTCGAGCGGGGACTCGATGCGGGTGCACTGCCCGGCGGCGACCAGGGTCTTTTCCGCGAAGGCGCCGATCCCCAGAGCCGGCTCGAGTTCAGTGCCGTCCTCGAGGGTCATCTTCTGCTCGGCATTGTGGGTGTTGAAGCAGTACCACGGCTCACCGCGGCGGCAGGCCCGGCATTCGCCGCACACCGCCCGCCAGTTGAGGATCACGTGATCGCCCACGGCCACCTCCGTGACGCCCTCGCCCACGGCGCTCACCACGCCCGTGGCCTCGTGCCCCAGGAGGTAGGGGAAGGCGTCCCCCACGCCGCCCACCTTGTAGTGCAGGTCCGTCTGACACACCCCGCACGTAAGCACGTCCACGAGTGCCTCGCCCGGCCCCGGATCGGGGACCAGGATGGTTTCCACGGTGGCGGGCTCGTTCTTGGCCCGCACCACCACGCCTTTGACCTTGTGCATACGGTTGCCTCCGTCGTCTCGCAGCTTTCTAGGGTCCTTCCCAGTATGCGTGGTGGCCGCCACACGGCGCACGACGACGCCGCGTACGTTCGCCCCGCGACGAATACCGGGCGCGGATGACGAGCCGGGAGATGATCTGGGTCGACGCAACCAAGTCGGGGAAACCGGTCGGCGACACCGGATGGCAGGCCCTGAACATGAGAACGCGGGCCCGCACGATGGTGCGGGCCCGCGTTGTGAAGGATCGTCGTGGTGACTCAGGAGTCCTGCGAGTAGTCGACGTGCTCGGTGCGCAACCGGATCTTGCGCCCCTCGGCCTCGAGCTTCTCCTCCTTCTCCTTCTGCTTCTTAACCTGGGTGGTGTCCCGGGGAGGCAGCTGGACGGCGTGCTCGGCACGGATCCCGCCCTGCAACTGGCGGCCACGCTCGAGTTCGGCGTCCACCTCGGCGCCGAAGAGGAGCACGTTGTTCATGATCCACAGGCCCAGGAGCAGGATGATCACGGAGCCGATGATGCCGTAGGTCGCGTTGTAGCTCGAGAAGTTCGCCACGTAGAAACCGAACCCGAGCCCGGCGATGATCATGAACACGAGCGCGATCGCCGCGCCCGGGCTCAACCACTTGAACTTGGGCTGCTTCACGTTGGGCGTCGCGTAGTACAGGATCGCGATGAGCAGCACGAGCAGGAACAGGATGACGGGCAGCTTGGCCCAGTTCCACACGGTCACGGTGGTGGAACCCAGACCCACCAGGTCACCCACGGTCTGCGCGAAGTCACCGGAGAGCAACACCATGAACATCACGGCGGCCACGATCAGCACGATGATCAGGGTGATCAGCAGCATGATGGGCTTGAGCTTCCAGAAGGGGCGACCCTCGGCGATCTCGTAGATGCGGTTCATCGCCCGGGAGAACGCACCGGTATAACCCGATGCGCTCCATAGTGCACCCAGGACACCGACGACCAGGGCCAGCCCGGCCCCGGACTGAGTGGTCAGCTGGGAGATGGGTCCGGAGAGCAGATCCACGACGGACGAGGGAGCATAACGGTTCAGGAAGTCTAGGATGGCGCTCGTGGTGGCCTCACCCTGGCCGAACACACCCAGCAGGGACACCAACGCCAGAAGCGCCGGGAAGATGGAGAGCACCGCGAAGTACGTCAGTGTCGCGGCGAGGTCAGTGCATCCGTCCTTACTGAATTCGGACAGGGCGCGCTTGAAGACGTAACCCCATGACTGCCCCTTGAGCTTGGTGGGGGAGTCGGGTTTGGCATCATGGTCCGGGTCCGGGGCCGCGTCCCCCCGACGCGCCGTGGACTCCAAATGCTGAGTTGTCATGGGGGTCCTCTCCAGGAGCGAATGTGGTGGCTGCGCGAGGCAGGTACTCCCAACAGTTTAGCGGCCTCCCGACCCCCTCCGACGCACCGTGCGCCTATACGGCGCCGGCCCCGGCACCGCCGACGACGACGCCGCACGGCGCAGTGCCGTCGGGCACGGCACTGCGCCACACGGCACCGAGGCACACGGCTCGCCGCACGCGGCACCGCCGGGGCGCGACTCCGCTGTACGCGGCACCGCCGGGGCGCGACTCCGCTGGATGTGACGTCGCCGGACACGACACCGCGCCCATGACGAGTCATGGGCGCGGTGTGGGCCGCCGTTCGGGCGGGTCAGTGCGTGCAGCGGTGCGGATCGGTCACCGTGACAACGACAACGCGTACTGATGGATGCGTTCGCTCAGTCGCGTGAGCACCCTGATCTCCTGGGCGTCCAGAGCGGTGCTGATGACGTCCGCGACCATCTGGTCGTTGTCCTGCGAGATCTGCTCGTAGAGCTGGGTCCCGGCGTCGGTCAGGGCGACCCGCACACCGCGCAGGTCCTGGGAATCCTGGCGCCGGGTCACGAGCCCCTTGTTCTCGAGGCGCTCGAGCATGCGTGAGAGGCTCGATTGCGTCAACAGCACGTAGCTGTTGAGATCGCGCAACCGCAGGCCGCCCCGGCCGGTGGTGTACAGCGTGGCCAGGACCTCGAACTCACGACGAGACAGGCCGCGCAGGTCCACTCCGCGTTGGAGCTGACGTGTCACCGACACATGGCAGCGGCTTAGTGCATCCCACGCTTCGACACTCCCCCTTGATGTCATTCTTCCCCCTTTGGCAACGTCCACCCCCTATGGACGTTATCTACATGTTACGAGAGGGGATGAGCGCGCCCCCAGCGAGCGGTGTCCACACTTGTGGCCGGGAGGACAGGGCCTGTCCACGCATTGGGGCACAGCTGATCAGGGGTGGAGACGACGGAGGGTCTTTGTGCGCAGTGCACAAAGACCCTCCGTGACGTCCGCCGGGACGGGGCTACTTGATGCCGAGCACCTGGGCGGTGTGACCCATGATCTCGTCCGCGAGCTGCGGGTTCTCGTCGAGCTTCTTGCCGTAGGCGGGGATCAGCTCCTTGATCCTGGGCTCCCACTCGGACATCTTGGCCGGGAAGCAACGGGAGAGCAGGTTGAGCATGATCGGCACGGCCGTGGACGCACCGGGGGAGGCGCCCAGCAGTGCACCGATCGAACCGTCCGCGCTGGTCACGAGCTCGGTGCCGAACTGCAGCACGCCACCCTTCTGCCGGTCCGACTTCATGACCTGCACGCGCTGACCGGCCTCGATGAGCTCCCACTGGGACTCCTCCGCGGTGGGGTAGTACTCCCGCAGGGCGTCCATGCGCTGGGACCGGGTCTTGGTCAGTTCGCCCACGAGGTACTTGACCAGGTCCAGGTTGGCCAGACCCGCACGGGTCATGGGGTAGAGGTTGTGTGCGCGCACGCTCTTGGGCAGGTCCAGCAGAGAACCATGCTTGAGGAAGTTGGGCTTGAACCCGCCGTAGGGCCCGAACATCAGGGCGCGCTCGCCGTGGACGTAGCGCGTGTCCAGGTGGGGCACGGACATGGGCGGGGCGCCCACGGAGGCCTGGCCGTAGACCTTGGCGTTGTGCTGGGACGTGACGGTGGGATCGGTGTTGCGCAGGAACAGACCGGAGACGGGGAACCCGCCGAAGCCCTTGGCCTCGCGGATCCCCGACTTCTGCAGCAGGGACAGCGCGCCGCCGCCGGCACCCAGGAACACAAAGCGCGCGTGGATGACGCGGTTGTTGTCGCTGTTGAGCCGGTCCTCGACCGAGACGTTCCAGGAACCGTCGCTCTGGCGGTTCAGCGTGGTGACCTCCTGGCCGTAGCGCACGGTCACGTTGCGCCCGGTCAGGTGGGTGAGCAGCTGGTTGGTGAGGGCACCGAAGTCCACGTCCGTGCCCTCGGGGGCGAAGGTCGCCGCCACGCGACCGGCGCCGCGGCCGTGCATCGTGAGGGGTGCCCACTCGGCGATCTGGTCGCGATCCTCGGTGAACTCCATGCGCTCGAACAGCTTGTGGGGCTTGAACGCGTCGTAGCGGGCGCGCAGGTAGTCCGCGTGGTCCTCACCGAACACCATGGAGATGTGGGGTACCGGGTTGATGAACGTGTCGGGGGACTCGAGCGTGCCGTTCTCCACCAGCGAGCTCCACAGCTGGCGCGTCACCTGGAACTGCTCGTTGATGTTCAGGGCCTTCTTGGCGCTCACGGTGCCGTCCGCGGCCTGGGGTGCGTAGTTCAGTTCGCACAGCGCCGAGTGTCCGGTGCCCGCGTTGTTCCAGGCATTGGAGCTCTCGAGACCCGCGGCGTCGAGGCGCTCCAGGACGGTCATGGACCAGTCCGGCTGCAGGTCGTTGAGCAGGGTCGCGAGCGTGGCGCTCATGATGCCGGCGCCCACCAGGACGACGTCGACGGATTCGGTGGGTTGAGATGAAGTCACATTGTCTCCCGTGCGTGCATGATCGACGCGGCGCTGCGCCGAGGCTTTCCGCTGTCCAGGGTATCCCCAGCTCCGGCCAACTCCCAACGGAGCCACCGGGCGCACACGGTGTGGTTCAGGCCAGGCGCAGCTCGTTGAAGCGTTCGAACCCCGTGGACGTCAACGGGAAGGACGCCACGCGCGAGTTCACGGCTACCGCCGAGACGGGGTGGGCGAGTGGCACGGCCGGGATCACCGCGGAGACGCGGTCGTTGAGCGTGCGGTACGCGGCGTTGCGGGCGTCGCCCTGGGGCATGGTGGCGGCGCGGTTGACCGCGGTGAGCAACCCGGCGTCGTCGTCCCCCAACTGCGCGTCGGGGGTGCCCAGCAAGGGGCCCATGAAACCGTCGGGATCGCGGAAGCTCCCGCTCCAGCCCAGGAGGCTGAACGCATGGTCCGCGGCGGGGTCGGTCACGGCGTCCACGTACCCGTCGTCCCAGTCCATGGGGACGGGGTCCAGGCGGAAGCCCGCGCGGGTGAGCTGTGCCGAGATCTGCGCGTACACGCGCTCCGGTTCCTGCAGGTACATCCGGGACGTGTTGCGCGGGTAGTAGAAGCGCAGGGCCTCGCCCCGGTAGGAACTGGCCCGCAACTGGTCCCGGGCGCGCTGGGGGTCGTAGCCGGGGATCTGCAGGTTTTCGCCGTCCACGTTGAACCGGGCGGGGACGAACTGGTCCGCCACATTGGTCCCGTTGGGATACAGCTGGGACGCCAGGGCGCCGCGGTCGATCGCGGAGGCGACGGCGCGGCGTACCGCGACGTCCCGCAGCACGGGGACGGAGCGATTGAGCCCCAGGTAGGACAGGGAGTAGGGGTCACGGTAGAGCACCTGCACGCCGCGGCGCGCGAGGGGCGCGAAGGCGTCGAGCCCCACGAGGTCGTACGCGTCCACCTCACCTGTGAGCAGGGCCGCGCAGCGCACATGTGCGTCACGGATGACCCGCATCTCGAGGGTGCCCACGTCCCCGAGCTCGCCCCAGTAGCCCTCGTGGGCGGAGAGCTTGACCGAGTCCGCGGATGCGGAGTCGAAGCGGAAGGGCCCGGTGCCCACGGGGTGCTCGTCCTCCGTGCCCGCCTCGATGCTCGCGGGGGAGGCGATCCCGAACGCGGGTTGGGTCAGGGCGGCGAGCAGCGGGGTGTAGGGGCGCGTGAGTTCCAACACCACGGTGCGCTCGTCCGTGACCTGCGTGCCCCGGTAGGCCGAGGCCACGAGCGGGCTCGAGGTGCCGTGGCGGAAGGCCGTCGCGAACGCGCAGCGCGATGCCCACGAGGCGGTGGATTCCGCCTGGGCCTGCCACTTGTCGAAGTTCGCCTTGACCGCGGCCGCGTCCAGCGCGGTGCCGTCGTGGAAGCGGACACCGCGGCGCAGGGTGAACGTCACGGAGCGCCGATCGTCCGCGACTTTCCACGACTCCGCGAGGCCGGGCGCGGGCTCACCGGTCGAGCGGTCCGCGGTGACCAGGCCCTCCAGGACCTGCGTGGCGATCCGGGCCGTCTCCTGCGAGTTCCTGCGGGACGGGTCCAACCCGGCCGGTGCGGCGGCGTGCGCCAGCACGAACGTGTTCCTGGGTGCGGACGCGCTCGCCGACGGGCGGGGGGTCGTGCTCCCACAACCGGTGAGCAGGAGCCCCGCACCCGCGAGGGAGAGGAAGGAACGCCGTCCGAGGCGGTTCTCAGCAACCACGGCGCATCCTTTCTCTGGCCGCCGCGTCGTCGCGCGGCGGTACGCGGCATCATGGTGCGCAAGACGGGAATCGAACCCGCACGCCGTGAGGCACAGGAACCTAAATCCTGCGTGTCTACCAGTTCCACCACTCGCGCTGGCATCGGGACCCGGACCCGGCATGAACGCGGAGGGGGTGCCCGGAATCGTCCACCATACTAACCAGTGCTTCCTCCGCACTCGCCGTGAAGCACGCGCGGCGCGGCCCCGGTTCCGAGCGTCCGGGCGGTGGCCGCCCGCTCAGGCATCGAGGCCGAGGTCCCGGCGCAGCTTGGCCACGTGCCCCTTGGCGCGCACGTTGTATTGGGCAAGGCTCACCGTCCCCTGTTCGTCGAGCACCACGGTCGAGCGGATGAGGCCTTCGTAGACCTTCCCGTAGTTCTTCTTCTCGCCCCACGCGCCGTACGCCTCCGCCACGGCGTGGTCCTCGTCCGAGAGCAGCGGGAAGCCCAGACCCTCGTCCCGGGCGAAACGCTCGAGGGCGGCGGGGGCGTCCGGGGAGATCCCCAGCACGCGGTAACCCTCGGCACCGAACGAGGCCATGTTGTCCCGGAAGTCGCACGCCTGCGTGGTGCAGCCCGGGGTCGCGGCGCGGGGGTAGAAGTACAGGATGACCTTGCTCCCGCGCAGGTCCGCCAGGGTGACGGGCTCCCCGTGGGCGTCGGGCAGGGTGAAATCGGGAGCGGGGTCCCCGGGGGACAGACGAACGGTCACGGCGTGATCCTTCCTGGTGAGTGACAGGTGTTCCCTAAGGACGCGTTCTCACGTACAGTTCAGGGATGCACCCGAGCATGCCATGCTTCGGGCTCGCGCACCGGCTCCGGTCTCGGTCCCGCCGTACGACGTCGCTGCGTCCGCCCCGCGCCCAGCGCGCACGATCCCGGGCGGTTCCCGCAGTCGAACGAGGGGGGCTCACAAGGCGATGCCCGGCGCGGGGATTTGACTGGTGGGGTGCCCCGTAGTATTGTCCAGCGATTTCGTCGAGCGGATACGATAGTCCTATGTCCTACAAGAACCAGTGGCCCACGAACCGTCTGCTGTCCACAGCGGCTCGCCTCGTGGAACACGCGTGGAACGAGAACCTCGCGTCTCTCGGGATCACCCACGCGGGCGTGATGGCCCTGGACGTCCTCCGCTCCGAGGGCAGCATGACGCAGGCACAACTGGCCCACCAGGTGCGCGTTCAGGCCCAGACCATGGGCAAGACCCTGCATCGGTTGGAGGTGCACGGTCACATCACGCGTTCCCGCAATGCCCTCGATCGCCGTTCCCACGTGGTGAGCATCTCCCCGGCGGGGGAGCGGGTCCTCGCAGATGCCGCGCGGTTGGAGAAGGGGCTGCTGGGTAGCGACCGCGACACGGACGAGCAGTTCCGCCGCAAGCTCATCGACCTGATCTCCACCCTGGGTGGTGCGCGCTGGCGCATGGAGGTCGAGGACGGCGCCGAGACCCCGGCGGGTCCCACGGAGTCAGCCGACTCCCCGACAGAGTCGGAACACAGCGCCACGTCGCGCTGACCCGGGCGGCGGCGCAGCGGCGTCGTCGTGACCCGGAACGCGACGAGCGGCGGGGCGACCGCGATCACTCTGTGAGTTCAGACAGCGAAAGGACCGGATCACAAGCGATCCGGCCCTTTCGGTCGTTCCGTGCGCCCCCAGGGACTTGAACCCTGAACCCATTGATTAAGAGTCAATTGCTCTGCCAATTGAGCTAGAGGCGCGGGCGTTGGACGGGTCAGCGGGCGGTGTTCGCCGTTGCTTTCTCCCTCGCAACGAGAGATAACTTTAGCACCACGGCGGGGGGAGTCAAATCGGGCGGCGGGGTGCCGATGGTGACGTCCGTAGTACGGGTTCTACGGCGCATGCCGGACCGTAGAATCGGGGGCATGAGCCACTCCCAGGATGTTCCGCTGTCCGACCTGCGTGTGATCTCCCTGCCCGAGCAGCAGCTCTTCGACGAGATCAGCGCCGAGACCACCGATTTCACGTGCGTGCTGTGGGATCTGGAGAACGAGCCGGAGGGCTGCGCCCGGGAGGACGTGGACATCGCGGTGGCCCCTTACTACAGCGGGCGCTGGCTCAAGGACCCCTCCGTCGTCCGGGACGTGAGCCTGGTGCAGTTGCAGTCCACGGGCTTCGACGGTGTGCCCGAGAAGATCGGGGAGGACGTGGCCCTGGCCGCCGGCGGCTGGGTGCACGCGGCCGGGACCGCGGAGATCGCCCTGGGACTGATCATCACCGCGCAGCGCAACCTGGACCGGGCGGTGTTGCAACAGCACGAGGGTGTCTACAAGCGGTACTTCTCGCGCGCGGTGGCCGACTCGCGCGTCACCGTGGTGGGCGTCGGGGAGATCGGAAGCGCGGTCATCTCCCGACTCGCACCGTTCGAGGTGGAGCTCACCCGAGTGGCTTCCCGCGCCCGCGAGGACGAGGCCGGCCGGATCCACGGCATCGACGAACTCGACGAGATCCTGCCGCGCACCGACATCCTGGTGCTCGCGCTACCCCTCATCGATGCGACCCGCGACCTGGTGGGGGAGCGGACCCTGGCACTGCTGCCGGACGACGCCCTCGTGGTCAACGTGGGCCGTGGTCCCGTGGTGAACACAGACGCCCTGACCGCGGAGGTCGTCTCCGGCCGTCTGCGCTGCGCGCTGGACGTGGTGGACCCCGAACCGCTTCCCGGTGACCACCCGCTGATGAGCGCGGCCGGCTCCATCGTGCTGCCCCACGTGGGCGGCTCCAACGTCTCGTTCCGGCCCCGGGTGCGCAAGCTGATCCTGGAGCAGCTGGAACTGATCCGACAGGGTCGCTCGCCCCAGTTCCTCGTGCAGCCAGGCCGACTGGCCCTGCAGGACGAGTGAGCACGGACAACCACGGTCCCGCACGGCCGACCACGGACGGGCTCGCGCACGCGGACGGGGGTGCCACGGTGCGGGACACAATGTTTCACATTGTGAGAAGGGGTGTCCGTAGTTTGACACCCGGGTTCTGTGGGTCACACCATGGGCGGTATGACAACGGCACTGCGCATCGTGGTAGACCTCGTACCGGTCGTCCTCATCGGACACCGGGCCTGAGGCGTACTCGACGCGCGTACCCGCCAGGCCCTCAGCCCACGGAACCCGTGGCAAGGGCCTTTTTCCATGTATGACGACCTGTCACCGGCCCGCCCCGCGCCACCCCGCTCGGCATCTCGCACAACACAGCAGGTAAGGACACAGCACTATGAGTAAGGATCAGCCGATCTCACCGGCGGTGATGGCCCAGCGGCGGCCGCCCGCGGCCTCGGCGCCCCGGCCCGCGGAGACGGACCAGGCACGGCTGACGGGTATTGCGGCGGAGGTCGTGGCCCCGGAGGAGATGACCGGTTCCCAGGCGATCATCCGCTCCCTCGAGCAGCTCGGTGTCACGGACGTCTTCGGTCTGCCGGGTGGTGCCATCCTGCCCACCTACGACCCGTTGCTGGACACCGAGAAGATCAACCATATCCTCGTACGCCACGAGCAGGGTGCGGGGCACGCTGCGGAGGGCTATGCCCTGGCCTCGGGTCGCGTGGGCGTGTGCATCGCCACGTCCGGTCCCGGTGCCACGAACCTCGTGACGGCGCTCGCGGACGCCAACATGGACTCGATCCCCATGCTCGCGATCACCGGTCAGGTGGCCAGCTCCGCGATCGGTTCGGACGCCTTCCAGGAGGCGGACATCGTGGGCATGACCATGCCGGTGACCAAGCACTCCTACCTGGTCACGGACGCCCAGGAGATCCCCCGGGTCATCGCGGAGGCTTTCCACCTCGCCTCGACCGGGCGCCCGGGACCCGTCCTGGTGGACGTGGCCAAGGACGCCCAGCAGGCGATGATGACCTTCAGCTGGCCCCCGCAGATGGAACTGCCGGGGTACCGTCCCGTGACCCGCGGGCACTCCAAGCAGATCAAGGAGGCCGCCCGCATGATCGCGGCGGCCCAGCGTCCGGTGCTCTACACGGGTGGCGGCGCCATGCGGGCGGACGTGCCCGCGGAACTGCTCGAGCTCGCCGAGCTCACCGGTGCGCCGGTGGTCACCACGCTCACGGCGCGCGGGATCTTCCCGGACTCGCACGACCAGAACCTGGGCATGCCCGGGATGCACGGGACCGTGCCGGCGGTGTACGCGCTGCAACAGTCGGACCTGCTGATCACCCTGGGAGCGCGCTTCGACGACCGCGTGACCGGACAGCTGAGCTCGTTCGCCCCGAACGCCAAGGTGATCCACGCGGACATCGACCCCGCGGAGATCTCCAAGAACCGCGTGGCGGACGTGCCCATCGTGGGGGATCTCAAGTTCGTGATCCCGGACCTCACCCAGGCCGTGCGCCAGGAGTTCGACGAGACCGGTACTCCGGATCTGGGCTTGTGGTGGGACACCCTGAACTCCCTGAGCGAGACCTATCCGCTGGGCTACACCAAGACCGATGACGGTCTGGGCAGCCCCCAGTACGTGATCGAGCGCATCTCCGAGCTGACCGGTCCGGAGGCGGTCTACGTCTCCGGTGTGGGTCAGCACCAGATGTGGTCCACGCATTTCGTGGACTACGAGCGGCCCCGGCAGTGGTTGAACTCCGCCGGTTTGGGCACCATGGGATTCGCGGTGCCCGCGGCCATGGGCGCGCAGGTGGCCCAGCCCGATCGGGTGGTGTGGGCGATCGACGGTGACGGGTGCTTCCAGATGACCAATCAGGAACTCGCCACGTGCGTGATCAACGACATCCCCATCAAGGTCGCGGTGATCAACAACTCGTCGCTCGGCATGGTGCGCCAGTGGCAGACCCTGTTCTACGACGGTCGCTACTCCAACACCGAGCTGAACACGGGCCACAACTCCCGGCGGATCCCCGACTTCGTGAAGCTCGCCGACGCCTACGGCTGCGCCGCTCTGCGCTGCGAGAGGGACGAGGACGTGGACGAGACCATCAAGAAGGCGCTCGAGATCAACGACCGCCCCGTGGTGATCGACTTCGTGGTCTCCGCGAACGCCATGGTGTGGCCCATGGTCCCGGCCGGGGTCTCCAACGACCAGATCCAGATCGCCCGCAACATGACGCCCGAGTGGAACACGGAGGACTGATCGATGAGCCGACACACTCTTTCCGTTCTGGTGGAGGACAAGCCGGGTGTGCTGACCCGCGTGGCCGGGCTGTTCGCGCGCCGCGCGTTCAACATCCACTCGCTCGCCGTGGGTCCCACGGAGCTGAGCGGTATCTCCCGGATCACCGTGGTGGTCGACGCCGAGGGTGAGCTGCTCGAGCAGGTCACCAAGCAGCTGAACAAGCTGATCAACGTGATCAAGATCGTGGAGCTCTCGCCGGAGTCCTCCGTGCAGCGCGACCACATCCTAGTGAAGGTCCGCGCGGACGCGACCACCCGGTTGCAGGTCACGCAGGCCGCGGACCTGTTCCGCGCCACGATCGTGGACGTCTCCACGGAATCCGTGGTCATCGAATCCACCGGATCGCGCGACAAGATCCACGCCCTCATGGACGTCCTGGAGCCCTTCGGGATCCGGGAGATCGTGCGAGCCGGCACCGTGGCCCTGGGCCGCGGCCCCAAGTCCATGTCCGATCGCGCCCTGCGGCACTGACCGCTCGGCCGCAGGACACCGGATCCCGCGCAACGCCGTGCCGTTGCGCCCCGACGTGCAATGCCCATCCGCTATTCGAAGGAGATAGAGCAAGCCCATGGCAAAGATCTACTACAACGACGACGCCGACCTGTCGATCATCCAGAACCGCTCCGTGGCCATCATCGGTTACGGCTCGCAGGGCCACGCCCACGCGCTGAACCTGCGTGACTCGGGCGTGGACGTCCGCATCGGCCTGTCCGAGAACTCCAAGTCCCGCGCCAAGGCGGAGGCCCAGGGCCTGCGCGTGCTGACCGTGGCCGAGGCCGCCAAGGAAGCGGACGTCATCATGATCCTGACCCCGGACCAGGTCCAGGCGCAGGTGTTCGAGGAGTCCATCAAGGACAACCTGGACGAGGGCGACGCGATCTTCTTCGCGCACGGCTTCAACATCCGCTTCGGCTACATCACGGCGCCCGAGGGCGTGGACGTGGCCATGGTCGCCCCCAAGGGCCCGGGCCACACCGTGCGCCGCGAGTTCGAGGCCGGGCGCGGTGTCCCGGACCTCGTGGCCGTGGAGGTGGACGCGTCCGGTCAGGCGCTGCAGCTCGCGCTGTCCTACGCCAAGGGCATCGGTGGCACGCGCGCCGGCGTCATCGAGACCACCTTCACGGAGGAGACCGAGTCGGACCTGTTCGGTGAGCAGGCCGTGCTGTGCGGCGGCATGTCCCACCTGGTCCAGTACGGCTTCGAGACGCTGACCGAGGCCGGCTACCAGCCGGAGATCGCGTACTTCGAGGTGCTGCACGAGCTCAAGCTCATCGTGGACCTCATGGTCGAGGGCGGCATCGCCAAGCAGCGCTGGTCCATCTCCGACACCGCCGAGTACGGCGACTACGTCTCCGGCCCGCGCGTGATCGATCCCTCCGTCAAGGAGCGCATGCAGGACGTCCTCAAGGACATCCAGGAGGGTGTCTTCGCGGACCGCTTCATGAAGGACCAGGCCGCCGGCGGCAGCGAGTTCAAGGAGCTGCGCGCCAAGGAGGAGAAGCACCCCATCGAGACTACGGGCCGCCAGCTGCGCTCGCTGTTCGCGTGGGAGCAGACGGACGAGGACTACACCGAGGGCACCGCCGCTCGCTGATCCCTCCCTCCGTTGCCTCCGCGTCGGCAGAGCGCGGGACAACTGACGACGACGCCGCGGTACCCCTCCCACGCGAGGGGCACCGCGGCGTCGTCGTACCCGATTCAAGGGCCACGGACACGCCGCGCGGGTCGATAGAGTGGTGGGGTGACTGAGCAGACTCCCTTCTACGTGACCACGGCCATCTCCTACCCCAACGGCGCGCCGCACATCGGCCACGCCTACGAGGCGATCGCCGCGGACACCCTGGCCCGGTTCAAGCGGCTGGACGGCTTCGACGTCCGCTTCCAGACGGGAACGGACGAGCACGGCCAGAAGATGCAGCAGACCGCGGAGAAGCTGGACATGAGCCCGCGCGACCTCGCGGACGCCAATTCCGCGCGGTTCCAAGCCATGGACGACGAGCTGCAGATCGGTTACGACCGCTTCATCCGCACCACGGACGAGGACCACTACGCGGCGTCACAGGAGTTGTGGCGGCGCATGGAGGCTCACGGGGACATCTACCTGGGCAAGTACGCCGGGTGGTACTCCGTGCGGGACGAGGCCTACTACGCCGAGGACGAGACCGAGGTGCGCGCGGACGGGCAGCGCTACTCGATCGGTACGGGCACGGAGCTCACGTGGACCGAGGAGGAGAGCTACTTCTTCCGGCTCTCCGCGTACCAGGACCGCTTGCTCGAGCTCTACCGCACCGGGTTCGTCCAGCCCGAGACGCGCTCGCACGAGATCGCGTCATTCGTGAGCGGCGGGCTGCAGGACCTGTCCATCTCCCGCACGACGTTCGACTGGGGCGTGCCCGTGCCGGGCAACCCCGAGCACGTGATGTACGTGTGGGTGGACGCCCTGACCAACTACCTCACGGGTCTGGGCTACCCGGACACGGACGCCGAGCTGTTCCGGGCGTTCTGGCCCGCGGACGTGCACCTGATCGGCAAGGACATCGCACGCTTCCACGCCGTGTACTGGCCGGCGTTCCTGATGTCCGCGGGGCTCGAGCTGCCCCGGAAGGTCTTCGCGCACGGGTTCCTGTTCAACCAGGGCGAGAAGATGTCCAAGTCCGTGGGCAACGTGATCGATCCCCACGCCCTGATCGGCGAGTACGGACTGGACCAGTTGCGCTTCTTCCTGCTGCGCGAGGTCCCGTTCGGTCAGGACGGCAACTACTCGCACGACGCGATCGCCGGGCGAATCAACTCGGACCTCGCCAACGACCTCGGCAACCTGGCCCAGCGCAGCCTGTCGATGATCGCCAAGAACCTCGGGGGCGCGGTGCCCGAGCCGCGCGACTTCACTGCGGAGGACCTCGAGATGCTCGCCCAGGCGGAGTCGGCGGTCGGGGACTACCGCGCGGCGTTCGACGAGCTCGCGTTCCACCGCGGCCTGGAGACCGTGTGGCGGGTCATCGCCTCGGCGAACCGCTACTTCACGGCGCAAGAGCCGTGGGTCCTACGCAAGACCGACCCGGAGCGGATGGCCACGGTGCTGTACGTGACCGCGGAGGTGCTGCGCATCGTCGCGATCCTGGTGCAGCCGGTCATGCCGGATTCCATGGCCAGGCTGCTGGACCAGCTCGGTCAGCCCGAGGGGGAGGCGCGGCAGTTCTCCGCCCTGGGCACGCGGCTCGCCGCGGGCACCGAACTGCCCAAGCCCTCCGGCGTGTTCCCGCGCTACGAGGCACCGGAGGCCCTGCAGGACTGAGGTACCGCGGGACCGAGGTACTGCGGTATTGGGGTGCGGTGGCCGGGTCGTCGTCCGATGGCCCGGCCGTTGCGTGTCCGCACGACGCCGCAGCCAGCGTTGCGGGCCGGCCGCGCGTCGTCGGTCCGGTCGGCTGTCAGCGGACCTCACGGCCACCCTTCGTCTCGCTATGTGAAACCCGCGTTCACCATGTGGAAGGCCGCGGCGGGCGCACCTAAGCTGGCCCCATGAGTCCAACGTCACCTCCCGCACCCGCCCGCAGCCACTCGATCGCCGTCCTGCCCGGTGACGGTATCGGCCCGGAGGTCGTGGCCGAGGCCGTCAAGGTCCTCGACGCCGTGACCCGCCCCGCGGGGGTGACCCTCGAGAAGACCAGCTACCCGCTCGGAGCCGAGCACTGGCTCGAGACCGGTGAGGTGCTCAACGAGGACACCATGGAGCGGTTGCGTTCCCACGACGCGATCCTGTTCGGTGCCGTGGGTGCCGCCCCCAACGACAAACGCATCCCCTCCGGGATCCTCGAACGCGATCTGCTGCTCAAGCTGCGCTTCGGGTTCGACCACTACATCAACCTGCGCCCCGCGGTGCTGTACCCGGGTGCCACGAGTCCGCTGTCGGACCCGGGGGAGATCGACTTCGTGGTCGTGCGCGAGGGCACCGAGGGGCTCTACGCGGGTAACGGTGGCACGCTGCGTACGGGCACCGAGCACGAGATCGCGACCGAGGTGTCCGTGAACACCGCCCACGGTGTCCGCCGCCTGGTGCGCTACGCGTTCGACCTCGCGAACAGCCGCACGCGCAAGCGGCTGACCCTGGTCCACAAGCACAACGTCCTGGTCAACGCCGGGCGGCTCTACCAGCGAACCGTGGACGAGATCGGGGAGCAGTACCCGGACGTCACCGTGGACTACATGCACATCGACGCCGCCACGATCTTCATGACCACCGACCCCGCGCGCTTCGACGTGATCGTGACCGACAACCTGTTCGGGGACATCCTCACCGATCAGGCCGGCGCGGTCACCGGGGGTATCGGTCTGGCGCCCAGCGGCAACATCAACGCGGACCGCACCGCGCCGTCCATGTTCGAGCCCGTCCACGGCTCCGCCCCGGACATCGCCGGTACCGGCACCGCCCAGCCCACGGCCGCGATCCTCGCGGGCGCCATGATGCTCGAGCACCTGGGCCACCCCGATCTCGCGGAACAGGTCAACGCCGCCGTGCGCGCAGACCTGGAGGCGAACGGTTCCGCGCAGCGCAGCACGTCGCAGGTGGGCGACGACGTCGTGGCGCAGTTGGGTGCGCGCAGCGCCTAGGTTCCGCGTCCCGGCCACCGCGGGCGGGATACTGGGAGCACATCATCACGTGCCAGCGCACCGCCTCAGCAGGGATGCCCGGCAGCACGCCGTCGAAGGAGAACACCAGTGAGCACTGAATTCGTCAAGCAGCTCAACCCTCACCCCGCAACCGATGAGGTGCGCGAAGCCGTGTTGCAGAACCCCGGTTTCGGCAAACACTTCACGGACCACATGGTGTGCATCGACTGGCAGGGGGACGTGGAAGCGAACACCGGCCGCTGGGACAACGCACGGCTGCAGTCGTACGGCCCGCTGAGCCTGGACCCGTCCACCGCCGTGCTGCACTACGGCCAGGAGATCTTCGAGGGACTCAAGGCCTACCGGCACGCGGACGGATCCGTGTGGAGTTTCCGCCCCGAGGTCAACGCCGCGCGGCTGAATCGCTCGGCGCAGCGGCTGGCCCTGCCCGCGCTGCCCGAGGAGACGTTTGTAGATGCCATCCGCGAGCTCGTGGCCCAGGACGAGAAGTGGGTTCCTTCCGGGGAGGGCGAGTCCCTCTACATCCGTCCGTTCATGATCGGTACGGAGCCGTTCCTGGGGGTGCGTCCGTCCAGGGAGGCGCTGTTCTCCGTGATCGCGTCCCCGGCGGGCAATTACTTCGGCACGGTCGAACCCGTGGACATCTGGCTCTCGCGCACGTACGCCCGCGCGGGCAAGGGCGGCACGGGCTCCGCGAAGTGCGGTGGCAACTACGCGGCGTCGTTGATCGCCCAGATGGAGGGGGACGCGCACGGGTGCAGCCAGGTGCTCTTCCTGGACCACGAGCGCGGGGACGCGGTCGAGGAACTCGGTGGCATGAACGTGTTCTTCGTCTTCGACGACGGCCGGCTCGTGACCCCCGAACTGACCGGGACCATCCTCGAGGGGATCACGCGTGACTCCGTGATCCAGCTGGCCAAGGAGCGCGGGCTGCAGGTCGAGGAACGCGCCTTCACCCTGGACGAGTGGCGCGAGGGCGTGAACTCGGGGCACCTCACGGAAGTCTTCGCGTGCGGCACGGCCGCGGTGATCGCACCCGTGCGGCGGCTCGTGAGCCATGAGGAGACCATCGGTCCGGAGGACGCGGCGCCCGGTGAGGTGACCATGTCCATCCGCAAGCAGCTGCTGGACATCCAGACCGGCAAGGCGGAGGACACGCATGGTTGGTTGACCCGCCTGGCGTGATCCGCGTGGCGTGAATCCCTCGGCACGCTTCGCGTGGCGGGGTCCGTGCCACCCGTTCGAGCAGCCGCCCCCGGTCCGACCTCGGTCGCACCGGGGGCGGCTGTGTAGCCTGTGAGCATGCGCATCGCACGGTTCACACACGACAACGAAATCCACTTCGGCACGGTGCACGGGGAACCCGGCGCCGAGACGCTGCGGTATCTCACCGGCGACCCCCTGTACGTGGGGATCCAGGAACTCGAACGCACCGTGGCCGTGTCCGAGGCCCGGTTGCTCGCCCCGGTGATCCCGCGCTCCAAGATCGTGTGCGTGGGGCGCAACTACGCGGCGCACGCGGAGGAGCTCGGCAACGAGCTGCCGCCCGCTCCCATGCTGTTCTTCAAGCCGAACACCGCGGTCTCCGGTCCCGGGGATCCCGTGACCCTGCCCAGCTGGACCGAGGAGGTCTCGTACGAGGCCGAGCTCGCCGTGGTGATCGGGCGCATGTGCAAGGACGTCCCCGTGGAACGCGTTCCCGAGGTCGTGTTCGGGTACACCGCTGCGAACGACCTCACGGCCCGCGACGCCCAGCGCACCGACGGCCAGTGGGCCCGGGCCAAGGGGTTCGACGGTGCGTGCCCGATCGGCCCGTGGATCGAGACCGAGCTGGACACCTCCGCCCTGTCCGTGCGCTCCACCGTGAACGGGCAGCTCAAGCAGGACGGCAACACGCGGGACATGATCTTCGACGTCGCCACACTCGTCTCCTACGCGTCCGAGGCCTTCACGCTGCTGCCCGGTGACGTGATCCTCACCGGGACCCCCGCGGGCGTCGGGATCGTGGACGAGGGCGATCAGCTTTCCGTGCAGGTCGAGGGGATCGGCGAGCTCACCACGGTGCTGCGGCGCTGACCCGGCGCGTCGCCGGCTCACCCCGGGGTGCGCCGTTACCGGCCACCCGGGGTGCGCCGTCGCCCGACCACCTGGCGTGCGTCGTCGTGGGAACCACTCCGGGGCGCACGCGTTGCCGAACCACCCCGCGGCGCGCCGTCGTCGGAGCCGGCCGGGGCCGTGCGGCAGCGCTCGCCGACGCCCGCGCGGGCAGTCCGCGTGCCCGCCGCGGGGGTGACTGCTACCCGTAGAATGAACGCATCATGACTGACGACGCAGCGACTTTGCACCCCACCGTTCCCGCCGACGCACCCGTGCGCGTGCGCTTCTGCCCGTCCCCCACGGGCACGCCGCACGTGGGTCTGATCCGCACGGCCCTCTTCAACTGGGCGTGGGCCCGCCACACGGGCGGCACCCTGGTGTTCCGGATCGAGGACACGGACGCCGCCCGCGATTCCGAGGAGAGCTTCCAGCAGATCCTGGACGCCCTGGACTGGCTGGGCATCACGTGGGACGAGGGCGTCAACGTGGGTGGACCCCACGAGCCCTACCGACAGTCCCAGCGGGGCGAGATCTACCAGGACGTCCTGGCCCGGCTCGTGGCCGGCGGCTACGTGTACGAGGACTTCTCCACGCCCGAGGAGGTCGAGCAGCGCCACCGCGCCAAGGGTAAGGACCCCAAGCGCGGGTACGACAACTTCGATCGCGACCTCACGGACGAGCAGAAGGATGCGTTCCGGGCCGAGGGCCGCAAGCCGGTGCTGCGCCTGCGCATGCCGGACGAGGACATCACGTTCACGGACCTCGTGCGCGGTGAGATCACCTTCAAGGCGGGCTCGGTCCCGGACTTCGTGGTGGCTCGCGCGAACGGTCAGCCGCTCTACACGCTCGTGAACCCCGTGGACGACGCCCTCATGGGGATCACCCACGTGCTGCGCGGCGAGGACCTGCTGTCCTCCACGCCCCGGCAGATCGCGCTGTACCGCGCCCTCATGGGGATCGGAGTCGCCGAGTTCATCCCCGAATTCGGGCACCTGCCCTACGTCATGGGGGAGGGCAACAAGAAGCTCTCCAAGCGCGATCCCGAGTCCAACCTCTTCCACCACCGCGACAACGGGTTCATCCCCGAGGGTCTGCTGAACTACCTGGCCCTGCTCGGGTGGTCGCTGTCCGCGGACGAGGACATCTTCACCGTGGACCAGCTCGTGGCGAACTTCGACATCCACGACGTCCTGGCCAACCCGGCGCGCTTCGACCTCAAGAAGGCCACGGCGATCAACGGCACGCACGTGCGCATGCTGGACCCCCGGGACTTCCGGGACCGGCTGATCCCGTACCTGCGCTCTGCGGGCCTCGTGGGGGAGCCCCTGACCGAGAAGGAGAACGACGTCCTGGATCGGGCCGCCCCGCTCGTGCAGGAGCGCATGAACCTGCTCGGTGAGACCCCCGGCCTGCTGGGGTTCCTCTTCCTGCCGGACGAGCAGATCGAGATCGCCCCGGACGCCGCCAAGCAGCTCAAGGACAGCGCACCCCAGGTGCTCGACGCCGCGCTCACGGCTCTCGAGCCCCTCGAGGAGTTCTCGGCCGAGAACATCGAGACGGCCCTGCGCGAAGCGATCGTGGACGGCCTGGGGATCAAGCCGCGCCTGGCCTTCGGCCCGGTCCGCACGGCAGTGTCCGGCCAGCGGATCTCCCCGCCCCTGTTCGAATCCCTCGAAATCCTGGGGAAAGAATCGTCGCTCACGCGCATTCGCGCGCTGCGCGAGCACCTCGCCGCGTCCTGACCCGATCCGTCCGCGACGGGTGGGTGTCACCCGGGAGGCGACCCCCACCCTGCGGACCGGTTTGGCAGCGGCGGATTCCCCGGGTATAGTTATTGCTCGTTGCGCGGCCGATCCGGTGCGGACCGGGCGGGCAGCGAGACCTTTGGGATATGGTGTAATTGGCAACACAACGGTTTCTGGTACCGTCATTCTAGGTTCGAGTCCTGGTATCCCAGCGCTTTCAGGCGTCACCCGAACCACGGTTCGTGTGAACCGAGCACCGGCGTTCCACGGTGGGTTTTCCCGAATTGGAGCAACACCGCGAAGATGTTACTGTGTGGTGCGTCAACGCGGGACCGCGCAGGAATGATGTTCCTGGAACGGTCCACGGAAAGTACACGGCCCCATCGTATAGCGGCCTAGTACGCCGCCCTCTCACGGCGGTAACGCGGGTTCGAATCCCGCTGGGGTCACATCGGAAGAGCCCCGGTTTCCACGGAAACCGGGGCTCTTCGCATGTCCGCTGCCCGCAGCTCCCGCGCGTTCCCGGCGCGCTGCCACGGCGCCCGCGTGACGACTGGCACAATGACCGTGTGAACACCGAGAACGCACCGGCCGTGCCGCTCATCGAGTCCCTCGAGACCACGCGTGATCTGCTGCGCTCCACGACCCTGCCCCTGGCCACCGCGAGCGCTCCGCAACAGCGGGAGAACGCCGCACGCGCGGTGTCCCAGTTGGACGACTACGTCCTGCCGCGCGTCCGCTCGTTGGACGCTCCGCTGCTGGCCGTGGTGGGCGGTTCCACGGGCGCGGGCAAGTCCACCCTGGTCAATGCCCTGGTGGGTCACCCGGTCACGCGCTCCGGGGCCATTCGCCCCACCACGCGCCGGCCCCTGCTGATCCATCACCCGAGCGACGCCGGGGCGTTCACGACACAGCGTGTGCTGCCGCACCTGGCCCGTGTCCAGGGCACGCTCGTGGACCCGTCCCGTCCCGCGTCATCGGCGGACGACGGCGGGACGGCCGTGGCGGACACCGGGTCCCTCGTGTTGCTCGCCGACCAGAACATTCCCGAGGGCCTCGCGATCCTGGACGCCCCGGACGTGGATTCCGTTTCGGACGACAACCGTGCCCTGGCGGCCCAGTTGCTCTCCGCCGCGGATCTGTGGCTGTTCGTCACGACCGCCAACCGCTACGCGGACGCCGTGCCGTGGCAGCTGCTGCGCAACGCTGCCGGCCGGGACATCACGGTGGCCGTGGTGCTGGACCGGGTGCAGGCGTCGTCGGCCGCCGAGATCGAGGAGGACCTGCGGCGCATGCTGGACGAAGAAGGGCTGGGTGGCGCCCCGATCTTCGTGGTCGAGGAGTCCCCGCTCAACGAGCTGCGCATGCTGCCCCCGGCAGCCGTGGAACCGCTGCGCGAGTGGCTCGAGACGCTCGGCGCGGACGCGCAGGCCCGCTCCGAGATCGCCGCGCGCACCCTCGGGGGCGCGGTGCGGGAACTCGCGGACACGACCGACCGCACCGCGGAGGCCGTGGCGGGCCAGCAACATACGGAGGAGCACCTGCGCCGCGAGGTGACCACGTCCTTCGACGAGGCGCTGCGCGCGATCATCGACTCCACCCGGGACGGGACCCTGTTGCGCGGGGAGGTGCTCGCACGTTGGCAGGACTTCGTGGGCACGGGCGAGTTCTTCCGCAGCCTCGAGGCCGGGATCGGGCGGGTCCGGGACCGGATGACCGCGTTCTTCAAGGGCCAGCCCGCACCCGAGGTGCGCGTGGAGGAAGCGATCGAATCGGGCCTGCAGGCCGTGATCGTGGAGAACACGGCCCGTGCCGCGGAATCCGCCGAGCGGCGCTGGCGCGACGAGCCCGCGGGACAGGTGCTGCTCGCGGGTCGCGATGCGGCCGCTCTGCCACCGGACTTCCCCGATCAGGTCGCGGAGAGCATCCGCTCGTGGCAGTCGGACGTCATGCTCATGATCCAGCAGGAGGGCGCGGGCAAGCGCACGCGGGCCAGGGCCATGTCGCTGGGCGTGAACGCGCTCGCCGTGATCCTCATGATCGCCGTGTTCTCGACCACGGGCGGGTTGACCGGCTTGGAGGTCGGGATCGCGGGTGGTTCGGGTGTCGTGGGGACCAAACTGCTCGAGGCGGTCTTCGGGGAGGACGCCGTGCGCCGGATGAGCGAACAGGCGCGCAAGAACCTCGAGACCCGGATCCGCACCCTGCTGGCCGGCCGGGCCAAGGTCTTCCTGGACACGATCGACGAACTCGGGGAGCACCCCTCGGCCGAGCAACTGCACGCAGCGGCCGCCCGCGTGCGCGCGGAGAGTGAGGCCCTGTGAGCCCGCGGCCCCGGGACCAGGACGTGTCCCTGTCCGATCGGATCTCCGGACTCGCGCAGGCCGTGGAGATCGCGCAGGGTCGCCTGGACGCCGAGGTGATCCAAGGTGCGCGGGAGACCCTCGAGCGCGCCGCCCAGCGCCGGGCGCTGTCCGCGGACCACACCGTGGTGGGCTTCTTCGGGGCCACGGGCTCCGGCAAGTCCTCCCTGTTCAATGCCGTGGTCGGTCAGGACCTCGCCCGCAGCGCGGCGCGCCGACCCACGACCTCCGCACCACTCGCCGCGATCTGGGGGGACGAGGGCAGCCAGCCGCTGCTCGACTGGCTCGACGTCGCCGACCGCAGGGTCGTGGGTCCCGCGCTGAGCACGTCCACCGGGCGCGGGCGCAAGGCGAGCACCACGAGCGGTGGGCTCGTGCTGCTGGACCTGCCGGACTTCGACTCCGTGACGCGGGAACACCGGCAGATCGTCCAGCGCATGGTCGGGCTCGTGGACGTGGTCGTGTGGGTCGTGGACCCCCAGAAGTACGCGGACGCGGTGTTGCACCAGGACTTCGTGCAGCCGCTCGCGCGCCACGGCGCCGTGACCATGGTCGTGCTCAACCAGGCGGACCGGCTCGACGAGCGGGACGTCCCCTCGGTGCTCGCATCGCTCACGGAACTCGTGGCGCAGGACGGCCTCCCCGCGACCGGGCCGAGCGCGCCCGTGGCCGTCTCCGCTCTCACGGGTCAGGGTGTCCCGCAGCTGCGGGACCGGATCCACGCCGTGGCCGCCCAACGCGCCGCCGCCGGGCAGCGGCTCGAGGCGGACGTCATCCACAGCGCCGGGGAACTCGCCCGCGCCGCGGGGGAGGGCGATCCGCGCGGGATCACCAAGGACGCGAGCGAGCGGCTCACCGCGGGGCTCGCGCGAGCCGCCGGGATCGATCTGGTCGCGGACGCCGCGGCCCGCTCCTACCGGTTGCGCGCGGGGCGGCACACCGGGTGGATCGCCACGCGCTGGCTCACCCGCCTGCGCAAGGACCCGCTCAAGCGCCTGCACATCGAGAGCCATGACAAGCACTCGGACCCCGGGGTGCACCGCACGTCCCTGCCGCCCATGAACGCGTCCCAGAAGGCCGCCGCGGACTCCGCCGTGCGCGGTTTCGCGGACGACGTCTCGCAGGGCGCCGGCGAGCCGTGGCGGCGCAGCATCCGTGGCGCCGCCCGCAGCAACGAACAGCGGTTGCCGGACGCGCTGGACCAGGCGGTCGCGCGCACCAAGTTCTCCGCGCGCGGGGCCTCGTGGTGGTGGATCGTCTTCGACGTCCTGCAGTGGCTCGCCATGCTCGTCACGGTGCTCGGGCTGTTGTGGCTGCTGGGCCTGTTCCTGGCCGAGTACTTCCAGATCCCCCTGCCCCCGCCGCCCACGGTCGAGGGGTTCCCGCTGCCCGTGCCCACGCTCATGGTGCTCGCGGGGGTCGTGCTTGCGCTGTTCCTCGCGCTCACGGGCGCGGTGATCGCCTCCCTCGCGTCCCGTGTCCGGGCTTCCCGGGTACGACGTCGCTTGCAGCGTTCCGTGCGCACGACCGCCGAGGAGACGGTCCAGGTGCCGGTGGAGCACGAGCTCGCGGCGCACCGCGAGTTCACCGAGGCCGTGGCGCGGGCGGGGCTCACGCGGCGCTGACGGGCGCTACCAAACCGGAACGGACCGAGTTCACCCCGCGCTGACGCGTTCGGCCCGGACGGTCCGCGTCGCGTGCATAGGGCTCACGCGGCGCTGACGCGTACGGCCTCCGTGAGGTGTCGGGCCGCCTGGACCACGACGTCCGCGTGCTTCTGGCCGGGCTGCTTGGACAACCGCTCGATGGGTCCCGAGATGGACACCGCGGCGATCACCCTCCCCGAGGGCCCACGCACGGGCGCGGAGACCGAGGCGATCCCCGGTTCGCGTTCGCCGATCGACTGGGCCCAGCCGCGGCGTCGTACCCCGGCGAGGGTCGTGGCCGAGAAGCGCGCGTGATGCAGCCCCTCGATCAGGCGTGCGTGGTCCTCCCACGCCACGAGCACCTGCGCGGCGGAACCGGCCTTCATGGACAACTGGGTGCCCACGGGGATCGTGTCGCGCAAGCCGATGGGCCGTTCAGCCGATGCCACGCACACGCGCCACTCGCCCTGGCGGCGGAACACCTGGGAGGACTCACCGGTGCTGTCCCGCAACTGCAGGAGCACGGGGGCCGCGGCAGAGATCAGCCGGTCCTCACCCGCGGCCGAGGCGAGCTCCACGAGGCGGGAGCCCAGCACGAAGCGCCCGTGCACGTCCCGGCCCACGAACCGGTGATGGGCGAGCGCCACCGCGAGCCGGTGGGCGGTGGGTCGCGCGAGCCCCGTGGCCTCCACGAGATCCGCGAGGGAGGCCGCACCGGCCTCGAGGGCGTCCAGGATGAGGGAGGCCTTGTCGATGACCCCCACGCCGGAGGGGGAGAACGAGGACTCCTCGGGCATGCCCGAGCCCGTCCCGCGGCCGCCCAGGGGAGAGCCCAGGGGGGCTCCGGAAGGATCCATCTCATGCGTCGTGTCCATGCCTTGATATTGCCGTCTCACAATGCGAGAAGCAAGTCCGAGGAGTGGAACTGCTCGCCGCGAGCGATGACCATGGTGGCAACGGTCGCGTGCGGGACGCGCGAACGCCGCCCACGCGGCGTCGCCCACCGCACGCCAGGACACGAGCAGGAGTGACGAGATGACGAGCACACAGACCACCGCGCCGCGGACGCTGGCGGAGAAGGTGTGGAACGACCACCTGGTGCGCCAGGGCGAGGCCGGACGCCCCGACCTGATCTACATCGACCTCCACCTGCTCCACGAGGTCACGAGCCCCCAGGCCTTCGAGGGGCTGCGGCTGGCCGGGCGCGGACTGCGGCGCACCGACCTGACGATCGCGACCGAGGACCACAACACGCCCACCGAGAACATCTTCTCGACCATCGCGGACGAGACCTCCCGCAAGCAGATCGAGACCCTGCGCCGCAACTGCGAGGAATTCGGTGTGCGCCTGCACTCCCTGGGGGACGCCGAACAGGGGATCGTGCACGTGGTGGGTCCGCAGCTGGGGCTGACCCAGCCGGGGATGACCGTGGTGTGCGGTGACTCCCACACCTCCACGCACGGGGCCTTCGGAGCGCTCGCGTTCGGGATCGGCACGTCCGAGGTGGAGCACGTGATGGCCACCCAGACGCTGTCGCTGGCGCCATTCAAGACCATGGCCATCAACGTGGAGGGCACGCTCAAGCCGGGAGTCAGTTCCAAGGACATCATCCTGGCCGTGATCGCCAAGATCGGCACGGGCGGCGGGCAGGGTCACGTGCTCGAGTACCGCGGGTCCGCGATCCGCTCCCTGTCCATGGAAGCGCGCATGACCATTTGCAACATGTCGATCGAGGCGGGCGCGCGGGCGGGGATGATCGCGCCGGACCAGACCACGTTCGACTACGTGCAGGGCCGTCCGCACGCGCCGCAGGGCGAGGACTGGGACGCCGCCGTGGAGTACTGGAAGACCCTGCACACGGACGAGGGCGCCACGTTCGACCGTGAGGTGTTCATCAACGCGGACGAGCTGGAGCCGTTCGTCACGTGGGGCACCAACCCGGGTCAGGGTGTGCCCCTGTCCCAGGCGGTCCCGGATCCCGAGGACGCCGGGGACGACAACGCCAAGGACGCCGCGCGGCGCGCCCTCGAGTACATGGGTCTGGAAGCGGGCACGCCCATGAAACAGATCCCGGTGGACACCGTGTTCCTGGGCTCGTGCACCAACTCGCGCATCGAGGACCTGCGGGCCGCCGCGGCGATCGTCAAGGGCCGCAGCAAGGCCGAGAACGTGCGGGTCATGGTGGTCCCCGGTTCCGCCAAGGTGCGGCTGCAGGCCGAGGCCGAGGGGTTGGACAAGGTCTTCACGGACTTCGGTGCGGACTGGCGCTTCGCGGGGTGCTCCATGTGCCTCGGGATGAACCCGGACCAGTTGGCTCCGGGGGAGCGCTGCGCCTCCACGTCCAACCGCAACTTCGAGGGGCGCCAGGGCAAGGGTGGGCGCACCCACTTGGTCTCGCCGGTGGTCGCGGCGGCCACGGCCGTACGCGGGACCCTCAGCGCGCCGTCGGACCTCGACCCGGTGGCCTGAGCCCCGCAACCCGCCGCGACGTACACCACCAGAGAAGGACACAGCCATGGAGAAATTCACCACCCACCGGGGCGTGGGTGCCCCGCTCAAGCAGTCGAACGTGGACACCGACCAGATCATCCCCGCCGTCTACCTCAAGCGCATCACCAAGACCGGTTTCGACGACGCCCTGTTCGCCGGCTGGCGCAAGAACCCCGAGTTCGTGCTCAACCAGCCCGAGTACCGCAACGCGTCCGTGCTCGTGGCCGGCGCGGACTTCGGCACGGGTTCCTCGCGTGAGCACGCCGTGTGGGCGCTGCGCGACTACGGGTTCAAGGCCGTGATCTCCTCCCGTTTCGCGGACATCTTCCGCGGCAACTCGGGCAAGCAGGGACTGCTCGCGGCGCAGGTGGACCAGTCGGACGTGGAGCTGCTGTGGAAGCTCATGGAGGAGCAGCCGGGCGTGGAGATCCAGGTGGACCTGGAGTCGCGCACCGTCACGTGCGGGCCCGTGACGGTACCCTTCCAGATCGACGACTACACCCGCTGGCGGCTCATGGAGGGTCTCGACGACATCGGGTTGACCCTGCAGCACGAGGCGGACATCGACGCGTACGAGCGCACCCGCCCCGCGTTCAAGCCCACCACGCTGCCCGCCCGAACCTGAGTGGCGGCTGGACCGATCAGCGGTTCGGGCCGGTAGAATGTCTTGGTCCCGTGCGTGTTCCGCGCCCGGGAGATCACTTCCCCCAGATCGGTAGGTCATGACTTCTTTGCGCATCACCGGCGGCGTTCCGCTGTCGGGTCAGGTGACGGTACGCGGCGCCAAGAACCTGGTTCCCAAGGCCATGGTGGCCGCGCTGCTCGGCTCCACTCCTTCCACGCTGGGCAACGTGCCGGAGATCAAGGACGTCAAGGTCGTCACGGACCTGCTGAGCCTGCACGGTGTGGAGGTCACGCGCGACGACGCCCGGGGCGAGTTGACGCTCGACCCCACCAACGTGACGCGTGCCCGCCACGCGGACATCGACGCCCACGCCGGCGACTCGCGGATCCCGATCCTGCTGTGCGGCCCGCTGTTGCACGCCCTGGGAGAGGCGTTCATCCCGGACCTGGGCGGGTGCCGGATCGGTGACCGACCCATCAACTACCACCTCGAGGTGCTGCGCAACTTCGGCGCCAAGGTCGAGAAGCTCGACTCCGGGATCCGGATGAGCGCACCGCACGGGCTGCAGGGCGCCAAGATCGACCTGCCGTACCCGTCCGTGGGGGCCACGGAACAGGTGCTGCTCTCCGCCACGCGCGCCGAGGGCCACACCGAACTGCGCGGTGCCGCGACCGAGCCCGAGATCATGGACCTGATCGCGATCCTGCAGAAGATGGGCGCGCTCATCACCGTGCAGACGGACCGCGTGATCCGCATCGAGGGCGTTCCCGAACTCACGGGCTACGTGCACAGCGCGCTGCCCGACCGCATGGAAGCGGCGTCGTGGGGTTCCGCGGCCCTGGCCACCGGCGGCGACATCTTCGTGGCCGGCGCCAAGCAGGCCGACATGATGACCTTCCTCAACACCTTCCGCAAGGTGGGCGGTGGGCTGGACATCCGCGAGGACGGCATCCGCTTCTACCACCCGGGCGGGGACCTCAACCCCCTGATCGTGGAGACGGACGTCCACCCCGGGTTCATGACCGACTGGCAGCAACCGCTCGTGGTCGTGTTGACCCAGGCCAAGGGCGTGTCGATCGTGCACGAGACCGTGTACGAGAACCGCTTCGGCTTCACTCGCGCGCTCAACCGCATGGGTTCCGTGATCCAGCTGCACCGCGAGTGCCTGGGTTCGGTGCCGTGCCGTTTCGGTCAGCGCAACTTCCTGCACTCCGCCGTGATCTCGGGCCCCACGCCCCTGCACGCGACCGACATCCACATCCCGGACCTGCGCGGCGGGTTCTCGCACCTGATCGCGGCGCTGTCCGCGGAGGGCGTCTCGCACGTGACCGGTGTGGAGCTGATCAAGCGCGGCTACGAGCACTTCACCGACAAACTGGGTGGGCTGGGCGCGAACTTCACCGTCGACGAGCGGTGAGCCCCCGCGCGCACCGCACGGCTCACCCGATCGAGGGAACTGCAATCCGTCCAGCAAGGAGTGACAGCCCGGATGAGTAGGACCTCGCAGCGTTCCACGTTCCGCGTCCTCGCGGGGATGGTGATCCCCGTCTACCGACTGTTCGCCAGATCCCACTGGCGCGGCCGGGAGAACTTCCCGGACTCCGGCGGTTTCGTGGTGGTGGCCAACCACCTCACGGAGCTCGATCCGATCACCGTGGCCTACCCGGTGTACGCGTCCGGGATCATGCCGCGGTTCCTGGCCAAGGAGTCGCTGTTCCGGGTCCCGGTGGTGGGCACCATCATCGCGAAGATCGGGCAGGTCCCCGTGTACCGCGGGACCTCGCGCGCCAAGGACTCCCTGGTGGCCGCCCTGGCCGAACTCGACAGCGGCGGCGCCGTGATCGTGTACCCGGAGGGCACCATCACGCTGGACCCGCGGATGTGGCCCATGCGCGGGCGCACGGGAGCCGCTCGCCTGGCCCTCAAGGCCGGGGTCCCGGTGGTGCCCATGGCGCACTGGGGGGACCAGGAGATCCTGTACCGGGACCCCAGCGGTCACCGCACGGTGAGCCTGTGGCCCCGCAAACGCGTGGACGTGCTCGTGGGAGAGCCGATGCGCCCGGAGGACCTGGTCCCCGGTGGCCTCGAGCGCCCCGGTCACCCGTCCTCCGACGAGCTCACGAAGGCCACCGAATCCATCATGGGTGCGATCACCGATCTGCTGGGTGAGTTGCGGCAAGACGAAGCGCCGCGCGAGCTCTTCGACCCGCGCGCGGGCGCCGCTCGTTCCGACGACGCCGCTCACTCCCACGACGCCGCTCGTGACGCCGACGGCGCCGCACCCGAGGATGGACTCGGCGCCGCGGGCGGGAGGGTGACCCCGTGACGCCGGATCCGAACGGTCCCCGCAAGGTCACCGTGCTGGGAGCGGGCTCGTGGGGCACCACGTTCGCCAAGGTCCTCGCGGACGCCGCCGCGGATGCCGGGGCCCAGCGCACCGTGTGTCTGTGGGGCCGCGATCCCGAGTCGATGCAGCGGATCGCCCGCGAGCACCGCAACGACCGCTACGTCCCGGAGATCGAGCTACCGGAAATCCTCGAGTATTCGAGCGACCTGCGCTCGGCGCTCGCGGGAGCGGACCTCGTGGTCGCCGCGATCCCCGCCCAATCGCTGCGCGCGCAACTGGGCGCGGCGGCGTCGTACGTGGAACCGGAGGCCGTGATCCTGTCCCTGGCCAAGGGACTCGAATCCGGGACCGGGCTGCGGATGACCCAGGTGATCGCTCAGGTGCTCGCCGAACACACGCAGCGCACCGCGGAGGAGTGGGCCCGGCGCACGTGCGTGCTCTCGGGGCCCAACCTGGCCATGGAGATCGCGCGGGAGGAACCCACGGCGTCCGTGGTCGCGGCCACCGATCACGACACCGCCGCGTGGGTTGCGCGCTGCTGTGCCGCACCCTATTTCCGGCCCTACACGAACACGGACGTGATCGGCACCGAGATCGGCGGTCTCGTGAAGAACGTGATCGCCCTGTGCGTGGGGATCTGCGACGGCCGCGGCTACGGGGACAACTCCAAAGCTTCGGTCATGACGCGCGGCCTGGCCGAGACCACACGACTGGCCCTGGCGCTGGGCGGCGACCTGACCACCTTGTCGGGGTTGTCCGGGATGGGCGACCTCGTGGCCACGTGCTCGTCCTCCCTGTCCCGCAACCACACGGCCGGTAGGCTCCTGGGGGCCGGACTGAGCCTCGAGCAGGTGCAGGACGCCATGACCCAGACCGCGGAGGGGATCAAGTCCGCCCCCGCGGTCTTCGCCCTCGCGCGCCACCACGGCGTGGACATGCCCATCACGGAGGCCGTGGTGAGCGTGCTGCGCAACGACGTCCCGGTCCACGAACTGGCGCCCAGGCTGTTGGGCCGCGATCTGAAATCCGAAGGGAACAGCGCATGAGCACCACCCACGAGAACCCCGAGTCCACCGCCGCGGGCAGTAAGCCGTGTGTCGCGGTCGTGTTCGGCGGGCGCTCGTCGGAACATTCCGTCTCCCTCATCACGGCGCGCTCGGTACTGCGGGCCATCGACCGTGACACGTGGGACGTGGTGAGTGTGGGGATCTCCACGGACGGCGCATGGTTCCTGTACTCCCAGGAGGAACTCGAGGCGCTGCTGGACGAGCAGCCCATGGCGCAGCTGCCCGTGGGGCGGCGACGAGTGAGCCTGCCCCTGCAGACGGGGGACAGCCGGCTGCTCATCCACGATTCGGACGAGCACGGTGCCGCCCTGACCCGCGGCCGCCACGTGGACATCGTCTTCCCGTTGCTGCACGGCCCGTTCGGTGAGGACGGGACCCTGCAGGGGCTGCTCGAGCTCGCGGACCTGCCGTACGTGGGGTGCGGCGTGGCGGCCTCGGCGATCGGGATGGACAAGCACTTCATGAAGCTCGCGTTCCAGGCCGCCGGACTCGAGGTGGGTCCGTACACCGTGGTCCACGACCGCACGTGGCGCACCGACCCGCAGGGCGTGCACCGCGCCGTCGCCGAGCTGGGCTTCCCGGTCTTCGTCAAGCCCGCGCGCGCCGGGTCGTCCTTCGGGATCACCCGGGTGGACGACCCCTCCGGACTGGACGCGGCCATCGAGACCGCGCGCGAACACGACCGCAAGCTCGTGATCGAGGCGGGCATCGACGGCCGTGAGATCGAGTGCGCCGTCCTGGGTGGCCACGGCACCGACGATGCCCGCGCGTCCCTGCCCGGGGAGATCGAGGTGCAGGGTCACGCGTTCTACGACTTCGAGGCCAAGTACCTTGAAGACGACGGCGCTGCGCTCTCGTGCCCCGCGAAGCTCCCGGAGGACGTGATCGACACGCTGCGCCGCGAGGCGGTGCGCGCGTTCCACGCCGTGGACGGTGAGGGGCTCGCACGCTGCGACTTCTTCGTGACGCCCGATCACCGCGTGATCATCAACGAGATCAACACCATGCCCGGATTCACCCCCATCTCCATGTACCCGCGCATGTGGGACGCGAGCGGGCTGCAGTACAGTGCACTGATCGACGAGTTGATCACCCTGGCGCTCGAACGGCCCGTGGGGCTGCGCTGAATCCGCCCACGCACGCCGCGTGAGGGTCGCGTGAACGCCGGGGTCGGAAGGGGCACCCCGTGTGGCACAAACGCGATGACATGATCGTCCACGAGACCGACCCGTACAACGCGGAACCACCCCGGTCGGGACTCCACGATCCGATCACGACCCCCGATTCCTTCTACGTGCGCAATCACGGCCCGGTGCCCGAGAACGACCCCGGGGACTGGGCGGTCACGGTCGACGGGCTCGTCGACGAGTCCGCGAGCTTCACGCCGGAACGGTTGCGGGAGGAGTTCACGCACCACACGCTCACGGCCACGATGCAGTGCGCGGGCAATCGCCGTGCCGGTTTCCTGCCCGTGCGTGATATCCCGGGGGAGGACCCGTGGGGACCCGGGGCCACCTCCACCGCGCTGTGGACCGGGGCTCGATTGTGCGACGTCCTGCGGTCGGTCGGTGTCGCGGACGGCGCCCGGCACGTGGAGTTCACGGCCTCGGACGTCTCCGACCTCGCGGATCCCCCGCAGGCCTACGGCGGGTCGATCCCGCTCGCCAAGGCGTTGTCGTCCGAGGTGCTGCTCGCGTGGGCGATGAACGGCGAACCCCTGCCCTTGGTGCACGGGGCGCCCGTGCGCGTCGTCGTCCCCGGGTACGTGGGGGCGCGCAGCGTCAAGTGGTTGCGCGGGATCACGGTGCGCGCGGACCCGTCTGAGAACTACTTCCAGGCCACGGCCTATCGCGTCCTGCCGCCCGAGGCGGACCCGGATCACGCCGGGCCGGGGGACGGCATCAGTCTGGGATCCGTCGCGTTGAACTGCGACATCCTGAGCCCGGAGGAGCACGAACACGTTCCGGGCGGTCCGGTGCGCGTCACCGGGTACGCGTACGCGGGGGACGACCGCACGGTGGCGCGCGTGGACGTCTCCGGGGACGACGGGCGCACGTGGCACCAGGCCGAGCTGGATGCGGCGGCCTCCCCGTGGGCGTGGCAGCACTGGGAGGCATTCGTCCCGGTGACCGGGGCCGGGTCCCACGTCCTGATGGCCCGTGCGTGGGACAGCACCGGCGCGTGCCAGCCGGAGTCACCGCGAGCGCTGTGGAACCCCAAGGGTTACGTGAACAACTCGTGGGCCCGGGTGGAGGTCGCGGTCGAGTGAGGCCGCCTTTTAGGGGCGGCCCTGCTGCTCCAGGGTGTCCTTGACGGACAGGCATTGCCGGGTCTGCTCGATGTTCTGCATGGCGGATCCCGTGTCCACGAGCGCGGTCGAGGACGGCACGCGGCTGCTGTCGAAGAGCACCTCCACGGCGGGGGAACGGCCGTAGGTCACCGCGCGCCACTGGTCCTTCTGATCCGGCACCTCGGAGATGAGCCAGTCCACGCCGTTGACGTTCGTGCACGGGTCCGTGGTGGGTCCCGGTTCCTCCGCGCCGCAGCGCACGATCATGGCCGAGGGGTCCCCGTACGCCGTGGTGCCCTGGCTCGAGGTCTCCCGCTGATCCAGCCCGCTCACCGACTCGGGCATCGCGAGCATCACGGACGCGCAGTCGGGGTTGGCGTTGTCCGGGGCGCCGTCCACGGTCACGGTCGAGCCGCACCCGGTGAGCACGAGCGCACCCACCACAGCCGCGCCGGCCACGCGGCGGCGGGACGACGACGTCGCTCGCGCCCTCCCGCGCCCCGCGGCGGCGTCGTGCCCCGCGCCCCGTACGACGCCGCGCCGCCGCGGCCGAGCCCCGGGGGCCTGCGCGGCGGACGTGGGCGTGGACGGGTGCTGCGAGGCCGGGGGAATCATGGCACCCAGGATAGGTGCTGCACCCGGGAGTTCGGTGACTGTGCCCGTCGGAGCGGCTCGCTAGTGTGAGGGACATGACGCACGAGTCCGCCGCCCCGCCCGGGACCACCGTGTCCCAGCTCAGCGAGACCGAGCTGCTGGACGCGTTCCTCCCGGGCGCCACCACGGACGGACCGCACGTCCTGGTGGGACCCGGGGACGACTGCGCCGTGATCGCGGCCCCCGGCGAGCGGGTCGTGGTCACCACGGACACGCTGACCGTGGACCAGGACTTCGCGAGTGTGTGGCCGTGCGGTTACCGCACCACCGGTGCGGACGTGGGGCACAAGTGCGCCGCGCAGAACCTCGCGGACATCGCCGCCATGGGGGCCGTACCCACGGCCATGGTCGTGTCCCTCACCATGCCGGGGAACACGGAGGTCGCATGGGTTTCCGAGTTCGCGGCGGGACTCTCGCGGGCCTTCGGTGAACTGGGCGCGGCGGAGTGCGCACTCGTGGGCGGGGACCTGGGGCGGGGGCGGGAACTGTCCGTCACGGCCACGGTCCTGGGCAGGCTGGAGGGTGAGCCCGTACTGCGCAGTGGGGCGGGACGGGGTGGGACCCTCGTGCACGTGGGCGTTCTCGGCCGCGCCGCGGCCGGACTGGACGCCCTGCAGACCCCCGTGCCGGGGCGCTGGGACGGCGTCCCCGAGCCCGAGCGCACCGCGCTGCACCGCGCCCAACTGCGACCGGCCCCGCCCGTGTCCGTGGGGGCGGAACTCGCTCGGGCGGGGGCGATCGCCATGCTCGACGTCTCGGACGGTCTGTTGCGCGATGCCCGCCGGATCGCACGGGCGAGCGGCGTGAGCATCGACCTGGACCCCCAGGCCCTCGAATCCGCGGTGCACACGCTCGCCCACGCGGGCGAAGCCGCCGGGGTGGACCCGTGGCAGTGGGTGCTCACGGGGGGTGAGGACCACGGTCTGCTCGCCGTGCTCCCTGTGGATTCCCCGCTGCCGTCCGGGGTCCGTGCGATAGGCTCGTGTGCGCCCTTGCCCCGCGGGGACGGCCCCCGGGGCGGTGGCTCGTCAGCAGGGAACGGAGCGCGGCAGCGGCGCCACGAGCGCGGCACCGTGACCATTGCGGGCCGGAGCCCACGGCAGTGGTTCGGTCGCGACGTCGTCGAAGGATGGGATCACTTTGAGCCATAAAGCCGGCTCGTCCACCACCGAAGTACGCAACTGGCTCGACGCCGCACACCGTCGGCTGCGCGAGCACTCGGACGTCCTGGACGATCTCAACGTCTTCCCCGTCGCGGACGCGGACACCGGCGCGAACCTCAGCGCCACGGTGGGATCCGCGGCGGAGGCCGCGCACCTGATCGAGGGCAGGGACGTGGGCGAACTGCTCGTCTACGCGGGCCAGGCCGCCCTCGAGCAGGCCCGCGGGAACTCCGGCGTACTGGCCGCGGTGGCGTTGACAGCCATGGGCCAGGCCGTGGAGGGCTGCGTGCGGCTGACCGCCGCGCAGCTCAAAGCGGCGCTCATGGCAGCCCAGGTCCGGTGCTGGTCCGCACTCACCGAGCCCGTTCCGGGGACCATGATCTCCGTCCTGCAGGCCGCCGGGGAGGTACCCGTCCCGGACACCGCCGCGGAAGGATCCAATCAGCAACTCGTGGAGTGGCTGGACCTCATGGTGCAGGCCGCCACGCAGGCCGTGATCGACACCGTGGACCAGATCCCGGTGCTCAGCGAACGCGGCACGGTGGATTCCGGCGCGCTCGGCATGCTCGTCATCCTCGCGGCGCTGCGCACCGAACTCAGCGGGGAGGACTCGGCCGCGGACCCCGTGCAGGACATCGTCCGGGACCACGCGCTGCCGCTCACGAGTGGTGAGCAGGAGCCCTCGGACGGGTACGAGGTCATGGGCACCATGGACCTCTCCGCCCTGGACGCCGCCGAACTGCGCCACGAGCTCGACGACGCCGGGGACAGTGTGATCGTCAGCGCGGTCAGTGAGAACGAGGACGGGTACACGTGGCGCGTCCACGTGCACGTCGCGGACCCGGACACCGCGCTGGACCTCATGCGCCGGCGCGGCACCGCGCGCAACGTGACGGTGACGTCCCTCGCGGCGGAGCCACGGTGACCAGCCACCGGCCGGACGGGGATGCTCCCGCCGCGCCGCGCGGGTTGTCCGCGTTCGCGGATCTGCTGGACCAGCCCCTGACCCGTTACGTCCCGGGGAAGTCCCCGCGTTCCACGGTGTCCCTGCTGGCCAAGGACCTCGGGATCACCACGGTGGGCCAACTGCTGGACCACGCGCCGCGGCGTTACATCCGCCGGGGGAAGATTCAGGCGCTCACGGACCTGGTGGCGGGGGAGCGGACCTCGTTCGTCGCGCGCGTGGAGAGCACGAGCACCCGGCGGATGCGCAGCGACCCGCGGCGCAGCCTCACGGACGTCACTGTCTCGGACGACACCGGTGCCTACCTCAAGATCACGTTCTTCAACGCGTACTCCGCCCAGAAGGACCTCCCCGTGGGGGCACTCGCCCTCTTCACGGGAAAACCGGAGTTCTACCGGGGGAACCTGTCCATGGCGGGCGCGGACTACGCCCTCGTGGACACCCCCGAGTCCGTGTCCCGTGCCACCTCGGACACCGGGGAGCTCATGCCCATCCCCGTCTACCCGGAGTCCGGCAAGCTCACCACGCCGCGGATCGGGAAGGTGGTCCAGCAACTGCTGCTCACCGCGGACCTGGACGCGATCCAGGACCCGCTGCCGCCCGACGTCGTCGCCGAGCAGGGACTCCCGGAACCGGGACAGGCTTACCGGGATCTGCACGTGCCGGAGACCGTGGCGGCCTACGAACGGGCGCGCAAACGGTTCCGGTTCCAGGAGGCGTTCGTCCTGCAGGCCGAGCTCGTGCGCCGTCGCGCGGAGCACGCCGCGCATCCCGTGGCCCCGCGTCCCGCGCGGGAGGACGGCTTGCTGGCCCGCTTCGACGCCTCCCTGCCCTTCGCGCTGACCCCTGGCCAGCTCGCGGTCGGGGAGGAGATCTCCCGGGAGATCGCGGGCACCGCACCCATGAACCGGTTGCTGCAGGGCGACGTGGGCTCCGGTAAGACCGTGGTCGCGCTGCGGGCCATGCTCCAGGTCGTGGACCACGGCGGTCAGGCGGCCATGCTCGCACCCACCGAGGTACTCGCCGCGCAGCACCACGAGAAGATCACAGCCGCGCTTGGTCCCCTCGCCATGGCCGGACAGCTGGGCGGGGACCCGGAGGCCACGCGGGTCACCCTGCTCACGGGCAGCATGTCCGCACCCGCCCGCCGCAAGGCCCTCCTGGACATCGTCAGTGGTGCGGCGGGCATCGTGGTGGGCACGCACGCGCTGATCCAGGACGCGGTGCAGTTCGCGGACCTCGGCCTGGTCGTCGTGGACGAGCAGCACCGCTTCGGCGTGGAGCAACGCGACGCCCTACGGGACAAGGCCGGCCAGGCCCCGCACACGCTCGTCATGACGGCCACGCCCATCCCGCGCACCGTGGCCATGACGGTCTTCGGCGACCTGGACGTGAGCACGCTGCGGGAGCTGCCCGGAGGGCGCCAACCCATCGACACGTTCGTCGTGGGCCTCGCCGAGCACGGCCCGGCCTGGGAGCGCCGGGTCTGGGCGCTCGCCGCGGAGCACGTCGCGAACGGGCGGCAGGTGTACGTCGTGGCGCCCAAGATCGGCGACGACGCCGCGGTGCCGGCCTTCACCTCGTTGTGCGAGTCTGTCGAGATGCAGCAGGAGGACCCCGAGCCCGCGACCGTCACGTGGCTCACCGAGCTCGTGGCCGCACGGCCCGAACTACGGGGCACCCGCGTGGCCGTGCTGCACGGGCGCCAGGACGCGCAACTCAAGGCGCGCACCATGGCGGACTTCGCGGCGGGGAACATCGACGTCCTGGTTTCCACCACGGTGATCGAGGTCGGGGTGGACGTCCCCAACGCCACGCTCATGATCATCGCGGACCCGGAACGGTTCGGGATCTCCCAACTACACCAGCTGCGCGGGCGGATCGGGCGTGGTGAGCACGCGGGCACGTGCTTGCTCGTGACCCGCACACCACCCGACCATCCCGGGCGCGCGCGTCTCGACGCCGTGGCCGCGACCACGGACGGCTTCGAGCTCGCGGAAGTCGACCTGAGCCTGCGCAAGGAGGGGGACATCCTGGGCGCGTCCCAGTCCGGGGGCCGTTCCGGCCTACGGTGGATCAGTGCACTGCGGGACGAGGCCCTCGTCGCACGCGCCAGGGCCGCCGCGGAGACCCTGGTCCACGACGACCCGCAGCTCACCGAGCACTCCGCCCTGCGCGCGGCGATCACGCGGGTCCTGGACGAGGACCGACAAGCATTCCTGGAGCGAGGATGACACGGATCATTGCCGGACGAGCCGGCGGCCAACGCCTGAAGTCGGTGCCCGGCTCGGCCACACGACCCACGACCGACCGGGTCAAGGAATCACTGTTCGCCCGGCTCGACGCCTGGGGCATGTGCGAGGGCGCACGCGTCCTCGACCTCTTCGCGGGCTCGGGGGCCCTGGGCCTCGAGGCGGCGAGCCGCGGGGCTGCGACCGTCACGCTCGTGGAGCGGGCGGCCGTGGCGGCGGCGGTGTGCCGGGAGAACGCGACGCTCGTGGCGGCGTCGTGCCCGGACACCAAGATCACCACCGTGCAGTCCGCCGTGGCCGGGTACCTGGGCCGCGCCGCGCACCACCGCTGGGACCTCGTGCTTGCCGACCCGCCCTACCCCCTGGACAACGCCGAGCTCGCCCGGACGCTCTCGCGGCTCGTGGGTCGGCTGGGGCCGGGCGGGGTGATCGCGGTCGAGCGCTCCACGCGCACCGAGGAGCCCGCGTGGCCCCGCGGACTGCGGCGTTTCGAGGACGGCGAGCACGGCGAGACCCGCTTGTGGTTCCTCGAAGCGGACGACGACGCCGCGGCCGGTACCTCGGACGCGGACTGAGTCCGACTGGGCCTCAGGCAGGCACATGATCCGCCCTGGCCCTCGCCCCATCGACTCGGTCGGTAGAAGTGACTCAGGCACCCAGCCAGCGAGAGCTGTACGGCCGAGCGCGCCGTCGTCGGCGCCCGGTAACCGCCTGTCAGACCGCGGCGGCGAGGCCCGCCATGGCCCCGCGCAGCACGTCCGTGCGCTTGCAGAACGCCAGCCGAAGCCAGTCCGCGTACAGCCCTCGGTTCTCGGGACCCGCGAACGCCGAGACCGGGATGCCCACCAGACCCGCGTTCTCGGCCCAGTGCCGGCCGAGGTCCGTGGCATTGTCCACCCCGGCGAGCGCGTAGTGATCGCTCACGTCCGCGACCGCGAAGAACGTGCCCTCGGGAACCGGCGGGGTCAGCCCGGCCTCCCGCAGCCCGGCCACGAGCACGTCCCGGCGCTCGCGGTAGTCCTCGAGCAGGTCGTCGTAGAACGCGGGCGGGAAACTCAGTGCGTGGGCCACGGCGTGCTGCAACGGAGCGGCCGCGCTGTGCGAGAGGTAGCTCTTCACCGCGATGACCCCGCGCATCAGCTCGGGCGGGCCGCTCACCCAGCCCACGCGCCAGCCCGTGGCGGAGAACGTCTTCCCGGCGGAGGACACGCTCAGGGTGCGCTCCGCCGCCCCGGGCAGCGAGGCGATCGGCTCGTGGGGTCCGGCGAACCGGAGGTGTTCGTACACCTCGTCGGTCACGATCACGGCGTCGAACTCCGTGGCGAGCTCCACGAGCAGTTCCTTGAACTCGCGGGAGGCCACCGTGCCCGTGGGGTTGTGCGGGTCGTTGAGGATCACGGCGCGGGTGCGCGGGGAGAACGCGGCGCGCACGTCGTCCGGGTCGGGCGTGAAGGTCGGAGGGAGCAGGGGGACGGGCACGGGTGTGGCCCCGGCGAATTCCACGACCGCACCGTAAAGGTCGTAGCGCGGCTCGAACACGACCACTTCGTCCCCGGGCTGCAGCACGGACAACAGTGCGGCGGTCATGCCCTCGGTCGCGCCCGCGCTCACGGCGATCTGCGAATCGGGGTCGAGCTCCAGTCCGTAGTGGCTGCGCTGGTGCTCGGCCACCGCCTGGCGCAGCGCGGGGATCCCGATGATGGGCGCGTACTGGTGGTGCCCGGCGTGCAGGGCGGCCACCGCGGCGTCGACCATGGGCTGCGGCGGCGCGAAGTCCGGGAACCCCTGACCGAGGTTCACCGAGCCGGTGCGCGTGGCGAGCGCCGTCATCTCCTCGAAGACCGTGGAACGGAGGGCCCCGCAGGGATCCAGCAGCCCGCCGCCGGCGGCCATGCGCTGCCACGGCTGGGCGCGGGGCAGCTCCCGGGCGGGATCGGCGCGGGGTGTGGGCGAGTGGTCGTGAGCGTCTGCGGTCATGGGCCCAGTCTAGGAACCCCTGCCGCTAGGGTGGTGCCATGCGACGCGCCATCTGCCCGGGGTCCTTCGACCCGCTGCACCTGGGACACTGCGCGGTGATCCACCGCGCCGCCCGCCTGTTCGACGAGGTGATCGTGGCCGTGTCCACGAACCCCAACAAGACCCACCGGTTCAGCGAGGACACCCGGATAGAACTGGTGCGCGAGGTGTTCGCGGACGAACCGGCCGTGGTCGTGGAACCGCTCGCATCGGGGCTGATCGCGGACTACGCGGAGCGCCGGGAGGCGGTGGCCCTGGTCAAGGGGCTGCGCAACGGCGCGGACTACGACTACGAACTGCCCATGGCCACCATGAACCGTTCCCTCACGGGCGTGGAGACGGTGTTCCTGCCGGGGGAGCCGTCCCTGTTGCACGTGTCCTCGTCCCTCGTGATGGAGGTCGCGGCACTCGGGGGCGACGTCGCGTCGTTCGTTCCCGACCCCGTCCTGCGGGCCATCGAACGGCGCTGAGGGGCCCGGCGGAATTACCAGGTCGGGGATGGCAAGATGTTCCCCGGCGTGACGGGCGCCCCGGCTGGGTGACCCGATGCGTCCTCTGTCGTCTGCCCTCCCAGAATCCGAAGCCCCGCGCCCATGTTCCCCACGGCCTCGCGCATCCTCATCGCCATCATCGTGGGGTCGCTCGTGTCCGGGCGCCTCACCCGGTGGCACATCTCCGCCCCCATCGCCCTGATCGTGTTGGGCATGGCCGCGGGGTGGGAGAGCTCGACCCCGCTGATCGAGTCCCTGACCAGCACCTCGGTGGAACGCACCGTGGAAGTGATCCTGTCCGTGCTGCTGTTCATGGACGCCCTGGAGATCCGCGACGCCCCGCGTCGCAGCCGCACCCCGGTGCTGCGCGTGCTGTTCCTGGCCCTGCCCCTCAGTCTCATCGCGGTGTTCTTCGCCGCCATGTACCTGCTGCCGGACGTCCGGTTGTCCCTGTGCCTCGTGCTGGCCTGCATCCTGGTCCCGAGTGACCTGGCCCGAACGCGCCACGATCGCGTGGCTGGATCCGCGCGGGATCGCCTCCGTGGTGCTGGCGCTCCTCGCCCTGCAGGCCGGGATCGATACGCAGATCGGGATCATCCTGGAGAGTGTGGTCATGGTCGTGTTCTGCTCCGTGATGCTGCATGGTCTCACCGCGCCGCTGATCGGGCGGGCCGTCGCCCGGCGAGAGCCCGCGGGTGCCACGGCCGTGCGTCCGGAGGACATCCGGACGGGGCCCGTGGGATGAACCGACGAGGGTCGGCATGCTAAGGTGGTCTGTCGGCCAGTGTCGTTAGCCAGGAGTTTCGTGAATCACCGCAACAGTTCAGCCCTCACGTTCAACGTCAGGGATCTCGAACACCGCCCGGGGACCATGGAAACCCTGGATGTCGAGGCACCCGCACCGAAGGACTTCGGTACGGCGCTCATCGGCTCGCCGGAGGGCGCGCCCATGGATCTGCAGCTGCGCCTGGAATCCGTCCACGACGGTATTCTGGTGTCCGGAACCGTGATCGTGAGCGTTCACGGGGAATGCAGTAGATGCCTCGACCCCATCGACTACGAACTACCGGTCGACGTGCAAGAACTTTTCGTCTTCGATCCGTCCCCACAGGGTGACGAGAACGTCGAGGACGAGCAAGTGTACGAAGTGCGGGACGAGGAGATCGACCTCGAACCGATGCTTCGGGACGCAGTGATCACACAACTGTCGTTCCAACCGGTGTGCCGGGCTGATTGCCCGGGCCTGTGCGCCCAGTGCGGCGCACGGCTCGAGAACGACCCGGACCACCACCACGACGTCCTGGATCCCCGCTGGTCCGCCCTGCAGGGGCTGATGACCGAATCGGGGGAACCGGAGGCGTCGGAGCCGACAACCGACACGAGAGAAGAGAGATAGCCGTGGCTGTTCCCAAGCGGAAAATGTCCCGCGCGAATACCCGGATGCGCCGCTCCCAGTGGAAGGCGCAAGCCCCCAAACTGGTGAAGACCGTGGAGAACGGCAAGGTCAGCTACAGCCTGCCGCACCAGGCCAAGCTGGTCTCCGATTCCGCCGGCACCCCCTTGTTCTACGAGTACAAGGGTCGCAAGGTCGCTGACGCGTAAGGTGACCACTTTGCCGGATCCCGGCGAACTGCTTGAGCGTCTCGGTGTCGAACTCGACACCGAGACGCTTCGCATTGCGCTCACGCATCGTTCGTACGCGTACGAGCACCCCGGGGAAGTCCACAACGAACGCCTCGAGTTTCTGGGGGACGCGGTCCTGCAGCTCGCGGTCACGGACGAGATCTTCCACCGCTATCCCGAGTGGGACGAGGGCAGCCTCGCGAAACTGCGCGCATCCGTGGTCTCCGCCCGCGCGCTCGCCGGGGTCGCCAAAACTCTCGGGCTCGGCCCCCACATCCGCCTGGGCAAGGGTGAAATCCGCACGCACGGGGCCGAGAAGGCCTCCATCCTCGCGGACACCACCGAGGCCCTGATCGGCGCGGTCTACGAGGCGTGCGGGCCGTTGCCCGCGCGCGATCTGGTGCTGCGCCTGATCGTCCCGCTGCTCGAGGACACCCGCGTGCTGCACGAGGGCCGCGACTGGAAGACCCGCGTGGTGGAACTCGCCTCCCAGTACGAGCTGGGGACCGTGCGCTACGAGGTCGAGGGCACCGGCCCGGACCACGCGCGCCGCTTCGCCGCGAACGCCGTCGTACACGGTGATGTCCTGGGACACGGCGAGGGGACGTCCAAGAAGGCCGCCGAACGCGCGGCCGCCGCGGCCGCGTGCGAGGCAATCGTCGAACGTTTCGCCACCGAGAACTGAGCGCGCTGTGCCTGAGTTGCCCGAAGTGGAAGTGGTGCGCCGCGGCGTCGCACGCTGGGTCGTAGAGCGCACCGTGGAGAGCGTGGAGGTCGTGGACCCCCGGTCCTTGCGGCGTCACACCGACGGCCCGGAGGGCTTCCGCCGCGAACTGACCGGGCTGACAGTTGTCAACGCGTGCCGGCGCGGCAAGTTCCTGTGGTTGCCCGTGCGCGCTGCGGATGGGTCAGAACCTTCCCGCGCACTGCTCGTGCACCTGGGGATGAGCGGGCAACTGCTCGTGTCCTCCCCGGAACAACCCAGGTCGCGCCACGAGCGCATCCGGCTGGAGCTGTCCCCGGCGCTCGATGCGTCCGGGCAGCCGTTGCCAGAGCAACTGCGGTTCGTGGACCAGCGGATCTTCGGTGGGATGCTGCTGGATCGTCTGGTGCCCGCGTCGGACGGCCACGGCACGGTCCCGGAACACGCCGTGCACATTGCGCGCGATCCGCTGGACCCGCTCTTCGACGTGGCGGCTTTCCACGCGGCGCTGCGTCGTCGTCGGACCGGGCTCAAGCGCGCGCTGCTGGACCAGGGGCTGATTTCCGGGATCGGCAACATCTACGCGGACGAAGCGCTGTGGGCGGCGCGCCTGCACTGGGCCGCGCCCACCGAGACCATGACCGCGCCGCGCACATACACACTCGTGGCGGCGTGCCAGGAGGTCATGCGTCGCGCGCTGGACGCGGGCGGCACGAGCTTCGACTCGCTGTATGTCAACGTCAACGGCGAGTCCGGGTACTTCTCCCGGTCACTCAACGCCTACGGCCGTGCGGGCCAGCCGTGCCCTCGCTGTGAGGCCGGCGGGGACGACGGCGTCATCGTGCGTGAGCGCTTCGCCAACCGTTCCTCGTATCGCTGCTCGCGGTGCCAGCGGCGGCCGAGACGTTTCCGGCCCTGACGAGAGACCCCGCAGGCGGCACGCCCGTCGGGGGTCGAGACCGACATTGATGTCCCCACGCAGCCCATGCCATCCGGATCACCCGCTGGCCCCGGGGCGACCCGAGAGCCAATGACGAGAATTGTGCCCATGAACGCTCCCAGTGCACCGAACGAGAACCCGGGGAAGGCGCCCGGCGCCTTCGATGCACCCCGGGTCCGTCGAGCTGTGCTCACGGTCGCCCTCCTGAACTTCGGGTACTTCTTCGTCGAGTTCTTCGTCGCGCTCGGTTCAGGGTCGGTGTCGCTGCTGGCCGACAGTGTCGACTTCCTCGAGGACACCTCGATCAACCTGTTGATCTTTGCGGCGCTTGGCTGGGCCCTGGCCAAGCGCGCCGTCATGGGCAAGGTCATGGCCGTCGTGATCCTCGCTCCGGCCGCGTTCGCGGCATGGGAAGCAGCTCAGCTGTTCGCCGAGCCTGTGGCACCGGACGTGCTGCCCGTCGTCCTCGCCTCGCTCGGCGCCATTGTCATCAACGGGACGAGTGCTCTCGTCATCGCCCGCGTCCGCAACCACGGCGGCTCCCTCGGCCGTGCCGCGTTCCTCTCGGCCCGCAACGACGTGTTGGTGAACGTGGCGATCATCGTCATGGCCCTGATCACCGCATGGACGGGCTCGGGAGGGCCGGACCTGGTCCTCGGATGTCTGATCATCCTGCTGGCGTTGCACGCCGCCTACGAGGTGTGGGAGGTCAGTGAGGAGGAGCGCCTGGCCGCCAAGGCCCTCGCCGGCGAAGAGATCGATTGATCCGGGCATCGGTCCCGGCCCTGTCCGGACGTCGTACCCGGCCACTCACGCCAGGATGCACCGGAGGCAGATGACTCAAAGCTCGGTGGGAGTGGCGCCGTCATTCTGTACCAATTGCCGACGGGAGGTCATCCCATGTCGTTGAGCGCCAGTGAATTTCGAAAGACCCTGTTCCCCCTGATCGAGCGCGTCAACGAGGACCGCGAGGCCGTGGAGATCGTGTACCGCCAAAGCAATGCGGTACTCATGGCGGCGGACGAGTACGCGGCGTGGCAGGGAACCACATACCTCTTCCGGTCTCCGACCAATGCTCGCAGGCTCCTCGACGCCTACGAGCGGGCCACCGCGGGAACCACCGAGGTCCACGAACTGGACCGTCAAGATGAACAGACCCCGGGGCCCGCGTGAGGTCGGTCTGGGACGCGTCCGCCTAGAGGACTACACCCACTGGTAGACCGTGGACCGGAAGATCGTCACGCGGATCAACAGCCTCATTGATGCGTGCGTCCGCGAGCCCTTTCCCGGGATCAGCAAACCGGAGCAGTTGACATACGGTGCCCCAGGCGCGTGGTCGAGGAGAATCACTGCTGAACACCGGCTGGTCTACATGGTCGTGGGTGACGATCTCGTCATCCTGCAAGCGCGCTACCACTACTGAGCAACCGCACACGGATGCCGGGTAGCGGGGCCTGCACCCTGGTTCGCATCGTGCCCGCGGCTCCACGCCACGGGCACGACAGCGCCTACTGTGCGCGCACGATCTGCAGGTCGTTGCTCGTCCCGCTCTCTTCTTCGGGGGCGATCGAGGCGTCCTCGGCGCGGATGCGCTGGTCGTCGGCGACCTCCACCACGCGTGACACCGCGACCGATCCCGTGTTGCGCTGCGGGCGCGGCTTGTCGGAGTAGTACGCGGTGAGCCGCGCGAAGCCCTCGTCCAGGCTCACGGACGGCGTCCAGTCCAGTAGTTCGCGGGTCTCGCGCTGGTCGAACCAGTGGGCCGTGGACAGCTGCTCGGCCAGGAACTCGGTCATGGGCGGCTCGCCGTCCCCGCCGCGGAACTTCGCGGGCAGGTACGGCCAGACCTTCTCGATGACGCGGCCGGCGAAGCGTGCCACGCCACCGGGGATCGAGCGCGTGGGCGCGGGGGCGCCCGCGGCGCGGCACATCCGCGCGATGAGTTCGCCCACCGGGCGGGGCTCACCGTTGGTGATCACCAGCGCGCGTCCGCGCACGGTGTCGATGCGCTCGAGCGCCCGCACGATGCCCTCGGACGCGTTGTCGATGTAGGTGGTGTCGATCATGGCCGCACCGTTGTCCAGGTACGGCATCCGCCCGGCCGCCGCGCGATCCGCGACGCGCTCCACGAGCTGGGTGTCCCCGGGGCCCCACACGATGTGCGGACGTACCGCGGCCACCTTGAGGTCGCGCTGGCCGTCCATGCTCAGGCCGAGCAGTTCAGCGGCGGCCTTGGACCGCGCGTAGTTCCCGCGCGCCGTCTGGGGGTTTGCGGGTTCCGCGCCCGCGCCCTCGATCGACACGCCCGCGTGGGCCACGGACGGCGAGGACACGAAGACCACGTTCTGCACCCCGGCGTTCTGGGCCTGGCACAGCAGCACACGCGTCCCGGTCACGTTGACCCGCACGAAGTCCTCCCAGTCCCCGGTGAAGGAGACCTTGGCCGCGAGGTGGATGACGTCGTCCACGCCGTCGAGCGCGCGCGCCACGTCGTCGGGATCGGTCACCGAACCGAGCACCTCGTCGACGCCTTCGCGCTCGGCCACGGATGCGTGACCCCGCTGGAAGACGCGCACGCGCCAGCCGCGCGAGAGCAGGACGCGGGCGACGTCCCCTCCGAGCATCCCTGACGCGCCGGTCACCAGCACGGTGCGGCCGTCCCCGGTCAGCTCACCCTGGGTCGCGGTGGCGCCGCCACGCTCGGGATCCGCGATCTGCGCGACGCCGGGAGCGGTGTCCTGCCGGTCTCCATTCGATGCGTTTGCATCGGAATTGCTTGCGTTCCCGTCGTTCCGGGGAGCCGACGACGCCGCCCCGGCCGCGGTGGCCCCAGGAGCCGGCGCAGCGGCGTCGTGATCGTCGGCGCGGTGGCGGCCGGCGCCGGAGCGGTCGGGAGCGGGGGTCTGGTCGTGGCTCACAGGGCACTCATCTTTCCGGTGGCCAGGGCCTGCTCGGCCCAGTCACTCAATTCGGCGCGGTCGATCTTGGAGTTGTGGCGGATGTCCGTGGGCTGCTCGGGGATCACGAGCACGGCGCTCACAGCCAGCCCGGTCGCGAAATCGATCGTAGCGCGCACGCGCTCGGCCAGATCCGCGGGGGCCACGTGGGGCTTGGCGGCCGGGGGCACCGTTTCGATCACGGCCACGGCGGACTGGGAACCGCGGGGGCCCACACCCACGACGGCCACGCGGCCCACACCGGGAACCGTCTGGGCGGCGTGCTCCGCCGCGACGGAAGACACCGGCCTGTCGGACATCGTGATCACGTGGGCCAGGCGGCCCTCGTACCACAGCCGCTCACGGGCGTCGAAGTGCCCCACGTCCCCGGTGCGGTGCCAGCCGGGGGTCAGGTCGGAGGCGCGCTCCGTGATCCACAACCGGTCGTAGTGGTCCTTGGCGTGCGGGGCGCGCGCCACGATCTCGCCGGTGACACCAGGGGTGGTCACGATGTCGGGGGAGACGGAGCCGTCCGCGCGCAGCGGCAATACGCCGAGCTGCGCTCCCTCGACCGGGGTGCCCACACACACGCCGCGGCCCGCACCCTCTACACCGCTCTGGGCGTCCTCCCGTGCCGCGCGGATCACGTCCAAGCTGACGTCGGTCAGGGGCAGCGCCTCGGTCATCCCGTAGGGGGTGTGCAGCTCGGCCGCGGGCATCAGCTCCTGCAACCGGGCGAGCAGCTCCTCGGGGATCGGCGCTCCGGCGGAGAGCATGAGGTCCACCCGGGCCAGCGCATCACGCTCGGCGGGGGACAGCTCGTCCGCGGTGGCCAGGACGTTGGCGATGGCCGCCGGGGACGCGAACACCGCGGTGGCACCGATAGCCATTGTGGCCTCGGCGAGCGCCTGTGCGGTGAGTGTCTTGGGGCTCGTGACGTCCATGTCCGGCGTGACGGAGGCGGCACCAAGGGCGGGGCCGAGCAGCGCGAACGGCGCGAACCCGGCCACGAGCCCGGTCCCGGCACGCAGGCCGTAGGTGTCCCGGATGGTGTCGCGCATCCCGGCCATCTGGCGGTGGGTGTAGACCACGCCCTTGGCGGGTCCGGTGGAGCCGGACGTGAACAGCACGGCGGCCTCGGCGTCCGGGTTCACGGCGGGGATGTCCTCCGCGCGCACGGTGGTCACCGAGTCCATGAGCTCGGCCACGGTGTGTTCCACACCCAGCAGCTTCTTGGACATGGGATCCAGTCGATCCGCGGAGATCCGGCGTCCGGGCCAGCCCAGGGCGCGCGCACCCACGAGGGCCTTACGGATGCCGATGAACCAGTCAGGGGACGACCCGCGCAGCGCCCGGGTCAGTCCCTTGCGGCCCAGCCCCTGGTCCGCAACCACGATCACCGCGCCCATGCGCAGACACGCGTAGATCAAGGTGGTGAGCATGGAGCCCGGGGGGACCATGAGGTTCACGCGGTCCCCGGGACGCACGCCCGTGCGCAGCAGGGCCGCCGCGAGCTGGTCCACGGACGTGCTCAGCTGCGCCCAGGTTACCGTGCGTTCCACGTTGAGCGCCGGAGCGGAACCGTCCACGGTTCCCATGACGGGTCCCATGTCCACGACGGCGGGGGAGGCGTCGCGGCGTCGTGCGTCGAGTTCGGCGAAGAACGGCACGAAGTCCCCGCGACCGCGCGCGCGGCGCTCACGGTGGGCCTGCACCACGGGCTCGTCCTGACCGAAACGCTCACCGAGCCACGTGAGGATCGCTGGGGCGATGTCCCGGGCCTCGGGCAGCAGGTGCTTGGCGCCTTCGAAGCGGTGGACGTCGGCGTGGGGTGCCCGCCGCATGAGGTCCTCGAGGTAACGCTGCTGGAACACGGGATCGTTGGTGCCCCACAGCAGCAGCGTGGGGACCTCGCGCGCGCTCATCCGCCCGGCGATGCGCTCGTACGCCGCGTTGGAGGGGTGGCCCGGTTCGGCGGGGATGTCGGCGACGAAGTGCGCGATGCCCTCGCGGCGCTCGCGGGAGGTGTACGGAGCCTTGTAGGCCTTCTTGAGGTCCTTGGCCGGGGCGGGATCACACAGGGCCAGGGTGGTGTCCAGGAACGCGGTGGTCCCGGAGGTGAGGGGTTCGTGCACGGCGCGGTTGAGCGCGAGCCGCAGGGCCGAGGGGATGGGCTCGGCGTTGTCGTGGTGAACGGCGGTGTTGGTCATGATGGTCGCCGCGTGGAGCTGTGGGTGTTCCTGCGCCCAGCCCTGGGAGATGAGCCCGCCCCAGTCGTGGGCCAAGGTGACCACCGGCAGTCCGGCGTCGTCGATGCCGAGCGCGTGCGTGAGGTCCCCGAGGTCCCGGACGCGGTCCTCGAGCCGGCGGAACAATCCCGTGCGCTCGGAGAAGCCCATGTCCAGCTGGTCCACGGCCACCACGCGCCACGGCTGCTCGGCCGTCTGGCCGGCGCGCACCACGTCTCGCCACAGGTAGGACCACGTGGGGTTGCCGTGCACCGCCAGGATGATCCCGCGGGGGCTGCGGCCCGCCCGGGAGAGCTGCGCACCATTGTCCAGCACGTGCCAGCGGCGCTTCCTGCCGGGCACGGGTTCCACGGCCGCCGTGGTCGGGACGCTCACCGTGGTGGACCACGCGGGGTCCAGGCCCGGCAGCGGGGTGTCGGTGAAGGGCAGACGCACCGTGGTGGTGCGTTCCGGGGAGGGTGTGGAGAGCACGTTGCTCCTCCGTTCTGTGAGGCGGTGACCGGGGGCTACGGGCGGGCTACCAGGCGATCTCCATGAGGGTCGTGTTCAGGCCCGAGCCCACGCCCAGGCACAGCACGCGCTGGCCGGGTTCGAGCCGCTCGGCCTCGAGCGCGAGTGTCATGGGCAGGGCCGCGGCGGCCACGTTGCCCCAGTACGGGAAGGTGAGGGGGACACGGTCCGCGTCCAGGCCCATGTCCTGGATGAGCTTGTTGGTGTGCGAGTTGGAGACCTGGTGGGTCACGTAGGAGTCCATGTCCCGCCACTGCCAGCCGTCCTTCTCGGCCTCGAGCCACGCCTCGACCACGAGGCCCACCCCGTGGTTGAGCAGCCCGGTGGCGTCCGTGAACATGCCGTCGTCCCCGCCGATGCACAGGTGGTTGAACTCCGTGCCCGCGCGCGTGACGGATCCCACGATGCGGTGCCCGTTCGGGTGGCGGTCCGCGGGGCCCACCACGGCCGCGGCGGCACCGCACCCCAGCGTGAGCGTGGCGAACTCCTGCACCACCTGTTCGCGGGTGATGTCGTCCCCGCGCAACCGTTCCACCGCTGCGTGGTGCCACGGGGAGGGGTCCTCACCGGCGACCACCAGGGCGTACTCGATCGCCCCGGCGTCGATCATGGACGCCGCCACGGTGAGGGCATTGACGAAGCCGAGGCACGCGTTGGTCATGTCGAAGTTCAGCGCGGAGCTCGGCAGGCCCAACCGGTCGTGGATGCCCACGGCCACGGCGGGTTCGAAGTTGTCGCGGGTCACGGACGCGTTGATGAACAACCCGATCTGCTCCGGGGCCACCCCCGATTGCCGCAGGGCCTCCTGGCCGGCCTCCGTGGCGCCGTCCGTGAAGTGGCGTCCCGGTGCCCAACCGCCGCGTTCCTTGATCCCGGCCAATCGCTCGAGCAGCCCCTTGGGCATGCGCAGCCGCCGGAAGGTCTCTGCCAACTCCTCATCGAACCGAGTAGACGGAATTACCACGTCCGCCTCCGTCTTGGTCACGGATAGGACTGCGGCATTTCGGTTTCTGATGGTGGAGTTACCGGTCAATGTGGCGCTTTCGATCAGACGCCACCCGTACCGTCAAGGAATCGATCGTGAGAGGAGAGCCTCGGCGCTCGGGTGAACTAGCGGGTTGGACCGGCTCAGTCTAACGGTCCCGACTGACAGCTCCCTTCGGATGTACGTTGCGTTTCTCTGCGGGCGCAGGCCGTTCCGGCCCCGGTGAGCCGCGGGTGTGAGCCCCCGCACGCGCCCCACACCGCCGCGGGGCCCGCCCCGGGTAGACTCGGGGGCTGCCCCCGCGCTCGCGATCGCCCAGGTCGGCGCGCCCGTCACCCGCCGGTGCGGGCGCCGAGGGGCGGCGTAAGCGACAACGACATTGGAGACCCCGCGTGCATCTGAAGACCCTCACCGTGCGTGGTTTCAAGTCCTTTGCGTCCGCCACCACGTTCCACATGGAGCCCGGGGTCACCGCGGTCGTGGGGCCGAACGGGTCGGGTAAGTCCAACGTGGTGGACGCCCTCGCGTGGGTCATGGGGGAGCAGGGTGCCAAGTCCCTGCGCGGCGGGAAGATGGAGGACGTCATCTTCGCGGGCACCTCCGGTCGCTCCGCCCTGGGCCGCGCACACGTGTCCCTGACCATCGACAACGCCGACGGCGCCCTGCCGATCGAATACTCCGAGGTCACCATCTCGCGCACGCTGTTCCGCTCCGGGGGCTCCGAATACGCGATCAACGGCCGTTCGTGCCGGTTGCTGGACATCCAGGAGCTGCTCTCCGACTCCGGGCTGGGTCGGGAGATGCACGTGATCGTGGGGCAGGGGCAGCTGGACCGGATCCTGCAGGCCACCCCCGAGGACCGCCGTGGGTTCATCGAGGAGGCCTCAGGGATCCTCAAGCACCGCCGCCGCAAGGAGAAGACCCTGCGCAAGCTCGAATCGGTGCAGGCGAACCTGGACCGGCTCGAGGACCTCACCGGTGAGATCCAGCGTCAGCTCACGCCCCTGGGTCGGCAGGCGCGCACGGCTCGTAAGGCGCAGCGGATCCAGTACGACGTCCGTGATGCGCGCGCCCGTCTGCTCGCGGACGATCTCGTGGCGGCGCGCGCCGGGATGGACACGGACCAGGACGCGAGCCGCGCGGCGCGCGAACGCAAGGCCGAGCTCGAGACCGCGGCCGCGGATCTCGCCCAGCGGCTGCACGAGACCGAGACCCGTGCCGCGCGCACCACCCCGGAACTGAACGCGGCCCGCACGAGCTGGTACGAACTGAGCACGGTGCGCGACCGCTACCGGGCGCTGGCGGCCCTGGCCGAGGAGCGCCGTCGGCTGCTGGGCAGTACCGAGGAACCCGCCGCCACGAACCGGGACGCGCAGACCCTCGAGGAACAGGCCGCCCGGACACTCGCCGAGGCTGAACAGCTGGCCGAACGGGTCGTGGGGGCGCGCGAGGACCTCGACCGTGCGCATGCGGCGCGTGAGGCCGCCGAATCGACCGCGCGGGACGCGGAAAAGGAATCGGCCGCGCTCGTGCGCCGTGCCGCGGACCGACGCGCGGGGCAGGCCCGGCTCGCCGCGGCGGTCACCGCCGCGCGGTCGGCGCTCACGGCCGCTGAGGCGGACGTGGAACGCGTGCGCGGGGAGATCTCCGACGTCGTGACCCGCGCCGAGAACGCCCGCCTGGACATGGCATCGCTGCGCGAGACGGCCGAGGCCACCGCGGCCGAGGCCCAGCGCCGCGCGGAGCAGGCCCGCGAGGCCCAAGAGGCCGCCGACGCCGCCCGCTCCCGTTCCCGGGACGCGGACACCCACCGTCAGGAGACTACGAGCGCGCTGCACGCGCACACCGTGCGCCTCGAGACCCTGCGTGAATCCGTGCGCCAACCGGACGGCTCCTCCTCCGTGGCGGACGTGGTGCCCGTGGTGGGCGAGGTGCCGCGGGCCGTGCGCGTGAGCGCGGGCTGGGAACGCGCCGTGGCCGCCGCGCTCGGCCCGTGGTCCGACGCGCTTGCCGTGGCCTCCCACACCTCCGCGGCACAGATCTTCTCCCGGCTGCGGGATGCCGGATCGGGTCGGGTGCACCTCGTGATCGCGCGCGAGGACGGCGCGAGCACCGAGTGCGTCCGGCCCACCCTGCCCGAGGGCTGCGTGCTCGCCACGGACGTGATCTCCGCCGCGACGGACGGGTCCGACGCCGCGGGACACGCCGCCGTCGTGGCCGCGGTGCGGGCCGAACTCGCCACCACGGTGCTGGCGCCGGACGCGTCCTCCGCGCTCGCCGTGCTCGACGCCGCCGCGGCGGACGACCGGGCCGGCACCGCGTTGCGCGTGGTCACCCGCGACGGTGACGTGTACGGCGCCCATCGGGTGCAAGGCGGGGCCACGGAGGCGGCCGGCAACCTCGAGATCCTCGCGCTGATCGACCGCGAGGACGCTCGGACCCGGCCGCTACAGGAGGCGGCGGACTCCGCCGCCGCTCGGGCCCGGGAGGCCGAGGAGCAGCGCGCGGCCGCGGAACGGGAGGCCCGCGAGGCCGGCCGGGCGGCGCAGCGGGCCCAGCAGGAGGCCGCGGCGGCCGGGGCGGCGTCGAGCAGGGCGGAGGCTACGGCGGCGTCGGCGGATTCCGAACTGGAACGGCGCCGCAGTGTCCTGGAGACCGCGCAGCAGCGCCTCGCCCAGCGGGACGAGGAGCTGCGGGAGGCCGTGGAAGGCGCCGAGAACGTCGAGACCGGGGACGAGGAGGATCTCGACCGGGAACAGCTCGCGGCCGCGGCCGCGAAGGATCGCGCCGAGGCGGAGGCCCGGTCCGCGCGCGAGGCCGAGACCGAGGCGCGGCTCGCGCTGCGCGGACTCGAGGAACAGCACCGCCACGCGGAGTCCCGCGCTCAGGCCCAGGCGCGGGCGGCGCGCACGGAACGCGCCGCGCAGGCCGAGGCCGCGCGGCGGGCTGAACGCCGCCGCGTGCAAGCGGTCGTGGCGCGGGCCGTGGGGGAGGCCGCGCGCTATCTCCGGGAACGCGCCGACGACGCCGCGGCGCGGGCGGCTGCTCAGCGGGACGCGATCGAGACCAGCCGAGCCGGGCTCGACGAGGCCGCGCAGCGGCTGCGTTCCGAACGTGACGAGCTGACCCGGCGGATCGGGGAACTCACCGAACAGCTCCACCTCGCGGAACTGGACCTCGCGCAGCGCCGCGCCCGGCTCGAGGGGCTCGAGACCACGGCCCTCGAGGAGTTGGGGATGACCCCCGACTTCCTCGTGGACCACTACGGCCCCCACTTGCCCGTCCCGGACGCGGACGCAGCGATCGAGGCGGCCCAGCGCACCGAGGAGGACGGCGCGCCCGTCCAGCTCGCACTGCCCCGGATGACCGATGCCGGGACCCCGTTCCAACGCGAGGAGCAGGAGACCCGGTTGCAGCGCGCGCAGAAGCAGCTCAAGGCGCTCGGCAAGGTCAACCCGCTCGCGCTCGAGGAGTTCGCCGCGCTCGAGGAACGCCACAAGTTCCTGGTCACCCAACTCGAGGACGTCAAGAATTCCCGCACGGATCTGCGCAACATCATCCGGCAGGTGGACCAGCACGTGGAGGAGGTCTTCGCCCAGGCCTACCGGGACACCGCGGAACAGTTCGTCTCGGTGTTCGCGACCCTGTTCCCGGGAGGGGAGGGGCGGCTGCGCCTGACCGACCCGGACGACATGCTCAACTCGGGGGTCGAGGTCGAGGCCCGACCCGCCGGGAAGAAGATCAAGCGGCTCTCCCTGCTCTCCGGCGGCGAGCGCTCGCTGACGGCGCTCGCCTTGCTCGTGGCCATCTTCAAGGCCCGGCCGTCCCCGTTCTACGTCATGGACGAGGTTGAGGCCGCGCTGGACGACCGGAACCTGGGTCGGTTGCTCACCATCTTCGAGCAGCTCAAGGAGAGCTCGCAGCTGATCATCGTGACCCACCAGAAACGCACCATGGAGATCGCGGACGCGCTCTACGGGGTCTCGATGCGCGGCGACGGCGTAAGCCTCGTCGTGGGCCAGCAGCTCTCGCAGTTGCGCTGAGGTCTTCCGCCGACGACGCCGCTCGCTAGCCGAGGGTGAGACGACTCAGCTTGTCGCCGCGCGGGCGCGGCGCAACAGCGCGGCCCGGCGGTTGCGCACCTCGTCCTCGATGACTTGCTGGGGGTGGGCCGGAGTGCCACCCGACGTCGTCCCGGACCTCGCCACGGATCCGGGAGTCTCCGTTCCGGGCCTCTGTCTGGAAGGTGGCTGCCAGGGGCAGGGCCCGCTAACCTTCGTCGGAGGCGGATACGGGCTGTGCCACGTCTCGGCCACGGTGATCCTGGGACGGTCCGGTTCCGAACTCGACGCTCTGGGGACCCAGTAGAACCGCCAGTACACTGCGAACCCGCCCAGGAGGAACACCATGGCGAGCACGAGCACCGGCGTGGTGATGATCCCGCGGTCCCGTAGCTCCCTGAGGATCGCGTTCGCCATGAGCCCTGTCATGAACACGACCATGAAGAGCGTCGTCGAAGAGCGGGGGCGACGTCGCTCGGTTGCGGCCACCGGGGCTCACTTTCGTCGAGGGGCAGGGGCGTGGGTGCGCGACACCGGGGGCAGGGTGTCCCTGGCCGGCAACCACGCGATCGCCGCGAGCAGCATGAGTGCTCCCGAGATCCCGAAGGCCCAGCCGAAGCCTGCGGCGTCCGCGAGCGCACCCGCGAGCACGGGGCCGGCGATCTGGCCCGCGTCCGCGCACATCTGATACCGGGACAGTACCCTGCCGCCCGCGCGATCCGGGCCGATCACGTCCGCCACGGCCGCTTGTTGTCCCGGGTTGAGGGTTCCGGAGCCCACGCCGGAGAGCAGCGAGAGCACCGCGAACATCACCACGGACGTGCTCAGCCCCACCCCGATGGTCGCGAGTCCACACACGAGCAGCCCCGTGAGCACGAGCGGTTTGCGCCCCACGCGGTCGGTGAGCCGCCCCGTGACGGTCAGGGCAGCGGCGTTTCCCACGGCGAACAGGGCCAGTGCAAGCCCGGCGACGGCGGGTCCCTCGCCGACCACCTGGACAGCGAGCAGGGGGACCAGGGCCACGCGTACGCCCATGGCCGTCCAGCCCGTGGAGAAACTGGACGCGAGCGCAGCACGGTACGCGCCGGCGTCGAGTGCCTCGCGGACGCGCATGGGCGGCTGGGCCCGGCCGGCGCGTTTGGCGCCGATCGTCTCGTCCTTCAACCGCACGTACACCACGAGGACGGCGACCAGCAGGGCCCCGGCGTAGATCAGGAACGGGGCGTGCATCCCGAGGCCCGCGAGCAGCCCGCCGAGCACGGGCCCCAGGATGCCGCCCAGCAGGAACGCGGTCGCGTAGTACCCGGAGACCCGCCCGCGCATGGTGGGCGGGGCCAACCTCACGATCAGGCCCATCGCGGACACGGTGAACATCGTGGAGCCGATCCCCCCGAGGCCGCGGAAGATCAGCAGTTGCCCATAGGTCTGGGCGAACGCGGTCGCGGCCGAGGACAGGGCCACCACGATCAGACCGATCAGGTACGTGGGCCGTTCACCCAATTTGTTGACCACTGCACCGCTCGCGGGGGCGAAGACGAGCCGGCACAGGGCGAACGCGCTGATCACGGCGGAGGCCGCGGCCACGCCCACGCCGAAACTCGCCGCGAACTGCGGCAGCACGGGCGCCACGATCCCGTAGCCCAGGGCGATCACGAAGGCCGCGGCGATCAGGACCTTGATGGGTTCGGGGACCCTGCCGCGCCGCGCGGGACCCGCGGCGGCGTCGTCGTCCGCGGCCGAGGGAACGGCGCGCGCGTCGTCGGGGGAGGCGGGGACGGGATGCTCGGCGGGGTCGCGGGGATCGGGGCGGGACACGCCCTGCAGTTTATGGGAGATTAGGAGGGTGATCACGACTGAACTGATGTGGATACTCATTGTCGCCGCGGTGGTGGTGGTGCTGCTCGTGGTGTTCGGCATCCTGCTGCTGCGCCGGCCCAAGGCACCCCGGGGCGGTTACACGGACACCCGGGACCTGGACGACGTCCCGGCGACCGAGGGCGACACCCTCGTCGAGGACAGACCGGTCAGCACCCTCGAGCGCCCGGAGTCCGCCCGCGGGCGCCTGGCCCGGTTGCGCGGACGGCTGGCCAAGTCCAACACCATGCTCGGCAAGGGTCTGCTGGTCCTGCTGTCCCGCGAACGCATCGATCAGGACACGTGGGACGAGATCGAGGACACGCTGCTCATGGCGGACCTCGGCACGGACGCGTCCCTCGAGCTCGTGGAGAACCTCAAGAAGCGCGTGCGGGTCGAGGGCACCAAGGACCCCGCGCAGTTGAAGTCCCTGCTGCGTGAGGAGATGCTCGCGCTCGTGGACCCCACCCTGGACCGTTCCCTGCGCACCGAGGCCGCCCCGGGCAAGCCCGCGGTGGTCCTGGTGGTGGGCGTCAACGGCGTGGGCAAGACCACCACGGTCGGCAAGCTCGCGCGCGTGCTCGTGGCCGAGGACAAGGACGTCATGCTCGGCGCCGCGGACACGTTCCGTGCGGCCGCCGCGGACCAGCTCGAGACGTGGGGTGCGCGCGTGGGCGTGCCCACCGTGCGTTCGGAGCACGAGGGTGCGGACCCCGCCTCGGTCGCGTTCGATGCCGTCAAGGCCGGCATCGACCAGGAAGCGGACGTGGTCCTCGTGGACACCGCCGGGCGCCTGCAGAACAAGGCGGGTCTGATGGACCAGCTCGGCAAGGTCAAGCGCGTAATCGAGAAGGCCGCCGAGGTGGACGAGGTGCTGCTCGTGATCGACGCGACCACCGGGCAGAACGGCATGACCCAGGCCAAGGTGTTCGCGGAGGCGGTGGACATCACGGGCATCGTGCTCACCAAGCTGGACGGCACCGCCAAGGGCGGGATCGTGGTCGCCATCCAGCGCGGCCTCGGCGTCCCCGTCAAGCTCATCGGCCTGGGCGAGGGCCCGGACGATCTCGCGCCCTTCAACGCCGAGCAGTTCGTGGACGCGATCATCGACTGAGCCTGCTCCCTCTCGCGACGACGACGGCGCTCGCCCCCTTCGTGGGAGTGGGCGCCGTCGTCGTCGGGGCACCGGCACGTGCACTGGCCCCGCCACTGCACTGGAACCGGCATCGACGCCGGTACCTGAGGAGTTAACACGATCGTCACACGCGGACGTGACGTGAAACACCGGCGTCACGAACCCGCGCTGTCGCGGTAACACCCGCCCCGTTGACTGTGTGCAACAGGCGCAAAGGCTGTGCCGACACGAGACAGGGACGAGGTGATCCGGGTGGAGTTGACCGCCGGACACGTGTGGACCGTGGTGGCCGCGGGGTTGGTGTTCTTCATGACCCCCGGACTTGCACTGTTCTACGGAGGCATGACCCGCGCCAAGGGTGTGCTGAACATGATGATGATGAGCTTCGCCGCGCTCGGGGTGGTGGGCGTCGTGTGGGTGCTGTGGGGCGGTTCCATGCTCGCCGGGGACCCGGTGCTGGGCGGCCTCACCGCGGATCCGTTCGCGCACGTCGGTCTGCACGGCCTGATGGACACCGAGGACCTGCTGTCCTCGGACTTCTCCGTGACGTTCGCGATCATCACCGTGGCCCTGATCTCCGGCGCGATCGCGGACCGCACCCGGTTCGGCACGTGGGTGGTCTTCACGCTCGTGTGGGTCACCCTGGTCTACTTCCCCCTCGCGTACATGGTGTGGGGTGACGGGCTGTTCTCCGAGGACGGCGCCCTGGGCCGGATCTTCGGCGAGCCGATCGACTTCGCCGGCGGGCTCGCCGTGCACATCAACGCGGGTATCGCGGCGCTGGTGCTCATCCTGCTCATCGGCGCCCGCCGCGGCTTCGGCCGCGACTCGGGCCAGCGCCCGCACAACCTGCCGCTCGTGATGCTCGGCTCGGCCATCCTGTGGTTCGGCTGGTTCGGCTTCAACGCCGGCGCCGCAACCACCGTGGAGCAGGCCGCCCTGATCTGGACCAACACGCTCGTGGCCCCGGCTGCGGCCATGCTGGCCTGGCTGCTCACCGAGCGCATCCGGGACGGGCACGCGACGTCGCTGGGTGCGGCGTCGGGCGTCGTCGCCGGGCTCGTGGCCATCACCCCGGCGTGCGCCAACGTGACCCCGCTCGGGGCGATCCTGCTCTCCGCCGTGGCCGGTGCGTGCTCCGCGATCGCCGTGGGCCTGAAGTACCGGATCCACCTGGACGACTCGCTGGACGTGTGCGGCGTGCACCTGGTCTCCGGCATTGTCGGCACCGTGGCGCTGGGCTTCCTGGCGATCCCCTCCGAGGGCCGGGCCGGGCTGTTCTACGGTGGTGGCTGGGGCCTGCTGGGCACCCAGCTCGCCGCGACCCTCTTCGTGACGCTCTACACCAGCGTCCTCACGCTGGTCATCGGGCTCGTCCTGAAGGCCACGATGGGGCTGCGGATCACCCGCCGGGACGAGGTCATCGGCGTGGACCTCACCCAGCACGCGGAGTCCGCGTACTCGCTGAAAGACGAGGCCACCGGCTACTTCGCCGGGCAAGCCCCCGCGCGGCCCCTGCCCGGGACCGCCGAAGCCCCCGTGCCCACCGCCAGCAAAGGAGACAACCAGTGAAGCTGATCACCGCAGTGGTGCGACCCGAGAAGTTCAGTGACGTCAAAGACGCCCTGGAGAGATACGGCGTGCAGGGCATGACCGTGCTGACCGTCCACGGCTACGGCCGCCAACGCGGGCACCGCGAGGTCTACCGCGGTGCCGAGTACACGGTGGACCTCCTCGAGAAGGTGCGCATCGAGACGGTCGTGGAGGACGGCGAGGTCCAGGACCTCGTGGACGTCATCGTCACCTCCGCACGCACGGGCGAACCCGGGGACGGCAAGGTGTGGGTCACTGCCGTGGAGAACACCGTGCGCGTGAGCACCGGCGAACTGGGTGACGTCGCGCTCTGAGGTCGCGCGCGACGTCTTCGGCACAGGCCCCGTCCGGGCGACCGGGCGGGGCTTCGCTTGCTAACCTGGGACACTGAATTCATCCGTTGTCAGACGAAAGCAGCGACCACCCCGTGTTCAATTCACTGTCCGACCGGCTCACAGCGACCTTCAAGAACCTGCGCGGCAAGGGCCGGCTCTCGGAGGCCGATGTCGATGCCACCGTCCGGGAGATCCGCCGGGCCCTGCTCGAGGCGGACGTGGCCGTGCCCGTGGTCCGGGAGTTCACGGCGATCGTCAAGGAGCGCGCGCTCGGTGCGGAGGTCTCCGAGGCCCTGAACCCGGGCCAGCAGGTCGTCAAGATCGTCAACGAGGAACTGCAGAACGTCCTGGGCGGGGAGACCCGCCGGATCAACCTGGCCAAGTCCGGTCCCACGGTCATCATGCTCGCGGGTCTGCAGGGTGCCGGTAAGACCACCCTGGCGGGCAAGCTCGGCAAGTGGCTCACCGATCAGGGCCACAAGCCCGTGCTCGTGGCCTCCGACCTCCAGCGCCCCAACGCCGTGACGCAGCTGCAGGTCGTGGGTCAGCGCGCCGGGGTACCCGTGTTCGCGCCCGAGCCGGGTGCCACCTCCGAGTCGGACGACCCCACGGGGGATCCCGTCAAGGTCGCCCGCGACGGTGTGGACTTCGCGCGCGCCAAGCTCTACGACGTCGTGATCGTGGACACCGCCGGGCGCCTGGGTATCGACCAGGCCCTGATGAACCAGGCCCGTGACATCCGTGACGCCGTGGACCCGGACGAGGTCCTGTTCGTGATCGACGCCATGATCGGTCAGGACGCCGTGAACACCGCCAAGGCGTTCGACGAGGGCGTGGACTTCACCGGCGTAGTGCTCTCCAAGCTCGACGGCGACGCCCGCGGCGGTGCGGCCCTGTCCGTGCGCGCCGTGACCGGCAAGCCCATCATGTTCGCGTCCACCGGCGAGGGCGTGCGGGACTTCGAGCAGTTCCACCCGGACCGGATGGCCTCGCGCATCCTGGACATGGGTGACGTCCTCACGCTCATCGAGCAGGCCGAGCGGCAGTGGGACAAGACCGAGGCCGAGCGGATGGCCAAGAAGTTCACCGATCAGGAGGACTTCACCTTCGAGGACTTCCTCGCGCAGATGCAGCAGCTGCGCAAGATGGGGTCCATGAAGAAGATGCTCGCCATGATGCCCGGCGCCGCCGGGATGCGTGAGCAGCTCGAGAACTTCGACGAGCGGGAGATCGACCGCGTGGAGGCCATCGTGCGCTCCATGACCCCGCACGAACGCGTGGCCCCCAAGATCATCAACGGTTCGCGCCGCGCGCGCATCGCGAAGGGTTCCGGTGTCTCGGTCTCCGAGGTCAACCAGCTCATGGAGCGCTTCGCCCAGGCGCAGAAGATGATGAAGCGTCTCGCCCAGGGCAAGGGCGTGCCCGGGATGCCCGGCGGCATTCCCGGGATGGGCGGCGCCGGCGGTGGCGCTGCCAAGAAGGGCAAGTCCAAGAAGAAGAGCTCGCGCTCCGGCAACCCCGCCAAGCGCGCGCAGGAGAACGCGGCCCTGGCCTCCGGTCAGAAGCCGGCGGCGCCGGGCAGCGCGTTCGGTGCCCAGGGCAAGGACCTGGACGCCGAGTCGCTGAACCTGCCCAAGGGCTTCGAGAAATTCCTCGGAAAGTAGGCGGTCATGGGTTCATACCTTCCCGACGACGAACTGCGCAGCTTCATCGCGTCGCTGCCCACCCGGCGGCTCGCGTCCGCCGCGATCATCCGGGACGAGAGCGGTCGCGTGCTCACGGTCGAACCCAATTACAAGGACGACTGGACCCTGCCCGGCGGCACCGTGGAGGCGGGGGAGGATCCCCGCACCGGGTGCTTCCGTGAGGTCGTGGAGGAGGTCGGCCTTCACCTCGAGGGCGGGCGACTGCTCGCGGTGAGCCACGGGGTGGGCATGGGCATGTGGGGGGACTCCGTGTCCTTCCTCTACGACGGCGGGCAGATCCCCTCCGACACCCCCATCACGGTGCAGGAGGAGGAACTGCTCTCGTACCGGTGGGTGGCCCCCGAGGACCTCGAGACCGTGCTGAGCTCCGGCATGGCGCAGCACATCCGTGCGGCCCTGGACGCCTTGCGCTCCGGGACCGTGGTCGAACGCGTCATGGACGGCGGCCGGCGCGCATGAGTGCCGCGCCGCGCACCGCGCTGATCGTGCACGCGGATGCCCCGCAGCTGCCGTTCATCGCAACCGCTCTGGGGACCCGGTTCACGGCGCTTGCGCGCAACGGCTGGTCGGTCGTCCTGGTGCCGGACGAGTTGGACCCCGGGGCTCTCGCGGCCGCCGCGGATCCCGACGCGATGGCGGTCCTGATCACCTCGGACGGGGAGAGCCGCAGCCTGCGGATCTACCCACCCGTGAACTCGTTGAACGATCGCGAGTCCTGGAGTGCCCAGTTCGCGCGGATCGCGGACGATTCCACGCTGCGCTGGGAACCCGCGGAGTCCGCGACCGACCTCGCCCTCGAAGCGCTCCGGGGGCAGGCGAGCCCGGCGCCCACGGCCCAGCCCGCGACCGAAGCGCCGGAAACGCACGGCGTCGCGGAGTCCCACGGCGCCTCCGACACCGGCAGCGCCGCAGGGGCTGACGACGCCGCGTCGTCGCCCGCCGCGGGTGCCGCCGAGGCCCGCATGCTGACCGCGGTGGAGTTCATCGCGTCCCTGACCGACCTGGACGCCGCCGCCACGGCCCGGCTCGAGAACTACGCGCGCACGCCCAGCTCGGGGCTGCTGCTGGAATCCGTCCTGCAACTGCTCGGCCTGCCCACCGTGGCCGCGAAGCTCGTGGAGTCCCAGCGCGAGCTGCACGACGTCGACGGTGTCTCGGACTTCGAGCCCCGGCCCCTGGGTCTGTCCATGCTGGACGCCGCGAGCGTGGAGCCCAGCGGCGGGGACGTGCTGTCCCGGATCCAGCGGGCCTACGTGCGCAGGCCGGGCCTGCTGCTCGCGATCGGGGGAGCGGAGATCGCCCTCGGCGCGGGGCTCGCGGGTCTCGCAGCCCGCGGGGGACGCCGTGCCGCCGTGCTCGGTTCGGCATCGGCGGCGCTGTTCACGGACGCCGCCCTGCAGGCCGCACTGTGGGCGTCGGTGCGCGCACGCAAGAACCGCTGACGCGTTCGTCCCCGACCGTCCGCGGTTTGACACGTGTGGCACAATGGTCGGGTACTCGACCCGTGCGGACCCTCTCACCGCGCGTGCTGTCGCGTCCACAGGAAATCCACTCACGGCCCGCCCCACGGGCAGGTGTGTGCGATGTCCGATTCCATTCGAAACAGGAGTAACCACACAAGTGGCAGTCAAGATTCGTCTCAAGCGTATGGGCAAGATGCGTGACCCTCGTTACCGCGTGGTCGTCGTGGATTCCCGCAAGAAGCGCGACGGTCGCGTGATCGAAGAGGTCGGTGTGTACCAGCCCACCGAGCACCCCTCGTACATCAACCTGGTGTCGGATCGCGTGCAGTACTGGCTCGGCGTGGGTGCGCAGCCCTCCGAGGCCGTGCTGTCCCTCATGAAGATCACCGGTGACTGGCAGAAGTTCAAGGGTGAGCCGGGCGCCGAGGGCACCCTCAAGCAGCCCGAGGCCAAGGCCGAGTTCGTGGCCCCGGACAACGGTTCCGTGATCATCCCCGAGGCCATCACCCCCAAGGCCGACAAGGCCGAGGAGACCCCGGCCGAGGAAGCTCCCGCCGAGGAGACCGCGGCCACGGAGGACGACGCCGAGAAGGCAGAGTGAGCATGCTCGCCGAAGCGCTCGAGCACCTGGTCCGTGGCATCGTGGACAGCCCCGACGACGTGTCGGTGCGCTCCCGCGACGGTCGGCGCGGTCAGACGCTCGAGGTGCGAGTGCACCCGGACGATCTGGGTCGCGTGATCGGGCGATCGGGACGCACGGCCAAGGCCCTGCGCACCGTGGTCTCGGCACTGGCTTCCGGCGAGAACGTTCGCGTGGACGTGGTCGACACCGACCGGCGTCGCTGACGCGAACACACGAGACACACGTATCACGGCCCCCGTTCCTCGCATCGAGGAGCGGGGGCCGTGGTCGTTGCCCGCGCGGTAGCGTGCGGGCCCCACACAGCACGAGTCGCCACGAGGAGATGCCATGAGCGTTCGGGTAGCCCGGATCGGTAAACCGCACGGGGTGCGGGGAGAAGTCACGGTGGAGTTGTTCACGGACGACCCGCGGGCGCGGTTCACCCCGGGCTCCGTGCTCGAGGTGCAGCCCGCCCGTGAGCGGGGTAGGAGCGAGGGCAATGCACCGGCCGGGGCCGGCTCCCCGCAGCTCGAGCACGTGACCGTGAGCGGTTCCCGGTGGAACAAGAACGTGCTGGTGGCGCGTTTCGAGGAGATCGAGGACCGCACCGCGGCGGAGGCCGCTCGGGGTCTCGAACTGTTCGCGGAGGTCGCGGACCTCGAGCTCGACGACGACGAGTGGCACCAGGACGACCTGCTGGGTCTCACGGCGGTGGACATCACACGGGACGACGCCCGGATCGGGACGGTCAAGGCGCTGATCCAGGGTGTCGCCCAGGACCTGTTGGAGATCACCCCGGACGGCGGCGGGCGGCCCGTGCTCATCCCGTTCGTGGAAGAAATCGTCCCCGAGGTGGATTTGGACGCGGGCGTCGTGCTGGTGAGCCCACCCCCGGGCCTGCTCGAGCTCGCGGAAGCGGAGTGAACCGTGCGCATCGACGTGCTGAGCATCTTCCCCGAGTACCTGCAGCCCCTCAACCTGTCCCTGATCGGTAAGGCCGTCACGGACGGGGTCCTCCACCTCGCGGTCACCGATCCCCGCGACTTCACCACCGACCGGCACCGCACCGTGGACGACACCCCCTACGGCGGGGGTGCGGGCATGGTCATGAAGCCCGAGCCATGGACGCTCGCCCTCGAGTCGGTGGTGCACGCAGGGGGCGACGCCGCGGCGTCGTCGTCCGCTCGGACCGCACCGGAGGCCCCGGAGACCGCGGCGCCGGCTGTCGCGACGGACGCCGCGGAGACCGCGGAGCCGGGAGCCGCGAAGTCGTCCGGGACCGTCGAGGAACACTCCGCGGCACCCGTGCTCGTGGTGCCGTCCCCGGCGGGGGAGGTGTTCACGCAGCGGATCGCGTACGAACTGGCAGCGGAGGAGCACCTGATCTTCGCGTGCGGGCGCTACGAGGGGATCGACGAGCGCTTCATCGACAACGCCCGGGGCGAGGTGCGGGTGCGTCCCCTGAGCCTGGGCGACTACGTGCTCAACGGGGGAGAGGTGGCCGTGCTCGCCATGGTCGAGGCCGTGACGCGGTTGATCCCCGGCGTGATCGGCAATCCCGAGTCCCTGGCCGAGGAGTCCCACACGGGCGGGCTGCTCGAGTACCCCGTCTACACGAAACCCGCGCTGTGGCGCGAGCGGGCCGTGCCCGAGATCCTGCTGTCCGGGCACCACGGGCGGATCGAGCGATGGCGCCGGGACCAACAGCTCACGCGCACCGCGCGGCGCCGGCCGGACATGATCCTCGCCCTGGACCCCGCGGACCTGGACACAGCGGACCTCGCGGTTCTCGCCGAGAACGGCTTCCATGTGGCGGGCGGATCGTGGCGCCGTGACGACGAGCACGCGGCCGCGGAGGGCACGCCGGATATGGCATAATGGAGCGCTGTGTGTGCGTCGGGCACGCCCCTGCCGCAGGGGGGAGAGCGACCAACGACGCACCACCCGGCACGGCCATCCCAAGTTCCGTCCCGGATCCTGGAGCGATGCCACCCCGCGCGGGGTGACACGCGGACCACACGTGGGAGACCTGCGGCGATCACGAGGAGTTATGTCATGAACATTCTTGACCAGCTTGATGCCAAGTCGCTGCGCAACGACGTCCCGGACTTTTGTGCCGGCGACACCCTCAACGTGCACGTGAACATCGTGGAAGGCAACCGCTCCCGTGTTCAGGTGTTCAAGGGCTTCGTCGTGGGCCGTCAGGGCTCCGGCGTGCGCGAGACCTTCACCGTGCGCAAGGTCAGCTTCGGCGTGGGCGTGGAGCGTACCTTCCCGGTGCACTCCCCGATCATCGAGAAGATCGAGCTCGTGAGCCGCGGCGACGTGCGCCGTGCCAAGTTGTACTACATGCGCGATCGTCACGGTAAGGCTGCTCGCATCCGCGAGAAGCGCGACTCGAGCGCATCGAGCAAGTAAGACTCACCGGGTGCCACAGCACACGGAACACGCGGAGGGCCCGGCATCTGCCGGGTCCTCCGCCGTGAAACGGCCCGTTTCCACGCGCCGGTGGTGGCTGCGGGTCGTGGCCATTGCCCTGCTCACGGCCTTCGTCCTGGCCTCGGTGGTGCGCGGCTTCGTCGCGGACGTCTACTGGGTCGGCTCCGACTCCATGGAGCCCACGCTCCAGGGCGGGGACCGGGTCCTGGTGGACAAGCTCGTCTCGGGGGACGACGTCACCCGCGGTGAGCTCGTGGTCTTCGACGGCCGTGGCTCCCTGGACCCCCTGCACTCGACCGACCCGTGGTACCAGCAGGCCGTTCACACCGTGGGCCGCTGGCTGGGCGTGACCGGTTCGGACACCGCGTACGTCAAGCGGGTGATCGGCGTCGCCGGGGACACCGTGGCGTGCTGCACCGCGGACGGGTCGGTCACGGTCAACGGCCGAGCGCTGCACGAGGACTACGTCTTCCCCGGGGACGCGCCGTCCCGGATCCCCTTCACCGTGCACGTTCCGGCCGGGCGGGTGTGGCTCATGGGCGACCACCGCAGTGTGTCCGTGGACTCCCGATCGCTGCTCGGCTCGCCGGGCGGCGGCCTGATCCGCACCGAACGCATCGTGGGCACCGCCGAGCGTGTCGTGTGGCCCCCGGAACGTGCCCGTACACTGCGGGAGTGACGGTCTCGGTGCTCCGCCCCGCCCCGCGCACCCCCGCGCGGGCGGCACCCCGGGCGCGAGCGACGTCGCCGAGCAAGCTTCCGCGCGCGAACACGCAACCGTGTCCGTGGGACCCGAGAAAAGGAATGCGTAGTGGCTGAGCAGCATGAATCAGGTGTCCAGGGCGCCCGCGGGCCGGGAGAGCCCACCCCGGCCAACGAGTCCGAGCCCGTAGCGGAAACCCGGAGCGATCGCGGCGGACGCGCGAGCTCGCGGCGCCGGGACGCCAAGAAGCCCACGACCGGGTGGGGAGCGGTCAAGGAGATCCTGATCGTGGTGGCGCTCGCGCTCATCATCGCGTTCCTGGTCAAGACCTTCCTGATCCGCGGCTTCTTCATCCCCTCCGGGTCCATGGAGCAGACCCTGGAACTCAACGACCGGATCTTCGTCAACGTGCTGGACGGCCGCATGGGCACCATCGACCGCGGCGACATCGTGGTCTTCGAGGACACCCAGGGGTGGCTGCCCGAGGCGCCCCGCACCGCGACCAACCCCGTGCGCGGCGCGCTCGAGTTCGTGGGCCTGTTCCCCGACAGCAGCCAGCAGGCCCTGGTCAAACGCGTGATCGGCGTGGGCGGGGACCACGTGACGTGCTGCGACGCGTCCGGGCGCGTCACGGTCAACGGCGAGGCGCTCGACGAGCCCTACCTGTACCCCGGGGCCGCGCCGTCCGACATCCCGTTCGATGTCACCGTGCCTGACGGCAAGCTGTTCGTGCTGGGTGACCACCGCAACGCCTCCGCCGATTCCCGCTACCACATCGCCACCGGGACCGAGTTCGTGAGCGAGGACGACGTCGTGGGCACCGCGTTCGTGATCGCGTGGCCGCTCGATCGCTTCCAGTTCCTGCACAACCCCGCCGAGGTCTTCCAGGACGTCCCCGCGGCCGGCGGGCAGTGAGCCCCGCGACGCCGCGCCCCGTACCCACCCTCGAGCTGGAGACGGAGCTCGCCCGCGCCGGGCACCGCTTCGTGGCCGGGATGGACGAGGTGGGCCGGGGAGCCCTGGCGGGTCCCGCGAGCGTGGGGCTCGTGGTGCTGGAACTCGAACGGATGGTCGGGGGAGCGCCGTCGGACCCGCCGCCGTGGCACGGCGTGCGTGACTCCAAGGCCCTGAGTCCGGCGCGGCGTGCGGCCCTCGCGCCCACGATCGCGGCGTGGGCCGCGGGCGCCGCGGTGGGGCACGCGCAACCGCGGGAGATCGACCAGCTCGGTGTCACCACCGCGCTACGCCTGGCCGGGCTCCGGGCACTGGCCACCGTGGCCGCGCACGGCACGCGCGTCGATGCCTTGATCCTGGACGGCTCCCACAACTGGCTGGATGCACCCCCGGTCCTGGGACAGGACGCCGAAGACGCCGCGTTGCCGCCGCTCGTGCGCACACTCGTCCGGGCCGATGCGCAGTGCGTCAGCGTGGCGGCCGCGTCGATCCTGGCGAAGGTGGAGCGCGACGAACTCATGGTCTCGCTCGGCCGCGAGTTCCCCGCGTACGCGTGGGAATCCAACAAGGGCTACGGCAGTGCGGTGCATCGCGCGGCGCTGGTCGAACACGGCACCACGCCGCAGCACCGGCTCAGCTGGAACCTGGGGGCCCGGTAGTCCGCTGGTCATCCGCCCTGCGCAAGTGAGGTGGGGGCATGGCACCCGGAGGCCCATCGCGCGTCCGGGGTGGATCAGCCCTGCACAGGCGCACCCCGGCCATGGTCAGGAGTGTCGTCGCGCATCACAGTGGGTCCATGACGACTTCCACATCTGCCCACGTGCCACGCGATTCCGGTCGTCCGGGCGTCGCCCTGCCCGATACCGCCCCGCCCGACGCCTCGGTGGCGGCCCATGTGAGCGTGGGGAGGGCGGGGGAGGAACTGATCGCAGACCTGTTGCAGCGTTCGGGCTGGCGGATCCTGGACCGGAACTGGCGCCCCGCCGTTGGGCCCGGGGCACCCCGCGGTGAGCTGGACGTCGTCGCCGAGCGACAGGGAACCGTGACCGTGTTCGAGGTCAAGACGCGCTCGGGCGGGGACTTCGGACATCCCGCGGAGGCCGTGGGCTGGGAGAAGCTGCGGCGACTGCACGTCCTCGCGCGCGCCTGGGCCAGGGAACACGGGGCTGCCGTGGTCCCCGGCGTGGACGTCGTGGCGGTCCATTGGCCCCGCGGCGGCACCCCGCGCGTGGAACACGTGGGCTCCCTCGGCTGGTTGTGAGGCAGTCGCGCGATCCTGTCACCGGGCCCGTTCGCCGCCGACTTCCACCGGGGAGTCACAATCCGGGTCGTCACCGACAGCATTATGAATTTCCCCCTCACCGTGCCACGGTATTTTTTCGGGTGAGTACAAAGGGTCGGCGATCGGGGGACGCATGAAGAGTCCGGCGTGGCTTCCTCACGTGTTGTCGGCCACCGCATTGGCCGCGGCCGCCTCGCTGATGCTCGTCTCGTGCGCGGACGAGGAACCGCCCACCGGATCCGACGCCTCCGCATGTGCCACCTCAGCCGCGGGCGACCACGGTTTGCATGCCGGGATCTTCCGGGCGAACCTCCCCAACGGGGCGTCCGTGCGCATCACGCTCCCCGCGCGGGAGATACCCGATCCTGAACTCGACGAACTGCGCAAGGATGCCCGCGTCAAACGCGCGACATACGCCACCGTGGAGATCGACAACGAGCGGGGAGATTCCCCCGTGTCGGTGAGTCGTTTGATCCTCAAGGCCTCCGACGGCGGGTCCTACCAACTGGAGAACGTCTCACGGGCCCTGAACCGGTGGCAGCCCCGGACGTCCGGGGACCAGTACCGCGCCCATGACGGGTCGCCACTGACCGAGCACGAGGCCCGGCACCTGAAGAATCGCATCGAGGTCGCGAACAGCGCCGCCGCGGGGGACATCGCCGTGGGCGAGCGCGGTACGAACATCCTCGTGGGGGACATCTCCCGGGTTCCGGAGAGCTTCGAGAGCCTCGAGCTGATCCCCTCCATCGGTAACCGGGAAGTCACCCCCGTGCGTGCCCAGCCCGAGGACACCGATGACACCCCGAGCGGCAACGGACCCTCGGGCGGCGGACGATCGGGCAGCGGGAACGGATCGGACGGCGCCGGGGAGAGTGCGAGTCCCGATGCCCCCGCGGAATCGGCTGCTCCCGGTGTCCCCGCTCCGGACGTCCCCGAACCCTCCGCACCGCCCACCGCGGACACCCCTCAGGTGCCCGGGGATCCGGGTGCACCCGTGGTTCCGGACCCCGGGGCTCCCGTTCTCCCGGACCCCGGAGCGCCCGGCGTCCCGGATCCAGGAGGGATCCCGCCGGTGAATCCCGATCCGGGCCGTCCCGTGCCTCCGAGCCCGGCGCCCACGATCCCGCTCCCGCCGGTACCCGCGCCCGACACCTCCGTCTCGCCCCACCCGGCAGTGACCGATCCCATCGTCTCGGTGCCCACGGTGCCAGCACCGGTGATCTCGGACCCCGTGGATCCGGATTCGGGGACTCCGGGCCCGGGATCCCTGGAGCCCGCAGCCCCGGCGGAGTCGCAGGTCATACAGCTCGGTCCCATGAACCTGGAATTGCGAGCCGGGGCCCCGGTCACGGAGCTTCCTGACCGCGGCGTCTCGGTGGTCGCGGTGTCGGTTCCCACCAACGTGCTGCTCGTCGAGGACACGGATCTGACGATTGCCGCCCCCATGTCATTGGAGGACCCCGCGCCCGCTGCTCTCTAGCGGGCCATTCGCCGGGATTCGCCCCGGTACACGGTTCTGTTCAGGGGCGCCTCGCGAAGTAGTCCGCTGCGCCCGTCCGGGTCATGGGTCCGCTGTGCCGGCCCTGCCACGGGCTTCTGCGGGTGATCGTGTCCCACCGGGTCTCTCGAGTCGTGCCTCCCGTCCGTCCGGCCAGCTCATTTCCGCATACGGGCCGCGGTATCCGGGCTCCACACTGCTGGGCTGTGCTGGGACCCGGCGGCCCGAGCGGGAACGCTGGACCCATGACTCGATTACCTGTGATGCGCACCCGCAACCCATGGTTGGGGCCCGACTCGTGAACGGGTTCGCGCGCAGTCGCAGTGTGGCGCTCGTGGGGTTGGCGGGGCACGTGGTGGAGGTCGAGGCGGACATCGGTCAGTCGTTGCCGGCGTTCACGATCATCGGCCTGCCAGATCAAGCGGTGAACGAGTCCAAGGAGCGGATCCGTTCGGCCGCCCGCCATGCCGGGGCCGCCCTCGCACCGCGCAAGATCACCGTGAATCTCTCCCCGGCCACGCTCCCCAAGCGGGGATCACACTTCGACGTCGCGGTCGTGATGGCGGTGCTCAGTGCTCAGGGGGTGGTGCGGGTGCCGCCGGACACGGTGTTCTACGCCGAGCTCGGTCTGGACGGTTCCCTGCGTCCGGTGCGCGGTGTCCTGCCCGCCGTGTTGGCCGCGGTGCGGGCGGGGTACCCCCGGGTGGTCGTGGCCGAGGCCAACCGGGCGGAGGCCGAGCTGGTGGCCGGCGCGGACGTGAGTTCCGCGGCCCACCTGTCGCAGTTGCTCGTGGCCCACGGAGCGGATCCTGCGCTGCTGGCCCGTGCGACGTCGTTCCGGGCCGAGAGCGCGCCGGAGGGCGGGAACCCGCAGGAGCCGGGCGGAACAGCCGTGCCAGACCTGCGTGACGTGGTGGGCCAGGTCGAGGGACGGCAAGCGCTCGAGATCGCCGCCGCCGGTGGACATCATCTCCTGATGGTGGGTCCACCGGGCGCGGGCAAGACGATGCTCGCGGAACGGTTGCCGGGGATCCTGCCGGACCTCGCGGATGATGACTCCCTGGAGGTCACGTCCGTGCATTCGCTGCGGGGCGACGACGTGTGTTCGTCCCTCATGCGGCGGCCCCCGTTCCAGGCCCCGCACCACAGCATCACGATGCCCGCGTTGTGCGGCGGGGGCAGCGGGATGCCACGTCCCGGGGCCATCTCCCTGGCGCACCGGGGCGTGTTGTTCCTGGACGAAGCACCCGAGTTCGACCGCCGGGTGTTGGACGCTCTGCGGCAACCGCTTGAATCGGGAACGGTCACGATCGCCCGGGCACAGTCCGTGGCCCACTATCCTGCGCATTTCCAATTGGTCCTGGCGGCCAATCCGTGTGCGTGCGGCAACGCGGGAGGCACGGGCCAGGCATGCACGTGCACGGCGGTGCAGCGCCGCAGGTATTTCGGCAAACTCTCCGGGCCCCTGCTCGACCGCGTGGACTTGCAACTGCGGGTCCCCGCCGTGACCTACCACGAGCTCAGCGGGGGCCACGGTCGGGCCCCCGAGGACAGCGCAGCCGTCGCGGAGCGGGTTGCGACCGCCCGGGCCGCCCAGGAGGAGCGGCTGCGGCGCTGGGGGTGCCGGTTGAACAGCGCGGTTCCCGGTTCACTGCTGCACCGCACCCTGTCACCGGGCACTCGAGCCGTGCAACCGCTCAAGGCCGCCATGGACAACAAGACCCTGACCGCCCGCGGATTCGTGAAGGTGCTGCGTGTTGCCTGGACCCTGGCGGATCTGGCCGGGGCCACGGTTCCCAGCCCGGAGCACGTGCAGCTGGCCCTCTACTTCAAGACGACGGTGACGACATGACGGAACACCACCCCGCCGGGTCCGAAAGCTACGGCAGCTTGATCGAGCACGACCCCGCCGGGCCGGACCGCCACGGCAACATGACGGATCAGGAGGCCACCGCGGGGGACACTGCCGCGGTCGGCACCCCCGGCGATCCGTACCATGCCGTCCGGGCATGCCGCGTGCGGTTGTCGCGCATCATCGAACCCAGCGATACCGCGGGCTTGATCCTGCTGGCAGCCCTAGGCCCGGAGGTGTTGTGGCGCAGCATCGCGGAATTGCAGGCCCCCAGTCCCGCTCTGCGTTCCGTCTATCGCAAGGCCGCCGAGGAGCTGGCCCCGGGCACGGCGGCCCCGGATCTCGGCAAACGGTTCGCGGCCTGGCGCTCGCGGCTGCCCGTCCCGGAACCCCGCGTGGATGCGCGGCACGCCGAACAGATCGGTGCGTGGACACTCATCCCGGAGGATCCGGAGTGGCCCGCGCAGCTCGACGATCTGGGCCTGCAGCGCCCGCTGGTCCTGTGGGGCCGGGGTCATCGCGAGGCGCTGTCCCGGCTGGATCGCAGTGTGGCCGTTGTGGGCGCTCGCAACGCGAGCGGTTACGGGGCCGCGGTGACCCGACAGATGGCCCGTGGACTGGCCGCTGCCCACTGGTGCGTGGTCTCGGGCGGCGCGTATGGGATCGATGCCGTGGCGCACACGGCCGCCCTCGAGGCAGGCACCGAGGACGGGGCAACGATCGCCGTTCTGGCGTGCGGTGTGGATCGGTTCTATCCGGCGGGCAACGCGGACCTGCTGCATCACATTACGCAGCGTTCAGTGGTGCTCAGTGAGGTTCCCCTGGGCTGTGCTCCCGCGCGCTACCGGTTCCTGCAGCGCAACCGCATCATCGCAGCCCTCACGCGAGCCACGGTGGTCACGGAGGCGGCATGGCGCTCGGGATCGCTCAACACGGCACGCCACGCGGCGGGGCTCTCGCGGGAGGTCGCCGCGGTCCCGGGGGACGTACTCGTGGGAGGATCGGCGGGCTGCCATCGCCTCATCCGCGACGATCACGCGGTGCTCGTGAGCAACGCCGTCGAGCTCTTGGAACTCGTGGAGCCCCTGGGCAATGCGGTGGCCCAGGATGCACACCGGGCGGCGAGCGCCCGTGACGAGCGCCCCGAGGACGGCCTGGATCCCACGTTGTTACGGCTTTTCGACGCGCTGCCCCTGCGCACCGACGCGGACCCGTCCCACCTGTGCGCGGTGTCCGGGTTGAGCCCGGGGGAAGTGCTCACGGGTCTCGTGAGGCTGCGCGACGCCGGACTGGCCGCGGATTCGCTGCTCGGATGGCGGCGGGTAGGCTCGCCGCATGGGCGCAGTAAAAGGCCGGACGGTCGAACGGGAACCTGAGCACGCGGCGTCGTCGGGCGCGCAGAGGGCACCGGCAGCAGGGGCGGAGGATACCCCGCCCGGGCCGCTCGAGACCTACCTCCCGCAGTTCCGGGCGTACCTGAGCCTCGAGCGGTCCCGCAGCGACCACACCGTGCGCTCGTACGTCAATGACGTCTCGGACCTCTCGCACTGGATGCGGGAGCACGGCATCGATTCCATGGACCTGCTGGACCGTGACGCCCTGCGCGGTTGGCTCGCCCAGCGCCACCATCGAGGACTCGCCCGCAGCTCCCTGTCCCGGGGGATCGCGGCCGTGCACACGTTCTTCCGCTGGGCGGTGGACACCCAGGGGCTGCGTCACGACCCGGCCGCGGGGTTGCGCGGGCCGCGCCCCGCCAAGCACCTCCCGGACGTCGTGGGTGCCACGGCACTCAACGACATGCTCGACGACCTCGGGGACGTCGCCCTCGGTGAGCACGACGACGCCCACGCGGCAGCGATCGCGGCGCGCGACTGGGCGCTGCTCGAACTGCTCTACGCCACGGGGGCGCGGATCAGCGAACTCGTGTCCCTCGACGGATCCCACGTGGACGCCGTGAACCACGTCCTCACGGTCACGGGCAAGGGCAACAAGCAACGCCGGGTCCCGTACGGGGAGAGCGCGGGGGAGGCTCTGGCCCTGTGGGCACACCGGCGGGCCGAGCTCGCGGCACCCGACGCGGGCGACGCCGTCTTCGTCGGGGCCCGCGGTGCTCGGATCGACGCCCGGGTGGCCCGCAGGGTCGTGGCCCGCGCACTGGAAGCCGTTCCGGACACCACCGCCCGCGGCCCGCACAGCCTGCGACACAGCGCCGCCACCCACTTGCTGGACGGGGGAGCGGACCTGCGCACCGTGCAGGAAGTGCTGGGGCACGCGAGCGTGGCCACCACCCAGATCTACACCCATGTGTCCGTGGAGCGGCTCAAACGCGCCTACTCCCAAGCGCATCCGCGAGCTTGACATTTCAGCGCGAGCAGTGATTCGGGTTGACCGGTGAGTAGCCCTGCTGGACAATGAAACGGAATGAGCCACCCCCGCGGCCTCGAATCCGCGAGGGTGCGCCCATCAGGTCGCGAACACCGACCGGACAACTTCATACGGGCGCCGAAGCACATGTGCCGGGGCCTCCGAGCAGGACGTTGGGGAAGACGTACCTACACAACGGAGGAACAGGCTATGTCTTCACCCACCACGCGGGGTGTGCTGTACGTGCACTCCGCGCCGCAGGCGCTGTGCCCCCACATCCAGTGGGCTCTGGAATCCGTCTCGCGACAGCGAACGGATCTTCAGTGGACCCCGCAGAACGCCGAGCCCGGTTGTGTGCGCACCGAACTCGAGTGGTCCGGCCGCGCGGGCACGGGGGCGCTGCTCGCCTCCGCGCTGCGGACCCTGGGGCGGGTGAGGTTCGAGGTGACCGAGAACGCGAGCCTCGGTAACGACGGCTCCCGGTGGTCCTTCACCCCCGATCTGGGGATCTTCCACGCGACCACGGACGTCGCCGGGAACATCTGCGTGAGCGAGGACCGGATCCGGTTCGCGTTCGAGGCCTCCGGCGGGGACCCCGCCGCCGTGGTCGCGGAGCTCTCCCTGGCCCTGGGGGAGGCCTGGGACGAGGAGCTGGAACCATTCCGCCACGCCGCCGAGGGCGCACCCGTGCGGTGGCTGCACCGCGTGGGATGACCCCCGCCAGGTAGCCGCCCGCCGGTAGACCCGCCGGATGACGCGGCTCGCCCCGGAAAGGCGTCACCGATGCGGCGTGACGTGGTGGGTGACCTACCCGGGGACCCCCGATGGGTGCCATCCGTACCTGCAATTTTTCGACCTCAGAACCCTCGCTCCGAATCCGTTGCGGAGCACGAACGAACCCCGGTGTCCCACCTCCACAGGGTGGGACACCGGGGTTCGTCGCTGAGGTGGGCACCCGCTACAGGGAGCGGAACGCCGCCACCGAGTTGTGCCCGCCGAAACCGAATGAGTTGGAGATCGCGACCATGTCCCCACCGGGGAGATCCCGGGCGGTGGTCACCACGTCCAGGTCGATCCGGGGATCCTGGTTCTCCAGGTTGATGGTGCACGGGGCCTTGCGCTCGGTCAGGGCCAGGATGGTGAGCACACCCTCCACGGCTCCGGAACCCCCGAGCAGGTGACCCATCATGGACTTGGTCGCGGACACAGCCATGTCGTCCACGGCGGAACCGAATGCGCAGCGCAATGCGCCGGCCTCGGGGATGTCGCCCACGGGGGTGGAGGTCGCGTGCGCGTTGACGTGCTTGATGTCCGACGGCGCGATGTCCCCGGATTCCATGGCCTCGCGCAGGGCGCGGGCGGGTCCGCCCTCGTCCCCGGTGGCGGGAGCGGTGATGTGGTGGGCATCGGCACTGAGACCCGCGCCGGCGAGCTCGGCGTAGATCCGGGCGCCGCGTGCCTTGGCGTGCTCCTCGGACTCGAGCACCACGGCCCCGGCACCCTCACCCATGACGAAACCGTCGCGGTCCACGTCGAACGGGCGGGAGGCGCGCTGCGGATCGTCGTTGCGCCGGGACAGGGCCTGCATGGAGTTGAACGCGGCAATGGTCATGGGGTGGATCGCGCTCTCGGCGCCACCCACGATCACCACGTCCGCCTTGCCCGAGCGGATCAGGTTCAGACCCTGGAAGAACGCCTCGGTGCCGGAGGCACACGCGGAGACCGGGGTGATCGCGCACGCGCGGGCCTTGAACTCCATGCTCACCGAGGACGCATTGCCGTTGGGCATGAGCATGGGCACGGTCATGGGCTTGACGCGGCGGGGTCCCTTGGCGAGCAGGGTGTCCCACGCGTCCAGGAGGGTCCACACACCGCCGATGCCGGTACCGAACGCCACGCCCACGCGGGTGGGGTCCAACTCGTCACTCGAGTCGGCGTCGGCGCCGGAGAAACCGGCGTCCGTCCACGCCTCACGAGCCGCTGCCACGGACAACTGACCGGAGGGGTCCAGACGCTTGGCCTGCACCCGGGACACGGCATCCTCAGACGGCTTGGGGGAGGTGGCGCCGATGCGCACCGGGAGGTCGTACTTCTCCACCCACTCCTGTTCCAGGGCGTGGACACCGGAGACACCCTTGAGGGCGTTCTGCCAGGTCTCCTGGACGTTCTCACCGATGGGAGTGATGGCACCCAGGCCGGTGACGACTACTTTGCGGGACATGTTGTGCACTTCCTCGTGTCCGGGGTCGCAGATGTTCCAGGGCGTGCTCGGTCGGCCGCCCGGTGTGACGTGAGGTGGCGTGCCCCGCTCACGCTGGAGGGCACGCCACCTGACACCCGGGGATCAGTCCTGGGCGTTGTCGATGAAGTTGACGGCGTCCTCGACGGTCTTCAGGTTCTTGACCTCTTCGTCCGGGATGGTGACGTCGAACTTCTCCTCGGCGTTGACCACGATGGTCATCATGGAGATGGAGTCGATGTCCAGGTCCTCGGTGAAGGACTTGTCGAGCTGCACGGCGTCGGTCTCGAGGCCGGTCTCTTCGTTCACGATTTCTGCCAGGCCGGCCAGGATTTCGTCTTTGCTCGCCATATCGGCTTCCTTTCCTTGCGGTCGCGGTGCGCGACCTTACTGGGTGAGCACGGGGTTCGGGAGAACTTCCGTGCGGACCGTCCGAGTGCTCGGAACGGTCCGTGGACAAGAGGTGTGCGGTCTAACCCTACGGCACGCCACGGGTGGGATCAGGGCAACAGCACCACTTGGGCGCCGTACACGAGACCCGCCCCGAAACCGATCTGCAGGGAGGGCTTCCCGGACAGTTCCGGGTGCTCCGCGAGCAGGCGGTGGGTGGCCAGCGGGATGGACGCCGCGGAGGTGTTTCCCGCCTCCGCGATGTCCCGGGCGATGATCACGGAGTCGGGCAGTTTGAGCACCTTGGCCATCTGGTCGATGATGCGCATGTTCGCCTGGTGGGGCACGAACGCGGCGAGGTCCTCGGGCTCCAGGCCCGAGGCCTCGAGGGCCTGCTTGGCCACGCGGGCACCCTCCCACGAGGCCCACCGGAAGACCGTGGGACCGTCCTGGCGCAGGGTGGGCCACATGGTGGCGTCCGGACGCATCTCACCGGTGTCCGGATCCGTGAGGTCCTTGGCGAACGTGCGCTTGCCACCCTTCTCCACGGTGCGGATGTCGTTGAGCGGGTGGGTCATCCGGATCGCGTCCCACTTGGAACCATCGGAGCCCCATACGGACGGGCCGATCCCGGGGACGTCGGACGGGCCGATGACCACGGCGCCGGCGCCGTCGCCGAGCAGGAACGAGATGGAGCGCTCGGTGTTGTCGATGACGTCGGAGAGCTTCTCCACGCCGATGACCAGCACGTTGGTGGAATCGCCCGAGCGCACGAGGGCGTCCGCCTGGGCGATGCCGTAACAGTAGCCCGCGCACGCGGCGGAGACGTCGTACGCCGCGGCGGGAGTCGCTCCGATGCGGTCCGCGAGCTGCGCGGCGAGCGAGGGCGTGAGGTACGGGAAGGTCACGGTGGACACGATGATGGTGTCCAGCTGATCACCCGTGAGCCCGGCGCTCTCGAGCGCTTCGCGGGCGGAGTGCTCGGCCATGTCCATGACGGAGACGTCCGCCGGGGCGCGGTGGCGCGTGTGGATGCCCGTGCGCTTCACGATCCACTCGTCGGAGGAATCGATCCACTGACAGACGTCGTCGTTGGTCACGATCTCGGACGGGCGGTAGGCGCCGATGCCCAGGATGCGGGTGTGGGCGTTGGGGGTGTTCTGTTTGATGGTCGCCACGGGAGGCCGACTCCTTACCTGGTGCAGTTCACGAGTGATCCGGGTGCGTGTGCACACTTGTCAGCTCAGAATACTCCGCACCGTCTCCAGGTCCTCCGGTGTGTTGACCGCCGTTGCGGGGACGCCCTTGAGCCCGCGCTTGGCCAGGCCCACCAGGGTTCCGGCCGGGGGCAGTTCCACGATCCGCTCGACCTGCAGCTCGGCCAGGGTCTCCATGCACGCGTCCCAGCGCACGGGGCGGCACACCTGCGCCACGAGCGAGTCGAGAGCCGCGGCGCCGCTCGCAACCCGAGCGCCGTCGTAGTTGCTCAGCAGCGGGTGCTTCGGGTCGCTGGGCGACAGCTGCGGCACGAGCTCGCGCAGCGGTTCCAGCGCGGGCGCCATGTGCTCGGTGTGGAAGGCACCGGCGACCTTGAGCTTGATCACCTTGGCGCGCGCCGGGGGATTCTCCGCGAGGGCATCGAGCTGCTGGAGCGTCCCGGCGGCAACCACCTGTCCGCCGCCGTTCGCGTTCGCCGCGGTGGCGCCGACGGCGTCAATGGCCTGGGCGACGTCGTCCGGCTTGCCACCGAGCACCGCGGCCATCCCCGTGGGGGAGACGGCGGCCGCCCGCGCCATTTCCGTGGCGCGCACGCGCACGAAGCGCATGGCGTCCGCCTCGCTCAGCACGCCGGACAGGGCCGCGGCGGTGATCTCACCGACGGAATGTCCCGCGAAGACGACGTCGGAGCGGTCGTCCCAGCTCGGAGCGAGCAGGCGCCCGGCCACCAGCCCGGCGGCCACGATCAGCGGCTGGGCCACCGCGGTGTCCTTGATGGTCTCCTCGTCCGCCTTGGTGCCGTAGTGCGCGAGATCCAGCCCGGCGGCGTCGGACAGCTCGCTCAGGTGGTTGGACACTCCGGGAACGGACAACCACTCGGTGAAGAAACCTGGCTTCTGGGACCCCTGACCGGGGCAGACAACTGCAATCACTCGTTCATTCCACCAAGAGTGGGCCGCGCCACGGACTGGTCGGTGTCACCAACCTGAGGGACGAGCTTTGTGGGAGGTCTACAAGACCATGTCATGGCTGGCTGTTCAGCCGGCCCGCGAGCACGGCACAGTGCAGGACGAAGGCGTCCCGGGGGAGCAGGGGGTCCCACCCGGTGATGTCGCTGACCCGGCGCAGCCGGTAGCGCACGGTGTTGGCGTGGACGAACAGCTCGCGCGCGGTGGCCTCGAGCGAATGTCCCACACACAGGTAGGTCGTGAGGGTGTCCACGAGACCCGTGGAGGATGCCGAGAGGGGGTCCCACACGGCCTCCACCATGGAGCGCAGCGCAAGGGGGTCCCCGCTGATGGCGCGTTCGGGCCACAGGTCCTCGGAGTAGACGGGGCGCGGTGCCTGCGGCCAGGCCGCGGCGGCGCGTAGACCGGCTTGCGCACGGTCCGCTGATTCCTTGACGTCGAACACCGAGGACACCGCCGGCCCGTGGACCACCGGCCCCTCACCGAACACCGCCGCGAGCTTGGTCAGGGAACGCATGCGGTCCCGCAGCCCCCCGAGCACGAGCACGAGCCGGTCGGTCTGGATGGCCACGAGGCATTCCGCGGCGTGGCGACCTGCGGCGCGCCGAATGCGTTCCACACCGGCGGGTCCCGTGGTGGCCGGTGCGGGGCCCACCATGACCGTGACGTCCCCCTGATCGGTCCAACCGAGTGCGGAGACCCGGGAGCGCATGGAGTCGGAGTGGTCGCCGCGCAGGATCCCGTCCACCACGAGTGATTCCAGTCGCGCGTCCCAGGAGCCCCGGTTCTCGGCGGCCTTGGCGTAGACGTCCGCGGCGGCGAAGGCGACCTCGCGCGAGAAGCGCAGCACGGCCTCACGCAACGCCACCTCGTCGTTGTGCTGGGCGAGCTCGGGGACCTTCTCCTCGACCACGTCCACGACGATGCGCAGCACCTGCAGCGCGTTCTGCAGCGTGATGGAACGGGTCAGTTCCGTGGGGGCCTGCTTGAAGATCTCGGTCAGCACCCACACGGGTTCCTGCGGGTTCTCGTACCACCGCACGAAGGACGCGATGCCGCGCTGCGCGAGCAGCCCGAGTTCCGAACGTTCGTCCGCGCGCAGTTGCGAGAACCACGGCAGGGACGTGCTCAGCCGCTGCACCGCCACGGTGGAGACCTGCCCCAGATTGGCCGTGAGGTTGTCCAGGGTCTTGGGGTGCGGTGTGCCCTGTTGCCGACTGCGCAGCGGCCAGGTCACCCGGCGCGTGGATCGTGCTTTGCGGGCGGCGGACCCGGAGGTGTCGGAGGGCATGAGTCGAGGGTAGTCCATGCCGTTCGCCCGTCCGCGGGGATGTCCCCGGCCGACGACGCCGCACGCCCGGGCGGGTGCCCCGCGTGGAGTTGCGGGCGGGGTGCGTGCATCCGCGATTACGGGTCAGGACGAGGCCGCCGCGGGTTCGGTCTTCGAGGTTTAATGCGTTTGCATGGTACGACGGCGCCCCCGCACCGTTCCCCGTGTGGGGGTGGTGTGGGGGCGTCGTGGTGGTGGGTTGGTGGGTTAGGCGTCGCCTCCGGTGTTACCGCTGGTGCCGGCGGCGGGG
>NZ_JROM01000040.1 GCF_000786655.1 Kocuria marina | reverse complement strand
AGCGCGGAGCCGTTCTTGGGTGTTTCCTTGTGTCGGTATCCCTTCTCACGGGGGCGGTGGACCAGCATCGTGAACCTGGTCGTGCGGTCGACGACGGTGCCAATCGCTGAGCGCTGGAGCCCAATCAGCAGGTCGCCTTCCCAATGGCCGGGAACAGCTCGGTCTCCGGCTTCTGCGGGACGTTCGCTGATCAGCGTTCCAGGAGTGACGTGCGCCCAAGTCTTGCGACGGGATCGTTCCCGCGGCGCGCGCAGCGCCCGGCCCGTGCGCAGACACCAGACAAGTCGACCTTGAGCCGGTTGCTGATCTGCTCCGGACTCCACGCCGTGGACCACCCGCGGTGCTTACGGTGGGGCTTGTTGATCCCCGTGAACCGTGGAGGCTCGGGACCGATTATCACCTTGCCATCAGGCGTGGCGATCTGCCCCGATAATCGGTCCTGGACGTAGGTATGCAACCGCACGTTCGTGACCAGCTTCGCCGCCTTCGGGCGTTTCGCGGCCATGTCGGCCTTCCACTGCGCAACCCACGCTCGATACCCGCGACTTCCGTAGCGGACGGCCGCATTCCGGCGCAGCTCACGGGAGATCGTCCCCGGGTTACGGCCTAGAGTTCGAGCGATCTCGCGCACGCCGCGTCCCTGAGCACGCAGGAATGCGATCTCCTCACGCTCAGCGAACGACAGGTAGCGTCCGGTTGGCGTGAACTTCAGATCGAATGGAGGCATGCCGCCAGCGTGGCGGAACCATCGCTGACCGACAGCTTGCGCCACGCCGACCACGGCAGCAGCCTCGATGGGCAATAGCCCCTTGGCGATCTCCGCCCAGAACGCCGCCTCGACATGCCGTTGGAACTTCGGATGCCCAGGGGACCGAAGCTTCGGTCGCTCCGCCCGATCTGCTGCCTGCTGACGACGAACCATCTGACACCTCCCGATCGAGGTGTTGCGACGACCAGTTGAATCCGCCTTGGCTGCCCCTGTCGCTGTGGTGGACCAGGCCCTGCCTGTCCTGGCTGGCACCTGTGTTCAGCAAAGCATGTTCCAGAGCCAGTAGCGGCAAGCCCACGGTGTGGATGGAATAGCCGACGATCCGGTTGGAGTAGACGTCCTTGATCGCGCAGAGGTAGAGCTTGCCCTCATCGGTGCGATGCTCCGTCAGATCCGTGAGCCACAGCTCGTTCGGGGCGCCGGCGGTGAAGTCGCGCTCCACCAGGTCGTCGTGGGCCGATGGACCGAGCCGGCGATTCAGGCCCCGCTTCTTGGAGTGGACGCTGAAGAGGCGCTGGGCCGAGCACAGGCGCTGGACGCGGTTCTCCCCAGCCGTGATGCCGTGGTCGGGCAGCTCCTCGGCGATGAACCGGTAGCCGAACGCAGGATCCTCGGCGTGGATAGCGATGGCGGCGTCGATCAGGTGGGCGTCGTCCCAGTCCCGGGCGGTGACGGGCTTGGCCCGCCACTCATAAAAGGACTGCTTGGAGAAACCCAGCACCCGGCAGGTCACCGCGACGGGGATCCCGTCAGCGGCCAGGTCGAGGACCAGCGGGTACGTCATTTTGGGGGCAACTCGCGGGCAAAGAAGGCCGCTGCCCGGCGCAGGATCTCGTTCTCCTGCTCGAGCAGCCGGTTACGCCGCTTCAGCACCCGCAACTCCTCCGACTCGGCCGTCGTCACGCCAGGACGGACGCCGTCGTCGACGTCAGCCTTGCGCAACCAGTTGTGCAAGGTGGCTTCTGAGATCCCGAAATCGCGGGCGATCTGCGACAGCGGCGCCTCGTGCTTACGGGCCACCGCCACCACGTCGCGGCGGAACTCCTCGGGGTAGGGCTTGGGCACTGTTTCATCCTCACTGTGAGAAGAGATCCTCACAAGTCAGGAGTCAGGTGAACAGGGGGCAGTCCCCACGCTCGCAAGGAATCTCGTTGCTTTTGGCGGCCACCGCCAGTTGCCCCAGCACGGCTTCCGAGTGATGGTCCAACGTCGCGACCAGGTGCGGCATCTGCCCCTGGGCGTCCTTGGCCCCCGCACGGCCTTGCCGTCGATGGCGATGATCTGTTGTCCGGAGAGCACCTTGGTGCGGGTCCACCACCACGCCCCGAGTACCCGGTCCAGCGCGTTGGCGTCCAGGCGGGCGAACAGCTTACGCAAAGTGGACTTATCTGGTACCGCGGCCAACCCGGGCCGGGCCAGCTGCTGGCCGGACAGTTCCGCAGCCCATTCTCCGATCGCGGTAAACGAGCGGGCCCCGCTGGACACCGCCACCGCCAGCACCGCGGCCAGGCGGTAGCGGACCCCGCGCGGATTGCGTGGGTCTGGCACCTTCGCGAGTAACTCCAGCAACTGGAGGCAGCGGTCTGACTGGGCATCGGCGGGTGTGGTCTTTGCTGAGACGGCGGGCGTGAAGAACTCCCATCTCAGCCCCTGGGGCCGCACCCGTCCACACGCCACGCCGCTCACCCCGCTACAAAGCCACAGGCCCACACGCCGACCTTTCCGGGGCCCTGCCTATCGACTCGATGAACTAACCCGGCTGCGACCACATAGTGCCGTTACGTCTGCCTGCGTTGCTCAGCCTGAGCTTGCTGCCTTGCAAAGTGTGAATGCTACGCCACGTACGTCCCTCGACGTCGTCGAAGGACAACGCTACACCCAGGGCCGAGGAATTCCTTCCAGTCTGTTCGAGAGTTAAATCGATATAGAGTGCCCAAGACATGCCAGATGCCAAGACTCCTCCCCGTGGCTTTTCTGCTGGGGAGGTTAGCTGCCAGTTTTCTCCAGAAAGCTCAACGCCATGAACTCGGACGCTGTGAGCCACAAACTGACCGGCGTTAACCAGTTCGACGCAGAGCTGCTGTGACGAGGTCCTCGTGGTGGACCTTTCGACGATCACTGCGATCGAGTCACCCATAGCTTCGCGTCGCTGCCTCAGCACCAGCCGGAGCTGACTGCCGGCAAACGTCAGAGCTATTAAGCCACCCACGCTCCCAATCCAAGACGAGACTGTTCCCCAAGAGGTCTCAGCAGGTCTCAACTCGAACCACCAGCCCAGGGACGTAGCGACAGCCACGCAACTCGCGACGACGACCCAGAGAACTGGGACCCTGTAGGTTAAACAACGAAACAAAGGTATCCTCCAGATACTGAACAGGGCGGCCCGATTTCCGTAGGAGGAATAATGACACCAGAACTTCCAACGGCGATGCTAACCGTATCGCGTCTAGACGGCTCAGGGAAGACATGGCGCGTGCAGTTGACTCCACAAACGCCGTTTGGCATGGAGGAGCTAAAATCTGCACTAGTGGAAAGATTTATTAGCCCCGAAGCCACGCCTGATGACTTTGAACTGAAAACCTCCGGAACCCTAGGTTCACCCCTGTTTGAGCTTCAAGAGAAGAAGGGGGACAAGTTTGGAGTAGTCGAGGAACTTTGATAGTGGGTTCGAAAGAATTCTTTGGTGAAAGCGAGCTGATTCACCAGAAAAGCCAGCACTCCTCAGTTCAGAGCGCCGCCCAGGAAACACAGTCGGCTAAATTGTGTCTGGATGGGTGGACTGGGAGGCTACTCGCAGTCGACGAAGACCTTACTATGCGTCTTTGGAAGAAACTTCTAGCTGAAGAAGAATCGTTAAAAGCGCTACGCTCCGATCATTTTCTCCAAAATCTTCAAGAGGTCATGAAATCACCTTGTGCGGTATCAGCGGATACAAATGCCTCATACATTGCGAAAAGTCTCGCCGAGGCCTCTGACTCAAGCTCTGTCCTTCCCCTCGGCTCCTCTTCTTCTTTAATACAGAATGGGAATCCAATACGAATAACTGGTACTATTACCTACTTCCGTAAAGTCGCGAACGGGTGGACGATATCAATTGGGCAATCACCCGACTCAGCCTTAATTCGATTTCATAAAAATGTTTTTATACATGATTACCCTCACGGCCTTACCGGTCAAAATGTCTTAGTTCTTGGAATCGTCGAGAAGCTGCACAGACTAGAATTGACTGGAATAGCACTAATTGTTCGTAACAATTCATAGCGATCCACGTACTTCCGCGGACGCATTACTGGCCATGGCTGCGGAAAATTCGTGGAGGGTCGTCCCGGTATGAAAAAAGCTCCTGGTAGACCAGTGGTTGTTCACGACCATCGGTCCCGCCTGGAGCTCTCGCATGCCATCTTCGCCCATCCGCGCTCTCGTTGACCAGTTCGCTGGCCTCGACCTGAAGGAGGTGCCGTGCCCGCAGCAGGTGCTGGTAGCTCTGGGCGCGGTCTTGGATCCGCGCAAACCCCGCGGGACACGCCGGCTCTTCTACTTTGAGCATGGTGGCAGGTGTTCAGCCGGCCTTTCGGACGGCCGTGTACAACAGTATCCGAGTGCGGTAGTTAGCGTGATTGGTGTGGCCGCGGCGGAGGCGCTTGAGGTTCTTTGCGGTCAAATTTGCCGCCTCGCTGCGGGCGTTGGTCACCCGGGTCCGGCAGAACGCCAACAACGGCCGACGCCAAGCTCGTAGGGTTGCGAACAGAGACTTGGCCTCGACCATCCGCGTGGCCTTCACCGCGTGCTCCAGCTCTGCCCAGACCCGTTGGGATCCGGACGTGTTCGTGGCCCGCAACAGTTGCCGCACGTGCTCCTTAATGCCCCCCAGCACCCCGAGCTCCAGATCAGCGACGATGATCTCGGCCAGGCGCTCACGACGCGAGGCCAACTACCTACTTACGGTCAAGGGCAACCAGCCGTCCCTGCACCACCAGTGTCAATCCCGGCTGTGGGCCCGGGTGCCGATCGGGGCCCAGGAGCGGGAACACAGACCCGCAGGAGGATCACCGCCCGCACTACCAAGGCCGGCCCCGAGCTTTTGGGCGTCTGGGTGCGCGGGCAGAAGGGGGACCGAGAACAGGCTGCACCACGTGCGCGACGCCACCTACGCCGAAGACCACAGCCAGACCCGCACCGGGACCGGACCACGGGTCATGGCCTCGCTACGCAACCTGGTGCTGAGCCTGCACCAGATGGACGGAGACACCAAAATCGCCTAGGCCACCCGCCGGACGGCACGCGATCCCTGCAGAGCCCTTAACTTCATCGACCTCACCCCATAAAATTGACTTTGCTTCAGCCGTGAACCACGGAGGCGGGCTGATCAATCTGATCGTCACCTCCCGGGTTGACCACGAGCATCTAGACCGGTAGCCCTGTCCGTAAAGGCGTCGGCGCAGGCGATAGGGTGGAAGCATGGCCCAACTTCCTCCCAAGCCCTCTGTGTGGCGCAGACGCTGGTTTAGATTGGTAATCGGAGGGGTCTCGCTCGTGGTCGTTGTTGGAGTGACTGTCTTGCTCTGGCATTGGTTGCGTCGGGTGATGCAGACTGATGATTCGTTGGATGCGAACACCTGGGTCGGACTCGTCGGATCATTGGCTAGTGCAGTGCTCGGGGGCCTGGCAGCTGTGGGTGTGCTGCTGCTGACCCTCAAGACCGAGCAACGGAAGCGCGCTGAGGAGGACCGCCGTCAGGTTGTCGAACGTCGGTTGGACTTGGCCGACGAGCTTGGCGATTTGGTGGGGACCATGAACGTGGGGGACGGACTTAGCCTGCCGGAAATCTCGGTGAAGGCGCTCCAAGCCGGTCGATTAGTTCGAAAAATCGATCGCACCTGGGCGGATCAGCACGAGGGACGCCACATCTCCATTGCGCTGTTCAACGGTGTTCAGGCATTCCGAGAGATCGTCGATGCTGGCCTCACCGACGACTCATTGACGTGGCTCCGAAAGCAGTTGTTCCCCGCCATCGAAAATCTGACCAGCTCGATGGCTCACCGTGAGCAATATATCGTCGCGACAGACGCGACGGCCCTACTGCAGGTCGTCGAGACCAAGCCGACTCGTTCGACATAGTGCGCCGACGGGACTCGCAGATTCCTGTCCCCCTAAATCCGGCGCTGTTCCTAGCTCGACGCCTTCTGGTTCATGCGCCGGTTCCAGCGGCGATGCTTGACGTCTCGATAACGCTCAGCCCAGCGTGAGAGCCACCCGACGAAGTGGCGCTGAGTGATGGTCTTGATCAAGGTCTCATGGGCCTCGGTTAGGTGGTATTTCATCGGGAACATACGGGAGTCGAAATCCTGGGCGTGGATTGTTGCTTGAGGATTATAGGATCCATAGGGCGCCAGCACGGCGGTGCTGATCTCACGCATGGTCACGTCCATATGTGCCGCCTGCTGGCGCACCTTTGGCTCCCGGAGGAGCAAGCCGAGCTCATCGAGACCAGCACGGTAGCCCTCCATGGCGTCCCGAAAGAGCGTTCAGTCATAGGAGTCGATGAACTGCTGGGCATCGATGACGCGCATGGATTCTTGAGGAAGCCGTGGCGCATTCAACACCTCACGCTTCATGTGCCGCTGGTGCTCCTGGAGCTTTTTGGTGGTGGCGTGGAGCTGCTCCCGCGTCCACTCGGCACGCGCTCTGTATCGGGCAAAGGCATCGTTGAGAACGAAACCGAGAATTGCCACCACAGCACCGATCAAGGCTGCTATCACCGTGGCAGGGATCGACACGCCTATCAATGTCTCTGATGGAACAGATGAGGGGGAGGCAAATAGTAGGGCGGGGGACATAGGGCAACCCTACGACGCAGGTGGATTCCAATCGGTCCACCCTTGACAGCGACGAGTTACTGCCACTTCCAGATGTTCCCTCTTGTCGCGCGTCAGACTATGTGGCAGGGCCGTCATGTAGGTCCTGAAGGAGAGTCTGAACATGGGTAGACCATCCTCGATACCGGTGGAGAAAAAGACCCAGACCGTGTTGAGTGTGCTGGCCGGGGGTGATGCCCATCGCTGAGGCCGCGCGCAAGGATAAAGTCAGCGAGCAGTGAGGTTTTACCCCGCGTCTCGCATGCGAGATTGATAAGCATCAGGCCGGCTGCGATGATGGCGCCGATCCGTGACGGGGAAAGGTTAATGGGGCGCAGGGCGTTCCAGCGCTGGTTCAGCAACGCGTGGCCGCGTTTCCCGATTGATCGCATCCTGGTGAACAACCTGTTGTAGGCGCGGTTGTTTATGTCCGGCCTTCGAGGGGCCCTGGGTCAATATCGGCCGTTTGTGACCCGCTTTGGTTCTGCCGTCTTCCGAAGTCGGCTGCGCAGATTTCCGAATTCGATCGCACGGAACACAGGTGGCCTCGGCTGTCGCTGGCGATGACGCATCGTAGAGCAGAACTTTTCAGGGCCTTGGATCGTCATGTATCCCTGCTGGAGTGAGCTGTCTGCAATACTCATGAGTCAAATGGGGTGCTGAGGCCCATGGTGATAGCAGGTATACCGGGAGGTACCGTGGACGCTGGACAAGGACGGTCGTGGGTGGAGCGGTTGACCGACGCGGCATGCACGGGAACAGTCCTCGACCTGGCACCAGAGATAGATGATAAAACTCTGATGGCGTCCCTTAAGGCGACGTGGCCCCCAGAGCGCTGTGTCCCAGCCGACGCTCTGCGCAAAGTATTGCTGGAGGCAAAGCTTCACCCCGACCCACGGGGCTTGACCCTTCGCGGTGCGCGTATCGACGGCTTGTTGGATTTTCGCTACGCGACGTTACCCTGCCTGCTTGGGCTTGTTCGTTGCTCTGTGCCTGATGGAATCGATCTGAGAGCTTCCCATGTTCCCGAGCTCCACCTGACGGGAAGTCGATGTGGGAGGCTTGACCTCGAGGAGATCCAGGTCAACGGGGGCGTGTTCGCGGATAAGCTCACTGCTAAGGGCCAGGTGCGGGCTCCGGGAGCCCGTATCACCGGGCATCTCGTGCTGCAGGAGGCGAGTCTGGTCAACCCGGGCGCGAACGCGTTGTCCCTGGACGGAGCCCAGATCGAGGGGGACGTGTTCGCGAAAAAGCTCACTGCTAAGGGCCAGGTGCGGGCTCCGGGAGCCCGTATCACCGGGCAGCTCGTGTTGCAGGAGGCGAGTCTGGTCAACCCGGACGCGAACGCGTTGTCCCTGGACAGAGCCCAGATCGAGGGGGGCGTGTTCGCGGATAAGCTCACTGCTGAGGGCCAGGTGCTGGCTCTGGGAGCCCGTATCACCGGGCAGCTCGGGTTGCAGGAGGCGAGTCTGGTCAACCCGGACGCGAACGCGTTGTCCCTGGACGGAGCCCAGATCGAGGGGGACGTGTTCGCGAAAAAGCTCACTGCTGAGGGCCAGGTGCTGGCTCTGGGAGCCCGTATCACCGGGCAGCTCGGGTTGCAGGAGGCGAGTCTGGTCAACCCGGACGCGGACGCGTTGTCCCTGGACAGAGCCCAGATCGAGGGGGGCGTGTTCGCGAAAAAGCTCACTGCTGAGGGCCAGGTGCTGGCTCTGGGAGCCCGTATCACCGGGCAGCTCGGGTTGCAGGAGGCGAGTCTGGTCAACCCGGACGCGGACGCGTTGTCCCTGGGCGGAGCCCAGGTCGAGGGGGGCGTGTTCGCGAAAAAGCTCACTGCTGAGGGCCAGGTGCTGGCTCTGGGAGCCCG
>NZ_JROM01000004.1 GCF_000786655.1 Kocuria marina | reverse complement strand
GCTGTTCGACATGATCTGACCAGTCTCCCTGCCCGCAACCACGGGCGACAGGACGACTCCCAGAACCACCGGACCTAAAAAACGGGGTCAGCCCAGCTGGACTGGACCCAGCTCACCGGGGCGATCAATGACGCCGCCTCCCGGTCCGCACCCGAGGACCATGACGTTACTGCCCTGCAGGAGATGTTCGCCCCCGCACCACACTGTCCCGTGACGGGTCTGTTGGAGGCTTTCATTCCACGGAAGGATGAGAGTCATGGGGGCACCGAGGAAGTACCCGGACGAGTTGCGAGAGCGCGCCACCCGGATGGCGGTGGAGGCCCGGCGGGACCCGGCGACGAAGGCCGGGGCGCTGGCGCGGATCGGTCAGCAGCTGGGGATCAACCCGGAAACGCTGCGGAACTGGGTGAGACAGGCCGAGGTCGATGAGGGATATCGACCAGGAACCACCACTGATGACGCCCAGCGGCTGGCCGAGCTCGAGAGAGAAGTTCGGGAACTCCGCAGGGCTAACGCCATCCTGCGGTCGGCCTCGGCTTTCTTCGCGGCGGAGCTCGACCGCCCACACAACAGGTAGTGGCCTACATCGACGCCCACAAGGGCGAGTACGGGGTCGAGCCGATCTGCAAGGTTCTGCAGGTCGCCCCGAGCACCTATTACGCAGCCAAGACCCGCCCGCCCTCAGCGCGATCGGTCAGCGACGCGGCCACGACCGCGGTCATCACCAAGGTGCACGCGGAGAACTACGGGGTGTACGGGATCACCAAGGTCCACGCCGCGCTGCGCCGGAACGGCCACCGGGTGGCCCGGTGCACGGTTCACCGGCTCATGAGGGCGGCGGGTCTGCGCGGGATCATTCGCGCCAAGGGCCCGCGCACCACGGTGGCCGGCACCGGACCGGAGACCCGCCCGGACCTGGTGGAACGATCTTTCACCGCCGCTGCCCCGGACCGGCTGTGGGTCGCCGACATCACGTATTGCAGAACGTTCGCCGGCTGGGTCTACGCCGCCTTCGTCATCGATGTGTTCTCCCGGCGGGTGGTGGGGTGGCAGCTGTCGACCTCGTTGCGCACGGACCTGGCTCTGGACGCTCTCGAGATGGGGTTGTGGACCCGCTCCCACGACGGCCATGACACCAGCGGTGTGGTCCATCACAGCGACAAAGGCGTTCAGTATGTCGCCGTGCGCTACACCCAGCGCCTGGCCGAGGCGGGGGCGGTGGCCTCGGTGGGATCCACCGGCGATTCGTACGACAATGCCCTCGCTGAGGCGTTCAACTCGCTGTTCAAGGCCGAACTGATCCGCAACAAGGGCCCCTGGAAGTCGATCGACGACCTGGAGATCGCGGTGGCCGAGTACGTCGACTGGTTCAATCACCGGCGCCTGCACGGAGAGATCGGGCTCGTGCCCCCGATCGAGTTCGAAGACGCCTACTATCGTCACCACACCGCCCCGGCGACCGCCGGAGCGGCACTACCAAGCCTCCACTGAACCCGTCACGGGACAGTCGAACTCGATCCGCGTCAACGCCACCGGTTCCCCGGCCAGATGCACCTGACGGGAGTCCTCGTCCACCACCAGCTCCCCGATCACCAGGG
>NZ_JROM01000039.1 GCF_000786655.1 Kocuria marina | reverse complement strand
TCAGGCCATCAACCAAAAACAAAAAACTTTGGTATCAACAAACTAGACACACTATTGAGTTGACAAACAACAAACCACACCTAAGCTTTTATCCAGAGCCATGAGTTGGAAGTTTTGGTTGCCGCTGATTCGGAACGCTTCTCGCTGTCCTTGCGGCAACTCGACTAGCTTATCCGTTCCCCGTTTCCTTCGCAACTCGGCGTTCGCACGCCGTTGCCATTCGGAAGTCGGAGGAGGTAGCTCATCGGCCTGCCGGACCAGCGGTTCGCTGTTCGTCCTTGCGGCGACTCGGAATACATTACACACGCCCGCGGGACCGCGCAAAACGACCCTGGGGCAGGCCCGCTACCCCATGGCCCCATGCGCACGCGGCGTCGTCGCCCCGCCCCGAGCCGGGCATCGACACGGCGCCCGCAGGCAACGGCCGCGCAATCACGTGGCCGTGGCCGCGCAAGCCTGTTGCCCGGGTGGCTGCTTCAGTCCCGCAAGAGGTTCTTGCGCACCTTGCCCGTGGCCGTGCGCGGCAGCTCGTCACTGAACACGACCGAGTCCGGCACCTTGAACCCGCTGAGCTGGTCCCGGACGTGGTCGCGCAGATCGTCCTCCGTGACCGTGGACCCGTTCACCCGCACCACGTGTGCGACCGGGCGTTCGCCCCACTTCTCGTGGGCTACCCCCACGACGGCGACGTCCACGACGTCCGGATGCGAGTAGAGGGCCTGCTCCACCTCGATGGACGAGATGTTCTCCCCACCGGAGATGATGATGTCCTTGGCGCGGTCCCGCAGCTGGATGTAGTTGTTGGGATGCATGACCCCCAGGTCACCCGTGTGGAACCACCCGCCCTCGAATGCCTTCCGCGTGGCGGGCACGTCCTTGTAGTAGCCGATCATCACGTTGTTGCCCCGCAGCACCACCTCCCCCACGGTCGTACCGTCCGCCGGCGCGTCCTCGAGGGAGTCGTCCACCACGCGGGCGGATTCCGCCTGGATCATGGCCACGCCCTGCCGGGACATCTGCTGCGCCCGCTCCTGGGGCGAGAGTTCACGCCACTGTTCCTGGGGTTCACAAATGGTGATGGGGCCGAAGACCTCGGTGAGCCCGTACACGTGGACGATGTCGAAGCCCGCGCTCTCGAGCCGTTCGATGATGCTCGGCGCGGGCGGGGCCCCGGCGGTCGTGATCCTGATGGCGTGCTCGAGCGGGTGGGCCTCCGAGGCGTCCACGATGATCGAGCACACGGCCGGTGCACCGCACAGGTGGGTGATGCCCTGCTCGTCGAACGCGCGCCAGATCTCGTCCGCGCGCACGACCCGCAAGCACACGTGCGTGCCGCCCGCGGCGGTCACGGCCCACGTGGTGCACCACCCGTTGCAGTGGAACATGGGCAGGGTCCACAGGTACCGCGTGGCGCCGGTAAACCCGTTGTGGAAGACCTCCCCCAGGCTGTTCAGGTACGCCCCGCGGTGGCTGTACAGCACCCCCTTGGGTCGCCCCGTGGTGCCGGAGGTGTAGTTCAGGGTGATGGGCGCGTTCTCGTCCGCGACGCCGTAGCCGACGACGCCGTTCCCGCCCGATGCACCCGGTCCTGCCGGCTGGGCGGGCTCGACGTCGATGAATTCCTCGAACGTGGGTACGCCCGACCCCGCGCCGTCGCGAACGGGGTGGACGTCCGACTCCGGGTCCGCGATCTGCACGAGCGTCACGCCCGACCCCTCCCCGAGGGCCTGGGCGACGGTCTCGAGCACCGAGCTGTCCGCGAGGACCACGCGGGCCTCGCAGTGCTCCAGGATGTAGCTCAACTCGCGCGCGCTCAGCCGCGGATTGAGCGGGACCAGGATCGCACCGGCCGCCGGGACGGCGTAGTGCGCCATGAGGGTCGCGGGCAGATTGGGCGCGATCACGGCCACCGTGGGCCACGACCGCTCGAGCAGCGCGGCGCCCTGGAAGGACTCGTCCGCGTCCCCCGAGGCCACTGCGGAGCGAGCGGACCGGGCAGCATCACCCGGCCCGACGGTCCCGGGCGACCCAGCGGCGTCGTCGGACCCCGCTGTCATGCTGGACGCAGCGGTACCCGCCGAGCCGTCGGAACCGGGCAGCAGCGGCAGCAGCGCCGTGGCGAACCGGCGCACGTCCCGTTCGAACTGCTCGTAGGTCCACACCCGCGAGCCGTGCACGATCGCCGGGCGGTCGGGGAAGACCTCGGCGCTGCGCTCGAGGAAGCGCAACGGGGTCAGCGGCTCGGTGTTCGCGAACATGGTGCTCCTGAACGGTCATGGCCCGGCACGCGCCGGACGGGCGCGAACCGGGCCGTGTGGGCACGAGCGGATCAGTTGTAGGCGGAGAAGCCCGTGATCGACTTGCCGATGATCAGGGCCTGCACCGTCTCGGTCCCCTCGTAGGTGTGCACGGCTTCCACGTCCGCGAAGTGACGTGCGACACGGTTCTCCAACAGGATGCCATTACCGCCGAGCAGATCGCGAGCGTTGGCCGCGACCTGGCGCGCCGTGCGGGTGGCGGTGTACTTGGCCAGCGAGGCCTGCGGTCCGGTCAGGGTCCCGGCCTCCTCCTTGCGGGTCATGGCCATCACGAGGGTCTGGATGGACGTGAGTTCGCTCAGCATGCGGGCCAGGCGCTCCTGCACGATCTGCGACGCCGCCAGCGGGCGGCCGAACTGCACGCGCTGCGCCGCGTACTGCACCGCGGTCTCGTAGCACGCCTGGGCGTGGCCCACCGCGGCCCACCCCACACCGATGCGGGTCGCGAACAGGACCGAGGCCGTGTCCCGGAAGGACCGGGCGTTCGGCAGGACGTTCTCGGTGGGCACGAACACGTTCTCCATGCGGATCTGGGCCTGGTGGATGGCCCGCAGGGAGAGCTTCCCGCGCATGGTGGTACCGGTGTAGCCCTCGGAGTCCTGGGGCACCACGAAACCGTGGACCGCGCCGTCCTCGTCGCTGCGGGCCCACACCACGGTGATCCCGCCCATAGAGCCGTTGCCGATCCACTTCTTCTCGCCGTTGAGGACGTAACCGCCCTCCACGGGGGTCGCGCGCGTCTCCAGGCCGATCGAGTCCGAGCCGTGGGCCGGCTCGGTGAGCGCGAAGGAGCCGAGCAGCTTGCCCGCGGCCATGTCCGGGAGCCAGCGGTCCTTCTGCTCGTCGCTGCCGCACATCGCGATCGAGCGCATGGCCAGACCACCCTGCACACCGGCCACGGTGGACACCGAGCCGTCCCCGCGCGCCAGTTCCATGGTCACGAGTCCCGCGGCGAGCTTGGACATCTCGTCCATGCCCGGCACCGCCACGCCGTCGCGCAGCAGGTCCAGCTCGCCCATCCGGGCCACGAGATCCAGGTTGTACTCGCTCTCGTCCCAGTACTGCGCGATCACGGGCAGGACGTCCTCCTGCACGAAGGAGCGGGCACGCATCCAGTGCGCGCGGTCCGCGTCCGAGACGTCCGTGAAGACTCCCGCCTCGTCCGTGCCCAGGGCCTCGGTGAGCGTGTATTCCGGTTCCAGCGTGCCTTCGGGGAAGTTCTCCGAGGTGGGTGCCGTGTTCTCAGTGGTCATGACTGGTCCTTCGCGATCAGGGGTTCAGTGCTGGGCGGCGTCGAAACGTCGTCCGCGGACGCGCTCGGCAGCGCCGGTGCGGTCCAGGTAGGGGGTGATGCCACCCAGGTGGAACGGGTAGTTGGCGCCCAGGATCATGCACAGGTCCACATCGCGCGCGGAGGCCACCACACCCTCGTCGAGCATGTGCCCGATCTCGTCCGCGAGCGCGTCCTGGACGCGCGTGAGCAGCTCTCCCCCGGCGCCGTCGTCCGACGACGCCGCGACGCCGCTCTCCTGCCGCGTGCGCTCGAGCGCGTCGTGGGCCTCGGGCGAGAGGTAGGTCTGTGAGGTCTCGCCGCGCGCGGGCAGCGTGTGGGTCAGACCGGCGTCCGCGACGGCGTCGAGCCACGGCGAGAGCGTGAACCGGTCCGGGTAGGCGTCGTTCATGGTGTGCGTGATATGCACGAGCACGGCCGGGCCCACGAAGTCGAGCAGCTGCAGCGGGGTCATGGGCAGCCCCATGGGGTCGAGGGCGTGGTCCACGGTCTGCGGATCGCCGCCGGCGTCGATCGCGCGGCCAATCTCGTCGAACATGCGGGTCAGCACGCGGTTGACCACGAAGCTCGGGGCGTCCTCCACGCGCACCGCGATGCGGCGCAGCTTGGCGGCGAGGTCGAACGCGGTGGCCAGGGTGGAGTCGTCCGTCTGCTGCGCGGAGATGATCTCGAGCAGCGGCGTGACCTCCACCGGGTTGAACACGTGGAAGCCCACGAGCCGCTCGGGGTGCTTCAGGTCCCGACCCATGGCCGTGACGGACAGGGACGAGGTGTTGGTCGCGAGGATCGCGTCCTCGCGGATCACGGGCTCCCACTGCGCGAAGACCTGCCGCTTCACCTCGAGTTCCTCGAAGACGGCCTCGATCACGAAGTCCGCGTCCGCGAGGTCCTGCGGGCTCTCGGCCCCCGAGATCAGGGATCCGAGCTGTTCCGCCTGCTCCACGCTCATGCGGCCCTTCTCGGCCTGGGCGGTGAAGCGGTCGCGGGTGCGCTGCACGCCCGTGGCGAGGCGCTCGTCGTCGAGGTCGGTCATCACCACGGGGACCCGGGCGCCCTGGGCGAGCAGGGACGCGAGCTGACCCGCCATGAGTCCCGCGCCGATCACCGCCGCCTTCTTGATCGGGCGCACGGTAGCGTCCGGGACGTTCGCGGCCTGCTTGCTGCGGGCGCTCACAAGTTCGAACGCGTACAGGGACGCGCGGGCGGCGTCGGACTGCACGATCGAGCTGAAGAGCTGGACCGCGGCGGCACCGTTGGCCTGGCGGGTGTCGGTGCGGGCGCGGCCCACGAGGTCGATCGCGGCCACCGGGCCGGGAGCGGCACCGTGCCACGCGGCGTGGGCCTTGGCGGCGGCCTTGTCCACGGCGGCCTGCCAGGTCTGTTCGTCGTCGTCGGCGCGGCGCGGTTCGTGCTTGCCCTCGAGGGCCTCCACGACCCAGCGCTGCCACGCCGTCTCCCACTCGTCCGTGCCGGGGGCGGCATCCAGGACGGCGTCCACGAGACCGATCTCCGCGGCCTTGGCGGGCTTGAGGTTCCGCCCGCGCATGGAGTCCGTGACGATGATGTTCAGTGCCGCCTCGGCGCCCACCAGGTGCGGTAGCAGGTAGACGCCGCCCCAGCCCGGGAAGAAGCCCAGTCGGCACTCGGGCAGACCCATGGGTGCCTTGCCGGACGTGGCCAGGCGGAAATCGGTGTGCAGCGCGAGTTCCAGACCGCCGCCGAGGGCCACTCCCGTGATGAGCGAGAACGTGGGAACGGGCATCTCCGCCAGGACGCCGAAGGCCTCGTGCCCGGAGCCGATGTAGTCCTCCGAACCCCCGTCGAACTGTGCGGCGCGGATCTCCTTGAGATTGGCGCCTGCACCGAACGACTTCTCGTTGCCCGTGACCACCACGGCCTCGACCTGCGAGGTGTCAATGGCCGAGAGCTCCCGGCGCAACTCGCGCATGGCCTCCGAACCCCAGATCACGAGCCCGTTGGGCTCGGTGGAGCCCAGGGACACCAGGGCGATCGGTCGTTCCCGCCCGGGCAGGACGGGACGGGTCACGTCGATGGTCACGGTGGACGGGAAGGTCTGTTCGCTCACGCTTGGCTCCTGTGTCTGGGCGAAAGGTGGTGTGGCCCACAGTATCGCGAGAACAGTCTGCCGTGAGACTGCGTCTCACGTCAAGACATTCAGTGTCACCCGGCCCCCGGATGCCCGGTACGTCCTGGATAGGCTGATCCCGATGACTCTCCAGCTGCCGCTGCACTCGGACCGCTTGCGCTTCCGCTGGCCCACCGATGCCGACATCGAGCCCATGCACTCCTACCAGTCCCGCGAGGACTACGCCATGCACGCGTGGCGCGAACCCCGCGACATGGACCACGTGATCAGGACGGTCGAGGCCAATCGCGAACCGGGGTCCTGGTCCTCCGACGGTGACAGCCTGCGGGTCGCGATCTCCCCTCACGACTCCGACGAGCTCGTGGGCGAGATCGTGCTGACCCTCGTGGACGCGGAGTCCGCGCAGGTGGAGATCGGCTGGGCGTTGCACCCGGATCACACGGGCAAGGGGTACGCCGCGGAGGCCGCGCGCGCCGCCGTCGACGCCGCGTTCGAGCACCTCGGCGCGCACCGAGTCTTCGCGCGCCTGGACAGTCTCAACGTGGCGTCCGCGAAGGTCTGCGAGCGCGTGGGCATGCGCCAGGAGGCGACCCTGCGGGAGAGCCACTACCAGTTGGGCGAGTGGCGCGACGAACTCGTCTACGCGGTGCTCGTGTCTGAGCGACGCGCGGACTGATCCGCCGCGGGGACGCTCACCTCGTCGGAGGGTCGTGCCCCGGCGACCCCTGCGCCGTCGGAAGTATCCTGCTCCCCGTCGGGCCGGGTATCCCGCGCGAGCTGCGTGCCGCCCGGGGCCAGGGCCTCGTACACCGAGCGCGCCGTCCGCTCGGCGACGTCCCGCGCGTCGACCCCCTCGGGGACGACGACGACCACGGGCGCCGGGCCCGCGCCGTCGTCCGCGGAGCGAGGTTGCTGAACCGGGCGCCCGGGAGCGGACGAGAGCCCGAAGAGAGTGCACAACCACGCGATCCGCCGATTGAGCCCCGCGGCCAGGCGTTCACCGTCAGCAGCCTGGGGATCGTGCAACCACGTGCGCAGGTAGGCGTTGTGCACGGCCACGGTGGCGGAGGCCAACGAGATCGCCGTGACCCGACGGTCGGGACCGTCCGGCAGGACGCGGCGCAGGAACTCCCGGAACACCCGCTCGTACCGGTGCGACGTGGCGAGCTCCCGGTCCCGCAACGCCTCGACCCGCTGCAGCAGTCGGTGTCGTGCGAGCGCACGGTCGGCGTGGTCCAGGTTGTACCGGAACACGAGCTGCACGCCCTCACTCACTCCCGCCTGGGCGGTGAGGTGCGGGCGGTTGAGCAACTGCTCCAGCCGCTCCAAGTTGGACGCGTGGTCCGCGAACACGATGTCCTCCTTGGACCCGTACTTGCGGAAGAACGTGGCGCGACTGACCCCCGTGGCGTGCGCGAGCTGGTCCACGGTGGTGGCGTCGTAACCCTGCGCTGCCAACAGGCGGATCGCTGTGGTGACGGCGTCGCCGCTCACCCCGGGTGCGGTACTCATCTGGCCTCCTGCGGTGATGGTAGCCGTGCGGCGGCCCCGCCGCGGTGCGGCGACCACATCCGCGGGCCGCGCCGGTACGGGAGCCGGCCCGACGACGCGTTCAGCCCCCGAAGGCCTGCGTGACCTGGCCCGGGACGGACACGCGCACCGAGTAGAGGGAACCGGCGGTGGGCTGGACGTCGTCCGGGAGGTTCTCGCGCGACGTCGTGATGTAGAGCGTCCGCAGATCCTCACCACCCAGCGTGCACGCGGTGGTCTGCTTGGCGCCCACGGCGACGACGGTGTCCAGGGTCCCGTCCGGGAGGTAGCGGTGGACCTGCCCCGCGCCGTTGAGGGCGACCCACACCGCGCCCTCGGAGTCCACGGTCAACCCGTCCGGGCTCACCGAGACGCTGCCCGGCTCGTAGCTCTCCTCCGGGTCCGTGGCGGCCGCGGCGGCGTGGTCGTCCAGGACGGGCGCGACGAACGTGCGGCGTTTCTGCAGGCCGGCCTCGGGGCTCCAGTCGAAGACCGAGACCTCGTGGGTGGGGGTGTCGTTGTAGTACGCGAGGGTGCCGTCCGGGGACCACGCGATCCCGTTGGAGATGCTCACCTTCTCGAGCACGGGCTGCCACGACAGGTCCGGTGCGACCCGGTACAGCGTGGCCGCACCCTCGGTCTGCTCGTACGCCATGGACCCCACGTAGAAGGAGCCGTCGGGGGCCACACCGCCCTCGTTCATGCGGATCTCGGGGTCCTCCCACATGGAGATCTCCCGCTCCACCGCGCCCGTGGGATCGGTCAGGACCACGCCCCGTTCCACCGCGATGATCTGCCCACCCGAACTGCGCGGACGCACGCACGCGGTCACGGTGTCCACGTGCTGGCGGCGCGGCTGGTCGTCCGGGGTGAACGTCATGACGTCCCCGGCGAGCATGTCCACCCAGGCCAGCCCGTTCCATTCCTTGCTCCAGCACGGCCCCTCACCGTGGTACATCCACGACGGGGTGATCCTCTGGGCGGTGAGCTGCTTCACGACTGCGACCTCCTGGGGCTGTTGTGGGCGGGGAGCGACATGCTGGGAATCCTGTCGCGGTCGTACGTGATCTGCGTGTACCCGTGCGGGGCGGGCTTGCCGTCCTCCCCGAGGTTCACGAACACGATCTTGTCGATGCTCAGGATCAACTCGCGAGTGATCATGTTGCGCACCTGCGCCCGCATGGTCAACGAGGTGCGTCCGAACGTGGTGGCACTGAGGCCCATCTCGATGATGTCCCCCTGCACCGCGGAGGAGACGAACTCGATCTCGGACATGTACTTGGTGACCGCCCGCTGATTACCCAATTGCACGATCGCGTAGATCGCCGCTTCCTCATCGATCCAGCGCAGCAGCGATCCCCCGAACAGGGTGCCGTTGGCGTTGAGGTCTTCCGGCTTGACCCACTTGCGGGTGCGGAACGAGATGTCACCGTGGTGCTGCATGCCCCCAGCCTAGGGGACCGCCCGGGTGTCGAGCAGCGGGTGGCTCAGCTCTGACGGACCAGCTCGCGGATGGTCACCTTGTCCAGTTTTCCGGACCCGTTACGGGGCACCGTGCCCACGGCCAGCATGTCCTTGGGCAATTTGTAGCGGGCCAGGCGCTGGCCGCAGAACTCCCGCAGCTCCTCGATGGTGGGGGTCTCCCGGCCGGGGTGGGCCTGCAGGACGGCCACGATCCGCTCACCCCACTGCTCGTCCGGCGCACCCACCACGGCGGCGTCCGCGATGTCCGGGTGCTCGGCGAGGACCCGTTCGATCTCCGCCGGGTACACGTTCTCACCGCCGGTGATGATCATGTCCTTGAGCCGGTCCACGATGTAATACAGACCGTCCGCATCCTGGTACCCGATGTCCCCCGTGTGGAACCACCCGTCCGTGAAGGCGGCCGCGGTGGCCCGGTCGTCCTGCCAGTACCCGTCCGCCACGTTGGGGCCCTTGACCCACAGTTCCCCGCGCACGTCCGGTTCCGTGACCGGTTCGTGGGTCGCTGGGTCCACGATCCGCACCTCGGTGTAGAGCATGGGCATTCCCGCGAATCCCGCCTTCTCGTACGTGAGCTCGGTGGGCAGGTACGTGGCGAACGGCGCCGTCTCGGTGAGCCCCCACGCCTGTTGCACGGGCACGCCCTTGGACTTGAGCAGGGAGATCACCACGGGCGGCACCGGCGCACCCGCGCAGATCAGTCCGCGCAGCGACTCGAGCCGGGCCTGTTCGAACGCCGGGTCCTGGCTCAGGCCCAGCACCATGGCGGGGACCAGGAACGTGGTGTTCACCCCGTAGTGCTCGATGTCCGCGAGCACTTGCGAGGGCACGAAGGTCCTGCGCACCAGGGTCGTGTTGCCCCGCACGAGGGCGCGCACGGTGAAGGAGTTCAACGCACCGATGTGGAACAGGGGCGCCACCGCGTAGTTCATGTCCCGCCGGCGGGTGTCCACGAGCGAGTCCACGTTGAAGGCGTTCCAGAACAGGTTGCCGTGGGTCAGGCGCACGCCCTTGGGCTGGCCCGTGGTCCCGGAGGTGAACATCAGCACGGCCAGGTCGCCGTCCGAGGCCTCGAACGGCTCCGGCAGCGCGGCGTCGTCGTCCGCGGAGCCCGCCGCGTACGTGCCGAGGGTGGTCCAGGACGCCGCCGCGGCGCCGTCGTCCCCCGAAGCCTCCACGCCCCGCGAACCGTCCGGGGTCCAGGGCACGGCGGGGTCCGTGTCCACGACGACGACGCTGCCGCCGTCGTAGCCCTCCGCGAGCGGTAGTGCCGCCTCCAGGACGGGGACGTGACCGGGCTCCACGATGGTCACCGCGGGGGTCGACCGGGTGAGCAGGCCCGCGACCTCGCGCGGGGCGAGCCGGAAGTTCAGGGGCTCGAAGACCGTGCCGAGCCACCACGCGGCGAACATGGTGCGCAGGAAGACCTCCGAGTTCAACCCCAGATAGGCGACCCGGTCCCCGGTGCCCACCCCGGAACGCGCGAGCGCGCCCGCGAGGCGCCGCACGCTCTCGGTGAAGTGGGCGTAGTCCACGGTCTCGTCCTCGTAGATCACCGCGGGGTGCTCGGGGCTGTAGCGAGCCTGGTAGAGCAGACCTCGCACGGGATTGATGTTCACGGGGTGGCTCATGGTGGCTCCTGACATGGGCACGGGCACCCCGTGGGTCCCCTGGGTGATATGCGTCACCCCAGCAAGCGGCCACGGCGTTGTGGTCACTGCACCGGTGATGCACACTGGTCCAGCCGTCACGTGTCAGCAGCATCCGTCATGGGCCCCGGCTCCGCGATCCTCACCCGTTCGCGCGGCGGTCCCGGTGTGGAAGGAAGTTCTCATGTCCGATCAACGCCCCCTTGCCATGGTCACCGGTGGTTCCTCCGGCATCGGGTTCGAACTGGCCAAGCAGTTCGCCCGGCACGGCTACGACGTCGCCCTGTCCGGTTCGAGTGACCGCGTCCATGAGGCGGCCAGGGGCATCGAGGAGCTCGGCGCACAGGCCTACCCGTTCCAGGCGGACGCCGCCACCTACGACGGTGTCGAGGGCTTCTGGAACTTCGTGGCCGAGCTGGGTCGTCCCCTGGATGCCGCGGCCCTGAACGTCGGTATCGGACTGGGCGGGGCGTTCGTGGACACCGACCTCCAGGACGAGTTCCGGCTCATCGACATCAACGTCAAGGGCACCGTGCACATGGCCAAGCGCGTCGTGCAGCACATGGTCCCCAACGGCCACGGGCGCATCCTCATCGTGTCCTCCATCTCCGCCACGACGCCCACTCCCTACGAGACCGTCTACGGCCCCTCCAAGGCATTCGGTTTCTCCTTCGCGGAATCATTGCGCGAAGAGTTGCGTGACACCGGCGTGACGGTCACGGCGCTCTTGCCCGGTGCCACGGACAGCGACTTCCACTCCAACGCCGGCATGGACAACACGGCGCTCGGGCCGGGCGCCACCAAGAACGACAAGGTCCTCGTGGCCCAGCAGGGCTTCGAAGCATTGCTCAATGACGTGGACGAGGTCGTGGGCGGCGATGAGGAGACGAAACAGACCCGCGAGGACAACCGCACCACCCCCGAGCCGGTGAAGGCGCACCGGCAGGCGGAACTGACCCGCCCGCGCGGCGACTAAGAGCGGGACGCAAACCGGTGATGATGGTGCGTTCGTCCGTCATGATGCGTGCATGACCGAAACCTCCACGGCCTCCACCGCGCAGACACCCGACCCCGGGCCAGAGTTCCAGCGCAAAGTGCTGACCGTGCTGGCGCTGGGCCAGATCCTGGGTGGGCTGGGAACGGGTGCAACCCTCGCGTTGGGTGCCCTGCTCGTCACGGAGGTCTCCGGGAGCAGTGCGGTGTCCGGGTTGGCGGCCACCATGAACACCCTGGGTGCCGCCATTATGGCCATCCCCCTGGCGCGGTTGGCGCAACGTCGTGGTCGGCGGATCTCCCTGACCACCGGCGCCCTCGTGGCGGTCGCGGGGGCGGCCGTGATCGTGGCCGCCGCCGCGCTGAATGTTTTCCCGCTGCTGCTCGCGGGCATGGGATTGCTGGGCTCCGGGATGGCCCTGAACCTGCAGTCCCGCTTCGCCGCGACCGACGTCGCTCCCGCGCGTACCCGCGCACGCGACCTCTCGCTCATCGTGTGGTCCACGACCGTGGGCTCCGTGGTGGGCCCCAATCTCTTCGGGCCCAGCGAGACACTCGGGCGGGTGCTGGGGCTGCCCCAGTTCACCGGCGGGTTCGTGATCGCACTGTGTGCCCAGGTGCTGGGGGCCATCGTGTACTTCATCGGATTGCGCCCGGACCCGCTCAAGGTCGCCCTGTCCCGCGGTGAATCGGTGGCCTCCACACCCAGCCCGGCCGGCGGGTTTACCCTGTTGCGCACCGTCCCCGCGGCTCGGCGCGCGGTGCTCGTGGTGGCCCTGTCCCACGCGGTGATGGTGGGTCTCATGTCCATGACGCCCGTGCACCTCACGACCCACGGGGCCACGCTGTCCGTGGTGGGGCTGACCATCTCCCTGCACGTGGCGGGGATGTATGCCCTTTCCCCCGTCTTCGGCTGGCTCGCGGACAAACTCGGTCGCGCCGCCACGGCGCTCGCCACCCCGGCGTTCGCGACCGGTGCCGCGGCAGCGCCGTCGAAGATCGCGTTCAACACCGCCGGGATCGACGCCGCCCTGGCCAACCTCGTGCGCGACGGCGCCGTGGGCGTGACCACCTCGGTCGTGGGCCCGGGCGGGACCTATCTGAGCGCCGCCGGCAAGCGGGACCTGCAGAAGGACAGCGCCCGGCCCCAGGACCGCGCGCGGATCGCCTCGATCACCAAGGCGATGATCGCGGTGCTCGTGATGCAGTGCATCGAGGCGGGGCAATGGACTCTGCGCACGACCATCGACCAGGTCACCCCGGGGCTCTACCCGGGGCGCGGCGGCGTGACCGTGGCGCAACTGATGAACCACACCTCGGGCATGCCGGACGGGATCTACTCCTTGCTCCCGGACCGGGAGTGGTACACGTGGACCATGCAGGACCTCGAGGCCGCGGTGGTCCCGTACCACTCCGAGCAGGAACTCGTGGAACTCAGCCGCAGGCTGCCGTGGGAGTTCGAGCCCGGGACCGGCTGGTCCTACTCCAACGTCGGGTATGTGGTGCTGTCCATGTTGCTCGAGGCCGCCACGGGGTCGCGCATCCAGGACCTCGTGCGGGACCGGGTGTTCAAGCCCGCCAAGATGCAGCAGTCACGGCTCGAGGAGTCCACGCTGGTCCGAGGCCGCTACCTCCTGCCGTACGGCAAGTTCCAGGCCGGGCTGGCGCCGCTGCCACTGGTCAACCCGTCCATCTTCTCCGGCGCGGGCGGGGTGTACGCGACCGCGGAGGACATCACCGACTTCACCGGCGCCCTCATGACCGGACGGCTGCTGCGCAAGGACCTCGTGGACGCCATGGTCACTCCCGTGGGCGCGGCTCAGCAGGCGCGCTACGGCTACGGTCTCTACCTCATCAACGGTCCCTGCCGCACCGCGGCGGGCACCCCCGAGGTGCTCATCGGTCACGACGGCGCCGGGTTCGGCACCCGTGCGGTGTCCTTCACCACGCGGGACGCCTCCCGCCGGATGGCCCTGGCCTACACGGGCCGCTCCTACGTGGAGGAGGGTCCGGACCCGGATGCGGCCATGAACGCCGCGCTCATCGCGGGCTTCCGTGCCACGTGCCCGACGAGCGCCCCGACCACACCGGCTTCCGGCAAGGGGCCGGCCTCCGGCGGCGCGGGCTCGCTGCGGTTGTAGCGCCGAGCAGGCCGTAGTACCGCGCCGACCGTTGTGTCACGCGGCCGTGGTTTCACGCCAAGGGGTGCATCGGGCCTCAGCGACCGGTGCGCTCCCGGTGTTTGCACCCGGGCCAGCAGCACGGGCGGCGCTTGCCCTCGTGCATTTCCTCCTCGGTGCGCCGGATCCGCCGCTGCCGGGTCTCCGGCTTCTTGGCGTCCGTCACGTTCGTCGCGTTCTCCGCGGACGACGCCGCAGTCCGGGTCGTGTCGGTCATGGTTCTTTCCCTGCGCTGTCACCTGTCGCCGTGGATCCCCGGCACGCAGCAGCGTGCCACGCAACGGATCGAAGACGTCCACTACTCAATTCATGAATATCCGGGGCGACGCCCCGCCCCCACCGGGCTCACGCCAGGTAGAACCCACCGTCCGAAGTGAGGACCTGGCCGACGATCCATGCGCCGTCGTCCGTGGCAAGCCAGCCGATGAGGTTCGCGGGATCGCTCGGCGCCCCGAAGCGGCCGAACGGGGTGCCGTCGATCAACTCCTGGATCTGACCGAGTGGACGGTCCGCGGCATCGGGGGACAGGTACCCGGTGTCCACCGGTCCGGGGTTCACGGTGTTGAGCGCGATGCCGAGTTCGAGCAGCTCCGCGGCCACGGTCGCGGTGACCCCGGCGAGCGCGGCCTTGCTCGTGGCGTACGCGACCTCGCCGCGCATGGGCCCGTGCCCCTGTCCCGAGGTCATCCAGAAAACCCGCCCCGTCGGTGCGGTGAACCTCCGCTCGCGGTCGCCCCGGATGCGTTCTCCCGGCCGCGCCGGAGCGGTCGGGGCGTCGGCCTTGAGGAGCGCGAACGCCCGGGTCAGCAGCAGCGTGGAGCGGGTGTTGGTCTGCCAGAACGCGTCCAGCGCCTCGGGGGTCATGTCCAGGATGGAGCCGTCCCCACCGCTCCTGGCGTGGTTGCACACGAGGATGTCCAGCGACCCGGTGAGCTCGCTCGCGGCATCGATGAGAGGTCGGATCCGTCCGGGGTCCCGCAGATCCGCGCCCATCTGCCCCAGCCGCGCACCCTCGGTGAGTTCGGCCCGCAATGCGCTCACGACGCCGCTCAGATCGTCCGCGCCCCATGGCTGGTCCTCGTCGTGCGGGCCGTAGTGGTGGATGAATACACTCGCGCCCAGCCGCGCGAAGGTGCGGGCAACGGCGAAGCCGATGCCGCGGCGTCGTGACACCCCGGTGACCAGCGCCGTTCGACCGCGCAGGGGCAAGGTTCCGGGTGAAGCCGTCATGAATCCAGTCTGCCAGCGCCGCTTACTGAGACCGGATCGATGGATTGTCTCAATAAGACTCCTACTGAGACAATCAGGATCAGCAGCTCCATCAAGGAGCACCATGGCCACCTCCAACTGGCCCGCGATCGGCCACGAGAGCCACCGCTGGGTCCACCGCGACCCCATGGCATCCCATCGCGCGCGGATCCGCAACATGGGGGACTTTGCCGCCACGGTGGTCCCCCGGATCTCAGCCCTGACCCCGGACCTCCCCCACGACGTGTTGGCGTCCGCGCACGATGCCACGGCCGCCATGGTGGCGTTCGATCGAGAGTCGGAAGGGCTCGCCTCGTTACCGTTCGCCGCGGTCCTCCTCCGCGGTGAGTCGGCCACGAGCTCGCAGATCGAGAATCTCACCGTCCGGGCCCGGAAGTTGTCATTGGCCGCGGTGGGCGCGCGCATCGGAGGGAACGCGGAGCTGGTGGCCCGCACCGTGAAGGCCATGCGCGCCGCCATTGCCGCGGCCTCGCATCTGGATTCCGACGCCGCGTCACGGCACCGCTGCGCGCGGTCGCCGACCTGTGCTGCTCCGAACCGGCGTTCACGGCGGGAATGGTAGAAAACCTCGCGGGCATTTCCAAAGCCACGGCCTACCGCACGGTCGATGCGCTCACTGACGCCGGGCTGTTACGACAGGAGCCGTCCATCAAGGTGCGGGGCCAGAAAGCGTGGGTGGTCCCGGCCGTGGTGAAGGCCCTGGAGGACTTCGCCGATCGGGCCGGGCGCAGGACGTTCGGCTCCTGACCCCGGAACGGCGTGATGCCGCCCCACTGCATCACAGGATCAACTCCTGCACAGCGGGGCGGCATCCTTCATGGGCGACTTCGGGATCATGGCCGCCACCAGGGCGATCCCGAGGTGGCCGGGGCTAACCCAGCAGCCCACCCACCCGGCGCATGAGGTCGGCCAGGCGAGCGGCGTCGTCGTCCTGGAGTGCGGAGAAGAAGAGCTCCTGGACGTCCCGCGCGTGGGCGGGGCGCAGTGCGCGGAAGGCGCGCAGGCCCTCGGCTGTGAGCACCGCCTCGAAGCCGCGGCCGTCGCACTCCACGCGACAGCGTTCCACCCAGCCGCGCTTGCCCAGCACACCGATCTGGTAGCTCAACCGCGACGGCGAGAAGATCAGGCGGTGCGCCAGCTCACCCATGCGCATCCGATGCTCGGGCGCGCTGTAGAGCAGCAGGAGCAACTGGTAGTCCATGAGCGAGCAACCGTGATGCTTGAGCCGCTCCTCGATCCGGGCGGTGAGCAGCGCGGTGGTCTCGAAGTAGACCTGCCACGCGTCCCAGTCCTGCCGGGACGCGTCCGAGATACCCGCACGCGCCGCATCATCGAGGGATTCCGCGCCACCGATGCATGCCGCGCCGGTGGTGTCCGCGCCGTCCGAACCCGTCACGGGCTCGGACGGCGCGGTCTCGGCTTGCGCGGTCTCGACGTGCGCGGACCCGGACGGCGCAGCCTTGGACGAAGCAACGGCGCGGGTGGCCGTGTCGCTCACGATCCCACCGAGGCCAGCAGGCTCGCGAAGTCGGGGACGTCACTGAAATCGTCCTTGACCTCGCGGCGCAGACCCGGCCGAGCGGCGTCGCCATGGGAGGCGCCGTCCGTGGAACCGGCACTGCCCTGCGAGCCCGCGAGCAGCATGGTGCCGAGCGAGGCGCCCACGCGGTCGATCCGGCGCTGCAGGTCGTTGTGACCCCAGTCCTCGGACGCCGCGTAGATGCCCAGGGGCAGCACGAGGGCCTTGAGGTAGCTCAGCAGCGGCCGCATGGCGGTGTCCAGCACGAGCGAGTGCCGCGGGGACCCGCCCGTGGCGGCGACCACGGTGGGCAGGTTCTCGAGTGCGGACTCGTCGATCACGTCGAAGAACTGCTTGAACAGCCCCGAGTAGGACGCCTTGTACGTGGGCGACGCCGCGATCAGGCCGTCCGCGGTGAGCACGGTGTCGATCGCGTCCTGCACGGCGCGCGAGGCCACGTGGGTGATCATCATGTCGGTCAGCCCGTGGGCCAGATCGCGCAGCTGGATCACCTGGATGTCCACGTGCTGCCCGGCGTTCTCGACCGTGGTGCTCGCGGCCTGGGCGATCGCCTCACCCAGGCGCGTGGTCGTGGAGTCCTCCGACAGTCCCGCGGTCACCACCGCGAGGGTCAACCGATCGGTCATGGTGTCCTTCTCTCTGACTTGGTACGTGAACTTACTTGGCGTTCTCGTGGTCGCGCTGCGCGGCCTCCGCCTGCTGTGCGCGATCCTTCGCGGCCTGCGAATCCGGGCCACCGCCGGGGATCGGGTCCTTGCCCGCGGCGTGGCGCGCCACGAGGGACTCGTGGGTGGGGGCTTCGGGCACGTGGGCCGGGCGAGCGGCGTCGAACTCCTTGCGCAGCACCGGGATGACCTCCTCGCCCAGGATGTCCATCTGCTCGAGGACGGTCTTGAGCGGCAGTCCGGCGTGGTCCACCAGGAACAGCTGGCGCTGGTAGTCGCCCGCGTACTCGCGGAAGGACAGGGTGCGCTCGATGACCTGCTGCGGGGACCCCACGGTCAGCGGGGTCTGCTCGGTGAAGTCCTCGAGCGACGGGCCGTGACCGTAGACCGGCGCGTTGTCGAAGTACGGCCGGAACGTGCGCCTGGCGTCCTGCGAGTTCTTGGCCATGAACACCTGACCGCCCAGACCCACGATCGCCTGGTCGTAGGACCCGTGGCCGTAGTACTCGTAGCGCTGGCGGTAGAAGTCCACCATGCGCTCGGTGTGCTCCTTGTTCCAGAAGATGTTGTTGTGGAAGAACCCGTCACCGTAGAACGCCGCCTGTTCCGGGATCTCCGGGGAGCGGATGGAACCGTGCCACACGAACGGCGGGACGTCGTCCAGCGGGCGCGGCGTGGCCGTGAACCCCTGCAGGGGCGTGCGGAAGCGGCCCGAGTAGTTCACGCTCTGCTCGCGCCACAGCCGGTACAGCAGCTGGTAGTTCTCCACGGCCAGCGGAATGCCCTGCCGGATGTCCTTGCCGAACCACGGGTACACGGGCCCGGTGTTGCCGCGACCCAGCGTGAGGTCCACGCGCCCGTCCGCGAGGTGCTGGACGTACGAGTAGTCCTCCGCGATGCGCACGGGGTCCGTGGTGGTGATCAGCGTGGTGGCGGTACCCAGCTGGATTTTCTCGGTCTGCGCCGCGAGGTGGGCCATGAGGATCGGCGGGTTCGCGGGCGCCACGAACGGCGGGTTATGGTGCTGGCCCGTGGCGAACACGTCCATGCCCACCTCCTCCGCCTTGCGGGCGATGGCCACGGTGGCCTTGATCCGCTCGTTCTCGGTGGGGGTCCTGCCGGTGGTGGGGTCCTGGGTCACGTCCCCGATGGTGAAGATGCCGAGTTGCATGTCGGCCTCCTTGGCTTGTGGTCCACGACGCCGCAGCGCGGGTGCCGCGGCTCCGTTCCGTCGGTCTTTCAAATTTGAACTACCTACATAATGCACCCCCGCGGAGATTTATTCCAGGGAAAATATCCGGGTGTGGCGAACGGCACTCGGGCCTACAGTGGTGCCATGAGATCACCCATCGGGCGGCTGGTCGCTCTCCTGGTCCTGGCTCTCGCGCTGGGCGGGTGTGCGGGGCATTATCCCGCGGACCCGCACGGGACACTCGAGCGCGTGACCGACGGGGAACTCCGCGTGGGTGTCTCGCACAGTCCCCCGGAGACGGATCTCGGACCCAACCCACCCACGGGCACCGAAGTGGATCTGGTGCGGCAGTACGCCGAGACCGTGAATGCTCACGTCACCTGGACTCCCGGTGGTGAGGAGGATCTGGTCAAGCAGCTGAAGAACGGCCACCTGGACCTGGTCATCGGTGGACTCACGGAGGACAGCCCGTGGGACACGGAGGTGGGCATCACTCGCGGTTACGCAGAATCCACCGACGAGTTCGGCGACACCCGGAAACACGTCATGGCGGTACGCAACGGGGAGAACGCATTCCTCTTGGACCTCGAAGCATTCCTCGCCGGCCACGGAGGCAGATCGTGAGCGCGCAACACCACCCGGTGGACGACGAGCAACTCTCGCCGGAGATCACCCGAGCGCTCACCCGGGTCGTGCGCCTGGAATGGCTCACCATCGGGACCCTCGCGGTCACGGTGACCCTTGTCTTCCTCGTGCTGGGGAACTCGCAGGCCATGAAGACGGCCTGGGTCGAGGACCTGTTGTCCTTCATCCCGCCCATTGCGTTCCTGATCGGCGTACGGATCACGCGCCGCCCGGCCACCGCGAAGCACCCCTTCGGCCATCACCGCTCCGTGGGGATGGCCCACCTGGTCTCGGCCACCGCGCTGCTGGTCATGGGGACATATCTGATCGTCGACTCGGGCAGCAAACTCATCACGGCGGAGCACCCGTCCATCGGCGGGATTCAGCTGTTCGGCACCACGGTGTGGCTCGGCTGGTTGATGATCGGGGTCCTGGTTGTCACGGGCATCCCGCCGGTGATCCTGGGGCGCATGAAGTTGAAACTCGCGACGCCCTTGCACAACAAGGTGCTCTTCGCGGACGCGGACATGAACAAGGCGGATTGGATGACCTCCGCCGCGGCCACCGCGGGTGTGATCGGGATCGGCCTGGGGTGGTGGTGGGCGGACGCCGTGGCGGCCATCGTGATCGCCGTGTCCATCCTCAGGGACGGGATCACGAACCTCCGCGCCGCCGTGGCCGGGCTCGCGGATGCCCGTCCCACCACCGTGGACAACAAGAAGCCTCACCCGCTCAACGCGGACGTGGACGCCTTCCTCCGACAGCTGGAGTGGGCGCGCGTGGGTGCCGCACGCGTACGCGACGAGGGTCAGGTGTTCCAGGTCGAGGGATTCGTGGTTCCCCGCACCCCGGACGTCGCGACTCCCGATCGGCTGGACGCCGCCCGCAAACAGCTACTGGCCCTGGACTGGAAGATTCGCGACGTGGTGCTCATCCCCGTCAACACGCTTCCGCGGGTCCTGGAGGCCGAGGAGTTCGAGGGTCATTCGCACTAGATTGTTGAACAATCCTCCCGCGTGCGGCATTCTGGAACTCGGTACTGAGACGGAGGTCACGCATGACGGTCATCGATCTGAACAGCGACGTGGGCGAGTCGTTCGGCAACTGGCACATGGGCGACGACGCCGCCATCTTCCGTTCCGTCTCCTCCGCCAACGTGGCCTGCGGGTTCCACGCCGGGGACCCGGGCACCATGGGACAGACGTGCCGGGACGCGGTGGCCGCAGGAGTCACCGTGGGCGCCCACGTGGCCTACAGGGACCTGGCCGGTTTTGGCCGACGGTTCCTGGACTGCTCCCCCACCGAACTCGCCGATGACGTGCTCTACCAAATGGGTGCACTCGAGGCGATGGCGCGCTCGGCCGGCACGACCATCGAATACGTCAAACCCCACGGGGCGCTGTACAACACGATCGTCCACCACGAGGCACACGCGCAGGCGGTCGTGGACGCGGTCAAGGCGTTCGGCGGTGACCTTCCGTTGCTGCTGCTGCCCGGTTCCGTGGCCCTGGACAAGGCCGAGCGGGCGGGACTGCGCGGGGTGGCCGAGGCATTCGCCGACCGCGGGTACACCCCCGAGGGCACGCTGGTCTCCCGCCGCGAGCAAGGCGCTGTGTTGCACGACGCCGCCCAGGTCACCGAGCGCATGATCCGCCTGGCCGAACACGGCACGCTGACCGCGGTGGACGGCTCCACGGTGCATCTCGCCGCCGAGAGCATTTGCGTGCACGGGGATACCCCCGGGTCCGCAGCCATGGCCGCCGAGGTCCGCGCGGGTCTGGAGCGCGCGGGCATCACGATCCGGTCGTTCGTGTGAGCGGCCGCGACTCGACGACGCACGGTCCGGGCGCCGCCCACGACGGCACGGGCGTGCCCTCCCCGGCCACTCCGCGAGCCGCCAACGTGACGCGGAGCGGATCCGGCGCGCCGCGCACCGCACCCCGGGACCGAGCCACCGCGCCTGCCACGTCCTCGTCGGCAGCACCCGACACGGCCACCCCGCCGCGGACGGGTCTGCGCTGGGCCGGCACGCGGGCCTTCCTGATCGAGTGCCCCTCGCTCGAGCACGTGATGCGGCTGCATGCCCACCTGAGTGCCCACCCGTACCCGGGTCAGCTCGATGTCCTGGCCGCCGCGGAGACCGTGTTGCTGACCTTCACAACTCCCGCCGCGGCGCGGAGGGCCGCGAGCGACGTCGTCGACATCCGGCTCGATTCCACCGAACCGGCCGCGGGTAAGGACGTGGCAATCGACGTGGTCTACGACGGCGAAGATTTGGCCGCCGTGGGAAAGCTGACCGGGCTCGGCGAGCGCGGCGTGATCGAGGCGCACACGGGAGCCGACTGGACGGCGGCGTTCGGCGGGTTCGCGCCGGGATTCGCGTACCTTGTGGCCGACGGCGATCCGCTCGAGGTGCCGCGCAGGGACTCGCCCCGCACTGCGGTGCCGGCCGGGTCCGTGGCGCTCGCGGGACGCTTCTCGGCCGTCTACCCCCGGCGTTCCCCCGGGGGTTGGCAGCTGATCGGTCACACGGACGCGCCGCTGTGGGACGTGGACCGGGAAGAGCCCGCCCTAATCCGACCGGGTGACACCGTGCGCTACCGGGCGGTGCGCGAACTCGTGACGGTGTCCTCAGAGACGGCACTACCCGCGTCGCGCCGGGAGCGGAAACACGCCCTGATGATCGAGGATCCCGGGATGCAGTCCCTGCCCCAGGACCGCGGCAGACCCGGCCGAGGCGACCTGGGCGTGGTGGCCTCCGGCGCGGCGGACCGCGCGTCGGCCGAGCAGGCCAACCGGCTGGTGGGCAACTCGCCCGAGGCCGCCGTGATCGAGACGCTGCTGGGTGGACTGTCGGTCACGGCCCGCGGGCACCACGTACTGGCCCTCAGTGGCGCGCCCACTCCGGCCCGGATCGAGGGACCCCTCGGCGGACGCGCCGTCACGTGCCACGCTCCGTTCGCCCTGTACGACGGCGAGCGCCTCACCCTGGGAGCCCCGGACAGAGGCCTGCGCACCTATCTGGCAGTGCGAGGTGGGATCGACGTACCCGAGGTGCTGGGGAGCCGCTCCTCGGATGCGCTCTCCGGGATCGGACCGGACCCGTTGAGCGCCGGTGACGAGCTCCCGGTTCTCAAGGCCGCCGCGGGCCGGACCGTGGGGTTGCCCGAACCGCCGGCGGTCACGCTTCCCACCCCCGGGGAGACCGTCACCCTGCGGGTGAGCCCGGGGCCCCGTGACGATTGGTTCACACCGGAAGCACTCGAGACGTTCACCTCGCGGGACTGGGTCGTGAGTGAGCAGTCCAACCGCGTGGGGGTGCGCTTCGAGGAACCCCCTGATGATCCGCCCTTCGAGGGCCCGCCGCTCGAGCGTTCCCGCGAGGGCGAACTGGCGAGCGAGGGCGTGGTGGCCGGTTCCCTGCAGGTCCCCCACTCGGGGGTTCCCGTGCTCTTCCTGGCCGACCATCCCGTGACGGGCGGCTATCCCGTGATCGGGGTCGTGCTCCCGGAGGACCTCCCCCTCGCCGCGCAGCTACCCCCGAGCAGCGCGGTCCGCTTCACGTTCACCGATCCGCCCCACCCCGCATCCGACACCGCAGGAGACACACCATGAAGAAGGTCCTGATCGCCAACCGCGGGGAGATCGCGGTGCGGATCGCGCGGGCGTGCGCGGACGCCGGCCTGACCTCGGTGGCCGTGTACTCCGAACCTGACGCCGCCGCCTTCCACGTGCATATGGCCGACGAGGCCTACGCACTGCCCGGTTCCGCCTCCGCGGACACCTACCTGCATATCGACCGTCTGCTCGCCGTGGCCTCCCGTTCCGGCGCGGACGCCGTGCACCCGGGCTACGGGTTCCTGTCCGAGAACGCGGACTTCGCGCAGGCCGTGGCGGACGCCGGCCTCACCTGGATCGGTCCGTCCGCCCGGGTCATCCGCGAGCTGGGCAACAAGGTCACCGCCCGGGCCATCGCCGTGCGCGCCGGCGCTCCCCTGGTTCCCGGCACGGACGGTCCCGTGGACGACGCCGCGGCGGCCCAGTCATTCGCCGAGGAGCACGGACTGCCCATCGCCATCAAGGCCGCCTTCGGCGGTGGTGGTCGTGGGATGCGCGTGGCCAGGACCATGGACGAGATCGACGCGGCGTTCGAGGCGGCGGTGCGCGAAGCGACGTCGGCGTTCGGGCGGGGCGAATGCTTCGTGGAGCGTTTCCTGGACAGGCCCCGCCACGTGGAGGCCCAGGTCGTGGCAGACGCCCACGGTTCCGTGATCGTGGTGGGCACGCGTGACTGCTCACTGCAACGGCGGAACCAGAAGCTCGTGGAGGAGGCCCCTGCGCCGTTCCTGACCGATGAGCAGCGCACGACGATTCACGAATCCGCGCGCGCCATCTGCCGGGAGGCCGGGTACACCGGGGCGGGCACGGTCGAGTACCTCGTGGCCCCGGACGGGCTGATCTCCTTCCTGGAGGTCAACACGCGGCTGCAGGTGGAACACCCCGTCACGGAGCAGACCGCGGGCGTGGACCTCGTGCGGGAACAGTTCCGCGTGGCCGACGGGTTGGCGCTGAGCCTCACCGAGGACCCGTCACCGAACGGGCATGCGTTCGAGTTCCGACTCAATGCGGAGGACCCGGCCCTCGGGTTCCTCCCCACTCCCGGCGCGGTGGAGGCGTTCGAGGCGCCCACGGGCTCGGGGGTGCGCATGGACACCGGCGTGCGTTCCGGGTCCGTGGTGCCCGCCGAGTACGACTCCCTGCTGGCCAAACTCATCGTGTGGGGCGAGGACCGGCAGCAGGCCCTCGTACGCTCGCGCGCCGCGCTGCGGGAGCTCGTGATCCGCGGGGTGCCCACAGTGGTCCCGTTCCACCGGGCGGTCCTGGAGGAGCCCGCGTTCACGTCCCCGGACGGGGTGGGGGTGTACACCACGTGGATCGAGGACGAGTTCACACGCAAGCTGGAGGCCTCCCCGTACGTGGCGCCCGGGGCCGGCGAGCGCACCACGGTCACGGTGGAGATCGACGGGCGCGCCCATCAACTGGGCCTGCCCGCAGACCTTGCCGCCGCCCTCCTGGGTGGCGGATCCGTCGCAGGTTCCGGGTCCGCTTCGGCATCCCGGGGCGCCGAATCGCGGTCCGGTGAGACCGCGGGAGCGGGGGCAGAAACCGGGGCGTCGTCGTCGCCCAATGCGGACTCGGCAGGAACGAGCCTGGTGGCGCCCATGAACGGGACGGTCGTGACGTGGGCCACGCAGGACGGCGCCGAGGTGGCCGAGGGCGACACCGTCCTCACGCTGGAGGCGATGAAGATGGAGACGCCCGTCCGCGCTCATCGCTCCGGCACGTTGACTCGGGCGGACCTGGCGGAGGGGTCCGCCGTGCGTAAGGGGCAGACGCTGGGAGAGATCGCGTGACGGCCGTCGAGCCGCGCGAGAACGCCCAGGCGAGTGCCCAGGCGAGCGCGCACGCGGCCCGGCAGTTGCGCGCCCGCATCTCGGACGGCCAACTGCCCCCGGGAGCGAAACTCTCGGAACAGGCCGTGGCCCGGGAGCTGGGGGTCTCGCGCAACACCTTGCGCGAGGCGTTCACCATGTTGGCGGCGGAGCGCCTCGTGGATCGGATCGCGCACCGGGGTGTGTTCGTCGCACAGCCCGACGCCGACGACGTCCGCGACCTCTACGCCGCCCGCTGTGTCTTGGAGCCGGGCACCATGCTGTGGGGTGCGCCCGATCCGCAGTCGCTGTCCCGGCTGAGCGCGCTCACCACCTCGGCGCTCGCCGCCCGGAATGCCGGGGACGTGACGGCCATGGCGGATGCGAACCAGGGCTTCCACCGGGAGCTCGTGGCGTCGTCCGGTTCGGCGGAGCTGGTCGCGGTCATGGATCGGTTGTCGGCGCGGATGCGGCTGGTGTTCCACGCGATGTCCACGGATCCGCAGTTCCACGCGCGCTACGCGGTGCGCAATACCCAGGTGCTGCGATCCCTCGAGTCCGGCGACCGTGACCGGGCCGTGCACCTACTCAGGGAGTCCCTGACCGCGGCACGGGACGAAATCCTCGCGCACCTGACCTGACGGGTCGGGTGGGCGGGATCAGGACCAGAGCTTCGCGAGGCCCGCCAGGGAGTTCCACGCGAGATACACCGTGAGCAACCAGGCGAGGACACCCACCAGGAGCAGCCACACCGGGTAGCGGTAGCCGTGCAACAGATCCCTGCGGCGCCATGCGACCCACAACAGGATGGCGAAACCGACGGGCAGGATCAGGGCGTTGAACGCACCGGCGAAGATGAGCAGGGTCTGCGGTGCTTGGCCCAGGAAGAGGTAAACCACCGCGCACACCGCGATGAAGGCCACGGTGAGCAGGTTCCGGGTGCGCGGCTTGCCCTGGGACGAGGTCACGAAGGAGATGGACGTGAACGCGGCCCCGATGACCGAGGTCAGCGCCGCGGCCCACAGCACCACACCGAAGATCCGTACACCGATCTCACCGGCCGCGGCACCGAAGGCCTCCGCCGCCATGTTGTCGCTCGTGAGGGAGACCCCGCCGGCCACCACCCCGAAGATCGCGAGGAACAACAACACACGCATCACGCACGTGACCAGGATGCCCAGCACAGAACTGCGCGTGATCTCCCGGACGCTCTCCACACCGGTGACTCCCGAGTCGATCATGCGGTGCGCGCCGGAGTACGTGATGTACCCGCCCACCGTGCCGCCGATCAGCGTGGTGATCACCAGGACGTCGATCCGCTCCGGCAACACCGTGTTCTTCAGCGCCTCCCCCACGGGCGGAGCCGCCACGATGGCCACGTACAGCATGAGCAGGATCATGACGGCGCCCAACAGCACCACGATGCGGTCCAGCGCGAGTCCCGCGCGCTTCGAGAGGAAGATCAACACGGCGATCGCGGCGGAGATCCCCCCGCCGATCTTGGGATCCAGGCCCAACATGGCGTTGAGGCCCAGACCGGTTCCCGCGATGTTGCCGATGTTGAAGACCGCACCGCCCAGGAAAACCAGCGCCGCGAGCACCGCCCCGGCACCGGGCAACACCCTCCCGGCCAGTTCCTGCGCCCGGCGACCCGAGATCCCGATGACCCGCCACACGTTCAGCTGCACGGCGATGTCCACGAGGATCGAGATCAGGATGGCGAACGCGAAGGCAGCGCCCAACTGCACCGTGAAGACGGTGGTCTGGGTGATGAAACCGGGCCCGATGGCACTCGTGGCCATGAGGAACATGGCCCCCAACAGGGCACTCCGGTGCCCGGCGGAGCGCCTGGGCGTTTTCCCGCCCCCGGTCACGGACTCGCCGGGCTGCGGGCTGGGACTGACAGAGGACATGCTTCCATCCAAGGGTTCACGTGAGCGGGGGCACATTCGTGCAATGAAGGCAGCCTATAGGTTGTTCAACAATCTGCCCAGCGAACTGTCGGACAACTGACGGCGCGGCGGCAATATCCGAGGCATCCCCAGACCATGCCCGAGATTCTGGGTAGCGAAAAGCCACTTCGGACGGACCGAAGTGGCTTCTCGATGCCTCGATTTCCCTTAACGGCTTCGCGCTGCCCCAGCAGTTGAGGAGCGGCTCACGCTCCGCGGGTGCGGCGCGCTCAGCGCAGGATCGGCAGCTGCATGGGATAGCGGTACACCACGCCCCGGCCGGCCCTGACCGCGGCCATGATGTGGCACACGAGCAACAGGACCCAGTACGCGGCGATCAGCAGCAGCCCCAGGGGCGAGAGGATCACCGTGAACAGCAGGATCCAGCCCACCAGGTTGACGAGCCACATGGTCACGTTGAAGTTGAACGCGCCCGCGGCGGCCGACCGCAGGAACGGGCTCTTGTCCTTGTAGACGAACCACACGATGAGTGGGCCCAGGAAGCCGAGCCAGCCCACGGAGACGATCGCGGCGATCGGGCCCGCGAGGTGGGTCAGCACGGCCACGGTGCGCTCGTCGTCCCGGGGCCCGGAGGAACCCGCGCGGTAGCCGTTGGGACCCTGGGCGTGCGGGCCGCCCTGCGCGTACTGCTGGCCGCGGGGGTCGGGCCCGCCGGGGCCCGTGGGTCCCTGCGAGCGGTAGTCGGGACGCGGTTGCTGCGGTTCGTAGCTCATGTCATCTCCGTGGTGTCCGAGCCGGGAAGGCTCACTGGTCGTGTCCTGGCTCCAGCCTAGGCGGAGGCGCCGTCCGGCACGGAGGGGTTATCCGCAGTCTCGGGGAGGGGTTTCTCCCTGTCGGATGCCGCGGCACGGGCGCTGTGTTTGCCGCCGCCGGCAGAGCCGCGCAGACCCACCCACTTGTCGTAGCCCCAACCGCCCAGCACACCCACGAGCAGAGCGAGCGCGAGCATGACGAACAGTCCGATGACCCCGGTGGTGAGACCGGCCTCCGGGATCGCGTCGAAGAACAGCGCGGAGCGGATGGACGTGAAGATGTGATGCAAGGGCTCGATCGGGGCGATCGCACGGAAGAATCCGGGAACCGCCTCCAACGGGACCACGGCGCCCGCGGAGGGCAGGCCCATGAAGACGAGGTAGGCCAGGCACAACAACATGCCCACGCTACCGCCCACGGAGATCAGGGCCAGGGCGATGGCCGAGACCGTGGACATCGCGAGCCACCCGAGCAGGAACACGAGCAGCCCGTGAGGAACGGGCATGCCCACGGCGGAGGCCACCCACATCATGAGCGCGGACGCGGGCAGTGCCGCGACCACGAACGTCAGCCACTTCATGAGAAAGCCCACCGGGCGGGGCAGCACGGCGCGTTCGTAGTCCTTGAAGAACGGGCCCATCTCGAAGGGCGCCATGCCCATCCGCGCATCCATGAGCAGGTTCAGGGCAACGGACCCGGAGAACCCCACCACGAGCAGGAGGATGGAGTAGTAGAAGGCGCTCATCCCCAGCGCAGTACCCTCCTGGAGGTCGTTGTACGGCTTGGAGACCATGGACACCGGGTCGGCCAGGGTCTTCTTGGCCACGGAACTGACCGTGGGCGAGAGATTCTGGGCGATCTGCTCCGCGGAGCCCTCCTGGGCCTTCTGCACCTGCTGCGCGAACTGCTGGACCTCGGGGCCGCCCTGCGCGGCTTGGCGCTGTAGCTGCTGGGATTGTTGCTGCTGGGACTGCTGAAGTTGCTGCAGCACCTGGTTGTATGCCTGTTCCTCGGCGGGAGCCACAGATTCCGAGAGCTGCTCGCCGAGCTTCTTGCTGGCCTCGCGCACGCCGGGCTCGACCGCCCCCGTGGCCAGTCGGGTGCCCAGGGAACCGGCCTGCGGGTCCGTGTAGACCGTGACCTCGGGGCGCGCGGCGTTATCCCGGGTGAGGGACCCCTCGATGAGACTCACGGTGTCCTCGGAGAAGGACTCGGGCACCACCACGGCGGCGTAGAGCTCACCGCGATCCAACTGTTCCCGTGCCTCGTCGATGCTGAGCTGCCGGAGGTCGATCTTGTCCTCCTCCGCGGCCTTGTCCGCGAACTTCTGGACGAGGTCCTTGCCCAGGTTCTCCTGGCTGGCCTTGCCGTCGGCCTGGGGCACCTCCGCGCCCTTGTCCTGGTTGACCACGGCAATGGGGAACTCCTTGAAGTGCTTGTCCGGGCTGGACAGGCCTCCCAGGTAGAGGGCGGTGCCGATCACGCCCACGGCGATGATCGCGAGCATGGGCAGCAGCCAGAACCCGACCTGGCCGAAAGGCCGTCCGAGTCGGGCCCGGAGGGAGTGGGCGGGAGCGTGTTTGGGTGTCACAGGTTTCTCCTGGCGCGAGGAATGCACGACGTGTCTGGGGGTTCCTCATCACGATACACTGATGTATCGAGATGTGAAGACGAGGCGATGGATACGTGAGCAACCAGACAGACGCACCCGCTGCACCCGCTGCGGACCTCTCGGAGGGCACGCGGCCCGTCACGAATGACCCTGCCACACAGCAGGCCGCGCGGGACAGGCGTTCCCGCAGCGCCACGCGGCTCAAACTGATCCGCAGCGCCCCGGCCGTCTTCGCGCGGCAGGGGATCGACGGCGCCTCGGTGAGCGACCTGTGCGCGGCCGCCGGTTTCACGCGCGGTGCGTTCTACTCCAACTTCGAGTCCAAGCGGGAACTCGCGATCCTCGCGTTCGAGGACCTCGCCACCCAGCTCGTGGACACCCTCGGCACGGAGCTGGACCACTGGCTCGGCTCGGGACTGGACGTAGAGGACGTGGTCACCCGCATCATCGAGGGCGTCACGGACCAGGTGGCCAACGTGAACCAGCAGGCCCTGCGCGTGGAGCTGTCCCTCGCGGCGTTCCGCTTCCCCGAGGTGCGCCAGCAGATGGCACCCATCCGCGCGCGGGTCTACCACGCCATCGAGCAGGCCCTCGTGCGGGTCGCGCAGACCCAGCGCCTGGAGTTCCTGGTCTCCCCCGGGGACGTGGCCCGCATGCTGCTCACCAGCTACTCGGGCCAGCTCGCGGACCACATGGCCATGGGCGGCTCCGGGCACGGCGCGCAGCAGGTGATCCCCACCATGTGGCTCGCGTTCACGCGCCCCGCCTGATCCCCGACCCCCTGCTCCTCGGGGTGCTCGTCCTGTTGGTGGTGTTCCGCAGTTCCGAACAACTGGCGATCGTCTACGGATTGACCGTGACGGGCACGTTCCTGCTGACCACCACGCCGTTCTTGGTCTACGCGCACCCCAACACGGTCTCCACTCCCCTCGCGCTGAGCGAGAACGCCCAGTTCAACCGGGTCATCCACGAGAAGGTGTTCATCGCGCACGGTTCCCGCCAACGTCCCGCACATGGCACCTCAGGACGCAGTCACGGTGGATCGCACGGGTGCGGAGTCCGATCACATCACCCAGTTGACCCTGCACTACGGGTTCCTGGACGACCCGGACGTCCCCGCCGGCCCGCGGATCGCGCGTGACCAGGGGGTGGACATCGACCCGGACATCGCCCCCGGAAGTCCCACAGCCGCGGGACGACCGGGGGCGATCGAACGCGAGCCGGATGGACCGGTCACACCACGAACGGCAACACGAACAACATGGTGAGCGACCAGATCAGGTGGGTCACGATCCCGGGGACCAGAGAACGCGTGCGCTCCCGCAAATACCCCACGAACGCGCCGAGTGCGGCGGCAGCGAGCGCAAGCAGGGGGATGCCGGCCAGGGAGGTGACCGCGGTGTAGGCGATCGTGGTCACGAGGATCCGGCGCCCCCGCGGGAGCACGCGCCACAGCGCGCCGCGGTAGTAGGTCTCCTCCGCGACGCCGTTGACCGCGGTGGTCAAGGCCACCATGAACAGGCTCCCCACGCGGGCGTGGTTGAGCAGTTCGTGGACGGGCCCGGCCAGGAAGGGCACGAACCGCACCATGAAACCGCCCGCGATGAACAACGCCGCCAGCAGCAGACCTCCGATCACCGCGTCCCGCAAGCCCTTGGGGGTGACCTTCCAGGGCAGACGCTCCCCCGTCATCCGCACGGCGATCGAACTGCCCATGATGTACACCCCCGCGAGAATGAAGGTCGCGGGGGTGAACCACGGGTCCCCGGCGGGGATGCGCAGGGACCACGCGAGACCCGCGGCGGCCAGGAGACCCGTGATGATCACGACCCACACCGTGCGCTTACGCGTGGCCTGGGTGACGTCCCCGTAGGGGCTGACCCGGTGCTCGCTCACGTCATCACTTCCTGCGCGGATTGAGCGCTCGAATGGTGTTGGTCAGGACGGCGGCGAACGCGGTCCAACCCGCGTACGGGCTCAGCACGGCACCCTTCTCGGGGGACACCTTAGCGCTGCGGCGTACGAGGTCCGCGCTGCTGAGTGTCAACAGGACAGACTCCACGGAGGACGCGGTGAGCTGCTTGCGGTGGAAGAACAGGAAGCTCCACCCGGCGTTGAGCACCAGGTTGGTCCCGAGCGCGGCGATGTAGGCGCGCTTGTCCTTCTCCTGCTTCTTCTCCCCGAGATCCGCGATGGACAGCGCACCCACCGCGGCGATGTCCGCGTACAGCGCCGTCCACGCCACGGGGAACAGCCAGGCCGGGGGCTGGAACCGGGGCTTGCGCAGTGTGCGGTACCACCGCGAACCGGGGTCGGTCGCCAGGGAACCGGCCACCGCCGTGGCCGCCACGGCCCCCGCGGTGGTCAGGAAGACGCGGCGCCACCGGCCGAGGTCCTCGTTCTTCACAGCGGCGCGTACCGCGTCCGCGAAGGACGTGTGCCCGCCCTCCGGGGCGCCGATGTAATCGTCCAGGTCCCGTTCGTGCAGCACGGTGTCGTGCTGGAGGCTACCGATCAGAGGCCGCGCGAGCCGGGAGCTGATGGGGGTCGCCAGCCCGATCCAGTACGCCGCGAGCTCGGCGGTGGTCACGGGCGCGGTGACGATGAAGCGCCCGGCCTTGCCCACGGCCCGCGCGTACTGGTCCAGCATGCCCGCGTACTCAATGGCGTCCGGACCGCCCACGTCGAACGTGCGGTTCACGTCCGACGGCAGGTCCGCCGCCCCCGCGAGGTAGTGCACCACGTCCGCCACGGCGATCGGCTGGATCCGGTTGCGCACCCACTTGGGGGCGATCGCACCCGGCAGTCGCTCGGAGAGGTGACGGATCATGATGAAGGACGAGGACTCGTCCCCGATCACCACGCCCGTCTGCAGCGCCGCGGTGGGCACCCCGGAATCCATGAGCGCCTGCCCCACCTCCACGCGCGAACGCAGGTGATCGGACAGTCGCTCGACCGGCTCGTCCGTGGGGTGCAGTCCCCCCAGGTAGACGATCCGCTGCACATGGGCGTCGTGGGCGGCCCGCGCGAACGTCTCGGCCATCTCCACTTCTTCCTGCACGAAGTTCTCGGAGTCGCCCATGGAGTGCAGCAGGTACCACGCGACGTCCACGTCCCTCAGTGCGCGGGCGACGTCGCTCGCGTCCGAGGCGTCCCCCTCCACCACTTCCGCGCGGCCGGGTTCGGCGCTCTGCCCATCGGGGACAACGGCGTCACCCCAGGGGAGGTCGCGCACCTTCTCCGCGCTGCGGCTGAGCAGGCGCACCCGCCACCCCCGCTGCAACAGTTCCTGGGCCACCTGGCCGCCGATGTATCCCGTGGCTCCCGTGACCAGGGCGAGCCGTGTGGTCTCAGTCATGCGAACTCCCAACCGTGAACGATCCGTGGATGACCGCGGCGGCCACCCCATCCATGTCGATCGTATGCTGAGCATCCGACGCTGAGAGAGGGGTGGGCGCGAACCGCGGCGAGTCCGGACCGCTCGGCCTGCGGTGGGGCAAATTCCGGCCACCGGATGCACTCTCAGGCACGCCGAAGCCACGAATCACCCCTGAAAGTGGCTTGGAAATGACTCAGAGTGCGCCGCGTGGCTTCACCGTGCCTCGATGTTCAGCACACGGTCGGACCTCGCCACCACGGACACCCGACGCCGGGCCCGTCACCCCCGCACGTCCACGTCCTCGAAGATCAGGAACGTCTGCGTGTCCACGACCTCCGGCATGGGCTGGATGCGGTCGAAGATCACCTCCCGCAGTTCCGCCGTGCCCCGGGCGCGCACGAGGAGCATGACGTCGAACGTGCCACCCACCAGTGCGATGTGCTGCACCTGGGGGATCTTGCGCAGCTTCACGCACAGGGACGGCCACGTGTTCTGCTTCAACCGCACCGTCACGTACGCCGAGGCCTCCAGCCCCGCCCGCGCGGGATCGATCACCGCGGTGTAGCGCAGTACCACGCCCTGTTCGTGCAACCGGCGGATGCGTTCGTAGGCGTGCGCGCGGGAGATGTGCACCTTGGCCGCGAGCGCGGTCACCGATTGCCGCGCGTCCCGCGAGAGTTCGTCCAGGATCCGGCGATCCGTGTCGTCCAGTTCGGGGCGCTCCCGCTCCGCCATCCGGTGCTCCTTCTCCTTCATCATGCCCCGCTGCCCTTCGCCACGAGCCCTTCGCCATGAACCCTGCGCGCCGTGTCCATGGGCCCCGCGGCCCTTCGTGGCGGCCCGCGCTCCGTGACCACGGGCCCATCGCCCCGTCACCGAGCGACCCGCGCCCCGTCGTCGTGAGCGCCTCGGTCCGGGGACGACGACGCTGCCGGACCGAGCGCCGTCGTCGTCTGGTCGTGAGGCGGTAGACGAAGCAGCATGACGCACGTCACTAACGACCATATTGTCCATGAGAGCGCCTCAGAATCACAGTTCGTCCACGAATTCCCCCCGGTGTGGAGACGGAGCGGGCGAATTCTTCATACTGTGCGGACGACGTGTCCGTCCCGCCCTTCGCCGCGCGCTGCCGCAGAACGAAGTGCCGGGCACCACCGAGTTCCACACAGAGAAGAAAGGGACGCACCATGAGCGAGCCCACCCCCGCCGATGGCGAATCCGCCGCCCAGGAGCACACCCCGCCCGTGAATCCGGCGGTGGAGGCCTCCAAGAACTTCGGGATCACCCCCGAGCAGTACATGCTGCCCGCGAGCAGCGAGATCCGGCTGCTGAACCCCGACGGCAGCGCGGTCCCGGAGTCCGAGCAGGGTCAGGAGCCCGGCCACGAGTACCCCATGCCGGACACGGACCGGTTGCTCACCGCGTACGAGAAGCTCGTGGTGGGCCGGCGGATCAACGATCAGAACATGGCGCTCGTGCGTCAGGGTCGCATGGCGGTCTACCCCTCGAGCCACGGCCAGGAGGCGTGCCAGGTGGCCGCCGCGCTGTGCCTCGAGGACGACGACTGGCTGTTCCCCACGTACCGCGATTCGGTGGCCGTGATGTCCCGCGGGGTGGATCCCCTGGAGGTCATGAGCACCTACCGCGGGGACTGGCACGGCGGCTACGACCCCCGGCAGTATAAGGTCTCCATCCAGGCCACTCCCCTGACCACCCAGTTGCTGCACGCCGTGGGCGTGGCCCACGCGGCCAAACTGCGCGGCGAGAACACGGTGACGCTGGCCATGTGCGGTGACGGGGCCACGTCCGAGGGGGACTTCCACGAGGCGCTGAACTTCGCGGCGGTCTTCCAGCTGCCCGTCCTGTTCCTGGTGCAGAACAACGGGTACGCGATCTCCGTGCCGCTGTCCTCGCAGACGCGCGCGCCGTCCCTGGCCCACAAGGGCGTGGGCTACGGGATGGCGAGTGAGCGCGTGGACGGCAACGACCTCGCGGCGTTGCTCTCCGTGCTGGGCCGCGGTGTGGAGCTGTGCCGCCAGGGCGGCGGTCCGCTGCTCGTGGAGGCCATGACCTACCGCATGCAGGCGCACACCAACGCGGACGACGACACCCGCTACCGCGAGCGGGACGAGGTCAGCGAGTGGGTGGCCAAGGACCCGATCACCCGCATGCAGCGCTACCTCTCCGATCAGGGCGCATTGGACGACGCCGCGTCAGAGCGGATCTCGGAGCACGCCGAGGCCATGGCCAAGCGGTTGCGCGAGGCCATGGCGTCCAAGCCGGAACTGGATCCCCAGGACCTGTTCCGCTTCGTGTACCACGAACCCACGACCCAGTTGCGCGAACAAGCCGCCCAACTGGCCGACGATCTCTCCCGAGAGGAGGCGTGATGAGCGTTTCGAAAGTCAGTTTCGCCAAGGCGCTGAACACCGCGCTCGCGGACGCCATGGAGGCGTCCCGGGAGGTCGTGGTCTTCGGTGAGGACGTGGGGACCCTCGGCGGGGTCTTCCGCATCACGGACGGATTGACCGCGCGCTTCGGCCGTGAGCGCTGTTTCGACACCCCGCTCGCGGAGTCCGGGATCATCGGCACCGCGGTGGGCATGGCCATGAACGGCATGCGCCCGGTCGCGGAGATGCAGTTCGACGCATTCGCGTACCCCGCGTTCGAGCAGGTGGCCTCCCACGTGGCCAAGATGCACAACCGCACCCGCGGCAAGCTGTCCATGCCCCTGGTCATCCGCATCCCCTACGGCGGAGGCGTGGGCGGTGTGGAACACCACTGCGACTCCTCCGAGTCCTACTACGCGCACACCCCGGGGCTGAAGGTCTTCACCCCGGCCTCCGTGACGGACGCCTACGTGATGCTGCGCGAGGCGATCGACTCGCCGGACCCCGTGGTGTTCTTCGAACCCAAGCGGTTGTACTGGTCCACCGCGCAGGTGGACCTGGACGAGCTGCGCTCGCAGTACGAGAACGGGACGTTGCCGCGCCGGGAGGGCCGCGCCGTCGTCGCCCGCGAAGGCAGTGACGCGACCCTGATCAGCTACGGCCCGTCGGTGCCCGTGTGCCTGGCCGCGGCCGAGGAAGCCGCCCGGGACGGGATGTCCGTGGAGGTCGTGGACCTGGGCTCCGTGGTCCCCTACGACGACGAGACCGTGGCCGCCTCGGTGCGCAAGACCGGGCGCGCCGTGGTCGTGGCCGAGGCCCAGGGCTTCGCGTCCGTGGCCTCGGAGATCGCCGCGCGCACCCAGGAACGCTGCTTCCACTCGCTCGCCGCGCCGGTGCTGCGGGTCACGGGATTCGACATCCCCTACCCCTCGCCGTCCTTCGAGCACCACCACATCCCGAGCTCCGAGCGCATCCTGGATGCCCTGGACGACCTGCAATGGGAGGACTGACCCGTGAGCATCAATGTGTTCAACCTGCCCGACCTGGGCGAAGGGCTCACCGAGGCGGACATCCTCCGCTGGCTCGTGGCCGAGGGTGACACCGTCACCATGGACCAGCCGATCGTGGAGGTGGAGACCGCCAAGTCGGCCGTGGAGGTACCCACCCCGTTCGAGGGCGTGGTGCACACGCTCCACGGCGCCGAGGGCGACACGCTGCTGGTGGGCCAACCGCTGATCTCCGTCTCCGACGGCATCGAGGCCCCGGAGTCCGCCGCGGGTTCCGGGTCCGACGACGACGCTCCCGAGCCCACCCACGGGGCCGGGTACCGCGAGGAGGAACTCGCGGGCACCCGCCCGTCGGCCGAGCTCTCCGTGGACGAGGCCGACCCCGAGGCCGGCGAGGACGAGTCCTCCGGCAACGTGCTGATCGGATACGGGACCTCCGCCGCGGGATCCTCCCGGCGGCGTCGCCGCAAGCGCGGCGGTCCTGCCGCTCCGGACGGCGCTGCCCCCACGGGTGCGGCCGCCCACACGCACGACGCGCTGACCGCGGCACCCCGGATGGCCCCCACGGTCGTCTCGCCGCTCGTGCGCAAGCTCGCGCGCGAACACGGCGTGGACATCACCGCGCTCGCGGGCACCGGTCCCGGCGGGCTCATCATGCGCCGCGACGTCCTGGCCGCGCTCGACCAGGTCGAGGACCAGCGTTCCCGGGCCGACGCCGCCGGGCCGGCTCCCACGGGTCTCGCCACGGCCGGTCCCGCGGCGCCGGCGCTCACGACCGGCGCACCCGTTCCGCCGCCCCCGGCACCGGGTGGAGCGGCGGCTCAGGGTGGGCCCGCGGGCGCTCCGAAGCCGCCCGCGGCGCCGGCGCCGTCGTCCTCGCCCGAGCACGGTGGTGCCGGGCAGGACGTGGACCCCCGCACGGGGTTGGGCGTGGCCGTCCGGGAGCCCGTCAAGGGTGTGCGCAAGACCATTGCGGACGCCATGACGCGCTCGCGAGGCGAGATCCCCGAGGCCACCGTGTGGGTGGACGTGGACGCCACCGAGCTGCTGCGCTTGCGCGCAGAGCTCAAGGCCGCGGACCCGCAGACCACGCCCAGCCTGCTCGCGCTGATCGCGCGGTTCACGCTGGCCGGGCTGCAGCGGTTCCCGCAGTTGAACGCGCGCATCGACACCGCGCCGGACGGATCCCGCACGATCACCCGTTTCCAGGGGATCAACCTGGGGCTCGCCGTGGAATCCGAGCGCGGTCTCATGGTGCCCAACCTGCGCAACGCGGACCGACTCAGCGCCGTGGAGCTGACGGGGGCCATGCGGGAGATCATCGACGTCGCCCGCTCCGGCAAGGCCTCCCCCGCGCAGCTGAGCGGTTCCACGTTCACGCTGAACAACTACGGGGTGTTCGGCACGGACGGGGCCACGCCCATCATCAACCACCCGGAGGTCGCGATCCTGGGGATCGGGCGGATCATCGACAAGCCGTGGGTGGTCAACGGTGAACTCGCGGTGCGCAAGGTCGCGACCCTGTCGATCGCGTTCGATCACCGCGTGTGCGACGGCGGCGCGGCGGGCGGCTTCATCCGCTTCGTGGCCGACTGCATCGAGAACCCCTCGGGGGCGCTGGCGCGGATCTGATGTTCCCGGTGCGGGGTGCGCTGCCGCTGGCACCCCGCTCTCCTGACGACGGCGCGTGGACTCCGGTCCTCGCGCCGTCGTCGTGTGTGCGGGGCGGCTTGCGCTGCGCCGGTGTCAGCGGATCAGTTCCCGCTCCGCCCAGCCCGTGAGCCGTTCCGTGAGGGACGCGGGGAGGTCCCCGGCCGTCATGGCGTCCCACGCTCGCTTGACGGCGATCTCGACCATCCGTGCCACGGCAGCGTCCGCGCCGGAGCGGGACAGCAAATCGCGGGCCTGGGCGACGTCGTCGGGCGAGGCGGCTCGCTGCACGCAGCGCGCACGGAGCGCGCGCCACGCGGGGCCGTGCGGGCCGGACTCCACAAGGCAGCCCAGCACGGTGCGGCGACCGGAGGCCAGGAACCGGGCAGGGGCGTTGTCGTCCTCCGCGCCCGTGCACGCGCTCAATTCCCCGGCGAGTGCGTGGGCGACGCCGAGCGCACGACCGGCCTGCGCGAGGGCCGTGACCTGCGCGGTCGGAGCGCCCCCGAGGACCGCACCCGCGCGCAGCGGTGCTTCGAAGCACGGGACAGCACTGCCGATCCGCAGGGCGTCGAGGACCTCCTGGCGGGAGACCGCACCCGCGCGCCGGGCATGTTCGGCGGCCATCCGATCCCCGGCGGCGGCGTGGAACGAGGCGTGGTCGAGGATGTCCAGGAGCTTGAGCAGGCGGGACTCCGGGGCATGGGACGTCGCGATCATCCGGTAGGCGCCGGACAGGGCGAGGTCGCTCGCGAGGGCGTCGTCGGCCTCACGGGCGGCATCGGTGGGGGCCGAGCGCGCCGTGGCCGCGCTATCGGGCGAGAGATCACTGGGCGTTGCGCCGCCGGGTGCCGTCTGCACGCCGTCGCGGAGCTCGAGGGACGCGCGGAGCAACTCGAAGGCGGCCGCCACCGCGTTGAGGACCGGACGGGTGGGCCGGGCCGGATAGGACTCCGCCGCGGCCATCACGAGCCCCTGTTGCAGCCCGTCCCCGGGGCCGGTCACGCGGGCCACGCATTCCCAGACGTGTTCGTAGCCGGGACTCAGTTCGGCGGCCCGGCGGCCGGAGTGTTCCAGGAAACCGCGCAGTGCCGCGGCCGGGGTGAACTCCTGGGACCTACGCCCGGTTCCGCTGCTGGTGTAGGAGGACGTGGGCGTCATGGCACCATTCCAGCACACGCGTCAATGAAGGCTCAGACCCCCGGCATGAGCGCGAGCTTGACGGCGATGAACAGCATGACCAGCCCCACACCCACGTCCACGATCCGCCAGGTCAGCGGGGTGTTGAGCACGTGGGACAGGGCGCGCGCACCCCAGCCCAGGGCGGAGAACCAGATCACGGAACCCGTCATGGCACCGGCGGCGAAGATCCAGCGGTGGTCGCCGTGCTGATTGGCCAGGTTCCCGAGCATGAGCACGGTGTCCAGGTAGACATGGGGGTTCAGCCACGTGAGGGCCAGAGTGGTGAGCACCGCGGTGCGCAGTGAGCCCCCGCCCTCCTGAGCCGCCTCGAGGGTCTGGGGTTTCAGCGCCGACTTGAACGAGAGCACCGCGAATCCCACGAGGTAGAGGACCCCGGCCCAGCGGAAGATGTCCAGCAACCAGGGCGCACGTTCGATCAGGAACCCGATGCCGGCGGTTCCCAGGGCGATCAGCACCACGTCCGAGGCGATGCAGATCGCCACCACGACGCCCAGGTGTTGGCGGCGGATACCCTGCCGCAGCACGAAGGCGTTCTGGGCCCCGATGGCCACGATGAGAGCCAGGCCCGTGAGGACACCGGGCAGGAAAGCTGTAGTCACCCGAACAAGTTACCGCCCACGTGAGCTTGCCGACATTCGGTTTACGGTGCCGTGACACAACACGTATAGTTTCTGAGGAAATTATTTCAGACGCCCGATGAACCGGGTGTCCGACGCCGTAGAAAGGACGTGCCATGACCGTCATGACCGCTGAACGTTTGGCCCTCGCGATCACCGAGGAGGATGCCGACCGTCTGTTCTTCGACGCCCGCACCGCGAACCACTTCACGGACGAGCCCGTGACCGAGGACGAGAAGCGCGCTATCTACGAGATCACCAAGATGGGCCCCACCGCGTTCAACTCCCAGCCCCTGCGCATCACGTGGCTGGAGACCCCCGAGGCCCGCGAGCGCCTGGTCCAGCACATGAGCGGCGGCAACCAGGAGAAGACCCGCAAGGCCCCGCTGACCGCGATCCTGGCCTACGACGAGAACTGGCACACCCGCTTCCCGGAGTTCCTCCCCGCGGCCCCGCAGCTGCAGGGCATGTACGACGACAACGACGATCTGCGCCTGACCAGCGGCAAGGCCAACTCCCACATCCAGGTGGGCTACTTCATCGTGGCCGCGCGCGCCGCGGGTCTGGCCGCCGGGCCCATGACCGGTTTCGACGCCGAGGCCGTGGACCGGGAGTTCTTCGCCGGGACGGGCAAGCGCTCGATCGTGGTCGTGAACCTGGGACACCCCGTGGCCCCCGCCTATGAGCGCAGCCCCCGGTTCCCCGAGGACGACGTCACCGAGACCCTCTGACCCGGGTCAGTCCCCGCTCGACTCCTGGGCCCGCGCGAGTTTGGCCAACACCGCCAGCGCGGCGTCCAGGAGGTCGAGTTCCTCGGCACTCAGTTCGGACAGCACGTCCGCGACCCGTTCGCTGCGGTGCTGATCCTCACGCGCGAGCACCTCTTCCCCCTGCGGGGTCAGCGACACCAGAACGGCCCGCGCATCGGTGGGGTCCGGATCGCGCTGCACGAGTCCGGCCTTGCTCAGCCGGTCCACGCTCTGCGTGGCAGTGGGTGTGCGCACCCCGAGGTTCGAGGCGATGCTCGTCATGCGGGCACCGCCCGGTTTGAGCATGGTCAACAGGCTGATCTGCTGACTCGTGAGTTCTCGCGCCCCCTCCATGCTGCGCAGGAAGTACACCCCTTGGCGCAGCACCGCACGCAGTCGCGCGGCGCTGCGCAGCATGCGGGCTCGACGGTCATCGTTGGCCGGAGCGTGCGAGGAGTCCATGACTCACAATCCTAAGCATGCGCGGCACGGCCTCCTCCCGCATGAACCCCGCGGAGCGGGCCCGTGTGCTTGAATCGTGGCCCACGGTTCCGGCCCCGGGAGGCAGCGGCATGCAGGAGACCCTTTCGGCCCTCGACGGGCTGCTCCCGCGCGCGAGCGACCACGCGGCGGCTGCGGTGCACGGTAGTGGCCGGTACTGGTCCGGCCCGTTGGACGTCCAGCGGCTGGCGGTCTCGGGGGTGGGCCTGGCGGCGACTTGCGCCCAGCAACTGGCCCACAGCCTCGGGCGCGAGGATCGCGTGATCACGGCGCGGCTGCCGGAGGTCATCGCGGCGTTCGGCTCGGTCTCCCACCTCCGCCTCGACGAGCAGCCCCTGCCCGGCTTCGCCCCGTGTTCCGGTTTCTTCCCCGTGGCGGACGGCTGGCTGCGCACGCACGCCAATTACCCGCACCACCGCGAGCGCCTGTTCCGTGCCCTGGACATCACGCACGACGACGCCCTCGCGCCCGCCCTCGCCCGGCTCACCGGGGAGCAGGCCGAGTCCCGGATCGTGGCCGAGGGCGGCATTGCCGCTCGCGTGGCCACGGAGCAGGAATGGCGCGCGGACGCGGCATCCGAGCCGGGGCCGTGGCTCGAGCTCACCCCGGCGGACACCCCCGTCCGACTGTTCGACCGTGCCGGTTCCGGCGCCTCGGCCCGTCCGTCCGCCTCCGGGGTCGGTCCGTCCGGTGCCGCGAAGGGTCCGTTCGCGGCACCGCGGGGGACGACGTCGCTCGCTCCCCTGGCCGGCGTGCGCGTGGTCTCCCTGACCCGGGTGATCGCGGGCCCCACGGCCGCCAAGTTCCTCGCGGCCCTGGGCGCGGACGTGCTGCGCATCGACCCGCCCGCGCTGCCCGAACTGCTCGGCCAGCACCTGGACACCGACCCGGGGGTGCGCTGTGTGTCGTGGGACCTGGCGGACCCCGCGCGGGCAGACGACCTGGCCGACGCCCTGGACGCGGCGGACGTCCTGCTCACGGGGTACCGTCCCGGTTCCCTGGCAGGTCTCGGTCTCGACGCCGCGAGCATCCGCGACCGCTTCCCCCACCTGGTCCACGTGGAACTGAGCGCCTGGGAGCCTTCCGGCCCCCGGGGCGGGCGGCGCGGATTCGACAGCATCGTCCAGGCCGCCACCGGGATCGCCCATCACTACGGTGCGAAGGACGAGCACGGGCGGTGGCGCCCCGGGGCCCTACCGGTCCAGGCCCTGGACCACACCGCGGGCTACGGCATGGCCGCCGCGGCCTGCGCCCTGATCGCCACGGGCACGGCGGGCCACGCTCGCGTGTCCCTCGAACGCACGGCGCGGGCCCTCCTGGACGCGCGCACCACCCGGACCACGCAGGACACCCATCTCACCGCCGCGACCCTGACCGTGCCCACCGAGCACGGGATGCTCGAGTACGTCCCCTCACCGGTCCGCGTGGACGGCGCTCGGCCGCCCGCGGAACCGCCGCGGTGCGAGCACGACGGCGTCAGAGGTCCCCCAGCACCTGCGCGAACCGCTTGACGCCCTCCCGGATCCGCGCGGGCGCGACACCGGAGAACGCAAAATAGGTAGGCATCCGAGTCTTTCATGTTCATTTTTTGAAACTGTCCATTTATGCTGAACGCAGTTAATAAATGAACGGAGGGACTATGGACCGAACCTTGCAAGACGCACTCGAGCACCAGCTGATGGAGTATTCCCTCCGCGTTGACGGCCCCGTCCCCCTCCGGGATCTGACACCGGAGATTCCTGCTCCACTTCAGCTGGTGCACCAGCGGGAAGCCCAGCTCTTCAATACCGTGTCCACCGACACACCCACCCTCACCCGTCTCCTGCGCTTCGAAGACCTGACCGGCGAGCCACTTCTCGTCCTCGCACCATTCGTTCACCCCCGCAGTGCACAACAACTACGGAACGCGGGAATCCGATTCCTCGACGCGGCAGGGAATGCGTATCTCAGATTCGAGGGGGTGCTCATCGATGTGCGCGGCCGTCGGCCCGATCCGTCCATCACGCTACGCACCCGCAAGGCCCGGACATCAACCAACTTATTCGCTCCCCGGCGCGCACAGGTCGTCTTCGCGCTGCTTTCCTGGCCCGCGCTGCTGGGCGCCTCAGTCAGATCAATTGCCACGGCGGCCAAGGTGTCCGTCGGACAGGCCCAATCCACCCTGGAGCTCCTGGATGAGCATGACTTCCTCGATCGCCACACCGGCAGTCTCTTGCGCCGCGAGGTACTCGCTGAACACTGGGCCGATGCCTTTGCCACGGGCCTCGGTCCCAAGACCCTTCTGCATCAGTTCCGCGGTGACCCTTCACGCATGGAACTCGACGGTCACGGTGCAATTTATGTGAGTGGCGAACAGGCGGCTCCGTGGATCAGGGATCCGGAAACAGCAACGCTGTACGTGGAAGAGTTCTCCCCCGAGATGGCCCTCACCAATCGCTGGCGGGCGGATGGGACTGCGAACATCATGGTGCGCTCGGTCTTCTGGGCCTATCCGGACCAGGATGTCGACCCCCGCTTTCCGACTGTCGCACCCCCTCTTCTGGTGTACGCCGACCTGAAATCCACACGAGAAAGCCGACAGCTCGAAGCGGCGCAGCAGATCAAGGAAAGCCATGCTCACATTTGGCACCCCTGATCCCAGGGTTCTGGATGTCGTCGGAACAGTCGTCGAGCGTCTCGAGCAGGACACGGGCGTACCACCATCCGCCGTCATGGTGGTGGGAGCCCACGCGCGGAACATCATCCATTCCGGCTTAAAACACAGCACCTCTCCTCGAGCGACCGATGATGTGGACCTCGCTCTGGCACTCTCCGGGTGGGATGCCTATCTACCCGTCACGACGACCTTCCCTCGCTCAGGCGACAGTGACATCCGGTACCGCGTGGGCGACATCCATGTGGACTTCATGCCGTTCGGGCCGGCTCTCGAAGATCCCCCCGGAGTGGTCACCCCACCGCCGCGTAAGGAGGGATGGACGGTTGCCGGCTTCCAGGATGTCTACGGCTGCGCCCAAGACGTCCGACTCATGCCGCAAGGAGACACCGTCCGGGTGCCCTCTCCCGCGGGTTATACGGCGCTGAAATTGCGGTCCTGGGCCGACCGCGCGATACGCCATGACATAAAAGATGCGCGTGATCTCGCGTTGGCGTGCCACTGGTACTCGGAATCGGACGTCGTTCACGACGAGCTCTACAGCACGCCCCACGGAAAGAAGCTGTTGGAGGACCATGGTTTCGACCAGGATCTTGCGGCCGTGGGATTGCTGTCCGCTCAGGTCGCCTCGATTCTCTCCGATCCAGTGAAAACCGACTTGGCCACCGACTTGCGGGGTTCCGACAGAGACTTGCTGGCCAGAGAGTTCACGAATGCTTCCGCGCCCCATTGGTCGGAGGACAGATCTCGGCGGCGCTCCATCATCGACACCCTGTTCTCGGCGTTCGCATGAGGCTCCCACGGGAACATGCACGACGCCGCACGGTCGTCGTGCACCGACATCGACCTCCCCAACCCCCTCGGTTGAAACCGGGTGCGCGCGATGCTTCGCCCGCCCTTCGGCGAAGCACCGCGGTGCGAGCACGACGGCGTCAGAGGTCCCGCAGCACCTGCGCGAACCGCTTGACGCCCTCCCGGATCCGCGCGGGCGCGACACCGGAGAACGCGAGCCGCACCGCGTCCGAGTCCCGACCGTCCATGTAGCACGCCGAACCCGGTACCAGGACCACCCCGTGGCCGATCGCCTCCGCGAGGACGTCCTTACCCACCAATTCGTCCGCGGTGACCCACGTGAAGAACCCGCCCGTGGGTGTGGTCCACCGTGCGGAGGACGGCATGAACTCGGTCAACGCCGCGTCCATGGCTTCCCAGCGCTCGCGGTACAGGGTCACAGCGTCGTCGAGCGCGGGCTCCCAGTGCTCGGAACCCACCCACGCCGTGACGAGGGACTGTGCCAGGTTGGACGGGTGGATCACCACGGACTCCGCGGCGATCTGCAACCGGCCCCTGACCTCCGGGGGAGCCGCGATCCAGCCGATCCGCAGCCCCGGAGCGAAGATCTTGGAGAAGCTGCCCAGGTGGATCACGTGCTCCGGGTCCATCCCGTGCATCGAGGCCAGTGGCTGCGCGTGGTCGAAGGACAGCAGCGCGTAGGGATCGTCCTCGACGATCATCACGTCCCGATCGGCGCACACTCGCACCAGTTCGCGCCGCCGCTCCACCGGCATGGTCACGCCCGTGGGGTTCTGGAAACTGGGGATCACGTACACGAACGGGACGCGCTCACCCTGCGCCGCGGCGTCGTCCAACGCGTCGGCGACGGCGCTCGGGTCCATGCCGTGCTCGTCCACGGGGACGTGACGCACGTCCACCTCGTACGCGCCGAACACGCCCAGCGCACCCACGTAGGTGGGGCCCTCGGCCAGGATCACGTCCCCGGGATCGCAGAACAGCTTGGTCACGAGGTCCAGCCCGGCCTGGGACCCGGTGGTCGGCAGGACGTCCGCCTCCGTGACCGTGGACCCGCCCCGCGCCATGAGCCGCACGCTCAGTTCGCGCAGGCCCGCGGTCCCCGCGCCGGAACCGTACTGCAGGATCTCACCGGCGCGCTCACGGATCAGCTGCGCGGCCAGATCCCCCACGGTCCCGCCCGGCAGCACGGACAGATCCGGGTTGCCCCCGGCCAGGGACACGACCGAGGGGTCCATGGCCGTCTCGAACACCGCGCGCACCGGGGAGGGCCGGAACTCCCCCGCGCGGGACGCGAACGCGCTCATCGCTGGCCCCCGTAACGGGCACCCGAAATGCCGTAGGCGGGGCCGTCCGCGGACGCGCCGGCGCCCAGGCTGATGAGCGAGATCAGCTCGTAGACCACGTGGGCCGCGGCGATCCCGGTCAGTTCGGCGTGGTCGTAGGCAGGGGCGACCTCCACGACGTCGCACGCGACGACGTCCAGCCCGCGCAGACCGCGCAGGATCTCGAGGACCTCGCGGCTCGTGATGCCACCGGCCTCGGGCGTGCCGGTGCCGGGTGCGTGGGCGGGGTCTAGGACGTCGATGTCCAGGGAGACGTACAGCGGGCGGTCCCCCACGCGCTCGCGCAGAGCCGCGACCACGGCGTCCACGCCGGAGCGCATGACGTCCGCGGAGGAGACGATCTCGAAACCGAAGCGGGCATCGTCGTCCAGGTCCTGGGTGCCGTAGAGGGGCCCGCGGGTGCCCACGTGCATCACGGCGTCCGTGTCGATGATGCCTTCCTCGAACGCCCGGCGGAACGGGGTGCCGTGGGTGTACTCGGCACCGAAGTAGGTGTCCCACGTGTCCAGGTGGGCGTCGAAGTGCAACAGCGCGATCGTGCCGTGGCGTGAGTGGGCGGCGCGCATGAGCGGCAACGCGATCGTGTGGTCCCCGCCGATCGCCACGACCTTGGTGGACTCCCCCATGAGCTCCTTGGCGGCGGTCTCGATGGACGCGATGGCCTCGGGGATGTCGAACGGGTTGCCCACGATGTCCCCGGCGTCCGCGACCTGCAGGTGGGCGAACGGCGAGTGGTTCTGCGCGGGGTTGTAGGGGCGCAGCAACCGGGAGGACTCGCGCACGTGATTCGGACCGAAGCGCGCACCGGAACGGTAGGAGACGCCCGAGTCGAACGGCACGCCCACCACGGCGATGTCCGTGTGCTCCACCTGATCCGTGCGGGGCAACCGCGCGAACGTGGCCGGCCCGGCCCACCGCGGTGTCAGGGCGGCGTTGACGGGGCCCACCCGTTGCTCACCCGCTGCATTGGTTTCGACGACGCGTTCCGGTTCCACTGCTGAACTCCTTACCTCCCGGGGATCACCCGGGGACGTGCACCGCGATTCTCGAGGCGTGGTTCCCACGAACACGGCACCCGCGGCGGCGTGAACCGCCACCGCGGTGATACTTTTTGTGACCTGGTGCATAAAACCCTAGTGCCAACCACCCCGCCCACGAACGCATCCGCTCGCGCGCGCGGACACCCCGAGTTCTGTCGAGGAGACCCCCGTGAACGTCCTGGTCATCGTGCTGTACCTGATTGCCATGGTGGTGATCGGGCTGTGGGCGGCACGCCGCGCCCGCACCGCCGCCGATTACCGGGTGGCCGGACGCCGCCTGGGGACGGGGTTGTACACCTCCACGATGGCCGCCGTGGTCCTGGGCGGCGCCTCCACCGTGGGCGGTGTGGGTCTCGGGTACCAGTACGGGATCTCCGGGATGTGGCTCGTGGTGGCGATCGCCGTGGGCCTGGGGGTGCTGAGCCTGTTCTTCGCCGCGCGCATCCAGTCGCTGAAGGTCTTCACCGTCTCCCAGATGCTGCAGTTGCGCTACGGCGCCAAGGGCGGGGCCACGGCGTCCTCCTTCGTGATGCTCGCGTACACGATCATGATCGCGGTGACCTCCACCGCGGCGTACGCGGCCATCTTCTCCGTCCTGTTCCCGATCTCCCGGCCGTGGGCCATCCTGCTGGGCGGCGCCGTGGTGATCGCGTACTCGGTGCTCGGTGGCATGTGGTCCATCACCCTCACGGACCTCATGCAGTTCGTGTTCATGACCGTGGGGATCTTCGCGATCCTCCTGCCGTTCTCGCTGGCCGCCGGGGGTGGGTGGTCCGGGATCCGTGAGCGGCTGGACTCCTCCTTCTTCGACCTGGGCGCCATGGGTCTGCAGGGGATCATCACGCAGTTCGTGATCTACGGATTCGGCATGCTGATCGGCCAGGACATCTGGCAGCGCGTGTTCACCGCCCGCTCCCCCGGGGTCGCCCGCTGGGGCGGGGTGATCTCCGCCGGGTATGTGGCCCTGTACGGCGTGGCCGGCGCCCTGATCGGCACCGCCGCGGCCGCCGTGCTTCCCACCCTCGAGATGCCGGACGAGGCCTTCGCGACCATGGCCCAGCAGCACGTCCCCGTGGGCCTGGGTGGTGTGGTGCTCGCCGCGGGCGTCGCGGCCATGATGTCCACCGCCTCCGGGGCCACGATCGCCGCGGCCACCGTGGCGCGCGTGGACGTGGTACCCACGCTGCGCGGCCTGTTCGGGGCGTCCGACGCCGACGTCGCCCGCTCCCGCTCCGAGGACGCCTCCGTCCTCAAGGACCGCGTCTACGTGGTGGTCGTGGGTCTGCTCATCACCGTGATGTCCATGCTGGTCAGCTCCACCGTGGTGGCCCTGACCATCGCCTACGACCTGTTGGTGGGCGGACTGCTCGTCGCGATCCTGGGCGGGCTGCTGTGGCCGCGCGCCACCGCGGCCGGCGCCATGTGGTCCATGGGGGTGGGGGTCGTAGCCACAGTGGCGGGCATGATGGTCTTCGGGGTGCTCGCCAACGCACCCATCTACATGGGGCTGATCGCCTCCGCAGTGGTGTTCGTGGCGGTGTCACTCATGAGCAGGCCCACCCCGTCCGACGTCAGTCAGGAATGGAACCGACGGATTCAGGAGTCCAAGGCATGAGCAACGAGAACACGGTCACCGCCGCCCCCGGGGGGTTCGAGAACCCTGCGGGGGCGGCGTCGTCGTACCCCGAGCGCACCACGGCCCGCGCCGTCCTGGAGACGCTGCGCGGCTACGGGATCGACACGGTCTTCGGCATCCCGGGCACGCACTCGCTCGAGTTCTACCGGCCGCTGCGCGAGCTGGGGATCCGCCCGATCACCACGCGCCACGAACAGGGCGCGTCCTACGGCGCGGACGGTTGGTCCCAGGTGCGCGGGCTGCCCGGCGTGGTCATCACGACCTCCGGACCCGGTCTGCTCAACTCGCTGTCCGGCGCGGCCACCGCGTACGCCGAGTCCCGGCCCATGATCCTGCTCTCCCCGGGGCGGCCCGTGGGACACGACTTCCGGGACATCGGCTCGCTGCACGAGACCAAGAACCCGTCCGCCGCGGTCAATGCGATCGTGGGCGTGTCCCGGCGCGTGACCTCCGCCACCGAGGCCGTGACCATGATCCACGACGCCATGCGCGACTTCGCACACTCCCGGCCGCGGCCCATCCACATCGAGATCCCCCTGGACATCCTCGAGGCCCCCGCGGACGTCCCCGAGTCCGCGACCGCACCCCGCCCCCTGGGCGAGCCCGCGCCGGCACCGGAGGCCGACGTCGCCGCGGCCGTCGAGGCGCTCGCCGCGAGTGAGCGCCCGGTCATCCTGGCTGGCGGTGGTTCCCTGGCCGCCGGGGAGCACCTGCTCGAGCTGGCCGAACTGCTCGAGGCACCCGTGATCACCACGACCAACGGCAAGGGAGCGATCCCCGAAAAGCACCGGCTCTCCCTGGGCGCGGACCTGCGGCTGAGCACGGCCCACGAGTTCCTGCGCTCGCGCGACGCCCTGCTCGTGATCGGCTCCAAGGTGGGCGAGGCCGAGCTGTGGGGCGGCGACATCACCCCGCAGGGGCCCGTGGTGCGCGTGGACATCATGCGCGACCAGATGCTGTGCAACCTCACCCCGGACGTCGAGGTCCCGGGCAACTCTGCCGCGGTGGTCCCCCAGTTGCTCGCGGGTCTGCGGGCGCGGGCCGACGCCGCGGGCTCGGGCGACGTCGTTGGTTCGGGCGTCGTCGCGGGCTCGGGTGAGGCGGGCGACGTCGCCGTCGAGCCGTCCGCGCGGACGGCACCGGACCTGCGCGAGGTCTTCGACGCGATGGACGAGGAGGGCCGCACGTGGGCCCCCGAGCTCGCGGCGCTCAACGAGACCATCATGGACGTGGTCCCGGACGACACCATCCTGGCGGGCGACTCGTCCCAGGTGACCTACATGGGATCCACCACGTTCTTCCGCGCACCCGTGCCCCACTCACTGCTCTACATGGGGACGTACGCGACCCTGGGCTACGGCCTGCCCGCGGCGATCGGCGCCAAGCTGGCCGCACCCGAGCGCCCGGTGGTGTGCCTCGTGGGGGACGGCGCCCTGATGTTCTCCGTCCAGGAACTGATGACCGCGGTGGAACTGGGCCTGGACCTGCCCGTGATCTGCGTGGACAACGGCGGCTACGGGGAGATCCGGCAGAACATGGTGGACCGCTCCATCCAGCCGCTCGGTGTAGACCTCGTGCAGCCGGATTGGGTGCGCTTGGCCGAGGGCTTCGGCGCCACTGGCCTCCCCGCGACCATGGACACCCTCGCGGACACGGTGCGCACGGCGCTGGAGACCAAGGGGACGAGTTTGGTGCACCTCAAGATCTGAGTGTGCCCGCCTGGGGCGCGGCCGGGTGAGGCGTGCGGCCGGACGGAGGCGCATGCTTTACCGGCTCGACCGTCACGTTGCCCTTTCCACCTCCCTGGGCATTTCTAGTGGAGCAAATGCACGCAGGGCGGCAGGAATCTGCTTCAACGGAGTCAAAGCAAAGGCGCATCCAGCGCTCGCGCCGCAATCACGTGAGTCATCCGTTGGATCCAGGAGTGGGCACCCACTGGCCGTCGCGAGGCCCGAGATCTCCTAGCTGTACAGCTAGGAGATCGCCATCGTGGACGGCCACTTGGTGGTGGAAGCGCCGTCGCGTGGAGAGCGGCGAGCTCACGGACACCGGCCAGATCCATCGCGTCTACAAGAGCGACTCCCCCTGATTCTCACCACCGCAATCTAAGACCCATGACAGGAAGCACCATGACCCCTCCCACCCACACCACCTCGGCCCCGGCCGACGCCTCCGTGCAACGCCACCTCCGCAGCGCGATCGACGTGGCCGTGCGCAACGCCTCCGAGGACGGCGGCCCGTTCGGCGCCGTCGTCGTGACCGCGGACGGGCGCGAGTTCACGGCGGTCAACCGCGTCACCGCGGACAACGATCCCACCGCCCACGCCGAGGTCTCCGCGATCCGCGCCGCGTGCGCAGCCCTGGGCACGTACGACCTCAGCGGCGCAGTGCTCTACTCGAGCTGCGAACCGTGCCCCATGTGCCTGTCGTCCTCGCTGTGGGCGCGCTTGGACGCCGTGTACTTCGCCGCGGACCGCCACGACGCCGCGGACGGCGGCTTCGACGACGCCGCGTTCTACGACTTCTTCACCGCCACCCGGGCCCAGCGGGACGAACTGCTGCCCGTGCACCACGTGGGCATCGACAACCGCACCGCACCCTTCGACACATGGGCGGCCAACGCCTCCCGCACCGCGTACTGACCCGAATCCATCCACTGCATCATCGCTAGATTCGGACACTTCGCCACCTGGTCGACGGTGGGAAAAACAGAAGATCGCCGAACCTGCGGCCACCGGCCGTGAACGGAGGCATCTGACATGACAAGCACCACGCTCCTCAGGGGACGCCGGTGTAGTAATCGTCCAGGGGGACCTCGCGCTCGGCGTCACGGGACGCGAGCACCACGGACGCCCAGGGACAGCCGCACCGGCGCGGCCATCTCCTGCTGCACCGGGTGCAGTTGACCGGGACCGCGGGGGCCGGGAGCGGTGCCCAACCCCTCGGACGTGACGACCTCCTGGCCGTCGAACGCCACGGCGGGCGGAAGGCACGCGTTGATGGAGGTCCACCGGGTGCGGTCGGTGCCGTCCGGGCGGGCCACGAGCACGGCGCACGCCCCGCCCTCAGTCCTTATTGATGAGCTTTCCGATCCCGCTGGCGGCGCACAACACGAACACGGTGCCGGCCAGGATCAGCAGGAAGAAGGGGATGGCCGGGGACGACAGGGTGGCCTCCGGGAACCAGGAAGCGCTCACGTAGGACACCCAGGCACACAGAATCAAGACTGCGCCACTGACGGCGAGGATGATTTCTCCCTTGAATTTCTTCATGGTCCTATCCCTTGAAATAGGGTGCGCCGAATGCCCTGACCATCCAGTAGTAATAACTGGCGGTGCCGATGCAGCGCTTGTGTTCGATGCCCGTGCTCACGTAGGTGCGTGTGCAGGTGGCATTCATGGCATTGCGGAATTCGCTGTCGCATTGCGCGCGGGAGCGGCCAGCGTCGCCCTCGGCCAAGTAGCACACGTCGTGGGCGTTGCAGTCGGCGTTGAACAGCGCGTTCTGGTAGCCATGGCCGGGCACGGGGTTCGAACAGCCGTTGACCTGGGCCGAGGCTCTCATGCTCACCACCCCGGGGAAGCGGTGGAGTGTCATGGTCCGGGTCGCGTAGTCGATGTCCGCGGCGACCTGCGTCTCGCTGATGCCCGCGGCGTTGGCTGCTCGCACGATCCGGGCGTATTCGGATGCGGATATCCCCATCGATTCCGCCGTTGTCGTGGTCACCGGTTGCGCACTCGTCCTGGACACCGGCTCCGATGCGAAGGAATTCGTCACGAACAGGGCGAGGAACAGCAGGGCAAGGAGCGTGATTCCCACTGTCCTGCGGACCATCCCACCTACGGCATCCATGTCGATTCTTTCGCGTGGGCGATGATGTGGACCCCAGCCTAGGAACCCCATGGTCCACGGACAATGGCCATCCGGCCACTTTCCCGGGGTAGCGCGTGCGGTGCCCGCGAGGACCATACGATGAATCCATGAGCGAGCACGCCGGCGCAGCGCTGCCCGAGCACACCGACATCCTGATCATCGGGGCCGGCCTCAGCGGGATCGGGGCGGCCTGCAAACTCCGCCACGAACATCCCGGCAAGAGCATCACGGTGCTCGAGTCCCGCGGGAACTCCGGTGGCACGTGGGATCTCTTCCGATACCCGGGGGTCCGCTCCGACTCGGACCTCTACACCTACGGCTACGACTTCCGCCCGTGGACCCGACAGAACCCCATCGCGGAGGGCTCCGCGATCCTGGACTACATCCGCGACACCGCTCGCGCCTCCGGGGTTGACAAGCTCATCCACTACCACCGGCGCGTCACCGCCGCGGATTGGTCCTCCGGGACCAGCCACTGGACCGTGACGGTCGAGCGCACCGCGCCACCCGAACCCCGCGCGGGGGCGGCTCCGAGCGACGTCGGCGGCGGCGCACCCGGGCACTCGGTTGATGGCCCGCGGCCCGAACCCATCGGCACCGGCGAGACCCAGCCGATCACCGCCACGTGGGTGTTCGTGGCCACCGGGTACTACGGCTACGACCGTCCCCACATCCCGGACTTCGCGGGGGTCGAGGGGTTCAGGGGCCAGCTCGTGCATCCCCAGTTCTGGCCCGAGGACCTGGACGTCCGGGGCAAGAAGGTCGCCGTGATCGGCAGCGGGGCCACCGCGGTGACCCTGCTGCCCGAGCTCGTCACGCGGGGTGCCGAGACCACGATGGTGCAGCGGACGCCGTCGTACATCCTGCCCCTACCCTCCCCCGGCGTGGCCGAGAAGGTGCTGTTCATGGCGCTCGGCAGGGCACGGGCGGCGCGAGTGCTGCGCCCGCTCATGGCCGCGGGGCAGAGAGCACTGTGGGTGGCGAGCAAGGCCGCGCCGCGCGTGGTGCGAGCGGGAATCGCGGCCGTGAACCGCCGTCGCCTCCCTGCGGACGTCTCCGTCCGGGAGCACTTCACCCCGCCGTACGACCCGTGGGACCAACGGCTGTGCGTGGCGCCCAACGGGGATTTCTTCGCCGCGTTGCACGAACCCAACGCCCATATCGTGACCGCGGGCATCGACCGTTTCGACGCGGACGGCCTCGTCCTGACGGACGGGCGGCGGGTGGCGGCGGACGTCGTCGTGAGCGCCACGGGCTTCGACCTGCTCATGTTCGGCGGCGCGCGCTTGAGCGTGGACGGGCGACCCGTGAACCTCCCCGAGCGGATCGCCTACCGCGGCGCCATGCTGAGCGACGTGCCCAACCTGGCCTTCGCGATTGGGTACACGAACGGGTCGTGGACGCTGAAGATCGGACTCGTGGCGGACTGGCTGTCCCGGTTGATCGCGCACACGGACTCCGTGGGCGCGGCGTCCGTGCGCCCGGTCGCACCCGAGGGTCTGCGCACGCGCCCGTTGCTGGACTTCGACGCCGGCTACGTCCAACGCTCCCTCGACCAGCTGCCCCGCCAGGGGGACACGGCGCCGTGGCGGATGGCCATGAACTACTTCGATGACCGGCGTCAGTTGTTGCGTAAGCCGGTCGTGGATCGATTCCTGCGGTTCGACGACGCCGCCGCTCCCGTTCCCGAGCAGCTGCCCGCCCTGCTCACGGGCCCCGGTGAGAGCGGTGAGGAACGCACGGTGCGGTTGGATGATGACCGCTTCATCTGCGTGCGCCTGGACGGGCCGTCCGACGGGGCGCCGCTCGTGTTGATCACCGGGCTCGCGTTCGACCTGGCCACGTGGCCCATGTCCTTCGTCCATGCCCTCGCGGATCGCGGGTACCGGGTGATCCGCCTGGACAACCGGGACGTGGGCCGTTCCTTCCGGGTGACCTCCACGCCCCCTTCGGCCCGCCGGTTGCTGCGCGGGCCCCTGCCGGAGGGGCAGTACTCCGTGGAGGACATGTCCGAGGACGTCGCGGACACCCTACGGGCGCTGGGGGTCGAGCGAGCGGATGTCATGGGGTTCTCACTCGGTGGGATGATCGCCCAGTCGTTGGCGGGCCACCACCCCGAGCTGGTGCGGCGACTCATTTCCCTGTGCTCCACCACGGGCAATCCGTCCGTGGGGACGGCCGCGACCTCCACCGCGGCGTTGCTCATGTTCCCCGGGGCGAAGACCCGGGACATGTACATCCGGGGGCGACTGGTCATGTCCCACCACCTGGCCGGTCCGGGGTTCCCCGTGGACGTGGCGTACGAACGTCAACTCGCCGCAACCCACTGGGACCGCAGCCTGGATCCGCGAGGTGAGGCCGAGGCGATGCGCCGTCAGATCGGGGCGATCCGCTCATCCGGGGACCGCACGGAGGTGCTGTCCCGGATCACCGCCCCCACGCTGGTGATCCACGGGGACAAGGACAAGATCGTGCGCCCGGACGGCGGCCCCGCCACGGCCGAGGTCATCCCCCATGCGCGCTTCGTCCGGATCCCCGGGATGGGCCACCAGGTGCACCCCATGGTGGTCCCGCGGTTGTTCGAACTGGTCATCGACCACCTGGGGGATCCGCGGGAGGGGTGAGCCTCTTCCGGCGGGGCTCCCGTGCCGAGGCGTAACTCTCAGGCCCTCCGAGGCCATGGCGTAATTTCTGGTCGCGTGGAAGCCACTTCACTCCACCCCATGTGGCCTCCGCCTGCCCACAATTCGCCGCGTGGCCTCAGCGTGCCTCACAGTGTCCAGCGCTAAAGCCGTGTGGCCTCAGCGGGCCTGGGAAGTGGGCGCTGTCTCGGCCCGCTCGGCCCGCAAGGGGACGCGGCCACTGCGCAGCAGCACCACCGCGGCCACCGCTCCCACGGCGCCGGCCACCGTCAACGGCACCGTGAGCAGTGTGACGATCTCCCACAACGGCGGCACCACGGCACACACGAGTGCCACGACCACGGCGGTATTGGACAACCGGATGGGGCGGGCGCCCCACGGTGCCGTGGATGAGGACTCGAGCCGCCGCAATACCGTGGCCACCACGAGCACCACCGCCCAACACAGGACGGTCAAGGGAATCCGCAGCCACCACCAGTCGGCGGAACCGGGGACGGGGTCGTAGCCCACGGCGAAGAACCCCACCGCCATGACCGCCACCACCACGGGCAGGTGCCACAGGTAGATGGTCAGTGCTCGCGTGCCCACCACGTACACCACCGCGCGGACCACCCGGGAGTGCATGGCCCACCGCAGCAGTGGGGAGAACACCTCCAGCAGGCACGCCTGAGCGAAGCCCAGCAGCACCATGCACACCGTGGGCGGATTGAGGTTGGTGAGCATGTCCGGAGCGTAGGACCCGGAGGCCACGCACACCCCGGACACGGCGTAGCATCCCGCGGCGAGCGCCACGAGCACCGCTCGACGCCGCGCCGCGAACCACCCGTCCGCACGGAAGAAGCCGAACTGCTGGATGAGCGGCCACACGAACACCATGTTGAGCAGCCCCAGCCACTGCCACTCGGTGGCCAGGCGCAGCAGGTCCACGGCCACCGCGCACGAGAACAGGAACCAGCACCACACCCACCCCATGCGTTCGTGCAGGTCCACGAACAGCGGCGCCAATCCCTGGCAGATGAGGTAGGCCGCCAGGAACCACAACGCCATCCCCACACCGGACAGCGCGAACGTCACGAGCTCGATCCCGACCCCCGCGGCCACCGCGGTCCCCGCGCCGAGGGCGAGCACACACCACAGCACGGCCGCGGGTTGGATCAGCCGCAGCGTGCGTTCCCGCACGTACTCGCCCCGCGCCATTGCCCGGGCCCGACGACGCCGCCACGCCCCCACCGTGGCCGTCCCGCCCACCACGAAGAACAGGGGCATGATCTGCAGGAACCACGTGGCCCACCAGTACCAGGACTGCTGGGTGGGGACCAGGACAGAGCGGATCTCCCCGGTGGCGGGATCCGCCGTGAGGGTGACCATGAGGATGTGACTGCACACCACGGTGATCACGCACCCCACGCGGGCGACGTCCACGGCGGGGTCGCGTTGGAAGTCCCCCGCGGGGACGGAAACGGCGGTGGGCCGCCCGAGGGCGCGGACGTCGTCGTTCATGGCACACACTGTAGGGCGCGCGAACGCGGAACCCCGGGCGGGCGCGCACATGTGGATCATCCGCGCCGCCGCGGCACCAGGATGGGACGCACCTGGCGCCTCACGAGACGCGCACTCGCGGAACGGACGCCGCACCCCGCAGCACGTAGCAGGCACCCTGCAGCACCCACCCCGCAACACGTAGCAGGCGCCCCGCAGACCACATCCCGCAACCCGGGGGTGCGGAAAACCCCACCCCGACTCGGTGGCCAGCTCTGGCGCGGGATCCACGGGGGTGTCCGTAGCGTGGAGGCCATGAGCACACCAGCCTCGAATCCCACACCACCGTGGGAAGCCACAGAGCCCATCCATTCGGACACCGAACTCACCCGGCCGCTTCCGTCCGCCGGATCCTCACCCGCAGACACTGAGACCACCCGGACCCTGCCGCCTCCCGGGCGCCCGGAACCCCCGCGGGCCGCCTCCGTGGCACGCCCGGCACCGGAAGGGCCGCACATCGCTCCCCGCGAGTGGCGGACCTTCTCCCTCAAAACCCTGTTCTTCGGGACCCTGGACCTCGTGGTGGACTCGGTGCTCAACACCGTGCTGCTCGTCGTGATCTTCACGTTCCTCGCGGTGGGAGCCGCAACCGTTCCGGCGCTGGGCCTGGGCGTGCTGATCCTCGCCGCGACCGTGTACGTGATGATGGGGGCGGTGTGGCTGGAACGCAGGCGTTCGGCGTCGTCGTTCGGCCTGGACATCCGGGACCCCCAGCGCCGCCGCAGCCCGTATACCGACTGGGTGCGGGTCCCGCACCAGTGGTGGCTGGACGCGAGCGACGGGTCCCTGTGGCTCGGCATGCTCCACGTGGCGCTCACGTGCGCGCTGGGCTGGCTCATGCTGTTGCCCTTCGTGGTGGGTAGCGCGGCCCTCGTGCTGACCTTCGCGCCGTGGTTCGCCCCCGAATCCTCGGTGCTGTGGCCCGCGCTGCAGAGCACCCCGCGCTGGACGCTCCCGATGCTGGGTGTCGCAGGCGTGCTGCTGAGCATCATGCTCGCGGTGCTGCTCACCTTGGCTCACCGCGGTCTGTCCGCTGGGCTGTTGCGGCTGAGCGAGGCCGCGCGACTGCGCCGTGAAGCGGACGAGCTGCAGCGCCTCGCCGAGTACGAGACCGCCGCCAAGGAGTCCGCGGTACGCGGTGCGGAGACCGAGCGCTCGCGCATCGAACGCGATCTGCACGACGGCGTCCAGCCCCAGTTGGTCTCGGTCGCCATGAACCTCTCGATGGCCGGTTCGCGCATCGACACGGATCCCGCCGCGGCCAAGGAGCTCGTGGCGGAGGCGCACAGCACCACCAAGGCCGCGATCACCGAGCTGCGTCGGCTTGCCCGCGGGTTCCACCCCGCCGTGCTGGAGGATCGGGGGCTCGACGCCGCTCTGTCCGCCGTCGCCGCCCAGGCACCCTTCCCCGTGGATGTCTCCGTGAACGTCCCCCGGTTGCAGCCGCGCACGGAGGCGGCCATCTACTTCGCGGTCTCCGAGAGCCTCAGCAACGCGATCAAGTACTCGGGGGCGCGCTCTGCGGACGTCGCAGTGTCCATCCAGGACGGCGCCGCACCGGGCACGAACATCGTGGTCGCCGGTGTGCGCGACTTCGGCCGCGGCGGCGCCCACGTGGTCCCCGGGGGCGGGCTCTCCGGGATCCAGGACCGGATCCGCTCGGCCGGGGGCAGGTTCTTCGTGAACTCGCCCGCAGGCGGGCCCACCGAGGTCATCGTGGAGCTGCCCCTCACGGGTGTTCCTCCGACGACGACGCACAGCGCCCCGCGCGCGTCCGGCACCGCCTACACCCCTCACCCCGGCCACGTCGGCGGGGTCCACGCCGCGCCCGGAACCGGTCCGACCGCGCACGGTGCGGCGGGGGCGGGAACGGGCGGAGCGGCGTCGTCGCCCGCCGGGCAGCACGGACGGGGGAACTGAGATGCGCATCGTGATCGCCGAGGACGCCGTGCTGCTGCGCGCCGGACTGGTCCGCCTGCTCACGGACGCGGGGCACGAGATCGTGGCCGAGACGGACACCGCCGAGGGACTCGTGCGGGCCGTGGAGGAGCACCGGCCGGACTTCGCGCTCGTGGACGTGCGACTGCCACCCACCTTCACCGACGAGGGGATCCGCGCCGCGGTGCTGATCCGCTCGAGCCACCCCGGCGTGGCCGTGCTGGTGCTGTCCCAGTATGTGGAGGAGCGCTACGCGTCCGAGCTCATTGCGTCCCGCCGGGAGGGGCTGGGCTACCTGCTCAAGGACCGCGTGGCGGACGTGGACCAGTTCCTGGAATCCGTGCAGACCGTGGGCTCGGGCGGGACCGTGCTGGACCCGGAGGTGCTCACCCAGATCCTGGTGCGCTCGCGGCGCCGGGAGGACATGGAACTGCTGTCACCGCGCGAACGTGAGGTCCTGTCGCTCATGGCGCAGGGGCTGTCCAACGCATCCATTGCCACGAACCTCTACCTCACCGAATCGGCCGTGGAGAAACACATCGGCTCGATCTTCGCCAAGCTGGGCGTCACCTCCGAGACCGGCAACCGCAGGGTTCTGGCCGTTCTCAAGTACCTGGGCTATTCGGACCACTCTCTTTAGGACATCTCATGAGCAATCAGAATCCCTCGCATCCCACGCCCGATCCTCACAACGCAGCCGGCCCCCGGGACCTGCCTGATCCTCGGAACGACCGTCCCGTGGGGCGCGGTGAGCGCCGCGCCTGGAACACCGCGACCGCCGTGGTGGGCGGTGTGGGTGCCCTCGCCCTGCTGCTCGGCGGGGCCGGAACCGCCACCGCGGTGGCCATGACGCAGGAGCGGGACGGTTCGTGGACGGCGTCGTCGGACGTGGAACGGATCCGGATCGACGCCCCCTCGGGCATGGTCAGCGTGAACACGAGCCCGACCGTTGATCGTGTCCAAGTGCAGTGGCACGAATCCGGATGGTCCTTGTCCGAGCGCGGCGTCATCCCATCCGTTCGCGACGGCGTGCTGCAGCTGGATATGCCCGGCCGGCCCTCTCAATGGGGTTCCGGCGTGCAGAGCGTCAGTATCACCGTTCCTCAGGACGGCCCGCGCACCTCGCTTGACCTCAAGAGCGGCACGGGAGCGGTGCACGTGAACGGCACGTATCGGGACGTGCGGGCGAGGACCGATCTGGGGTCCATCAGCGCCACGGACGTGGAGGCCGCTGTGTTCGACGCCCACGCCACCACGGGTCAGGTGCTCCTGGACGGGGTCAGCGTGAAGAACCGGTTGGACGCACACACCAACCAGGGTGGGGCGCTCGTGAACGTGCGGGGCCCGGCTCCTCAGCGCACCTCGGTCACCGCGACCAGCGGGGTTTACGGGATCTCGATGCCCGCCGCCGACTACTGGTACCCGCAGGACAGCCAGCGCGACGTCGCGGACCCGCGGCACCCCGTGACCACGACGCCGGGGTCCAACGAACGGCCGGGTGGGGCTCGTTCCTCGGGTGCGCCCACCTCTCCGGACTCTACGGGCGACGACGCCGCGCAGCCGTCCGAGGTCAGCGCGGACACGGTGTGCGCCGCAGCCCCCGAGGGCCGGCCGTGCTTGTTCGTGTCGGGTACGCCGGTGGGCGTCAATGACTACTCCTACATGCGGGAGTGGAGCCAGGGGTGGGACGAAGTGGCCCGCGAGTACGGGGAGGCGCCTCGGTCTTCCGAGCGGGCGACGGAGTCGAAACAGCACATCGACCGTGCAACGGATGCGGCCACGGCATCCCCCACGGGATCCGCCACACCGTCCCCCGCCGGCGGGAACTGAGACTCTCACTCCCGGGCGTACGGGTCCGGGAGCGGACGCCCCGCGTCACCGCTGACCAGGTGGGCGCGGGGTTTTTCATGGGCGTTTCCACGTGCCGGCGCGGTCGTGGTTGGTGACATCCTGCTGGGTGAAGGCGGCCGCCCAGGCACCGAGCTGCACGAGGCTCTGGCCAAGGCACAGGACGATCATCTGCCCTACGTGACGCTTGAGGGGGGCACGTTGATTCCCACCGATCGGGTCGCCGAACGGACGGAGGCCGGTGATCACGCCTGGTACTCGGGTAAGCACAAGAGATTCGGCGATAATGTCCAAGTCATCGCCGACTCCACCGGCTTCCCGCTGTGGACCTCCCCGGTAGAACCCGGCTCCACCCACGACATCACCGCAGCCCGGGCCCACTGCTTGGGCGCCCCGTACCCGGTCGCCGCTAAGGGTTTGCCGACTTTAGCCGACATGGGTTATCAAGGGGCTGGGATCGGGGTGCACACCCCCCTTCAAAGGCCCCCGCCTCGGGGCCGATAACCGGCCTTATGTAAAGACTTTCCTTGCAGGCTGCCCATCCGACCTTCATCCCGGGTACCTCTCCATATCCCCGCCCCTCCGTGAACATGTCAGATCACATGTCACCTGATGGGCCTACGGTCCCCGGGACTAACCCCTTCACGCGCGCGGCTGTAGTAGTAAGACACGATTTTGCCGCGGCCCTGATTAGCTCATCGAGACCAGGATCTTTACCTCGCTGTCTTTGTTCGTGATGAGCCGCTTGAATCCTTCCTCGATGATCTGGTCCGCGCGGATGCGGCTGGTGATGAACGGTTCCAGGTTCACCTTGCCTCTTTGGACCAGCTCGATCGCATCAGCGTGATCATTCGCGTATCCGACCGAGCTGCCCATCTCGCGGTCCTGCATGGTCAACTGCGCCGTGATATCGAGTTGAACCGGCTTCGAGTGGATTGCCACGACTTCCAGCCGCCCTCCGGCGCCCAGCACCTCCAGCAGCTGGTCCATCACAACACCAACACCTGCGGCGTCGAACGCCAACTCAGCCCCAGCCCCACCGGTGTGGGAGGCGACCACTGCATTCAAATCCTCACTCGTGGGGTCAACGACAACGTCGGCGACCCCGGTCGAAGCGGCCATCTCACAGCGACCCTTCGACACCTCACTGACGATGGTCTTCACGCCCTGGGCTTTCAAGACGGCAGCCACGAGCAGGCCGATCGGTCCGGCCCCACCGATGACCGCAGTCTGACCGCTTTGAGCCCTAGCGTGCTTGACCGTGTGAACGGCCACAGACAACGGCTCGATCATCGCGGCCTGATCCAGAGGCATCTCACCGACAGGGTGCACCCAGCACCGCTCGACGACGATGTGCTCACTGAGCCCGCCACCGCGGCCGGAAATGCCGATAAAGCCCATTTTCTCGCAGAGGTTGTAGGCACCCTTCTGGCAAGCCGGACACGTCCCGTCCACCATCAGCGGTTCCACCACCACAGAATCACCAACCGACAAACCCTCAACGTCATCCCCGAGCTCTTCCACCACTCCCGAGAACTCATGGCCCAGGACCACGGGGAGGGTTTCACCGGAGATGGGATGCGGCTTCTCGGCTGTTGGAGCCGGTGGAATCGGCCCGTCCTCGTACAGGTGCAGATCACTGCCGCAGATTCCGTTGTATGCAGGCTTGATCTTCACCGTGCCCGGCCGTAGCTGAGGCTCCTCGATCTGCTCAATGCGCAGGTCTTCCTTGCCGTAAAACAGAACTGCCTTCATCGCACTCTCCTTCCGAGGTCCCACTCCAACGTAGCCACTGGCACGGAATCCGGTAAGCCCTCCAGGCTGAGACATGGTTGTAGTGAAGCATCCTGGGTTTGGCAGGAGGAGAGTCCCTGAGGTAGCCGAAAGGTGTAGTTGCCCAGTGAACTGCCTCACATGTACTGGGAGGGAGTTCCTGACTCAGATGGCCCATGCCAGGATGGAAGCATGACGGAGCACATGCCGAGCGACGAGATCATCCCCGACACGGACCCGGTCACTGGTCCCGTGGTGGCGCCGGAGCCTGCCACGGATCCCGTCCAGTCCGATTGGAACCCGCGGGGCCCGCAGGTCCGTCGCAACCCCGTGGCCGCCTACGACGAGCTGCGCTCACGCTGTCCCGTAGCCCGCGACACCAGTGGTGCTTGGACGCTGTTCACCCACGCTGACGTCACCGCCGCCGCGCTGGACCACGAGAGCTTCTCCAACGCGGTCTCCCGTCACCTCCAGGTGCCCAACGGTCTTGACGGTCCTACCCACACGGCCTTCCGCGCCCTCGTGGAGCGGTACTTCACCCCTGAGCGGATGAGCGCCCTGGAGCCGGTGGTGCAGCGGGTCGCCACCGACCTGGTGGGCCAGCTCGAGGTCCCCAGCCCGATCGACGCCGTCGAGATCGGCTCCCGCTTCGCGGTGCGGGCACAGACGGCCTGGCTGGGGTGGCCTGCAGGCCTGGAGGAGGATCTGCTGCAGTGGATGCAGGACAACCATGCCGCCACCCGCTCCCGAGACGCTTCTCGCACCGCGGAGGTCGCCCAGCGCTTCGACGCCATCATCCGGTCCCTGACCGACGTCCGCCGTGAGGCCGGCGACGACGCGCCCGATGACGTGACCACCGAGCTCGTGCGTGCCCGGGTTGATGGGCGGGAGCTCACCGACGAGGAGATCGTCTCGATCCTGCGCAATTGGACCGGCGGGGACCTGGGATCAATGGCGTTGTGCACCGGCGTGGTACTGACTTATCTGGCCGACCATCCCGAGTTGCAGGACCGGCTGCGTTCGGAGGTGTCCGACCGGGAGTTCGACGCGATCCTCGACGAGATCCTGCGGATCGACGACCCGTTCGTCGCCAACCGCCGCATCACGACGGAACCCGTCACAGTCGGTGGTCGAGAACTGGCCGCTGGTAACCGGGTGCTCCTGAACTGGACCTCCGCCAACCGTGACCCGCGGATCTTCGGCGACCCGGAGGCGTTCGACCCGGTCGGCAACGCCCCGTACAACCTGGTGTACGGGATCGGCAAGCATGTGTGCCCCGGCAGGCCCCTGGCGACCCTCGAGCTGCGGGCACTGACCCGCGCCGCCCTGGCGGCGACGGCCGCGATCGAACCCGACCCGGACCGGCCGCGGCAACGCGAACTGCCACCGGTCGGCGGTTTCGCCACCGCCCCGCTGCGCCTGCGGTGACGCCTCCCGCCCTGGCGGGAACACCGACCCTGTGTCGGGGTGGAGGCATCTGCCTCTCCCCGGCCGGGGCCGAGCACCCGTAGCTCCTCGGGACGCCCGAGCAGTCAACCCCTGGGGTCTAGTAGTTCTGGGGCGGGTCGGAGGCGGGGAAGGAATCGCGTGCCCACCCTTCGACCCTCGCTTCGTCCCGGTCGTACTGGGCGGCGGCTGTTTCCGCGTTCTTGATCAGCTGCTGGAGCTGGACGGGTTCGACGCTGGTGCGCGTCGCCGTGGCGATGCGGGGGCTCGTGGTCGGACTGGTCTTCTGGCGCATGGGATGTTCCTTCCGTATGTTAGACCGGCTCTCTCGCGCCCCGCCTCAAGATGGTTCGACAGGTGCTGGTGTGGCGGCCCCCGTCAATGGGCTGGGGCCGCCACACTGGCGCCCTTGTTCTCACCGCACGAGGCTCCGGGCGTGCCCAGGATCAGCACACGGGGTGGGTTCGAGGACGATCTTGCCGGTGGCGTGGCCGGTCTCGACCTCGGCGATCGCCCGTCCTGCTTCTGTCAGGGGGTAGCAGGCGGTGACGTGGGGATCGACGAGTCCGTATTCGATGACCTCGGTGATCTTTTCCATCGCCTCCTGGGTGCGTTCCAGTGCCGCCCCGCCCAGTTCTGTGGCGGTCGTGGCGTCGGCCGCGGAGATGATCCTGGTCGGATCGGCAACCAGACCAACAACCTCGCGCAGGGCCTCACCTCCGACGAGGTCGACGATAAGGTCCACCCCCTCGGGGGCGACCTCGCGGACGCGGTCGGCCACGCCCTTCCCGGAGGGAACGAAGGTCGCCCCAGTGGATTCGACGATCTTGCGCTTGGACTGGCTGGCGACCCCGATGACGGTGAACTGGTGGACGGACCCGATCTGGGCGGCCATCAGTCCCACCCCGCCGCCGGCGCCGAGGATCAGCAGCCTCTGGCCGGGGTCGAGTTCGATCTGGTGGGTGGCGTCATAGGCGGTGGCCGCAGCCACCGGGATGGTCGCCGCGTCGGCGAAGGAGATCTCCTCGGGCTTGGCCACCGCCTCGGCCGCCCGCACGAGGGTGTGCTCGGCGAACCCGCCGTGGCCGTCGGCGACGGGGCCGAGGACCTCGTCACCGACCGCGAAACCCTCCACGCCTTCCCCGAGATCGGTCACGACGCCGGAGACCTCCCGGCCCATCGGGGCCGGCAGCTCCCGGTCCCGCCCCAGTGCCCCGGAGCGGATCTTCCAGTCGACGGGGTTCACCCCGGCGGCCCGAACCTCCACGGCCAGCTCGCCCGGGCCAGGCTGCGGGGCGGGCCGATCGAGGAGCTGTTGGGTCTCAGGACCGCCGAAGTCGGTGAACACGTAGACCGTGGACATGGTCTTCCTCGTTTCTTCTCTAGAAGGTGTGGACGGGTGCGGGCTCAGGTGGTCGGGGATTCGTCCCGGCCGGCGGCCTCGGCCGCGTCCGCCTCCTCCTTGGTGGCGTAGGCGGCTTCGGCGGCGTGCTCGGGTGGGCTGTAGACGGTGTAGAGCACCAGGGGCTCATCCCCGGTGTTGCGGAAGTTGTGCCGGGCCCCGGCCGGGACCGCGCACTGGTCACCGGCCTCGATCGGATGCGTGTGCCCGTTCAGGTCGGCTTCCCCGGTGCCGGCGACGAAGGTGAGGATCTGATCGGTGTGCTCGTGAACCTCCTCACCGATCTCACCACCGGCGGGGATGGTCATGATCACGATCTGGGAGTGTTGGCCGGTCCACAGCACCCGGCGGAAGTCGGGGTTGCGGCCGGCGATGTCGGCGATGGTGAAGTGCTCAATGTTGCCCTCGATGGTGAAGTGCTCTTGCGCGCTCATGATGTTCCTCCTGCAGTGATGGTGGTTTTTCTGCCCGGGGCTGGGCAGGACTGGTGGTGCGTTCCGCCCCGTGGCGGGCGGTCCTGGGGTGGGGCCGCCCGCCACGGTGGTGTCCTAGGACCGGGAGGTCACCCGGTTCGTGGTCGGGACGGCCGGTGTGGTGGTGCGGGTGGGGGTGGTGTCCTGGGTGCGGCGCAGCAGGCGCATGGCGTTGGCGATCACGACGAGCACAGAAGCCTCGTGGACGAGCATCCCGATCGACATCGTGACCCCGCCGGCGAAGACCCCGGCCAGCAGCAGCACCACCGTGATCAGGGCGACGGTGATGTTCTGATGCATCACGGTCACGGTGCGCTTGGCCAGCCCGATCGCTTCGGGCAGCTTCAGCAGGTTGTCGCCCATCAGGGCGATGTCGGCGGTCTCCACGGCCACGGCCGAGCCGGCCGCACCCATCGCCGCGCCGATGTCCGCGGTGGCCAGGGCGGGGGCGTCATTGACGCCGTCACCGACCATGGCCACCACGTGGCCCTCCTGCTGCAGCGCCGCCACCGCCTCGAGCTTGTCCTCGGGCAGCAGCCCGGCACGCACCTCGTCGACGCCGGTGACGTGGCCGATGGCCTGGGCCACCAGCGGGGCGTCACCGGTGAGCATGACGACCTTCTCCACCCCCGCCTCGTGCAGCCGGGCAACCATCTCGGCCGCGTCGGAGCGGACCTGGTCGGCCACGGCGAGCACCCCGGCCACGGCGTCATCGACGGCCACGATCATCGGGGTCCGCCCGGCCGCGGCCAGCTCCTGAGCCGCAGCTGCAGCCTTCGGGTCGGTGATGCCGTACTGCTCCAGCAACGCGGCGTTGCCGATCAGCACCCGCACCCCGTCAGTGGTCGACACGATGCCCTTGCCCGGGACCGGGTCGACCGCCTCGGGAACCGCCGAGGCGCCCACGCCCTCGGCCGCAGCGGCGTCGAGGATCGGGCGGGCCAGGGGATGCTCGGAGCCAGCCTCCGCGGCCGCGGCCCAGCCCAGCACGCCCGCGCGGTCCAGCGCCGGGTCCAGCACGACCACGTCGGTCAACTGCGGGCGGCCCTCGGTGAGCGTGCCGGTCTTGTCGACGGCGACGGCGGTGATCTTCGCGGAGGTCTCCAAGAACTCCCCACCCTTGATCAAGATGCCGTTGCGGGCCGCGCGGCCGATGCCGGCCACGATGGCGACCGGGATGGAGATCACCAGGGCACCGGGGCAGCCGATGACCAGCAGGGTCAGGGCGAGCACCACGTCCCCGGTGATCAACCCGGCAGCCAGGGCCAGGACCATGATCGCGGGGGTGTACCAGGTGGAGAACCGGTCGATGAACGCCTGGGTGGCCGCCTTGGCGTCCTGGGCCTCCTCCACCCGGTGGATGATCCGCGCCAAGGTGGTGTCGGCACCGATGCCAGTGGCCAGCACCTGCAGGAACCCGCCGCGGGAGACGGTGCCGGCGAAGACCTGATCGCCCTCACCTTTCTCCACCGGGATGGACTCGCCGGTGATGGAGGCCTCGTCCACGGCACCGGTGCCGGCCACGACCTGGCCGTCGACGGGAACCTTGGCCCCGTTCTTGACCAGCACGATCTCACCCATCACCACATCCGCGGCCGGAACCTCCACCTGTTCCCCGCCACGGAGTACGACGGCGGTGTCCGGGGCGACCGCAACGAGCTCGGCCAGCGCCGAGCGGGTCTTGTTCAGGGTGGTGGACTCCAGGGCATGACCGACCGCGAAGAGGAAAGTCACCGCGGCGGCCTCCCAGTAATTGCCGATGATGACCGCCCCGATCGCGGCGACCGCCACCAGCAGGTCGATCCCGACCGTGCGGGCGGCCAACGCCCGCACGGCCTTGACCACGATCTGGTAGCCGGCGACGACGGCGGCGGCGAGCATGAGCACATCCGCCCACAGGACCGAGCCAGCAACCTCGGACGCTGCGAACGAGGCAAGGATCAGCACCCCCGCAACCGCGGGGATCGCCCACCGGCCGTAAATCCACCTCTGCACCCTGTTCATGATGTCCGTCCTTCCTGGTAACCGTTCTCGCCCCTGATGGGAGCTTGTTCACGACGCTACGCACAGCCCACGGACCCGAACATGTCGGGGATCAATCAACCGCACGATCGCAGGAAGGGCCAATGAGCGCCGGCTCGGCGGGCAACGAAGAGCGCCGCTGCCGTGACCTCCTGGGGAGGTCCCGGCAGCGGCGCGGGCTGTGGGTGCGGCGGGTCAGAAGGCGGCGGGGCGGGCGGTGTAGCCGGCCTTGGCAACAGCGGCGACGATGTCCTCCACACTCACGTGGGCAGGGTCGTGGTCGACCTCGATGCGGGCCGAAGCGAAGTGGACCTTCACCGCGTCGACGCCCTTCAGACGCCCGACGCGCTTCTCGATCTTGGCCACGCAGGAGGGGCAGGAGAAGCCCTCGGCGCGCAGGACCGTGTGAGTGGTGGTGGCTGTGGTGGTGGTCATGGTGATGGTTCCTCTCCCTGTTGTGGAGTACTCACCTCATCGGGTGTGTCTCCAACCTACGAAGGACCGGGTCCTCGGACCATGACGGGCGTCAATCAACCGCGAAGCTCGGGGGTCAGGCCTCCGCTCCGGCGATCTCCGCCAGCCAGCGCGGGTCACGCACGGCAGTCCAGCGGCGGCCGGCGTCGATGACACCGTCCTTGCGCCACCGGCTCATCACCCGGGAGACGGACTCCGGGGTCGACCCGGTCATCCCCGCCAGATCCGCCCGCGACAGCGGCAGCTCGATCAAGGTCCCGCCCTCGCGGGCGGGCTCCCCGAACTTCTCCGCCAGGCGCAGCAGGACCGCCGCCAGTCGCTCGGCCACGGTGCCCGTGGACTGCCGGGTGACGTCGGCGCGGGCCTGGGCGAGCAGCGCTGTGGTGTCCTCGAGCACCCGCAGCCCCACCTCTGGGTGCTCGCCGAGGATCTGGCGGAACGCATCGTCGCCGATCCGCAGGGCGCACACGGTGGTCAAAGCCTCGACAGTCTCGGCGTAGGCTTCCTGGCCGAGGGTGCGCAGCCCGCCGAACAGGTCTCCCGGCCCCAGTAGCTCCACCACGACCTCTTGCCCATTCGGGGCGGTCCGGTAAGCCTTGGCCCGTCCCGCGGCTACGAGGTAGAGGTGCTCAGCCGGTGCGCCCTCGACGTGGAGCGCGTCCCCCTCAGCCCAGGACAGGGAGGTCATCCTCCGGTCGATGTCGGCCAGCTGCTCCTCGACCAGCCCGGCGAACATCGGTGTCCGGGACAGCACCCGCATCCGCACCGGCGCCGGACAGGCGTGGGGCTGCGCGCAGGTCGACCGCAACGGGATCCGCCGCCGAGCAGACACCGGGGTAGCATCCGGGGACATCCGCGCCGGCGACCCCTGCAGGTCCTCGCCGTGGGAGGGGGTGCTCATGCCGTTCCCTTCTAGCCAAGTGGGCGCGACGGTACCAGGGATGGGTCGCTCACCTGATCACCGGATCACGTCGTTCTGATTCCACCGTACGCCCACAGCATTCGGCGCCCCACCGGCTTCCCGGCTTCATGAACCCCGGCACGCGTCAACAACATGGCTTCTTCCCTAGGTGTAAGAGGCCATGACGTTATTGACACGGGCCGGGACGCGTGAGGCCGGGGGCTTCTCGCCGCAGGCAGTGTGCGGGCGGTGGTAATTATA
>NZ_JROM01000038.1 GCF_000786655.1 Kocuria marina | reverse complement strand
TGTCCGCAAGGGTGAGCGGTCCATCAAGATCATGGCCCCGACCGAGCGCACCAAGAAGGACGACGACGGAAACCCGGTGATCGACCCCAAGACCGGCAAGACCGAGAAGGAAGTGGCATTCATCGTGGTGAGCGTGTTCGACGTGAGCCAGACGGACGAAATCACCGCCTAGTCTGACGGACAGCGGCCGGGGGAGTGATCCCCCGGCCGTTTTTCATGCCGGAACCAGTCCGAAAATCTGCACGAAAATATGGCCGATCCGCTTGTGTCTAACGTTGAATACGAGTAAACTAAAGAGTGTTCAGGCGGGAGGAACAACCCGCCACCACTACCGGAAGGACATAGGCAATGGACGCCAAGACCACCACCGAGACGATGCTCGTTTTCGTGTGCGAGTGCTGCGCGCTGATGATCGCCAACGGCGATGAGTCCGAGTGCCGCGACTACTACCGCCACGGACACATCGAGTGCGACCTGGGAGCCGGAGCCGTGGTGACCGGCGAGCAGGTGGAGACCCCGACGCCGAGCACGTGCGACGGATGCCACCAGCGACTAGGAGCCCTGGCGACCATGTACCAGGTCAGCGCGCCGACCGAGTAAGAACCGCAGGACAGGCGGCCGGGGGAGCGATCCCCCGGCCGCTTCTGTATGTACGGCAACCCAGCAAACCGTATCGCCGTAAATCCGGCCCGAAAAAGTCCCCCGCCCGGCTTGCGTCTAGTGTTTAACCCGAGTAAACTAAAGAGTGTTCAAGCGGGAGGAACAACCCGCACCAACCGGAAGGACGCAAGATCATGGCAGCACTGACCATCACCCACAACCGCGAGGCCGGGACGCTGATCGAGGGCACGGCGCGCGGAGACGGCACCGCCGAGATTTTGAAGGCCAACGGCTGGCGCTGGGGTCGATCCATCGGCGCGTGGTACGTCCCGCAGAGCCGGGACCGGAACCTCAAAACCTGGATCACCGGACGCACGCAGAAGGCCCTAGAGGCCGCAGGGCACGAGGTGGCCCTAGAGGCCGACGACACCGCCCGGCCCGTGGCCGAGGTCGAGGCTGACCGCGCAGCCCGGCAGGAGGCCCGCGCTGAGGCCCTGGCAGAGAAGGCGCAGCGCAAGGCCACACGCGCGGCCGACGCCCAGCGCGCCGCCGACGCGGCAGCGGCCCGACTGCCCGAAGGTGGGGAGCCCATCAAGGTGGGCCACCACTCAGAGACCCGCCACCGCAACGCTATTGACCGGGCATGGAACGCCCAGGGACGCGCGATCCGGGCCGACGAGGACGCCACCGAGGCGCAGCGCCGCGCGAGTGCCGCCACGAACACCACAGCCCACCGCTACAGCCCCGCGACCGTGGCTGGACGAATCGAGCGCCTAGAGGCCGAAGGCCGCAAGCTGGCGCGGCAGCTGGACGGCTACACCGCCGACCGGGGCACCCCCTACGCTGAGGCGATCCCCGCCGCGACCGGCCGACGTCGCGAGGCGATCCAGGCCGACGCCACCGAGAACGCCGACGCGCTGGCGTACTGGCGCGGCGTGCGCGCCCAGCAGCTCGCCGCCGGTGAGGCCGCCGACTACAGCCGCGAGACCATTCACGCCGGGGACCGGATCAAGGTGGGCGGCACCTGGTGGACCGTGGCACGGGCCAACGCCAAGACCTGCACCCTGTATCTCGATGCAGAGCGCAAGATCACGAGCAGCTATCGCGCCCCCTACGGCAAGATCACCAGCCACCAGCCCGCGAGCAAGTAGGACAGCAGAAGCGGCCGGGGGAGCGATCCTCCGGCCGCTTCTGTATGTACGGCAAACCGGCAAACCGTATCGCCGTAAACCCGGCCCAAAAAAGTCCCCCGCCCGGCTTGTGTCTAGTGTTGAACGCGAGTAAACTAAAGAGTGTTCAGGCGGGAGGAACAACCCGCCACCACTACCGGAAGGACAGGGACCATGAGCGAATACCTCGCAGACACCTACCAGAACGCTTTTCAGCTCGGGGAGGCAGCACTGAAAGACGGCCACGGCCTCACCATCGACACGGACGCGGGGGTGGATACCTACTGGGGTCCCGACCTCGCCCGGTTCATGGACGAGCTCGCCCCCGGTGAACCCTTCGGGATTGTGGCCGTCGTGCCGATGCCCGAGGCACCGGAGGGCGAACCGGCGTGCGCGTGGACGATCACCCGCGATCACCTCGTGGACGCCGACCAGACCGGTAGCAAGTGGACCTACGGCCCGGGCGAGGTGTCCGAGCGACAGGCGGCCATGCTCACCGCTGGCGCGCCCCTGGTGGACGGCTACGAGTGCCACACGTTCCGCATGTACGACGACGACGGGGAGCTGTACTACACCGGCCGCGCCGTGTTCCGCGTGGAAGAAGGCCCGCTCTTCGAGGACGTGCTGCTCGCCCCGCTGGTGGACTTCGGCACCCCCGACGCCGGAGCCGTGCGGATCACCTGGCACGGTCACCCCGACTGGGAATGCTCCTAAGCACCTGAGCACCTGAGACCCCGACCCATGCGGCCGCCGATCCCCTTCCACGGGGAGCGGATCGGCGGCCGCCGCCCCGCAGCCGGCGGAATCCGCCGGCCGAACCGAACAGGACCACGAGATGACCCCCGAAATGCTGTCCAACCTGGACAAACGAGAGATTTGCGCCGACCACCTGGGCAACCTCCGCGCGCTACAGCGCCGCGCAGCGCGAACCCCGCTCGCCCCGTACCTGGCAGAGATTCCGCGATGCCTAGTGCTGCCCACCGATCCGCGTCACGGTGACCCGCAGCTGACCAAGGCCACGGCCCTAGAGGTCGCAGGAGCCGCCACGCGCGCCGCTGGCCGCATGGAATCCTTCGAGCACGTAGACATGGCCCTCGAGCTGTCCAAGGCCGCTATGCGCGCCTACGAGGCCGCGTGCGACTTGCTGAGCACGCATCCCGGAACCACACCCGCAGAATGAAAATGCCCCCCGGCCGCTGGCGGATGCCAGGAACAATGGGCCGGGAGGCCACACCGAAAGGACGATGCAATGCCCAAGACTATCCCGCGCGGCGCGCACCTGCACGGACTGAAAGAAGCCGCCGCCGTGGTCGGCATGACGCCCCAGGGCTTCATCAAGGCCGGAACACCCGAGCCAGACGTGTGGATCAACGACACGCGAGGATGGACCACGGAGACCCTGCACGAGTGGCAGCGCACCCGCCCCCGCGGACGCCGCACGCTCACGGACGAGCTGCGCGCGCGCATCCTCGCGATGCACGAGGAAGGCCGCAGCATCGCGGAGACCGCCGCAGCCTGTCAGGTGAGCAAATCGACGGTGGCGCGCGTGCGCGCCGACGCTCGCGCGTGAATCCTTACTACGCCCGCCTAGCTGGCATCGCCATGTCGATTCACGGGCTGAACCGGGACAACTGGCAGCAGCTCGCCCGGTGGGCCGAGTACGCGGCCGCCCAAAGACTCACCAACCGTGGCGTTCTGATCACCGGAGACGGCCGCCTACATGCGGAGACCGTGTTACCTCCACCCCCACCACCGGACCACATGGGCGGCCGCTCCGCCCCGCCCCCGCCTAACCCGCCGTGGCAGATCGTCGCGGCGAC
>NZ_JROM01000037.1 GCF_000786655.1 Kocuria marina | reverse complement strand
GAGCTCCGCCCCGAAGAAAGACGCAGCCCGCTTCAGCACCTCGTTGGCCCGGCGAAGCTCGCGGACTTCTTGCTCGAGCTCTTTCACCCGCTGCGCCTCCGCCGAGCTCACGCCGGAGGTGACACCCTCGTCGATGTCGGCCTGCTTCACCCACATCCGCACGGATTCGACCCCGTACCCGAGCTGCGTCGCGACTCGCTGCACGGTTCCTTGCGTGACCCCGAGCTCGGCCCGCAGCGTCCTCACCATCCGCACCGCGGCGGCCTTCTCCTCGTCCGAGTAGCGACGCGTCGTCGGCTTCCCATTCGCCAGTTCCTTCGGCATAACTCCATCCTCGTTTCCAAGGTCAGGAGCCTCCAACAAACTCAGGGCGCTTCATGTCGCCTTGGTCAGCTGGGGGAGTAGGTCAGTTCTAGTGCGGCCCAGCCAAGAAGTGCGTGTTCAGGAGACGGTGCGGAGCTCGTTCCAGTCGGTGGTGTAGCGCGGGGAGAGGTCGGCTTGGCGATTGGTCCAGGGGGCGGGGGAGTGGGCGCCGGTGCGGCCCAGGGCGAGGGTGCCGGTGCCGAAGCGGCGGTTGACCGCATCGATCAGTTCCCCGATTGGGGCCGGCTGCTCGAGTACCCCCGGCAGAACTGGCACGGCCCCCTCGGGGGGCGAGGTCGGTGCAGAGGATGCCGGCGCGCATGTAGGACATCCCGTGCAGCAGCTTGGGCACCAGGGCCGCCCGGGCCGCGGTCACCAGGGGAGTGGGTTCGTTGGTGGGCACGGCCAGACGCACGTGCGCGGAGACGTTGTGCGTGGGTCCGGGCCGGTGGGGGGAGGTGGTGGCGAAGACGGTGATCCGCCCGGTGACCTCGCCTTCCTTCCGGAGCCGGCGAGAGGCACGTTGGGCGAACTCGGCCACCGCCTGCCCCACGATCTCTGGATCCCAGATCGGGTCCGGGAACGATCGGGAAACCAGGATCTGCTGCTTGGTGGCGACCTCGTCCTCGACGGGGATGGCGGGGAAGCCGTTGAGCTCCAGCACGGTGCGCATCTGCACCACGGAGAACTTGTGGCGGATGGCCACCGGGTCGACATCACGCAGCTGGGCGATGGTCTCGATCCCAGACCTCGGTTAGCAGCGACCGAACTATGAGTCGGTTCCCGTACCCGCCCGGGATCTGGCCCTAAATCATGCCTCCATGCGCGGGCAGGATCTTCTGGACGGCCTCGGTGGCGATCTTCACCAGCCCCCAAACTACACAGAAAAATGTATACTTTGGATATGTCTCTTCTGGATCTTTCCCATCCCATCTCGGTCACCGAGGCCTCCCAGCGCGGTGTGGCCGGCCTGATCAAAGACGCCGAGGCAGGGGAGGAGGTCATGGTCTCCCGCCACGGCAAAACCGTGGCCGCCGTTGTGAGCGCCCGCCAATTGGAGCAGCTGCGCACCCTGGAGGGAGACCTGCGCGATGCGGCCCTAGTCATCGTGCGTGCTGCCACCGACAGCGGAGTGCGCGGCTCCCTGGATGAGGCACTGACCGCCTTCGGCCTAGACCGGGCCCAGCTGGAGACAGAACTGGACGCCGACCTGGCCGCCGGCAGACCGTGAGCACACCCGGGCCCTCCACCCCGGATGCTCCACGGGCGGTCGTCCGACTCACAGAAGACGCCATCGCCGACCTGCACCGGCTGCACCGCAAGGACCCCCAGATCGTGCGCTGGGCCTTCAAGAAAATGCTCCTGCTGGAGCGCTCCGTCGAGGCCGGCGAACCACTACTGGGAGACCTCATCGGCTTCCGCAAACTAGTGGTCGGCGACCGCGACTGGCGCATCGTGTGGCGAACGACCACTGACACCGTCGGGGCCACCGTGATCGATGTCGCCGAGGTCTGGGCCGCCGGCGCCCGATCCGATGATGAGGTCTACCAGGAGATGGCCGCCCGTGTCGCCGCCCTGGGCACCTCACCCCAGGCAACCGCTCTCACCACGGTGCTGAAGTCCATGGGCCGCTTCTTCGCGGACCTCGAGGCCACCCCCGAACCTGTCCCGGTGGAACCCGTCCCGGACTGGCTCGCCCGCCGCCTCATCACCCAGGTCGGACTGAGCGCCCAAGAAGTCGCCGCGATGACCCCCGAAGACGCCATGGCCCGGCTCGAGGCGTACTGGTCCACCCCGCGGTGACTCCTCCGGTGCGCCCCAGCGCAAAATGCAAACCGAAACATCAACCGGGTCCGGCAAGGGTGTGTGGGGGACCGTCGGGCACTGGCCGACCGGGAGGTGACCATGCCAGGCCTCCACATGAGGAAGGCCTGTGAAGATCCGGCCTCTCTCAGCGATCCGTAACCACCGGACCAAATGCCGTCGACACCACCGGATCATCGATGACCGGGGCAACGACCACGACGGCCACCGGCCGATCAACACTCCTGCATCTTCTTGGACCGGCGAGGCACACAAAAGTAATGGGGAGTAGGAGACAGTTGTGCATGGCGCGACTTGACACACTGATCGGGGAGGTTCCATGGCTCAGCAACACATTCTGCCGCCGGCTCTCGAGATAGACCGGGCACAACAGGTGGCCTCCGTGGTGCACAGCGCAGCCATGGAAGGACTTCACGTCACCACAGCGACCCGGGCGGAGCTGGATCGTTTCGCCGCAGATGGGCTCGAGATCGAGGAGCTGGTTCGGCGCACCCGCGCCCGCTACAGCCTTGAGTGATGCCCCCAACCCATACCGTGACCCGTATCTGAACCCACACACCGGAATCCTGGCCAACCTGTTCGGCGCCTGCACCACGACAGAGCTCACCGCCGCCGGCTGGTGGCTGTGGGCCGCCCCCTTCATTCGGTCCGGTCGCTCTGTGAGTCGTCGGTTTCGATTTGATGGGTGCACTGCCGAGCGTACTCGGCCGGGGGTAGGTAGCCGAGCGATGAGTGCCGACGCTGATGGTTGTACTCGGTCTTCCAGTCGCCGATCACGACCTGGGCGTGCAGCAGTGAGTAGAAGCTGTTGATGTTGAGGCACTCGTCGCGGAGGCGGCTGTTGAACGATTCGACGTATCCGTTGTGCCAGGGCGAGCCGGGCGGAATGTAGAACAGGCCGGTGCGGGTGCCGGCCCAGTCGGCCATCGCGTCGCTGATGAACTCGGGCCCGTTGTCGCTGCGGAGCACACCCGGTGCACCGCGGACGGCGACGAGCTCTTCGAGGTGGGCGGTGAGCCGGTCGGCGGTGATCGACCGCTCGACGAGCCCGCCGATGCATTCGCGGGTGTGCTCGTCGACGATGGAGCAGATCTTGATCGGGCAGCCCCGCTCGTCGGCGTCGAACTGGAAGTCCACCGCCCATACGAGGTTCGGTGCGACTGCCGCCGGGGCGTCGACGGTCGAGGATCCGACACGCTTGCGGCGTCGCCGCTGCGGGACGCGGAGGCCTTCGGCTCGCCAGAGGCGTTGGATCTTCTTGTGGTTGACCGCCCAGCCCTCACCCCGGGCGTCGTGATACGCCC
>NZ_JROM01000036.1 GCF_000786655.1 Kocuria marina | reverse complement strand
GTCAGCCACCACTTCTTCGGCGACCGGACCGAATGAAGGGGGCGGCCCAGCCTCCCCCGGCATCTCGGGGGAACGTTCACAGTGTTCTCACGCGAAGGGACGCTGCTGCACGACGCGGAGAAGAGGTGCCAGGCCGCCCCGCAACACCGCGCGGGTCCCAGGATCACCGAGAGGCTGCCGCCGAATTCGATGGCCGGGCCGAGTGATTCGACCCATGAGGGCGCCGGTCCCGGACTCACCCCCGAGGGGCGGAGCCGACATGCGGCGACGGCGCCACCCTCGCAAGGGTGACGCGTCGCTCGGCCGGGCTCGGCGATGCAGGCCCGCCACAGGTGGGCGTGGTGGTGATGGCCACGCCCACCTGTGGTCGCTCAGGAGCGGGCGAAGAACATCTGGTTGACGGACTTGTTCGCACCTTAGGCGGAGGTGGGGCGGGCGCCCTTGCCGAGCTCCCACGCGATCGTCACCGAGCGACCACGCGTGATGGAACGCAGGCGCGAACCGGTGTGCACGTCACCCACACGCGAGGACGTCTTGGCGTTGATCACGGCCATGACCTGCGCCTTGCTCGCGTCGGCGGGCACCCGCACCGTCACGAACTGCCAGTTGTTCGCGCCCCAGAGGGCGCGGTCCTCGCGGTAACGCAGCACGCCGTCGTCGTCGAGGCGCGCCATGACCCGGGCCTGAGCCGCGGTCTTGGGCATGTACCGGTCCACCTGGAAGGTGCGCTGCACCGCCTTCACTGCGGGGACGCTCGGACGGGTCGTCGGGCGCGTGGTGGGCGTGGTCGTGGGGCGCGTCGTCGGCGCGGGCACCGTAGTCGCGGGCGACGTGGGCCGCGGCGTGATCGCCGGGACCGAGGTCGTCGGCGCCGGGCTCGTCGGCCGGGGGGCCGTCGTCGGGTACACGCAGCACCGGAGCGGGGACGCCGTTTCTCCATGTGATGTCCCGTGTCGCCTGTCTGATCGACCCCGGCCTCACCTTCCTTAGCCGCGATGCCGAGGCCTGGTCCACGTTCTGCGGGCCGTCCGGGCGTGGACGGGCACGCCCGGCGCCGGCACAGAGCGTCCGAAGTGCCACGGGGCGGGCCGGCAGGCATGATCCGGGCGGGACGCGGCCCCCCACCGGGGGTGACCCTGCCGGGCCGCCGGGTCCGGACCCGGTCACGCGGCTCTCGGGACGGGCTGGGCGCGTACCTGCCGCTCTCAGCGCCCGCGACAGGGAGTTCCGCGAGTGGGCGACGGAGGTCGGGGGCCGGACATCCCGTTGTCGGCAGGTACGGTAGGGTCATACCGTCGAGCTCCCCGCCCGAGGGGCATGACGAGGAGGTCAGCATGGCTCTGCGCGAACTCGAGTTCACGTCGCACAACGGCACCGACACCATCCAGGCCTGGGTGTACGAACCGGCGGTCACGCCGGTGGCGGTGGTCCAGCTCATCCACGGTCTCGGCGAGCACTCCCGCCGGTACCTGCACATGACGGCCGCGCTGGTGGATGCGGGGTTCGTCGTGGTCGCGGACGATCACGCGGGTCACGGTCGGACGGCGATGCAGTCGGGGACGTGGGGTGACGCCGGTGACGAGTCGGCGACGGTCATCGTGCAGGACGAGGTGACGCTGTACCGGAAGGCCAAGGAGCTGTTCCCCGACCTGCCGTACGTGGTATTTGGCCACAGCCTGGGGTCGATGATCGCGCGGGCGCTGGTGCTGCAGCCGGGTGTCGAGGTCGACGGGCTCGCGCTGGGCGGTATCGCCGTGGGCATGCGCGGTGTCGAGTCGACGCTGGATCGCGAGGCCCTGAAGGCTGCCGTGGCGGCCGACGGTTCCGCCCCCGCTGCGGATGCGTTGGTGGGCCAGCTGTTCGACGGCTTCTACGACCGCCTCGGCCCGGACTTCGGCCCGACGGACTGGGTGGCGCGCAACGCGGACGTCGTCCGTGATCACGGCCGCGACCCCTTCAACAACTTCGGCGCCCCCTTGAGCAACCGGTTCCTGCAGGGCTTCGTCGACGTGTACGACCAGGCCAACGGCGACGACTTCTTCGACCGCCTTCCGCAGGTTCCCGTCGCGATCTTCGCGGGCGCGGAGGACCCGGTGACCAACTACGGCGAGGGTGCGCGCGAGGTCGCCCGGCGCCTGGAGGAGAAGGGCCACGACGTCGAACTCCACATCTACCCCGACGTCCGCCACGAGGTTCACAACGAGCCCGAGACCCGCGCCGAGATGGAGAACTCCCTCATCGAGTTCGTCCACCGCGCCGCCGGGCGGGACGACGCCTGACCCCCGAGGCGCACCCGGCCGCTCGCGCCCAAGCACCGTGACGGGGCCCTGCCGTGAGGATCGTCTCTCGGCAGGGCCCCGTCGGTGATGTGAGGTCTCAGGCCATGACGGGACGCACGCGTCGCCCAGCGAGGGGCTCGTCCATGGTGACCTCGCGAAGCGGAGGATGTCGCCGGTGGCGCAGCGAGGGCGAGAGGCCTGGCCACGGGTGACCTCGCCGAAGTGAAGGCGAGGATGCCGAGAGCAGGCTCCGCGACGAGTGCCTGAACATCAACAGCTTCTACTCGCTGCTCCACGCCCAGGTCGTGATCGGCGACTGGAAGACCGAATACAACCACGACCGCCGGCATTCATCGCTCGGCTACCTCGCACCCGTCGACTACGCTCGGCAATGCACCCATCAATCGGAAACCGACGACTCGCACAGCGACCGGACCGAATGAAGGGGGCGGCCCAATCCCACTCCACATCTCCGGTCCGCCACTATTTTTCCCCTATTGGTTCGACCCGAAAGGTCTAGTGATGATCTTGATGAATCGACGGCTCGCCGTCACCAGTCTGGCTGTTCTAATGA
>NZ_JROM01000035.1 GCF_000786655.1 Kocuria marina | reverse complement strand
CCCCCCGGCCGCGACCGTCGGATGGCCGCTCAGGCGTAGCGTGATCCCATGACCGCAACCCAGCTCCCCAATTTCGCCTCGGACAACTACGCGGGGATCCATCCGGACGTCCTCGCCGCGATCGTCGAGGCCAACCAGGGCCCTGAATCCGCGTACGGCAACGACCCGTACACGCACGCGCTGCAGGAGCGGACGCGCGAGACCTTCGGGGACAGCGCCGTCGCCCTACCCGTGCTCACCGGCACCGGCGCGAACGTGACCGCGCTACAGACCATGTTGCCGCGCTGGGGTGCCGTGATCGCGGCGCAGTCCGCGCACATCAACACGGACGAGGGCGGGGCACCCGAGCACACCGGCGGGATCAAGCTGCTGGCCGTGCCCACCACGGACGGCAAGCTCACCCCCGAGATCGTGGACCGCGAGGCATGGGGTTGGGGAGACGTGCACCGGGCGCAGCCGCTGGTCGTGTCCATCACGCAGGTCACCGAACTGGGCACCGTGTACACCCCCGACGAGATCCGCGCGCTCGCCGAACACGCACACGCCCGGGGGATGTTGGTGCACATGGACGGTGCGAGGATCTCGAACGCGGCGGCGGCGCTGGACATCCCCCTGCGTGCGGTCACGTCCGACGTCGGCGTCGACGTGCTCAGCTACGGCGGCACCAAGAACGGGGGCATGCTCGCGGAGGCGGTGATCGTCATGGATCCCGACGCCGCTCCCGGCCTCGAGTTCGCGCGCAAGTCCCTCATGCAGCTGGCGTCCAAGATGCGCTTTCTCTCGGCGCAGTTGGTCGCCCTGCTCACCGACGACCTCGGGATCCGCAACGCCGCCCACGCCAATGCCATGGCCCGCCGCCTGCGGGAAGGCCTCGAGCGGGCGACGGCGCAGGGTTCCGTTCACGGCGTGCAGTTCACGCAGCCCACGCAGGCGAACAGCATCTTCGCCACCCTGCCCGACGGCGCCGCCGACCGCCTGCGCGAACGCTTCCGGTTCTACGACTGGAACGCCGCCCGCCGGGAGGTGCGCTGGATGTGCATCTTCGAGACGACCGAGGAGGAGGTGGATGGGTTCGTGGCGGAGGTGGGGCGGGTATGCAGGGGGTAATTTTTGCAGCCCCGCAGATCGCCCGATATGCCTCTCGTGAGAGTGAAGTGCTGCAATAGTTACACTGTAGTGTTATTTTTGCAGTATGAGAGCTTCCGATGTCCTACTTCATCTGCAGGAGCTCACGGCTGACCAATGGGGACTGTTCACCACGGCTCAGGCCAAACGGCAAGGCATTATCGGTACGGAGCTCTCCAGGGCCTCTCGGGCGGGACACATTGAACCGATCATCCATGGAGTACATCGTCTTGTCGGAACCCCCTCGGACCAGTACGAGAGCCTTCGGGCTGCCTGGCTTGGCACCGACCCCGGCCGACCGGCGCATGAACGGCTCGGTGACGAGAACGGGGTGGTGGTCTCAGGGACCACCGCGGCGTGGCTGCACGGGATCGGGGATCTACCGCCTGAGCCTTATGAGTTCAGCTCACCCACCCGGAGGCAGAGCCGACGCCCCGATCTCAGGTTCCGTCGCCGCTTCATCCCCCAAGACGCACGAACCATAGCCGAGGGCCTGCCGGTCACCACGGTTGAGCAGACCATTGGCGACCTGGTACGTGACAGAACGGACGAATCACTCGTCGTCGACTGCCTGCTCGACGCTTTCGACCGCGGCCAGCTACGTACGGATGTCCTGGCCACCGCTCTCGATCCCGAAGACGCAGGCCGCGGAGCCGCTCGTCGCGATGACCTTCTGCGCGCCGCAGGTCTTGACGGAGAATCCATGGTCCATAGAGTCGCGGAGTCGCCCCTCGGCAGTGCAATTGCGGTACGCGCTTTCGAACCTTTTCTAGCGGAGGTCCGCAAGATGATGGGGACCAAAGCGCTTGACGATGTTCTGCGTAAGAAATTTCCCTCCACACTCCCTGCTTCTCGCTCCTTCGTGGCGCCAGAACTTGTCAAGGGATTCGGTCTACCACCGGTCATGACGAGAGATTTTCGTCTGCCGCCCGAAGTTCTAAGGGGCTTTCACCTACCACCTGATGTTGTGGAGGCATGGCGATCCAGCTTTTCCGTCGCCGGGCCTGCCCGCGGCCCGCGCACCCCTTCACAGGACCGGGAGGTGTGATCCTCGTGTACGCGCAGGACGGATACGCGACTCCCCACGCCGTGAAACAGGCCATCAAAAGTGCCGCACGCAAGGCCCGGGGGAACACTTCAGGGCCATCCATAGATGCACTCATCCGTCAGGAGTACTTCAATCGATTCCTGTCCAGGGTATTTTCGGAACGGCAATCCTCGCGCTGGGTCCTCAAGGGAGGACTGCCATGCTGGCACGGATACCGGACACCAGGGCCACACTCGATATCGATTTGCTCGCAAACTCAAGCGATTTGGAAGAGGCCGAAAAAGACCTCGCTCGATTGGCAGCAGTGGATTTGGGGGACCACTTCCGCTTTGTACATGACCGTTCCCGACGTATCGCCGCGGGCAAGGCTCAGGAGTACACCGACGGCCTCCGGGTGACATTCATCGTGTACATCGGCCCCCAACGACAAGCGGATCTTTCGGTGGACCTTGTCACGGGCACACGAGCAGTAGGACCCATCGAGACAATAATTCCGGCCAATCGTCTGGATCTACCCAGGCTTCACAGCAGTCCCTACAGGCTGTACCCCATTGCACATCAGCTCGCGGACAAGGTCTGCGCCGTGATGATGACGTACAACGGCGTGCCGTCGACGCGGGAGAAAGATCTCGTGGACCTGGCTGTGGCAGCAACTAGTGCTGAGCTCAGAATCGAAGCGCACACCTTCGGTGAGGCGCTCCATCTTGAGCGACGCCGACGGCGCATCCAACCATTCGAGCACTTCACGGTGCCACCGACATGGGGCCCCCAATACGCCCCCATGGCGCGGAAACTCCCGGCCTTGGAAAACTATCGGGATGTCGAGCAGGCGGTGGAACTCATGCACCTGTTCATCGACCCCATTTTGACAATGAATGCCTCAGGACAATGGTCACCCCATGAAAGACGGTGGATCTGACCGCGGGAGGGAGCGACATTACCAGGCCACCGCAGCATTTACTGTACTTTCCCCGGCACCCTGTGCACGTCAGCGGGGCGGGTTCAGCGGCTCGTCCACGGACAAGATCTCATTGGTCACCATGACTCCACCCCTACCATCCACCGGCGCAAGGTCCACGACGATGCCCATTTGCACATCCAGATGGACGCGGTAGGAGGTGGGCAGTGCGGGGTACGTCAGGGTCGGGTCCTCGGGTCCGTACTCCAGCAGCCGACTAACCGGGCTATCCAGGAGTGCGCAGCAGCTGCACCGCGGTTCGTAGCCGCCCTCCCATTCCACGCCGCGGCCGGCCTGGGGCCTGCACGTGGCAGCCCACGCCGGACGACCACGCACCGTGACGGCTGCGACCCCGGTGATGTCCACCCCGTAGCTGAGTTCGACCGGGTCGAGCATCGCGGTCCACAGGTAGTCCTGCCACATCGGATCACCGCGGTCGAAATACCATCCTTCCGGGCGGTGGTCTACCAGCCCGTCGGGGCGCAACGTCAGATCCTTAGGACGATCCGCCATGGCAGCAGCCAAAGAACCGAACTCGGCGCCGTCAGGAGAATCAGAACCGTACGGCGTTCCTTCGCGCACCTCGATGCCCTGGGACGAACGCACGGTCACCCGCCCGGCCTTCCGGTCGAGCCATGCCTCCACGGGCTGATCGTCCGGGGTGCCACCCGCTTCACGCTCCCTGCGGTGTGTGAAATGCAGCGTGGTGAAGCGCCACGGCGAGCTGCGGGCCAGCGCGCGGAAATCCTCGACGGTGGGGGAACCGGGCTCCATGAACCGAGTAGACCACACGGTCACCGGCACGAACAGCCGTACCGATTACGAGTCGGTCCCTCCTAAACCTCGAACGCGCCTCGATCCCTACTAATGCCCCGGCTCCGCCGCCGCCCGGTGATGCCCAGCGCGAGGGGTGCGGGCAGCGTCGTCGACCCCGACAAGCACACCGCGAGCCCCACCCCAAGGCACCCACGGGTGGAATAAACCCCCGCGTGACCCCGGTTACACCGGCCATGACCACCATGAAGGCGCAGACCTATCAGCAGTACGGCGACAACTCCGTCCTGGAACTCACCGACGCCCCGCTGCCCAAGGTGGGACCGGGCGAGGTCCTGGTGCGGGTGAAGACCGCGGGCGTGAACCCCGTGGACTGGAAAGTCATGTCCGGGGGGTCTGGACGAGATGATGAATGCCCAGTTCCCGGTGATCCCCGGGTGGGACGTCGCGGGAGTAGTGGCGGGCTGCGGCCCGGACACCCCCGGGATCTCGGAGGGTGACGAGGTGATCGCCTACGCCCGCAAGGACTGGGTGCACGGTGGCACCTTCGCGCAGTACGTCACGGTTCCCGTGCGCGCGTTGGCCCCGAAACCGTCCAGCCTCGACTGGGAGCAGGCCGGCGGCCTTCCGCTGGCCGGACTGACCGCTCTCCAGGTGCTCACCCGCCTGGGGTTGGCGCGCGGCAAGACCGTGCTGATCCACGCGGCGTCGGGCGGGGTGGGCAGCATGGGCGTGCAGATCGCCGCGGCCGCCGGCGCGCGGGTGATCGGCACCGCCTCCGCGAAGAACCACGACTACGTGCGCAGCCTGGGCGCCGAACCCGTGGAGTACGGCGACGGTCTCGCCGAGCGAGTGCGTGAGCTCGCCCCCGAGGGCGTGGACATCGTGGCCGACTTCGTGGGCGGCGTCGTGGACTCCACCCTGGCCGTGCTCGCCGAGGGCGGCCGGCACGCCTCGATCGCCGACCCCGAGGTCGAGCAACACGGTGGCCAGTGGATGTGGGTCACCCCCGATGCCTCCCACCTGCGCGAACTCGCCAACCTCGCCGACGCCGGGAAACTCACCGTCCGGGTGGACCGCACCTTCCCGCTCGAGCAACTGCCCGACGCCTTCGCCGCCAGCCAGGAAGGTCGCACGGTGGTCAAGATCGTCCTCACCGTCTCCTGACGCCCGTTCCACCGCGTCCGACGACGACGCCGCTGCCACCCTTCCGGCGCACCGCGCCTTGGCTGTGGTCTCACCGCGGTATCGCAGAGGGTAGCCGTCGGTCCAGTGCCGACTGAGCGAACCGCGCGAGAGGCAATGAGAACACCCCGGGATCCGTGAGGTCCAGGGGTGTTCTCAATGCATTGAGGGTGATGCGCTCAGTCCCCCTCGATCGTCTGCGACTCGGCCCACTTCCGCCCGGCATCGCCGCCCCACGCATCCCAGGCCACGCGCCCCGGGGAGGGGTAACCATCTTCGCCGTGATTGAAGCCCTCGGCGGAGCGGTCCACGTCATGACGTTTGAAGTAGGCACGCATCTTCTTCACGACCTCGTCGCCCACGGCCTCGCCTTCGGCCAACTGGTGCGCCCGGTGCTCACCCGTGTCCGTGAACCCCTTGCCGGCTTTGCCCTCCTCGATCCACTTCACCGCCCGCTGGGCAGCCTCCTGGACCTTTTTGGTGGGGTGGTGCTCGCCGCCGCCCTTGCCGGAATCGCTCTTGCCCGACCCGCCGCCCTTACCGGACCCGCCGTCGTCGTCGGATCCGTTCTTCGTCGCCGTCAGCGCCGACTCCTTGTGGGCCGCCTCGGAACCGCTCTTCTCGGACTTCACCACGTAGACCGGGTCGTCGTCCTCCGCCCGGAACGTCTGGCCCTTGAACTCCAGGTCCTCCGTGTGCTTGGACTGCACGGTCCCGTGCGTGGTTCCCTGCGCGGTGTTCCACGCAACCCGATCACCCTTGCTGAAACCCATGGCGAGCGCCTTCCTGTGAGCCGATCCGTCGGTCCAGGGGGTCCCGCGTCGGACGCGCCCGCCCCGGAACTTCAGTAGACCACACGCACGAAGCGCGGCACAGGGGCCCTGTCAGGCCTCCACCAGCACCTCCAGCACGGCGTCCCCGTACTCCTCGAGCTTCTTGGCGCCGACTCCGCTCACCGCGCTCAGTTGCGCAGTGGACGACGGCCGGGCCTGCACGATCGCCACGAGCGTCGCGTCCGAGAAAACCATGTACGGCGGGATCTTCTTCTCCTTGGCCACCGAGGACCGCCACGTGCGCAGCGCCTCGAACACCTGGCGCTCGGCGGTCTCGAGACCGTCCGCGGCGCGGGAACCGGCCCGAGCGCCGTCGGCGCCGGAACGAGCGCGCCCCCGCGAACGCGGCGTCGTCGTCCGATCCACCGCGAGCTCCACGGCCGCCTCACCGCGCAGCACGGGACCGGCCTCCGGGCCGGGAACCAGCACGCCAAAATCACCGACCGCCTCCACGATCCGGCGCGCGAGCAACTGCCGCAGCACCGAGCGCCACTCGCGTTCCGAGAGCTCCTGGCCGATCCCCCATACGCTCAGCTCGCGGTGCCGGGACGCCTCGGTGCGGTCGTTGACCTTGCCGAGCAGCAGGTCGAAGACCTTGCCCGAGTCGAACCGCTCACCGCGCTCGCGCTCCAGCCGGATGAGAGCGGACAGCAGTTTCTGCGCGGGCACCGTCGCGTCCCAGACCTTCGGCGGGGCCAGGCACGTGTCGCAATTGCCGCACGGCTGTGATTCCTGCCCGAAGTACCGCAGCAGCTGCACCCGCCGGCACGCCGTGGTCTCGCACAGCGCGAGCATCGCGTCCAGGTGCGCGCGGGCGTTGCGCTTGTGCGGGTCGCTGCCCTCGCCCTGGTCGATCAAGCGGCGTTGATTGACGACGTCGCCCAGCCCGTACGCGAGCCACGCCGTGGCCGGGAGCCCGTCACGCCCCGCGCGGCCCGTCTCCTGGTAGTAGCCCTCGATGCTCTTGGGCAGGTCCAGGTGGGCGACGAAGCGCACGTCCGGTTTGTCGATCCCCATCCCGAACGCAATGGTCGCGACGACGACGATGCCCTCCTCCCGCACGAACCGCACCTGGGTGTCGTGGCGCACCGCGGCGTCCAGCCCCGCGTGGTACGGCAGGGCGGCGACACCGTGGTCGTTCAGCCACGCGGCTGTGGTCTCCACGCTCTTGCGGGACAGGCAGTAGACGATCCCGGCCTCGCCCTCGTGCTCGGAGCGGATCAGGTGCAGCAGCTGATCGCGGGCACGGTCCTTGGGTTCGATCCGGTACTGGATGTTGGGGCGGTCGAAGTCGGCGACGAAGTGCTCGGCCTCCCCCAGCTCCAGGCGCTCGGTGATCTCCCGATGTGTGGCGCGGGTGGCCGTGGCCGTCAGGGCGATCCGGGGGACGTTCGGGAACGCATGGGCGAGCACCGACAGGCCCAGGTAGTCGGGGCGGAAGTCGTGGCCCCACTGGGCGACGCAGTGTGCCTCGTCGATCGCGAACAGGGCGATCCGGGCCCGACGCAACAGGTCCAGGGTGCGCGGCAGGACCAGCCGTTCCGGGGCCATGTAGAGCAGGTCCAGCTCCCCGGCGAGCAGCCGCTGTTCCACCGCTTGCGCCTCGTAAGGCTCCAATGTGGAGTTGAGGTACGCCGCGCGGATCCCCACTGCTTCGAGGGCGGCCACCTGGTCCGCCATGAGCGCGACCAGAGGGGAGACCACGATCCCGGTGCCCTCCCGGATCAGCGAGGGGATCTGGTAGCACAGCGACTTCCCCCCACCTGTGGGCATGAGCACGACTGCGTCCCCGCCGGCCACCACGTGGTCGATGATGGCCGCCTGCTCACCCCGGAACCCGGGGTACCCGAAGACCTCCCGCAGGACGTCCAGGGGCGTGGTGGCAGTGCTCGTGGGATGCATGCTTCCACCCTAGGCCCGCTGCCGGGACGGATGCTCGGGGCCGACGGGCTGTGGAGCGGCGGGCCCGGTTGGATGCTCCCGGTGCCTGATTCTCAAGTGCTGGGAAATCTCAGGTGTCGATAATGCAATGTACTGGTCAGTAGGCTGCATTTACTCCACTAGAAATTGCATGGCTGCTCACCGTGCCCGCCGGTTCTCCCGGCCCCTAGTTGTTGTGGGGCATGAGGTTCTTGTCACGGGTGTGGCGGTGAGATGAAGAACGGGCTCCTCGTCACAGGATGGAAGTTCCTACACCACCCACCTGGGGGCTGCTGCACGGATAGGTGACATCTGACCTGGCTTGCCCGTAGGGCGGCCTGGAAGGATGTGCACCATGCCCGCTCCCTACCCCCAGGAGTTCCGCGAAGATGTCGTGCGCGTGGCCCGATCCCGCGAGGCCGGCGTCACTCTCGCGCAGATCGCGAAGGACTTCGGCGTCCACGAGATGACGCTCCACAAATGGCTCCGCCAAGCCGACATTGACGACGGCAACCGCCCCGGCAAGAGCCGGGAGGATTCCACCGAGCTGCGCGATGCGCGCAAGCGGATCCGGCTGCTCGAGCAGGAGAACGAGGTCCTCCGCCGCGCAGCCGCCTACCTCTCCCAGGCGAACCTGCCGGGAAAATCTTCTACCCGCTCGTGAGTGAGCTCGCCGCTGACGGCATCCCCGTCACGGTGTCCCTGCGGGTCCTCAAAGCTCTCCCGCCAGCCCTACTACCGATGGCGGCACCAGCAGGTCACCAAGGCCGAGGTGGTCGAGGCATACCGGTCCAACGCGTTGCTGGACGCTCACCTCGACGACCCCGAGTACGGCTACCGGTTCCT
>NZ_JROM01000034.1 GCF_000786655.1 Kocuria marina | reverse complement strand
AGGCATGAGCCTGACCTGAGCCCATGGCCATGCCCTGTCTTGCACCGGTTCCTGATGGAGGATCAAGGCTATGAAGTTCTCGCGGGAGACGGTGGGACAGTCGGGGACGCGGATCAGTTATCTGGACACCGGCGGCAACGCCCCGGTGGTGGTGTTCCTGCACGGGCTGGCCGGCAGCGCGCAGGAGTTCATTCCCTCGGCCGAAGCGCTGTGGCCCGAGTACCGGTGTGTGCTGGTGGATCAGCGTGGGCACGGACACAGCACCCGCGTGCCGTCGGACATGGGCCGGCAGGCTTTCGTCGACGACGTCGCAGCGGTGATCGATGTGGTCGCCTCGAGTCATCCCGTGGTGCTGGTGGGTCAGTCCATGGGAGCGCACACTGCGTTGCTCACCGCCGCTGCACACCCTCAGCGGGTGGCCGGTCTGGTGCTGCTGGAAGCCGACGTGCACGGCGGGGACCTGGAGGAGGCAGGGGCTTTGGGTGCATTCTTCCGCTCGTGGCCCACGCCCTTCGGATCAATGGCCGATGCCACCGAATGAAGCGCCCTGAGTTTGTTGGAGGCTCCTGACCTTGGAAACGAGGATGGAGTTATGCCGAAGGAACTGGCGAATGGGAAGCCGACGACGCGTCGCTACTCGGACGAGGAGAAGGCCGCCGCGGTGCGGATGGTGAGGACGCTGCGGGCCGAGCTCGGGGTCACGCAAGGAACCGTGCAGCGAGTCGCGACGCAGCTCGGGTACGGGGTCGAATCCGTGCGGATGTGGGTGAAGCAGGCCGACATCGACGAGGGTGTCACCTCCGGCGTGAGCTCGGCGGAGGCGCAGCGGGTGAAAGAGCTCGAGCAAGAAGTCCGCGAGCTTCGCCGGGCCAACGAGGTGCTGAAGCGGGCTGCGTCTTTCTTCGGGGCGGAGCTCGACCGCCACTACCGGAAGTAGTCGCGTTCATCGACGCGAACAAGGACGACCTCGTCGACGGTCGCCGGCTCGGAGTCGAGCTCATCTGCAGACAGTTGCAGGTGGCTCCGAGCAGCTACTACGCCGCTAAGACCCGCACCCCGTCCGCCCGTGCCCAGCGGGACGAGGAGCTGATCCCGCGGCTCGTCGAGCTGTGGGAGGCGAACTACCGGGTCTACGGGGTCCGCAAGCTCTGGAAGGCGGCCCGGCGGGCGGGGATCGCGATCGGCCGCGACCAGACCGCGAGGTTGATGAAGGTGGCAGGGATCGAGGGCGCAAGGCGCTCGAAACGGGTGAAGACGACCAGGCCGGATCCGGCGTCCGCGCGACACCCGGATCTGGTGCAGCGGGAGTTCACCGCGACCGCTCCGAACCGGCTCTGGGTGACGGATCTGACGTTCGTGGCGACCTGGGCCGGTGTCGCGTACGTGTGCTTCATCATCGACGCGTTCTCCCGCATGATCGTCGGGTGGCGGGTCGCGTCGCACATGCGCACCGAGATGATCCTCGACGCCATCGAGATGGCCCGCTGGTCCAGAGGTCACCGCCACGCGGACCTGCGGTGTCACAGCGACGCGGGGTCTCAATTCACGTCCATTCGCTACGGCGAACGCCTCGCGGAGATCGGCGCGACGCCGTCGATCGGGACCGTCGGTGACAGCTATGACAATGCCCTGGCCGAGACGGTGAACGGGTACTACAAGGCCGAACTCGTCCGCGGGCCGGCCCGGTCCGGGCCGTGGAAGACGGTCGAGAATCTCGAGCTCGCCACCCTCGGTTGGGTGCACTGGCACAACACGCAGCGCCTCCACAGCTACCTCGGCGACGTCCCGCCCGCCGAGTTCGAGAACGCGTTCTATGCTGTCCAAGCCGACCGCGAACACCTGGTCGGAATCAAATAGCGCGAGTCTCCATCAGACCCAGGGCGCTTCAGTCTTCAAAACATACAGCCTCGGC
>NZ_JROM01000033.1 GCF_000786655.1 Kocuria marina | reverse complement strand
GAGCTCCGCCCCGAAGAAAGACGCAGCCCGCTTCAGCACCTCGTTGGCCCGGCGAAGCTCGCGGACTTCTTGCTCGAGCTCTTTCACCCGCTGCGCCTCCGCCGAGCTCACGCCGGAGGTGACACCCTCGTCGATGTCGGCCTGCTTCACCCACATCCGCACGGATTCGACCCCGTACCCGAGCTGCGTCGCGACTCGCTGCACGGTTCCTTGCGTGACCCCGAGCTCGGCCCGCAGCGTCCTCACCATCCGCACCGCGGCGGCCTTCTCCTCGTCCGAGTAGCGACGCGTCGTCGGCTTCCCATTCGCCAGTTCCTTCGGCATAACTCCATCCTCGTTTCCAAGGTCAGGAGCCTCCAACAAACTCAGGGCGCTTCATTCGGTGGCATCGGCCATTGATCCGAAGGGCGTGGGCCACGAGCGGAAGAATGCACCCAAAGCCCCTGCCTCCTCCAGGTCCCCGCCGTGCACGTCGGCTTCCAGCAGCACCAGACCGGCCACCCGCTGAGGGTGTGCAGCGGCGGTGAGCAACGCAGTGTGCGCTCCCATGGACTGACCCACCAGCACCACGGGATGACTCGAGGCGACCACATCGATCACCGCTGCGACGTCGTCGACGAAAGCCTGCCGGCCCATGTCCGACGGCACGCGGGTGCTGTGTCCGTGCCCACGCTGATCCACCAGCACACACCGGTACTCGGGCCACAGCGCTTCGGCCGAGGGAATGAACTCCTGCGCGCTGCCGGCCAGCCCGTGCAGGAACACCACCACCGGGGCGTTGCCGCCGGTGTCCAGATAACTGATCCGCGTCCCCGACTGTCCCACCGTCTCCCGCGAGAACTTCATAGCCTTGATCCTCCATCAGGAACCGGTGCAAGACAGGGCATGGCCATGGGCTCAGGTCAGGCTCATGCCTCCGTCGGTGGTGATGACCTGACCGGCGACCCACACTCCCTGGTCGGTGGCCAGCCACCCGATCAGCCGCGCGGGATCTCTCGGGTGCCCCCAGCGGCCGAAGGGGGTGGCCTGTCGCCATGCCTCGATCTCTTCCAGGGAGCGGTCGGTGGTTCCGGGGTCGAGGTAGCCGGTGTTGACCGGGCCGGGGTTGATGGTGTTCAACACGATTCCGAGCTCGAGCAGTTCCGCGGCCACCGTGGGTGTTACCTCTGCCAGAGCGGCCTTGCTGGTGGCGTAGGCGACCTCACCGCGCATCGGCCCCTGGCCCTGGCCCGAGGTCATCCAGAACACCCGGCCGGCCGCCCGTTCATCGACGGGCCCGGCTTTTTCGATGCGGTCGCCGGGCCGCGCTGAGGCGGATCGAGCAGTCGTGGCGGCGTGGCGGTGGGCGAAGTGCCGGGTCAGCAGCAGGGTGGAGCGGGTGTTGGTGTCCCAGAAGGCGTCCAGGGTCTCGGCGGTCATGTCCAGGATGGACCCGTCGCCGCCGCTGCGGGCGTGGTTGCAGACGAGGATGTCCAGGCGCCCGGTCAGGGCGTGGGCCTGCTCGACGAGGTTTTCAGCGGTGTCCGGGTCCCTCAAGTCCGCGGAGACGTCGCCGGCGAGGGCACCATCGTGCAGAGCGGCCCGGATGCCGGCGCGTACCGCATCGAGGTCGTCATCGCCCCAGGGCTGGTCCGCGTCATGGGGGCTGTAGTGGTGGAAGAACACACTGGCCCCCAGGGAGGCGAGCTCAACGGCCACCGCGTAGCCGATGCCGCGGCGGCGGGAGACCCCGGTGACCAGAGCGGTTCTGCCCCGCAGCGGGCGTGTGAAAGAAGCGTGAGCCATGGTGGTGCTCCTGACGTACTCGAGGATTCGTCGTTCACAGGGCAGGCGCTCACACCGTCTTCATGGTGGGGAACCTATCAGTGACCACCGCTGCGGGCGGTGCGTCACCCAGGTGAGTGTCAACCGGTGGCCAGCACCCGGTCACGATCGCGGCGGTACATCGCGGCGTGCTCGGCGAAGTCGTCCCGGCCGGTCTCGGCGGCTCGTGCGTCGGTGAACGCCGCGAGCTCTTCCAGCCGTGCCGCCACCGCGGCCAGCAGCTCCGCGGGCTCGTAGGGCATCTCGTAGGAGTCGATCAGCAACTGTAAGCGGCCCGCACGGTCGGGTGTGGGCGGGCCGCCGTCGTGCGCGTCATCGGTCAGCGGCACCAACCGGTAGGCCAAGTAGGCCAGGTCCCAGATTCGCGGGCCCGGGGAGGCGGTGTCGAAGTCGATCACCCCGCGCAGCTGGCCGTTGCGGAACACCAGATTGTACGGAGCGAAGTCGTTGTGACAGATCACCTCAACCGGGTGGTGGGTGGGCAGCTGCCAGACCAGGTCCTCCCCCACCAGCGCGGTGGACGCGTCGTGGATCCGGCGCATCAGCTGCGCTGCCGCCACCAGGACCGTATCCGCCCACACCCACTCGGACAACGGATAACCGGGCACCACCCCGACGATGTAGGACAGGACCTCCCGACCGTCCTCGTCCACCCCGCGAGACTCCGGAACCTCGGTGACCCCTTCCGCCCGCAACCGGACCAGTAACTGGTGCACCGCCGTGGTCCAGGGCCCGACAGTGCGACGGACAGTGTCGTCGACCCGCACGACGGTGGTGGAGTTGCCGCCGGTCAACATCTCCTCTTCCATGGCACGACCCTATCCGGAGGGCCTCAGCCGAGCCGGCGACCCAACTCCCGGGTGACGTGGGTAACCGCATTGGTGTACATGTTCCGCTCCTGTTCGGTCAGGTCGGGGCGGCCAGCCAGGAGGCTGCGGTGGTGCAGGGACGTGAGGAACCGTTCGTAGATCTCCCAGGCGTCACGGCGGACCAGCACCTCGTCGACGGTGCCCGTGGCCGCCCGGTGCTCGCTGGCCGCCAGGTAGGCCTCGACCAGGTCCCGGGTCTGGGCCCGGGTCATGGGCAGGTGCCACGGGTCCACGGTGATCTGCCCGCCGAGATAGGCGAGGTCCTGGGCGGGGTCCCCGATCTCCGACCACTCCCAATCGATGTAGCGCACCCCGGTGTCCCCGTCGACGAGGATGTTGGGCAGCAACAGATCCCCGTGGATCACAGCGAAGGACTCCAACCGGTCAAAGGTCTTCTGTGAGCCGCGCAGATACGCCCCCACTTCCCGCGCCAGTCGTGTCACGTCGGGCTCGGCCAGCACGGCCGGGTGGTTGTCCGCCCACCAGTCCAGCCCGGCAGTGAACTGTCCGGCGATGTCCACCTTCGCCCGGCGCTCTCCCGTCTCGGCGGTGAGGTCTCCGCAGCGCTCGAAGCGCTGGGCATGCAGGCGAGCCATCTGCTGGACGTGGGCCCGGATCAGGGCCGGGGTCCACTCCCCCGGTGGGAGGACACGGCCGGGCACGAAGGTGACCACCATGTACGGGGCGCCCAACGGGTTGTCCGCCGACTCCTCGAGCACCAGCGCCTGCGGTCCGATACCGGCCAGGACCAGGCCGAGTCCGTGGAACTCCTCCCGCATCGGCCGCGGCAGCTCCTCCACCGGACGCCGGGCGATCCGCACCACCACCCGTTGCCCGCCGGCCTCCAGCAACCACGCCGCGAAGCTCTCCCCCTGCCCCAGCAGACGCACCTCGTCACCGTCTCCGGGTGACGAGCCCAGGCCGACCGCGGCCGGGGCCTGACCGGCCAGACGAGTCAGTCGATCAGCCATGGACGGATGCTCAGGACGGGAGAGACTCATAAGCACAGTCTGCCCGCCACCTCGCCTGGCCGGAGAACCGCTGTTACAGCTCTGCGGCATTGAGGAACCCCAAGCGGGCCCGGATGCGCCCGTGCGGTGCGCCCGCATCCAGGCCGGGTTGTCATGCCCGTTTACCCCGTGCGATGAAAAGCCCGCACAGGTGCGGTCATACGCACCACGGCGCCCACATGTACTGACGGATTCAGATGGTGGTCGCTTGCGGGAGCTCCCGCATCCGCCGGTACAGGGTGGCCCGGGACATGCCGAGATCGCGGGCGACCTGGGTGGCCGGCTCCCCAGACTCGATCAGCCGCAGCGCGTTGCGGATCTGGGAGTCAGTGAAGGTCTGGCGGCGCCCGCCGAGGTCCTTGCCGGCGGCCCGGCGCTTGGCCACCGAGTCGGTGATCCGCTCCCGCTTGATCTCCAACTCCATCTGCGCCAGGGCGGCCATGACTGTGAAGACCATGGACCCCATCGGGGTGGCCGTGTCCACGTCTCCCCCACCCAGGTTCAGCACCCGCAGCCCGGCCCCTCTCCCCCGCAGCGCCTCGGCGAAGGCCAGCATGTTCTGCGTCGACCGCCCCAGACGGTCCAGTGTCGTGATGACCAGCGTGTCGCCCGGCTCGAGGGCGGCCACCGCCTTGTCGAAGGCGGGACGGGACGCACGGCTTCCAGACACTCCACTGTCGACGTACGCGTCATCACGTCGAACGCCGGCATTCAGAAGGTCAGACACTTGGCGGTCTGCGTCTTGCTGCCGTGTCGACACCCGGGCGTAGCCGATCAACTTCCCCATGTCCACCCCATCTGTCTCGCAACCAACGTTGAGTATCCGATTCTAGAGGCATGGATAAAGCACAAAGATGCGAGACACCCCGATCCGCGGAATCATGCGGATGTGACTGTCGACGGTGAATGGCGGTGTTCTGACAGAGGTATTTGGCGGCCGTGGTGCGGCTGTGGGCTCAGAGGTAGCTGCAGATTTGGGCGGGATCGCACTGGGTGGGGTCGCCTTGGGAGGCG
>NZ_JROM01000032.1 GCF_000786655.1 Kocuria marina | reverse complement strand
GTTCTATGCTGTCCAAGCCGACCGCGAACACCTGGTCGGAATCAAATAGCGCGAGTCTCCATCAGACCCAGGGCGCTTCAGTCTTCAAAACATACAGCCTCGGCCTATCCACCAGTCGTGACGCGTGGTGCTACAACTACTCGCACAGTGCAGTCGAAACCAACATGCGCCGGATGATTGACGTCTACAACGCCCAGGTGGATCAAGTGCAAGCGGGAGTCGTCTCCCTCGAGGACGCTGAGGCTGATCCCAAGCTCATCAACTGGAGTCGCGGTCTACGCAAAGACCTGTCCTTGCACAAAAAGCACAATTTCAGGGCATCTGGGGTTCGTCTGGCCATGTACCGGCCGTTTTCCAAGCAGTATGTCTACTTCGATCGTGGGCTCAACGAGATGGTTCTTCTGATGCCCTCTATGTTCCCGGCTCCTGAGCACACCAACGTCGGCTTCTATGTGGTTGGCGCAGGATCTGCTGTGCCCTTTTCTGCGATCATGCTGGAAGATTTGCCCAATCTACATGTCACCGGAGCCGGTAGTGGCGGACAGTTCTTCCCGAGATGGACCTACGAGAAGGCAGATGTGCCGGAAGGCCAGTTTGACCTCGGTGCCTCGGACCATGGCGTCGACAAGTACGGGTATCGAAAAGTCGATAACATCACCGACGAAATACTCGCCGACTACCAGTCCTATTACGGAGCAAAAGTAATCAAGGACGATGTTTTTTACTACGTCTACGGCCTCCTGCACTCCCCGGACTACCGCTCCATGTATGCGGCGGACTTAACAAAAATGCTCCCGCGTATTCCCAAAGTCGCCAGTACCGAGGACTTCCATGTCTTCGTTGCCATGGGCCAGCAACTGGCCAGCCTGCACCTAGGCTACGAGGCGGCAGATCCTTACCCCTTGACGGAGGTGATCAAGGATGGCGCCCCCGCGGACGCCGTCGAGCTCTACCGAGTAACCAAGATGAAGTACGGGCCCGAGAAGGACAAGAGCAAACTGGTCTACAACCCATGGATCACCCTCGAGCGCATCCCGGCCGAAACCCACGAATACATGCTCGGATCTCGGTCCGGTATTGACTGGCTAATCGACAGATACCAAATCAAGGTCGACAAGAAATCAGGGATCATCAACGACCCCAACGACTGGGCTGCCGAACACGCAGAACCTCGTTACATCCTGGACCTCATCAAAAGGGTGACCACAGTCAGCGTCCGCACAGTCGAGTTGATCTCGCAGTTGCCAAAGCTGGAGATCGCGAAGCTTTGAGAGGGTAGATTGCGCTGGACACCGAAAAACCTGCACAAACCGGGTAGATTGGCACTGCCGTTGACAGCCGCATGAAATCCGTTGGTGGCGAGTGTGGAAGGCCGCCGCTTCAGCGACGCCAGGGGCTGAGCAACTGCATGGCTGCAATACGGGTTGGATCGCTTGATGAGAAGGGCAGTGATGACAGCACAGACCACTCCGGGGCTAACTTCCCTCGGGTCGTGCAAGGATGCCACGTGACCGAAGTGGTGGAGGTGCTAGCTCCGCATCAGGAACTGAGCAGAAGTCTCCGGCAAGCTCGGTACGGCGTGGCCTACCTTCGTGCTGTTTGCGCACAGGCGGGCGTGAAGCTCGTGGAGACGAGCCCAGACGAAGATGTCAGTGGAGTCGACTGCCTACTGAGCTTCCCGCAGTTTGATACCCGGGTGCAGGTAAAGTGCACCGCCAGGCGGCTCGGCAGGACGACTGGCACCCTGTCTTATCACATCGGCGAAAAGACATTTCGAAAGTGGGCGCGAAACCAATCGCGAACCTACATTGTTGTAGTGATTGTTCCCGAAAACTCTGATGCATGGGCCGATTTTGACGTCGACGACGAGACACCTGCCCACTGCGCGGCATACTGGGCAGAAGTCGACAGGGACAGGACCACCGAGCCATGGACTGTTCAGGTGGAGAGGGGGCGACGCCTTACGCCGGAAACCCTTGCCGACTGGCACGCACTAGAGATGGAGGACACCTACGGTGCTTGATGTAGATCGCGCCGTTCTAAGCGTGCTTCCCACTGACGGTCTTCGAGACGATCTTACTGACTACATGCGTGGAATTGGATGGTCCATCACTTCCAGTGGTCGTGGTGGAGAGATGTGGTCGTCTCCTCACGGTCGACAAGTCGGAATCCCTTATCAACTGACTGTAGAAACCCCTGAGACCGTTGGAGTGCTAACCCGCATCGCCGCCGACCTAGGCCAGTCTGCCAGAGATACTGCGCTAGTTCTTCGAGGACAATGGATCGACACTTTTGCTTTCCGGGCATCCTCTGACGTCTACATCCGAGATACTATCCCTGCGAAGGCCGGTGCGGACCTTTTTCAATCCGTATGGAGACTGCTACGCGCAGCAGCTACAACTTCGCTAACCCCAACACCACAGATAAGTGGTAAATGGTCAGCCCAAGGGGATGAAGCGATCGACAATGCTCGCTTTGGGCAAACTGAACGCGGATCCTATATTCTTCCACTGCTTGTACCCCTACAACGGGAACTTGGTGATACGACAGATACTCTAAACATAGGCGGACACTACCACGAGCCTCCGGCTCGCCGAGCAACTCGTACATTGATTGATGCACTTGATGCCGTTAATCGAGTAATTATCCAGCCAGAGTCGCAACCTTCTTCCTCGGCCGTAGCTGATCTCGTGCAGTTCGGTGTGAGCAGAGAATTGATCACTGCAGTCAGTTCAATTGTCAAACATGAGTCCGTAGCTAATCTCGACATAGCCGTCGATTGGGCAGACCGCATCGAAGCGCCATCTAAAGCTCCACTGCACCTGACAATTCCATCAGACGCAAGAACTCGACTGGAAATGGTCGCTCCTCGATTTAAAAAGACCCGCATGCCTAAGGTTGAGACCTTAAAAGGCCCCATCTGCCTAATGGCGGACCGGCCAGGCGATACTATTGGGCACGCATCGATAGAAACAAGCCGGAATGGCCGACAAAGTCGTGTTGATGTCATTCTGAACCGGGAACAGCTGGCGCAAGCGCACGACTGGTTCAAAAGTCACGACACCATAATTGTTCAAGGTCAAGTCGAATCGACACCGAAGGGCCTTCTCATTCGGACGCCCCAAAGATTCAATTCTCTAAATGAATCTATGATTTTTGACGAATAGCGCATAATTAATAATTAATACCAAGAGCTGGCTGTCTATCCGCATCAATGGGCAGGCGTAGCGTTGTATTTTTAGGCAACTGAAAGTTTGCTACAGCTTGCAGTACCTGTAGCGTCTCGGCACTTTCAATTGACGCAGTGGGGCGCCGATCGATGGCTTGGGCTACTTTTCCTTGCGAACACCCTTGAAGCTGCCGCCGGTTTGTTTCGCTTGTACGAACCGACCGGTGGAGCTGCTGCGCTTCACCCAGGTGCCTGAGGCCGTCTTTATTTGGGATCGTCCGGTCACAGCGCCACGTCGGGATCCGTGTCCAGTGTTCTTTGCCATGGTGCCTCCTAGCCGCCCATCTTACCCATTGGTGGGGACGCTTGGTTGTATGGACTTCGGGGCCGAGGTGGGACGTGCGGACTCCCGTGCCGGGACACTCGGTTGTGAGGAGACGGTCGGTCCTGGAGCAGGCTCGCCTCCAGTCTGATCATCACCTGGATGCCATACGTATAGGACGACGGAGACGAGGATCAGAGTCAACAGGGTGGCACTCAGGATGACCGAGCTGACCCACCTCAAGCGCGAACCGAGCGTGGAGGGCTCTCTGCCTAGCAGCACTGAGGCCGCAAGAGCTGCTGGACCGACGATGAGGGCCAGCGAACGTAGGTCCGTAGGCTGCTCAATCATTAGGGCGAGGATGAGTAGCGCCAACAGAAGAGTGGCGAGGTATGGCACCAGTTGGAGGCGACGCAACAACCCAAGTTGAAAACTGAGACGTATTCGGTAGTCACGGTCAACATCGTGAGCATAGAAAGCGCGATTTTGGGGATCTTCGCGCGTCTGGAACGCCCCATAGGAATATTTATTTGAGCCGGGCTGCAACGCGCGAAAGTCTCGGATCCAGACGTTGGGGTCCGTCACCTTAAAGGTGACATGGTTTGTCTGCGCGTCGGCAATCACAAGTTCTTGAGTGCCGCGATTGCGTACTGTTGATAAATGGACGTCGCGGCGTTCGGCGATTTTTACCAAGAACGGCTCATCCAGCGGAACGCGCATTGCTACCATTAAATCATAGTTGTTAGCATAATCAGCGAGAACGTCCAGAAACTCTCCCGCTGCGTTAGGCGCCGCCTTCTTCGCTTCCCGCTTCATGGCCATGACTAAGTCTCGATACTGGTCAAGCCATTCAGTGGCCTCATCATCCGTGCTTAGCGTCCCGGCAGCAAATAACTCCGGTAGCACTAGTACCGGATTCTCCGGAGCAGAGTAGCCGCGAAATATATCGAGGCGGGGCCTCAATGCGTTACGGCAAATTTCGCCAATTTCCTCCCATTTGGCCAGTGTTTCGCGCGGTACAGGCCGGTCCAAGCCAGCCTCGAGGTACTCTGCCAAAGTCAAGCCGTTAATATCGGTCAGCAACTCTCCTGTAAAACCACACACTGCGCTTAGCAATTTGTGCAGTTCGGGGGTTACCTCTTGTCCGCAAAACGTAGCCACCTTTTCCAGGTAGAGAGCCTGCCGCTCCGCTATTTCAAGCCTCGGAAGCACCCAACCCTCGCCTTCGGGGCCCTTTACATCGAAGTCCAAAAGCGGCCCGCGGGGCATCGGAGCGACGTAGAGGGCAAGCAGAGCGTGAGTAGTGCCTTCTGGCACTTCGGCGCCGATGTGCTCGCGCAAGGGCGCTACCTGCAATGACCTCCGGCGCATACATGTGGTCGCGGTGTCGACCGAGATCTCCTCTACCACCCGCACCCGCCAGTTGAGCGGATTGGCTAGAAGTTCGACGGTCACCTGACGATCATCGACCAGGTTCACCGCAGTCTCGGTCACACTTGCCTCCACCCAGATTGATTTTGTTGCTCACCTTCTGCTGCACATTACACCTGGTCTCAAAACCCGATCGGCCGTTGCTCGTCCTTGTTCGGTTGGCCGACCATGCCTGCATGGCCAAGAGGAAGCACCAGTGGATGGTCGATGATCAGCTGTGGGAGCTGGTCTCCCCGCTCATTCCGCCCCAGCCACCGCCTCGAGGTCCTGGTGGGCGGCCGCGGATCGATGACCGGGTGGCCTTGGAGGGGATCCTGTTCGTGCTCCATACCGGGTGCCGGTGGCGGGATCTGCCCCCGGAGCTGGGTTGCGGATCCGGGCACACGGCCTGGCGGCGGCTGCGCCACTGGCAGGAAGCCGGTGTGTGGGAGAAGCTGCACCAGCGGGTGCTCGATGAGCTTTCCGAGGAGCAGATGCTGGACTGGTCCAGGGGCAGCATCGACTCGGTGTCAGTGCGGGCTAAAAGGGGGGCGAGCTGACCGGCCCCAACCCCACGGACCGCGGAAAATCGGGGACGAAGTACCACCTGCTCACCGACGCGGCCGGGCTGCCCCTGCACGTAATGGCCTCGGCCGCCAACGTCCACGACAGCAAACTCTTCGAGCCGGTGCTGGAGACCACCCCATCCGTGCGTGGCCGACGGGGGCGCCCGGGCCGGCCACGGCGCCGCCCGGAGAAACTGCACGCGGACAAGGGCTACGACTACCCGAGGTGCCGCCGTTACCTGCACCGGCGAGGCATCAAGGCCCGGATCGCCCGTCGTGGGATCGAGGCCAAAACCCACTTGGGCCGGCACCGCTGGGTCGTGGAGCGCACCATCTCCTGGGTCCTGCGGTTCAAGCGCCTCGGGCTGCGCTACGACCGCACCGAAGCCACTCTGGTGCCGCTCCTCCTGCTCGCCGTCACGCTCATCAACGTCCGTCGACTGCGGCAAGCGACTCAGTGATACGACCGCGTTCAAGTCTCAGGCCGTTTGTCGTGCCCACGCCAATGACCACCGGTCAGGAGCGCTACGTCTCCAATTCCAGCACGGCGCCCAAGCAGACCGAAGGCTTGTGAACGACCGCAACAATGTCCGAAACGGAATCACCCGTCAGCTGACACCGCCCCTGAGCCGCCTATCGAACGATCAGGCGGCGCGGCAGATACCTGCGGCGCTACTGCCTTGCGGTAATGCCGCGAAGACTGGATGTAGCCGTGGCGTTCGTAGAACCGGTGGGCTCGCTGGCGCCGGTTCGACGTCGAAAGCTCCAATACAGTGGCCCCCATTTCCCGGGTCACCTGCTCCGTTGCTTCCAGCAGCAACGCGCCGACACCGTGGGAACGCTCGGTTTCGTCGACCACCAAGGCCGTGAGCCTGGCCTTGTAAGCGCTCTCGGTCAAGAACGGCACCCGGTGGACGTGGGTCAGACCGACCACTCGAGACCCGATCTCCGCCACCAGGCACCGGTCATCTGGCGAAGCGGCGTTCACCCAGATTCGCACCCAGTCCTCTTGAGGGGTGTAGCCCAGTTGTACGAGCAGTCCCACCATGGCGGGGACATCAGTGGCACAAGCCCGACGGATCCTCATGACGGAGGTGTCCACGACCACGATGACCTTCTCTCTCCATGGATACAGGTCGGCACCATGCCGAGCTTTCTCCTGGTGTCTCGTCATGGGCCACCATCAACTCTACGACGCTGTTTTGAGACCAGGTCTTAGCTTCCGGTCCGCGTGGAGACGTGTCACCGGTCTGTGATGGGCCCATGTATCGCTGCCATTGGACTTCGTCAGAGCTGACCTTCGCGTAGCGGCGGCCCACGTTGACGACGGTAGGTCGGCGCCGGCGCCTGAAACGAACAACACATGCTCACGCCAACTGTCTCCCATGCCATGGGATGCGAGACGTCTCGTCCGGGAAATTTGCGTCCGCATGTGTGAACCGCATCGATAAGTGGCGGTGTTCTGACGGAGCTAAATGGCGGCATCGAGGTCTTGCGTCCCGATCGGAGTCGTCGGGCCGGCCGAGCTCGAGGTGATCGACGTGTTGATCGCTCTCGGGCGACTGTCCCACTTCCTTGGTAGTGGGACGGCCCGCGTGGGGATCCTTGCCCGATGTGCACGATCGGCGATTCCTGTACCAGAACTTGGACCAAAAGTGCTGAACCATTTAGGTCGTACGGAACCGACTTCCGGTACGCTGGGCGCATGGAATTGGGCTACGCGCGGGTCTCGACGGCCAAACAGGACCTCGACCGGCAGATCGATGCCCTCCGGCAGGTCGGGATCGCCGCCGAGCGGATCTATGTGGACAAGAAGTCCGGGGCCACCACGGAGCGTCCCGGGCTGACCGCGGCGCTGGCCTACGCCCGGGAGGGTGATGTGATCGTGGTGCACACCCTGGACCGGCTCGGGCGCACGGTGCGCGACACCTTGAACCTGATCCATGACCTCGCCGAGCGGGGGGTGGGGGTGCGCAACCTGGCGGACCCGATCAAGGTGGACTCCACCAATCCGAGTGATCCGATGGCGCAGTTGGCGGTGGTGCTGCTGGCGTTGTTCGGGCAGATGGAGCGCACCTACACCCTCGAGCGGGCTGCTCATGCCCGGTCGGTGGCCGCGGCGAAGG
>NZ_JROM01000031.1 GCF_000786655.1 Kocuria marina | reverse complement strand
CCCGGAGGCAGAGATGACCATGCCTTTGGTCCTGTTCACAGTTCAAGAAGTGGGCGGCCCGAGGCTAGACCGCGCCACGGGGTGACAGAGGCGCCCGTGGTTGATGTTCCAGGCTAGCCGTGGGCTAGATAACTATGGAAGCAAGCTGAGCAATGTGACGATGGGCCGTCTTGGAAGCCATGGGTTGCGAGACGTCTCGTGAAACCTCGGGGCCGGTGGTGTGTGACTGTCGACGGTGAATGGCGGTGTTCTGACAGAGGTATTTGGCGGCCGTGGTGCGGCTGTGGGCTCAGAGGTAGCTGCAGATTTGGGCGGGATCGCACTGGGTGGGGTCGCCTTGGGAGGCGGCCTGGTAGTGCTCGGCCGCGGAGGCCCGCAGGGCGGTGAGCTCAGCGATGTGCTGGTCGAGGTCGGTGAGTTGCTGGGCGAGCTGTGCGGCTACGTGGGCGCAGGGGGCCTGCCCGGCGTCGCGGATCTGCAGGATGTTCCGGATCTCGGCCAGGCTGAGTCCGGCGGCCTTGCTTCGGCGGATGAACTGCAGGCGGGCGAGGGCCTCGGGTGGGTAGTCGCGGTACCCGTTGGGGCCGCGGTGCACCGGGGGCAGCAGCCCGTGCTGTTCGTAGAACCGTAGGGCTTTGGTGGTCATGCCGGCGGCTGCGGCCGCTTCACCGATCCGCACGGTGCGCACCTCGATCCTGGACTGGTCTGTGGCCTTCCACGGTAGAGGAAGGCTCCGGGGGCAGGGCACTGCCTGCCCCTGGAGGGGCCGGTGGTCATCCGGGTTCGGTGCGGGCGCGGTCGGTCTCGACGGCCTGCCAGGTCTTGCGCGCGGCGATGAGCACCGGGTCCCACACCGGGGAGAACGGCGGGGCGTAGGAGAGGTCGATGTTGAGCAGCTCTTCCACCGGGGTCTCGTGCCACAGCGCCACGGAGAGCACGTCGATGCGCTTGGCCGCGCCTTCTTCCCCGACGATCTGGGCGCCGAGCAGCCGTCCGGTGCCGCGTTCGGCGATGAGTTTGGTGCGGATGGGTTTGGCCCCGGGGTAGTAGCCGGCCCGGGTGGTGGAGTCGACCACGGCGGTGACGGGGTCGAAGCCGGCCGCCTGCGCTTCGACCTCGCCGAGGCCGGTGCGTCCGACTTCGATGTCGCAGATCTTGGTCACGGCGGTGCCGAGCACCCCGGGGAAGGTGGCGTAGCCGCCGCCGAGGTTGATCCCGGCGGTGCGGCCCTCCTTGTTCGCGTGGGTACCCAGCGGCAGGGCCACGTGGCGGCGGGAGACGCGGTGGAACTTCTCCACGCAGTCCCCGCCGGCCCACACCCCCTCGATGCCGGTGCGCAGCCGGCGGTCCACCGTGATCGCCCCCGTCTCGCCCAGGGGGATCCCGGCGTCGGCGGCCAGGGTGGTGTTCGGGGTCACCCCCAGGCCGAGGATCACCAGCTCGGTGGGGATGGTGGCCTGATCGGTGACCACGGCGGTGACCTTCCCGGTGTGGGTCTCGAAGCCGGTGACGGTCTCCTCCATCCGCACCTCCATCCCGTACCCTTCCATCGCGGTGGCGATGAGCGCGCCCATGTCCGGGTCCAGGCCCGGCAGTGGGGCCGGGGGGCGTCCGATCACGGTGATGTCCACGCCCCAGGCGGACAGGGCCTCGGCCAGTTCCAGGCCGATGTAGCCGGCCCCGACGACCACCGCCCGGCCCGGCCGGTCCCGCTCCAGCACCGCCCGCAGGGCCAGGCCGTCGTCGAGGGTCTGCACCCCGTGGATACCGGCCGCATCGATCCCGGGCAGTGGCGGGCGGGCCGGGGTGGCCCCGGTGGCGACCATGAGCTGGTCGAAACCCTCCCAGGCCTCCCGGCCGGCGGTCAGGTCGCGCACGAGCACGGCGCGGCGGTGCAGGTCGATCTCCAGGACCTCGTGACCGGTGCGGGCGTCGATGGCGTGGTGGTCGCGGAACTGTTGCGGGGTACGGGCGATCAGCTCCGTGGTGTCGGCGACGTCCTTGCCGATGAAGTACGGGATCCCGCAGGCCGAATACGAGGTGTAGTGGCCCCGCTCGAAGGCCACGATCTCCAACTGGTCCTGGGGCAGCTGGCGGCGGGCGGCGGAGGCCGCGCTCATCCCCGCGGCGTCCCCACCGATGACGATCAACCTCTGGGCCATGACTTCCCCTTCCGTTACAGTGCCTGCTGAGTCGTCAGCTCCCGGCTGTGCTCGATGCTCGAGGCCGACCGATCCTCACGCGGCGCAGCAGGAGAGTTTGGAGACGTCGGTGCGGAAGGACTGGGCGGCGATCTTGAGGCCTTCGGCCATCGTCAGGTACGGGCACCACAGGGTGGAGACCTGATCCACCGTCATGCCCGCGGACAAGATGTAGACCCCGGCCGCGGCAAGCTCCCCGGCGTCCTTGGCCACCGCGGTGATACCCACGATCCGCCCAGTCTCGGCCTCGGCGACGATCTTCACGAACCCGCGGGTGTCACGGTTGACCAGCGCCCTGGGCACGTACTCCAGGGGCAGCACCCGGCATTCACACCGGAGGCCGGCTTCCCGGGCCTGCTGGTCGGTCATGCCCACCGCCGCGATGGCCGGGGAGGTGAAAGTGACCCGCGGCAGGTGGGTGTAGTCGATCTGCTGGCCGGTGTGGTGGAAGGCGTTCTCCACCGCGGTGACCCCGTGGGCCGAGGCCACGTAGACGTACTGGGGGTGCCCGGTCACATCCCCGGCCGCCCACACCTTCGGATTCGAGGTCGCCATCCGGGCGTCGACGAGGATCTCCCCGCGCGCCCCGGTGTCCACCCCGACCGAGCCGAGGCCCAGGTTCTCGGTGACCGGACGGCGCCCGACCGCGACCATGAGCCGGCCCGCCCGCAGGGTGTCCTGCCCGCCCGGGCCCGTGACGGTGGCCACCACCTCCCCGGTGTCCCGGTCGGGCGTCACGGAGGAGACGGTGGCCCGGGGGATCACCCGGATGCCCTCCTCGGCGAACACGCCCCTCAGGGTCCGGGAGACCTCGGGTTCCTCATGGGAGGCCAGCCGGGACCGCACGACCATGGTGACCATCGAGCCCAGGCGGGCGAAGAGTTGAGCCTGCTCCAGGCCCACGTACCCGCCACCGATGATCAGCAGCGATTCCGGCACCTCGTCCAACTCCATGGCCGTGGTCGACGTCAGATACTCCACCTGATCCAGACCCTCGATCTCCGGGACGATCGGGGTGGAGCCGGTGGCCACCAGATAGTGGGCCGCCCGCACCCGGCGGCAGGAACCGTCGGCTCCGGTGACCTCCAGCGCCGGATCCTCGGCGGTGCCGGTGAACACCGCTTCGCCGGTGGCCAGTTCCCAGCCGTAGTCGGCGATCAGATCCAGGTACTTGTCCGAGCGCATTCCCTCCACCAGCGCGTCCTTGCCGACGATTAGCCCGGGCATGTCCACCCCGGCGGCCGACGTGCTCAGACCGGGGAACCGTCCTGTGGCGTCCAGCGCCACGTGGCGGGCCTCGGCGGCGGCCAGCAGCGCCTTCGACGGCACGCACCCGGTGTTCACGCAGGTGCCCCCGACCGTGGCACGCTCGATCATCACCACTGATTTGCCGAGATTGGTGGCCCGGATCGCGGCGGCGAACGCACCACCGCCGGAACCGATGATCGCCAGGTCCACTTCGTGCGTTCCCGTCTCAGGCATGACCGGCCTCCGTAAGTCCGTGATGAAGGCCCCGACGGGCCGTCTGTGTGCGGTGCTGTGCTGTGCCCAGCCTGCACCTTCCCCTGAAGAGGAAGGTCAAGACGTCACCGCGGCAATGTCATGTGCACGACCGTATGTGCCCCAGACCCGGGGGCCCTTTCGAGGAGTCGCTGCCAGAGGCGATTGCCTGGCCGGTGGATCTCAGGAGCTGGTGGCCGGCCCGTGTGCTCAGTGACCGATCAGGAGTGACTCGCGGGCGGCTTCGACCACTTCGGGGGTGACGGTGGCCAACTGGTTGATCGTGAGGATGCGTTGGATCTGGGTGAGGAGGCGGTCGACGAGACGGAAGTTGCCGCCGGTGATCCGGGCGATGGTGGCGATCGCGACCGCCTGGGTGAACTCGTCGTCCTCGCCGGCGAGTCCGTCGGTGTGCCAGCGGCGGTTCAGGACGGCGGTGAGCTCTTCGGGGGTGAGGGGGCGGTATTCGTGGGCGAAGCCCACACGGCTGTAGAGCTGGGGGTAACGGGCCAGGCGTTTGTCGATGCCGGGCATTCCGATGAGGATCACCCCGAGGGTGTGGCGGTCGTAGTAGTCGCGGACCTGTTCCAGGCCGGTGGTCTTGAGCCGGTCGACCTCGTCGATGATGAGCAGCTCGGTGAGCCCGGAGGAACGCGAGTCGGGGTGCACGAACGGGTCGACGCGGCCGTGGTGGTGGTAGTCGATGGCGTAGGAGATCTGTTGGCAGGCCCGCGGGAGGGCTTGGTCGACCTGTCGGGGGCTGGCGGTGACGGTCGGGGTCCACAGCGCGGTGCGGGCCTGCAGGACCTGCTCAGGGATGGGGCCGGGCTCGCGGTCCTCGCCCAGGTCTCTTTGCCACTGCTCCCATTGCGGGGCCCCGGCGTAGTGGCGGGCCGAGAGGGTCTTGCCGACCCCGGGTGGGCCCCAGCACAGGCCGATGTAGCGGTGGGCGCGGACGGTGTCGGCGAACTCGGTGAAACGGCGGTGCTCCCGGGTGGGAAGGAGCAGGGGTGATGCGGGGTCCGGGGGTGGGCCCAAGGCTGCGATTTCCCCGAACGTGCCGGAGAGGAAGCGCCGGCCGTCGTCGTCCTTGCCCAGCAGGCTCCGGGAGGAGTCGGGCTCAGTCGGTGGCATAGGTCCGCAACCGGTGTCGGGGCGCCGGCTCCGCCGGCGGGTCTGCCGTCGGGCCCGGCGCCGGGGCGGGTGGTGGTGCCCAGCGGTCGTCGGCGGTCAGGGCGTCGGCGAGGCTGCGCCGGGCGCGCAGCTGCTGCTTGAGCGCGGCGCGTCGGGCGCCCCGGGCCTGCTGCAGCTGTTGGAGGGTGATGGTCTCAGCGGCCAGTTCGGGGGCGATCGCCCGGCACAGGTAGGTGTCCTGGTGGTAGACGCGCACCTCGCCGGCGTCGCGGGGGTCGTAGCGGATGGTCACGGTCTCACTGACGTAGGCGGCCAGCACCGGGCAGATGTAGCGGGTGCCTTGAAAGCGGATGCCGTCGCGCTGGACGATGCGGGTGGTCGCAGCGGTGAGCAGCAGCAGGTCGAGATCCTCGCCCCGGGCCGGGGTGCGCGGGATCCACCCGGCCCCGATCCAGCGGGCGGCGGGGGCCTGTCCGGTCTCGGAGTGCACCCGGGCGTGGTAGTCCTCGATCAGGTAGCGCTGGACCACTGCGTCGAGCTGCTCCAGGCTCAGGGCAGGTGGTGAGGTGGGGGTGCCGCCGGTGCCGTGCGGGATGTGCCCGGGCAGGTGCGGGAGCACCTCGGTGGTGATCGTGCCGTAGAAGCGTTCGATCTTGCCCCTCCCCTGCGGGACCCCGACGCGGGAGTGGATGAGCCGGATGTGGGTGTCCAGGCAGACCCGGTCCAGCCGGGTGCTGGTGAAGTCGGCCCCGTGGTCGCTGTAGAGCACCTCGGGCAACCCCTGGACCGGCCACCGCGGGTCGGGCTTGGCTCGCACGGCCTGGTGCAGGGCCAGGGCGGTCTGCTCGGCATTCGGGGCGCCGGTGAAGACGGTGTAGCCGGCGACCGCGCGGGAGTAGTCGTCGAGGATCACGCTCAGCCACGGCCGCACCGGGCGCCCCCGGTTGTCGAGGATCGCCACGTCGAGCAGGGTGTGGTCGGCCTGCCACTGCTCATTGGGCCTCACCGCCGACCGGCGGTGCACCAGCTCGTATCGGTCCCGGTAGGCGGTGTCTCCCTCCAGGGCCAGGGTGCGCAGCCCGGGGTCGATCGCGGCGATCACGCTGCGCACGCTCGAGTAGCTCGGGGGTGCCCAGCCGCGCTCCGGGGCCAGATCGCACACCCGGCGGTGGATGAACCTGGTCGTCGGCGCCGGGCGGCGCAGCGCCAGGGCCTCGATCACCGCGATCAGCTCCGCAGGCAGCCGGCGTTGGCCGCGGTCGCTGCGGGCCTTGCGCTGCAAGCCGGCCGCGGAGGAGTCCGCCCGGTATTCGGCGGCCCAGCGCTGCAGGGTGCGGACCGAGACCTGGGCGTGGGCGGCGAGCCGGGTCAGCGGCACCCCCTCGTCGAGGTGCTGGCGCAACAATGCCGCTCTCTCCTGCGGACCCAGCTGCACCACCACCATCACCCCACCTGGGTCAGTCCGCCGGACCGGGCTCGGGCTCGGCGGCGGTGACCGGTCCGGCCGTCACCGGCTCCGGGGACCGCGGCGGGAGGTGACGGTAGAGACTGGTGCGCGTGATCCCGGTCTTGGCCACGATCTCCGCCATCGTGTGCCCGCTCTCGCGCAGATGCGCCGCGTAGGCCAGCTTGTCCGGATCCACCACCGTAGGCCGCCCGATCCGCCGGCCCTTCGCCGCGGCCACCGACCGGGCATGAGCAGCCCGCTCGAGGGTGTAGGTGCGCTCCATCTGCCCGAACAACGCCAGCAGCACCACCGCCAACTGCGCCATCGGATCACTCGGATTGGTGGAGTCCACCTTGATCGGGTCCGCCAGGTTGCGCACCCCCACCCCCCGCTCGGCGAGGTCATGGATCAGGTTCAAGGTGTCGCGCACCGTGCGCCCGAGCCGGTCCAGGGTGTGCACCACGATCACATCACCCTCCCGGGCGTAGGCCAGCGCCGCGGTCAGCCCGGGACGCTCCGTGGTGGCCCCGGACTTCTTGTCCACATAGATCCGCTCGGCGGCGATCCCGACCTGCCGGAGGGCATCGATCTGCCGGTCGAGGTCCTGTTTGGCCGTCGAGACCCGCGCGTAGCCCAATTCCATGCGCCCAGCGTACCGGAAGTCGGTTCCGTACGACCTAAATGGTTCAGCACTTTTGGTCCAAGTTCTGGTACAGGAATCGCCGATCGTGCACATCGGGCAAGGATCCCCACGCGGGCCGTCCCACTACCAAGGAAGTGGGACAGTCGCCCGAGAGCGATCAACACGTCGATCACCTCGAGCTCGGCCGGCCCGACGACTCCGATCGGGACGCAAGACCTCGATGCCGCCATTTAGCTCCGTCAGAACACCGCCACTTATCGATGCGGTTCACAGTCGTTCCTCTCGATAAGTAGCGGTGGTGTCCGGTGAGGGTTCCCCTTACGGGCATGCGATCTGGGCTGACGCCTGTGACCGAGTGTTTAGTGCGCGCTGTATAGTTCAGTCCATGCTGACTATTGCTTCGCGTCTCGACGTGATGAACCGCCTGGGTCGTGCACTG
>NZ_JROM01000030.1 GCF_000786655.1 Kocuria marina | reverse complement strand
CTACACCCCTGTCTTCCTCAGCGTGGAACCTCTCGCAGTAGTCGCCTACTGCATCGTCTTCCTCGCGCTCGTCGCGGTCCTGGTGGCCCTGGCAAAATTCGTCGCCACCCGCCCCCCGATCGCCGAAGTGCTCGAACGCTGGGAGCACATCCTCTTCCCCATCGTTCTCATCGGCCTCGGCATCGTGATCCTCGTCAGCGGCGGAGCCTTCGGACTCTGACGTAGCGGCAGCGATCCAAACGGCCCCGACCGGGCGCACCCCTCTCGGTTCAGACCGCGACACCTACCTGCAGCCAGTCCTGCGTGATCGCGGCAACAAGACCGCCACGGAGCGCTGCAAAAACCCCGCCACCAAGCGAACGAAGCCACACTCAGCGATAGCGTTGAAACCGCCGATTGCGTACCAATGCCTTCCGAGAAGAGTGAATCGCCATTTCAGACCACTATTTCAGCCCTCGTCTTCACCAGTCCAAGGCCCCGTTCTCACACTTCGTCAGGCACGGCGATCTGGGCTATACCGCCGGGATCATTGGCCAACGCGCCGATGACGGCTCGCTCGTCTCGGACGACGTCGCAGAACAATGCGAGGCGATGATGTCGAATTTGCAGACGCTGCTGGATGACCTCGAACTGAACTCGTCGAACGTCCTCCGCACCACGATCTATCTCACGGACTACAAGGACTTCGACACCATCAACGCTATTTACGCAGAGCACCTGAGTGAGCCATTCCCTGTCCGCACTACGGTTCAGGTGGCAGCACTGCCGCTGGGAGCCAAAGTTCAGATCGATACGGTTATCGGTCTCTAGCGATGTGAGCGGAGGGTGCCTCTCGCGGGGCACGCCAAAAGCGTTCCGTTGAGGGATCGCCCAGCGAAACATGGCTGGCGCCGAACCGCGATCAACCGTCGATGACTATGGCTTTACGGACGCTTCGCTCGGTCTCGTCGCTCAGTCCGGCGCCGACGGGTCCGCCTCGGGACTCCTCATAGGCAAGGGCGTCCTTGAGGGTCTGTTCTAAGGGCCTGCAGGTGAGTCCACGCTGACGGGCGCGGCGCGTGTCCGCGGTGACCGTGTACCGCATCGCGGGGACGGGGATCCACCACGGCAGGCTGTCTGGGCCCATCCAGGGGCTGACTTCAGCGCTGGCAAGGACGTCGCCCGCGACCGGACTAGCGGCAATCTGACTATCGGCGCTGCGGCGGGAGGTCTCGATGGCTTCGCGTAGCGTCAGCGTGGGTCCGGTGGCGTTGAACGTCCCCCCGGTGTGCTGTTCGGCGCAGAGCACCATCCAGGCAGCCAGGTCCTTGACGTCGATCATCGCGATGGGGAATTCCGGATCGTCCGGGACCAGCACGTCCTCACCCGTGGGGTGGGCGAACCGCCAGGGGTAATAGCCACTGCGCCCCGTGTCGTCTCCGTCGCCGGCGATCAGGCCAGCCCGGATGATGGTGCAGGACTCGGTCCCGGAGCTCACGGCCACCTCGCAGGCGACCTTGGCCGGCCCGTATTCTTCCATGGCGGAGAGCGTGTCGGCGGCAAGCGGCTCATGGGTCGGGGAGTCCTCGTCCTGCTCGCAGATGTCGCCGCGCTGGTAGGCGTTGAGCGAGGACATATAGATCCAGTGCTGCGCCGTCAGTTCGGCCACGGCCGTCCGAACACGCCCGGGCTGGGTCGCCAGATCCACGACGACGTCCCACTGGGAACCGGCCACCTCACTCAGCCCGTCGGCGTGGTCCCGGTCGGCCTGGATAAAGCGGGCAACCTCGGGGACTGGTTGAGTGCCTCGCGCCAGGCAGGTGACGGCATGGCCTGCGTCGGTGAAGGTGCGGACCAGCTGGCGGCCGAGCTGGCCGTTGCCGCCCAGAATGAGGATCTGCATGCCAGTCACTATGCCAAGCCGATCCGAGGCCTCGCGAGCAGTTACTGCTAAGAGCGCAACTACTTCCCAATCTGACAAGAGCGCTCAGGGCAGCCACAGCTAGAGAGTTTGTTCAGACAAGATTGAACTGTACCGGGGCCCGTCAAAGTCCCGCCGAGCAACTTCCTAGAATCCCTGCCCTATCGGCGCTGCCGGCGGTCTTGGCCCTTCCCATCAAAGGATCCCCTTGCGGCGCAGCATCGTCTTCACCTGGCCGACCAGTGAAGGCCGCTTCTGACATCAGTGCCGCCGACTTCTGAATCTGACATGTTTTTGTCATTTTCAGAAGCCGACTGCACTCACAACCCCGGATTCCGGGGGCAGTGCAGTGGGCTTCTGAACTCTGGTTGCGCAGTAGTCGTGTGCACTAGGGTCACGTTTGCTCAATAGTCCTGTTCTCTAGAAGGAGACGGGCGTGGACGGCCACTCGGCGTCCAGGATCATTCCCCATGGTCGAATCCTGCAATTGACCTGGGAGTGTTCGCTGCCCCACCCCGTTGCAGGGCCCCCTTGCCGAGCGTGTCAGGGCTATTCCTGAGGGTTAGTGCAGTCCACTTCTGAATTCAGTGCAGTCGGGTTCTGAAACTGACATGGGCCTTGCGGATGTGGAAGAAGTAGTCGAAGGCGAGCAGGCCGAGGATGACGACGATGGTCGCCAGCCAGATCCAGAGGGGAACGGTCACGGTGGGTCCTTTGCAGGGTGCAGTCGGGCCGCGAGTCTCTCCGCCGGCTGCCCCGGGGCGCCGTCCGCCGCGGCCGGCGGGGTCGTGGGACCCCGCGTGTTGACGGCCTCGGCGCGGGGGGATACTCCCTCACGTTGTCCTCAGCCTACCTGCATCTGACGCCGTGCCGCACGGCATCGGGAGGGAAACCACGACGACGGCGACCGCTTAAGCTGGAACGGTGAACGATTCCCCCGCCCCGCCATCCCCGTCCAGCACGTCCGGCACGCCGGATCCCGCTGGTGCCGTCGATCCCGCTGCGCCCGAGGTGGGGCTCGGTCCCTGGGAAGGCGACTGGCCCGAGGGGGAGCACTGGGACCCGGTGCTGCTGCGCGACGGGGACCGCCGCAACGTCGCGGACCGGTACCGCTACTGGCTGCACGAGGCCATCGTGGCCGACCTGGACACGCGCCGCCACGACTTCCACATCGCCATCGAGAACTGGCAGCACGACATGAACATCGGTACCGTCGTGCGCACCGCCAACGCCTTCCTGGCCAAGGAGGTCCACATCATCGGCCGCCGGCGCTGGAACCGCCGCGGCGCAATGGTCACCGACCGTTACCAGCATGTGCGCCACCACCCGACGGTGGCGGAGTTCACCGCCTGGGCGCAGGAGGCGGGACTGGAAGTCATCGGGGTCGACATCTTCCCCGACTCCGAACAACTGGAGACCTATGACCTGCCGCGGAACTGCGTGCTGGTCTTCGGGCAGGAAGGCCCCGGGCTGAGTGACGAAGTGCACGCGGCGGCAACCACCACCCTGAGCATCGAGCAGTTCGGTTCCACCCGGTCCATCAACGCCGCCTCCGCGGCGGCCATTGCCATGCATGCCTGGATCCGCCGGCACGCCTTCGGGCAAGTGCTGCGCTAACCATCCGACAGGTCGGCGTGGGAGGAGCAGGTCCTCCCGACCCGGGTCGGCTCACGGTCCCCGCGCGAGGATGTCCCGCGTTCCAGGGTGATGATGTCGCGCAGGAAGGACGTGAGCAGCAACGCCAAGCTGAGTGCCAGGATGATGCAGGCTCCCGTGAGGGGAACCACGGGGACCAGCGCCACCACCAGGACCACCGCCTGTATCGCTGCGACGACCCGGCGGAATTGGCTGAAATCCAGGGGCTCCCGCCATGCGGGCCGGAACCACGACAGGACGACGAAGGCATATCGCATCAGGCCGATGGCCAGGACCCAGGGGCCGATGGTGAAGGCCAGGGGCACCGTGAGCACCAGCAGCAAGGCGGCGTCGGTTTCCATGTCCAGACGCGACCCCTGGGCCGAGGCGGTGCCGGTGTGCCGGGCCACCCTGCCGTCGACGGCGTCCAGCAGGACGGCGGGTGCCGCCAACAGGACCAGCCACCAGGAACGATGCGGAGCCGTGTCGAGGGCGGCCAGCATGACGATCGTCGCGCAACCGCCGCCGAGCACCGCCCGGCTTAGGGTGACACGGTCGGCCAGGGTGGAGAACAGGGGGTTGCGCCGCACCATGGTCACCACGGCGACCGAGACCAGGGTCAAGCCGCTGGCGATGGCGGCGACGCTGCCCCAGGCAGACGTCTTGCCGAAGTGGACGAGCGTGACGCCCAGCCCCACGGAGCCTACGACGGTGCAGAGTACATCGACCATCGCCTGTCGCCGGAACGGCGTCGTCGGATAGCGCATCGAATTCCTCGGTGATCGGGGGTATCTCCTGGCGAGTCTACCGACGCCCAGCCCGCCCCAGGCCTCGCGGGTGCGTCCGGGGCCGGAGCCGTCCGGTATCCGGGCATAATCGGAGCATGGATTCACCGCAGTCGATGGACAGCACCGCCTATTGGACAACGGCACCCGGCGCCGGGGAATTCCGACGCGCCCGGCTGCGGCCTCCGGGGGTGGGAGAAGCGCTGGTGCGCAGCCTCTACTCCGGGGTGAGCCGGGGGACCGAGATGCTGGTGTACCGCGGAGAAGTGCCTCCGGAGGTCGCCGGACGGATGCGCGCCCCGTTCCAAGAGGGGGAGTTTCCCTTTCCGGTGAAGTACGGATACCTCTCCGTCGGGGTCGTCGAACAGGGGCCGGACGATCTTCTCGGACGTCGGACTTTCTGCCTGTATCCCCACCAGGACCGGTACGTTGTCCCCGTCGACGCGTTGACGGTGATCCCCGACGACGTCCCCAGCAGGCGTGCCGTCCTGGCCGGGCCCGTGGAAACGGCATTGAACGCGCTGTGGGATGCCCCACCGTGCATCGGCGACCGTATCGCGGTCATCGGTGGCGGGATGATCGGTGCTTCGCTGGCTGTGTTGCTGAGCCGCTTCCCCCTGGGCCGACTTCAGCTGGTCGACACAGATCCGGTGAAGCGGGACATGGCCCGGGCCATGGGCATCGAGGCCGTGGAACCGGAGGCATTGCAGGCAGAATGCGACATCATCTACCACGCCTCCACCACCGAAGCGGGGCTGGCCCAGGGGCTGGAACGACTGGGCGACGAGGGAGAGCTCGTCGAACTTTCGTGGTTCGGCTCCCATGTTCCGGCAGTCCCCCTCGGCACCAGCTTCCACGCTCGCCGGCTGCGGATCACCGCCAGCCAGGTCTCCACCATCGGTCGTGCCCGCCGTTACCGGCGGACCCACGCCGCGCGCATGGACCTGGTCATGCACATGCTCCAGGACCCGGTGTTCGATGCCCTGATCAGTGGGGAGTCCGGCTTCGCGGACTTGCCCGGTGCCATCGCCGGCCTCGCACAGGGGGAGTTGCCGACGCTTTGCCGGGCCATCCGCTATCCCGATCCCGGCCCGCGTGGTTAGGCTCGGAACATGTATCGATTGACCGTCCGCGACCACGTCATGATCGCGCATAGCCTTCCTGACCCGTTCTTCGGCCCTGCCCAGGCCCTTCATGGTGCGACCCTGGTGGTGGAGGTGACCTGGCGCCGCAGGGAGCTCGGTCCACAGTCCGTCGTCATGGATATAGGGGCCGCAACATCCATGCTTTCCGAGGTGCTCGAGCCCTTGCGCTACACAAACCTGGATGAACACCCTGCCTTCGCCGGTCGGCTGAGCACCACTGAAGCCATCGCCGGGCACATCAGCGATGAGCTGCGCCGCCACTTCGACACCACGGAGTTCGCCGGAATGGAAGTCTTGCTGCGGGAGCATCCCGATGCGTGGGCAGCGCATGATGTCGACTTCGCATGAACCGCTGGCAACGACGTTCATCATCCCGACGGGGCTGCCTGGTCCTAGCGGCGGAAGCCGCTACAACAAGGCGCTAATCCGAGCCCTCGAGGCCGCGGGGTGCTCCGTGTCCGTCTGCGGGGTCCCCGGCCCGTGGCCCCGGCCCGAGGCGCGGGACCTTGAACGGCTCCGCGCGGCCTTGGCAGGCCGGGAGCAAGTGGTCGTTGACGGCCTGATCGCGTCGTCGGCCCCCGACGAGATCCAGGCCGCCGCCGCGTCGGGAACGCGGGTGCACGTCCTCTTCCACCTGTCGCTGCTCGTTGATGGCGCCGTGCCGCCCGATGGCAGCGGGCGGGCGGCAGCCCTGGAACGACGGGCCCTGCAGTCGGCACACACCGTGATCTGCACGAGTAACTGGGCCGCACGAGACGTCGTGAACCGTTACGGCCCGCTCCCGACCCGTGTGGTGTCCCCCGGCACCGATCAGGCCCCGCTGGCCGTCGGGAGCGCCCCGCCCCAGCTGCTGCTGCTGGCATCGGTCACGCCGCGCAAGAACCAACTGGCCATCCTGCGGGCCCTGGCGGCACTCACCGAACTGGACTGGCAGGCACTGCTGGTCGGCCCCGATGCCGCCGATCCCGACTACGCCCAGCGCGTGCGATTATTCGCCGAGGCCGCCTTCCCTCCCGGCCGGGTCCAGGTCCTCGGTTCCCGGACCGGTCCGGGACTAGAGCGCATCTGGTCCGCGAGCGACCTGTTGCTTCTCGTCTCCCGGGCGGAGACCTTCGGAATGGTCGTGACGGAGGCCGTGGCCCGAGGCATCCCCGCGATCGTCGGTGCCGGCACCGGAGCGGAAGAGGCGCTCGCCCTTGGCCCCCACGCACCTCCCGGAATTGCAGTGGCCCCTGATGACACCGCCGCACTGGAGGAGGTACTGCGTGGTTGGCTGAGCGATCCCGCGCAACGGGCGGCTTGGCGCCGGTCGGCCGAGGGTGCGCGCGGTATGCTGCCCACATGGGACGACTCGGCAGACCTGATGCTGCGGATCCTCACGCCGTGAAACGACCCGAACGCCCGATCTCCAGTGATTGGCTGGACCTGAGGCGCCCTGCCGACGAACGGGCACGCGCCGGCTCAGCCCCCCTGCTCGATGCGCTCGCCGAACACTTCACGGAAACCGGCGCAGACAGCCCCGTGGACGTCATCGACGTCGGCGCCGGCACCGGTGCCAACCCGGCCTGGCTGGCACCGCGCCTGCGGTTCAGCCAGCAGTGGACGCTGCTGGACCACGACGCGGACCTGCTGGAACTCGTCCCCTCCCAGCTGCAGGATGCGCGGGTGCGACACGTCAGGCGGGTCACTGCCGGGATCGAGGATCTCGGGAGCCTGGACGAGGCGGAGCAGGACCGGTGCCTGATCACTTGCTCGGCGGTGCTTGATTTGCTCACGATGGACCAGCTAGCCGGTTTCTGCGATTTTCTGGCCGAGCGGCGCATGCCGGCCCTGCTCAGCCTCAGCGTCACCGGCGACGTGGTCCTGGATCCCGGCCACTGGGCGGACGCCCAGATCACCCGGGCCTTCAACCAGCACCAACGACGCGGGTCGCTGGCCGGGCCCGACGCCGTCGGGTATGCCGCCGGCCGGCTCCGTGCCGATGGCATGCGTGTGGAGGTCGCGGAATCGCCCTGGAAGCTGGGCCCCGCCGATGACGTACTGCTGCGCCGCTACCTGCACGACCGGGCGCAGGCCGTCATCGAAGGCGCGCCGGACATGGGGGACGTCGTGGATTCCTGGTTGGCCGAGCACTTGGGGCAATCGGACGAGGGCAGGCTGCACGTGGAGGTGCGCCACCGCGAGCTCCTCTGCCTGCCGCCAGGATGATCGGCCACGCGCCATGAACCGCAGGGCACTGCTCCTGGCCCTGCTGCAAGTCGCCGTCGCCGCGGGAATCCTCGGATGGGTGGTCCTGCTCTTCGGCACGGGCCCCTTTGTCGCGGCTGTTCGCGTCCTCACCTGGCCGGGAGTCGTCGGAGCCCTGGTCCTGGGTTCCATCGGTGTGCTGGTGCAGGCCCAACGGTGGAGGCTGATTGCCCGGAGGCATGGCATCGAATTGGGATGGCGCGCGGCCGCCGAGCGGTGCTGGCAGGCCGCGTTCATCAACTCGGTCCTGCCTGGGGGGCTGGCGGGAGATGTCGTCCGGGCAGCCGAACAGCGCCCCGTCGGCGCCGGCCGGCGACGCGACATGGTCAAGCGCAGTCTCGGCGTCGTGGCCGCCGAGCGGTTGGCGGGCACCTCGGTGGTCTTCCTCGCCGCAGGTTTCGCACTGCTGGCCGTTCGCCCCGGCCTGGGTGGGCTTGGCCTGCTCGTGGCCGCTGTCGCAGCGACGGCGGCCTGGCCGTGGTTGCGGCGCCTCGGAGTACGGGACATCGGGCTGGTGTGGGGGCTATCGGCTGTCGGCTGGTGCTCGTTCGCCGGATTGTTCCTGCTGGCTTGCCTTGCCGTGTCTCCCGACCTGCCGCCGGCGCAGATCCCCTACCTGGCAGCGGTCACCCTGGCCGGAATGTCCATTCCGCTCAACGTGGCCGGATGGGGGCCTCGTGAAGGCGCCGCGGCGTTGGGGTTCATGGCCTGGGGCCATGCGGCGCAGCAGGGCGTGGAAGTGTCGGTCGCCTACGGAATCCTGGCGCTGGTGTCAGTCCTGCCCGGTGGGCTGGTTCTCCTGGTCCGCACGGTGCAGGGCAGCCGGCGACGCCGGCTTGGCGGCGGAGAAATCGAACTCGGTGCACACGTCATCGCCCAGGACGAAGCGGCGCACGGGGGCGGAGAGGGCTCCGGAAAGAGCGTCGGCCCCGTCGAAACGAATCCCGGGGACCCCGTCTCCCACCAATAGCGGTGCGCTGGTCAGGTAGAGGCGGTCCAGGACGCCGGCATGCAGGAACCCGGACACGGTCAGGCCGCCGCCTTCGATGAGCACGCGGCCCAAACCTTGATCAGCCAGGTATTGGAGGATGGCGGCCGGTTCGAAGCCCGTCGAGGTCTCCAGCCGGTGCACGCTCACATGGGGGGCCAGCGATGCGGGCACCGACGCGTCGGAGCCGACCAGCCACAATGTCCGGCTCCGTGGGTCGGTGAGGACCTTGGCCGTCAGCGGGATGCGCGCATGTGGATCGACGACGACGCGCGCGGGGTCAGCGCCGTTGACCGCACGGACCGTGAGCTGGCAGTCATCTGCCGCCACGGTCTGGGCGCCGACCAGCACTGCATCAACCAGGGCCCGCAACCGGTGCAAGTGCTCCCGGTCCGCTTCCCCGGTGACGAAGCAGGCATCGCCGGTGCGCGAGGCGATGAATCCGTCAAGGCTTTGACCCAGCTGCCCGATCACGAGGCGGGGTCCGGCTTCGACCAGCGGACCGTAGCGCAGCACGAGGGCCTCTTCCTGCGGGGTCAGGGGACCTGTTGGCACCCGAGCGCCGGCCAGCAGGTCCCACGCGTTGCGTTCGGGCGGCAGGTCATGGCGCATCCGGGCCCGCTTCGTCGAGAGATACCGCGAGTTCTCCGGCCGGTCGGCAACGTTCAACCGCACCCGTGCCTCGACGTGGATGCCCAATGCTTCCAGGGCTTCCTGTTTCGCGGGGTTCGAGGAGAGCAACCAGATCTTCCCGACCCCCAGTTCACGCAGTATCTGCGCGCTCTGATCGTAATCGCGGGCGTCGGCCGGCAAACCCAAATGCGTGTTCGCGTCCACGGTGTCGATGCCGGAGTCCTGGAGGGCGTAGGCCCTCAGCTTGTCCAGGAGCCCGATGCCGCGTCCCTCATGGCCGCGAATGTAGATGAGCACCCCGCGCCCCGCAGCGCCGATGGCCTGCAGGGCTGCGTCCAGCTGCTCGCCGCAATCGCACCGGTAGGATCCCAGGGCGTCGCCGGTGAGGCATTCGGAATGCAATCTCACCAATGGGAGCTCGCCGTCGTCTGCCGCCACGTCGCCCAAGGTGAGGGCCACATGATCCGTGCCGCGGCCATCCCGGTAGCCCAGCAGGGCGAAGTCCCCATGCCGCGTGGGGAGGTGGGTGGCCACGACCCGGGTGACATCTGGCGATTCCTCGGAGGTCCTGAATTCGAGAGACATGGCCCCAGCCTATGTGCATGGTGCTTCACGGCCACGTCGGCGCGCATTTACGTTCGGTAGACCTGGACGATCGAGGGCCGGGGCCCGCGCACTTCGCCGTCGCCCGGGCGGGCCTCGGAGGGAACGTAGTCGGGGAACGCGGAGCGGATATCCGTGTAGGAACCCTCCTCACCGGGGTGCTGGACGGCCACGAAGACCATCGCTTCGTCGTCGTGGATGACCGGCCCGCAGGTCTCGGCATCCCGGGGAACCGAAAGGAACTGTGCCACCTGGCCGCGATTGCGGCCCTCGACGGCGACCTTGAACAGGCCGTCGTTGTAGCCGATGCCATCCGGGGCTCCATCGGTGGAGATCCAGAGGTTGCCGTCGGTGTCGAACGCCAGGTTGTCCGGGCAGGAAATCGGTGAGACCTGGTCCACGGGGAAGCCGCCGAAATAGGTGGCGTCTCCCTGGGACGGGTCGCCGCAGAGCATGAGCAGGTCCCAGGTGAATCGCGTGGAGGTGTGGTCGCCGCGGTGCTCGGTGATCTCCACGATGTGTCCGTCGCGGTTCTCGGTGCGTGGATTGGCCTCGTCCGCCGTTGCCTGGCCGTCGACGCCACGCTGGGAGTTGTTGGTGCAGGCCACGTAGATCTTCCCGCTGCCCGGGCTGGGCTCGACGTCTTCGCAGCGGTCCATCTTGGTGGCACCCACCCGGTCGGCGGCCAGGCGGGTGAAAACGAGCACCTGGTCGACGGCCATGCCCTCGACCGTGCTCCTGCCGCCTTGCACCAGGGGGATCCAGCGGCCCGATCCGTCGAAGGTGCCGTCCGCGGGGACCCGGCCGGACCCGTCGATCTCCCCGTCCGACGTACCGGAGAACCGTGCCACATACAGGTCGCCCTCGTTCAGCAAGGTCATGTTGTGGCGGCGGTCGTTTTTGCGGTAGATGTCTTTGGAGACGAATTTGTACAGGTAGTCGAACCGTTCGTCGTCTCCCATGTAGGCCACGACGTGCCCATCGTCGGCGACGATGACGTTGGCCCCCTCGTGCTTGAAGCGGCCCAAGCTGGTGTGCTTGACCGGTGTGGAGCGTGGATCCTCCGGGTCGATCTCCACGATGTAGCCGAAACGATGTGGTTCGTTGGCGAAGCCCGTGGCGCGGGCGTCGAAGCGGGGGTCCTCGTGCTCCCAGCCCATGCCGGTGGCCTTGTCCTCCAGCCCGTACCGCCGCTCCTCCGGTGAGGTGCCAGTGGCGCGGAAATAGCCGTTGAAGTTCTCCTCCCCGGAGAGGATGGTCCCCCATGGCGTGGTGCCGCCGGAACAGTTTCCCAGCGTTCCCTCCACATAGCGCCCGCGACGGTCACGTCTGGTCTTGAGCAGGTCGGAGCCGGCGGCCGGGCCGGTCAACTCGAATTCGGTATCCAAGGTGATCCTGCGGTTCTTGCGTGCTCCGCGGACATAATCCCAAGGCCGGCCGCGTTCCTCCCGCTTGAGTTCGACCACGCTCAATCCGATCGCATTGCGGAAGATGTTCCGTCGCTGGCGCTCCTCGGCGGCATTCGCCGGAGCGGCCGGGAACATGATCTGCGGATTGACGTACTCGTGGTTGCATACAAGGACCGCCTTCTTGCCGTTCCGGGACCGGATGATGTCGGTGTAGTCATTGTTGTAGCCGAACTGCAGCGCCTGCGCCTGCGGCGTCTGGTGGCCGAAGTCGAACTCCGGTGAATTCCGAAACAGCGGATCGCCCCACCGGAGGAGGGGCGCCCATTCGAATCCCTCCGGCACATCGAAAACATCGGCGTCCTAGTCGACCGGCCTGATGGCATCAAACGCGAGCTGCCCCGGACGGGACATGCGGGCCTGAGGGGCGGCCGCCACTGCCGGCGCTGCGCCGCCGGCAGCCAGGACGGCGGCGCTGAGCACCCCGCCGGCACCAATGCCCAAGGCCGCCCGCCGGGAGAACCGTGCGGAGGCGATGTCGCGGAAGTAGCCATTGGAGGAGGTGTTGCAGACGGCCTTGGAACAGGCGTTGTCACATTTGAGGGCACAGGTCACGGGGCTGCGCTTGCCGCGCGTGTGGCCGAGCATGGGCAGGAATATCCGGGTATCGGAGTTCATGGCGAACCTTCCAAGAGCGTTGCGGGGTCGGCTACACCGTGGCAGGGGAACCTGAATCCCGGACGCCAACGGGTTGAACGCCCGGTGAACCCGGTGAACCGAGGTCCCGCTCCTGCTGGCCTGGCGAGACCGGGGGCCGCGGACCTGGGACCGCGTCTGGCACCGCGCCAACGGACGCTTCCTCAAGGATCGCTTTGCCGGCCATCGGCAGCTCTCCGGCCGACGGGCTCAGAGGGGCATCACGTGCTGTCGCTGATCTTTGCGTAGGGGTAGGTCAGTGTGTGGACCTTGCCCGAGGGGTAGCGTTCGACGATGAGGGATACCGTTTTCTTGTTGACCCTTGCCACTTCGTTCCACCAGTGGCCGACGCGGACATATCCGCCCTTGGCCACGGTTTCGGGGCTGTAGTCGATGGCTTCCCCGGCGGCGAGTTGTTCGTCCCTGATGCCCTGCCAGTAGGCCAGCTGGTCTGCTGCCGCATCACGCAGTGTCTGCAAGCGGGCGAGATATGCGCCCGTTGCTGGTTTCGTGGTTTCGATGTAGCCGCCGCCGAAGTTGTGTGAGCTGCCGTTGATCTTGCGATCCAGTCCGCGCAGCTCGTCCTTGATCCGGTCAAGCTTGGAGGCCACGGCCAGCGGTGCATGGCGGGTCTGTGCCGTCCGGGCGGCCGTGGCGGCCCGGTTGGCCACTTCCTGGGCTTCCCGGTCGGCGGCGACGCTGGCGCCCATGGCGTTGTGTGCTTTCTCGATGGCGCGGCGGTGGCGTCCTTCGGAGTGGTGCCCGATTTTGATCGGCTCCCCTCCCTCGGGCAGGGCGTCCATCGTGGAGCGTGCGCGCCGGTTGGCAGCCTCGGCGGCTTCTTCCTTCCGGGTTGCCTTCGCTGCGAGTGCGTCGGCCCGTGCTTCTGCCCGTTCCTGTCGGGTGGATTCGACGTCGGCGGCGGGCCGTAGTGTTTCGTCCAGCTCGACGGCCACGCTATGACCGATTTTCCGCAGCTCCTCGGCGGTGCCGTTGATCTTCCATGTCTTGGGGAGGCGGTCGCGGGATTGGGGGATGAACCAGGAACCAAGGTTTCGGCTCCAGCGCCAGCCGAAGTGCTTGAGGACGTCGATCCCGTCCATGTCCTTGCTGGTGCCGTCGATGAGGGTTCCCTCGGCGGGGGTGTGGGTGATCGTCAGGTCGGCCATGGTGGTTTCTCCTTCGTAGGTGTGGGGGTCCGGGTAGCCAGCCATCCGGTTCGTCCTCCCCCGTTGTTTTTTTGCTGCTGGCGAGATTCATCTCGCGGGTCCGGGACCACGCCCAGCAACCCTTTAGGGCGGTGCCGGGGGAAGTTTGTGGCCGGAATAAGCGACGTAGGAGCGCGGCCGGAAAGTTTTCCTGGTGCCGGCCCCGGAGCCTGCGGAGGGGCTTGTGGGCTTGGTCCCGGGCCTTACACTCCGCAGGACAGCAGCAAATAAACATGGCCGAAGGCCACACAGTCGGACGCGCCAGCGGCCGGCCGATAGCCGTCCGGGAGCCTGCGAGTGGGCGGCCTCCCTGGAACACGAGCCGACCTCGCTCCCCGGCCGGTGCGAGACAAGTAATGCCAGCAATACATGTATTACTGGCATTAACAGCATTACCGGCATCGCTGGTACTTCTGGCCGGGTCATCCACGGGGCCGTACAGGGAGCCGTCCACGTGCGCAGCGGGTGGGTCGGGTCGGTGTGTGGGGCGGTGGGTGAAGTGCTGCGCTGTGGGCGGACGGACACCGGCCGAAATGTCGGGCCGTCCACAGCCAAGCGTCCTGGCCGGCCGTCCCGGGGTGGTCGACATCTGCAATACGTTTTTTGCGTGTATAGCAATAAATGCAGGTATTCATTGAAGCGCCTAGAATCGCTTGGTGTCAGATTCTGCGTATGTGGAAGTGGACTTTACGACTAGTGGCCAGCCCCACCGGATCGTCCGGTCGGGTCGTACCTGGCACGTGGGTGCCACTCGCGTGCATTGGTTCGAGCGGATCCCGTGGTGGCGGGATGAGCTGCGTATGCCCCGCGGTGGGGGAGTGCGGGTCGAGGTAGAGGTCTGGCTGGTCCAGGTTCGCCTGGGCGGACGCCGTTCCTCAGATCTGGTGTCCTGGGAGCTGGTCCACGAGCCCAATTCCGGGAGATGGCGGATTCGCCCGCCCAGCTTGGGCACAGGGACATGACCGGTACTTAAAAAGTGCGACCCTCGGGGACGAAGCCGGGGGTCGCGATTTGTTTCACCTACGAAACACTTTTTGCCCTGGGGCAAGTCTTGTATTCAGCTATGGAATGGCCGGCCTGAACGGAAAGTCCCGGTCAGGGGCTCGATGGGATCGCCATCGTTGAACTCGTCGGCCACTACGCTCAGCTTATCCTCCATGGCTGCCACGATAAAAGCTGCCAGCGAGCGGTAGCCATTTGGGTGGGACTGCGACAGCAGGACAGCAGCTCGCGCACGGTTCATCAGCTGGACGTCTGCGGAGAACGTGACTGGCTTCTTCTCGGCGGCCTTGGCCGCCGGGGGAGTGGCCTCGTGGGAGTCGGCGGCAGCTTTGGTGCCGGTGTGGATTTCCTCTGGTTTTGCCTCCAGCTTCCGCCGTACGGAAGTGGCCTCCGGGCGCTTTCTCTCCGGCTTGCTCATTTGGCTGCTCCGATCTTGTCGGTGAACGATATGGCGAGCTGGTCGAACAGCCCGGTCATCTGTCTTCCTGCAGGGGTCTTGTACTCGGCCAGTGACGCTGCTGCTGCTGCTGCTTCCTTGATGACCGAACGTTCGGGGATGATCGGGTCCAGGATTTCACCGGGACCAACGAGGTCCTGGAGACCTTCAAGCTGGTACGAGTGTTCGTTGATCTTTTTGTAGAGGTTGACGATGACTCCGGCCGAACGCAGTTCGGGGTTGGCGAGATCTTCGGCGTGCTCTTCCACGAACGAGCGGAACCGCGTCACCGCCTCGATGGAGTCGAACTCAGGTTGGGTGACCCCCACCGCGACATCGGAAGCGGCCAGGGCCATTTGCGTCAGGTGGCCCAGGGAGGGGGGAGTGTCGATGAGTACGACGTCGTAGTCATCGGTCCAGCCGGCCAACACCTTTTTCAGGCGCATTGCTGCGCCGATCTTGGCTGCTTCGTTGATGCGATTTTCCAGGTCTACCCGGGAGGGAAGCAGGTCCGCCCCGAAACCACTGGAGAGGTCCGCCGCTTTCACCAGGGCATCGACGGCGATCCCCTTGGTCGCATCGCGCAAGGCATCACCGATGGTGGGCGCGGGCGACTCATGGTCGTCGGTCCAGCCAAGTTGCCGGCTCGCGTTGCCCTGGGGGTCCAGGTCAACGACGAGGACGTTGTGGCCCGCGCGGACAAGGGCCGCCGCGAGCTGGGTCAGGACGCCGGTCTTGCCGACGCCGCCCTTGTTGTTGCCGACCGTGACTATCACGACGACTCCCTCCTGTTTGCTTGTCTTTATTGTAATGCAGGTAAAGCAACTAATGCAAGTATTACATGTATTATTTGCGGAACATGGCTCGAATTTCCGCGAGGGCAATGACCTTGGCGGGGGAGTCCCGACCGATCCGCGCCGCCCGCGCCTGCCAAGCCTCCTTGGCCTCCCGCGCGGCCTTAACGGCTGCCGCCCGGTTCTCGGCGGCGGCGTTGGCCAGCTGTTGGTCGCGGGAGCGCAGTGGCTCCCCGGATGCGGTTCGATATGCGGCAAGGCGGTACCGCAGCAGGCCGCGCAACCTGCCCGCTTCAGCATCGGCTGGAAGACCGTTGTGTGGCCAGGGGGAGCCGTCTGGTTGGAAATCCAGCGCGTGATGCAGGTCTGCAACCGTCCACCCACACATCAGGAAGTCCCTCACCACAGCTCGAATGTCCTGGAGACTCATGGGACGCAAAACGAACACGCGGCGACGAAGGGGTGGCTTGTGAAAAAGTGAATTATCCGACGCTAAGGTTTTGCCTGGCGCCGTAGCGGCCTGTATTTGCCGGGTTTGATGTGGTTGGCGCGGGGCCAGGTGTAGTCACCGGTGAGGTTGATGTGTTCCCATCCCAGGGGTGATAATGACGCCCTGGTGCTGGCCATGTTCAGCCTGCGAAGGTGACTCCGCAGTAGGCGATCGTTGCGACGAGAACGGTGGAGAGTGCGGCTAGGGCGAAGGGCTTGAGGCCCACCTTGACGAGGTTCCGAACCTTGACGCCGCAGCCGAGTCCGAACATCGCTGCAGCCAGCAGTCCTGTCTGCAGCAGCCCACCGGCCATCAGCACGGTGCCCGGCAGAGGGATGAAGGAACGCACGAACACCATCGCGATGAACCCGATGATGAACAGCGGGACGACGGGCGGCAGCTTCGAATGCGACATCTGTTGACCGGGTTCGCCTGCCGTACGGCTGAGACGGCGCTGCCGGATGCTAAGGATGGCCACGACAGGGGCGAGCAGCAGCACTCGGGCGAGTTTGACGATGACCGCGACCGTGAGCGCTCCGCCACCGATGATGCCTCCAGCGGCGACGACTTGCGCGATTTCATGGATGGAACCCCCTGCCCACATCCCGGCCGTCTCGGAGCCCAGGCCAAGCAGGTCCGTGATCAGTGGGACGAGGGGAATCATCAGCGTTCCGAAGATCACCACGAGGGCGACCGCGGTGATGGTGTCTTCCTCGGCCTCGTCGTCCGGATCGGTGACCCCTGCCGCGCCCGCCACGGCTGCCGCGCCGCAGATGGAGAATCCGCAGGCGATTAGCAGCGAGAGCCCGGATGGAACCCGTAGCAGCTTCCCCAGGAGAACGGTGCCGAACAGTCCGCCGGCGACAATGCACACGATGACGACCAGCATCGGGGCTCCGAGTTCGAGGATGTCTGTCAGTACCAGTTGGAGTCCGAGGAAGACGATGCCGGCGCGCAGGAGCTTTTTCGCGGAGAAGTCTATGCCGTCGGAGGCTGCCGCTGGCAGCCGGACGACGTTGGCCAGGAGTACGCCAAGCACGATCGCGATAATGAGCGGGCTGACTCCCGGCAGCAGCAGGCTGACCCCGTACGATGCTCCGGCCGCGGCGAGGCAGAGGACAAGCCCGGGCAGCAGCGCGCGGACTCGGGCAAGCAGCGTGTGTTCCGGTCGGGCGGTCGCAACGTCCTGGGCATGGGTCATGCATCCATCATTTCCTCGGACCGCTCGTGCGAGTAGAGGCAGATACCGTCCGCCATACAAGTTATGCTTGTGCTTGGGAGGCGGAAGATGCGCAACGGGCCGGACTTGGAGGCACTGCGAGCCTTGGCGCTCGTCGTGAAGGAAAGCAGCATGTCGGCGGCAAGCACGCAGTTGGGCGTGAGTCAGCAGGCGGTGTCTCTGCGCATCCGGAAACTGGAAAAAGATTTGCGCGTGCGACTCCTGGTGCGTTCTGCACGGGGTTCGCGATTGACTCCGGCGGGCGAGCTGATTGTCGGCTGGGGAACAACGCTGCTGACGGCGGCCGATGAGTTCTCGGATGCTGTCGATTCGCTCCGCACGGATCGCGGGAAGATGATGCGCATCGCCGCGAGCCTCACGATCGCAGAACACCTCCTACCGGAATGGATCGCCCGGTGGCGCATCTCTCACGGCGATGACGGCCCGGTCGTTCAGCTCACAGCCGCCAACAGCAGCACGGTCGTCGAGGCCATACGCGAGGGAACCGCAGACCTCGGGCTCATCGAGACCCCTGTCGTTCCCGCCGGCCTCCGGTCAGTCACTGTTGCTTACGACACCATCGAAGTCGTTGTGCAGCACGGTCACCGGTGGGCGAAGACCCGCCAGGTGTCCGTTCGTGAACTGGCGGCCACTGGGTTGGTGCTCCGCGAGACCGGCAGCGGCACCCGACGAGCGCTCGAGAACGCCCTCGCCGTGGCGGGCTTTCCACTCGCAGCCGAGCCCGCAGCCGTGCTGACGACCACGCTCGGCGTTCGCAGCGCGATTATGGCCGGCATCGCCCCCGGCGCGCTGAGCTCCCTCGCAGTGTCCGAGGACACCCGTGCCGGCCGACTCGTCCGAGTTCGGATCAACAATCTCCAGATCACCCGCCCGCTCACCGCCATCTGGGCGGGGACGGCTCCGCCGCCTCATGTACGGGACTTCCTGGATGTCATCGCCCGAACTGACCGGTAACGATCGTTTGCGAGACACTCCCACTGACGTTCGAGGCTGCTGTCATTTTCAGAAGCCGACTGCACTCACAACCCCGGATTCCGGGGGCAGTGCAGTGGGCTTCTGAACTCTGGTTGCGCAGTAGTCGTGTGCACTAGGGTCACGTTTGCTCAATAGTCCTGTTCTCTAGAAGGAGACGGGCGTGGACGGCCACTCGGCGTCCAGGATCATTCCCCATGGTCGAATCCTGCAATTGACCTGGGAGTGTTCGCTGCCCCACCCCGTTGCAGGGCCCCCTTGCCGAGCGTGTCAGGGCTATTCCTGAGGGTTAGTGCAGTCCACTTCTGAATTCAGTGCAGTCGGGTTCTGAAACTGACACCGGCGCCGGGAATCCGGGACGGGAGCTGTCTCGTAGCGTTGTCTTTCAACCGCTCGCCCCGGCCGGGGTGCTGATGGTCGGTTGCGAGACAAGCAAGAGACGGAGGCGGGACATGGGGAAGCTGATTGGGTACGCGCGGGTGTCTACAAGGAGCCAAGGCGCGGATCGGCAGGTAACAGACCTGCTAAAAGCCGGAGTGCGTCGGGATGATCTCTACCTCGATCACGGGGTTTCAGGTGCCCGGGCATCGCGCCCGGGCTTTGAGCAGGCTGTGGGTGCTCTGCAGGAGGGGGACACCTTGGTGGTGACGACTTTGGATCGGTTGGGGAGGTCTACCCAGAACATGCTCGAGCTCGCGGAGTCCCTGCGTGAGAAGAGCGTGGGGTTGCGGGTTCTCAACCTGGGTGGGGGCCAGGTGGATACATCGACGCCAATGGGGTCGATGGTGTTCACGGTGTTGGCTGCGTTGGCTCAGATGGAGTTGGAGATCAAGCGGGAGCGGGTCACTGACTCGGTGACTAAGCGTCGTGCTGCTGGTGGGGATCTTGGGGGCCGGCGTGAGAAGTTCACGAACTCCCAGATCCGCAGCGCGCAACGGCTGATCGACGCCGGCCAGCCCGTGTCCCAGGTGGCCCGGGATATGGGTATGTCGAGAGCCACTTTATATAGACGGAGCCGCGAACTATCTATAAAAGATGTATAGAACCCTTTCCAGGGAAATCGGATGTGCATTACATGTCGAAGGTTAAAGAATAGGAATCTAGCAACGAGGTAGCCCTGCTGTCTTCGTAGTGCCAGCGCCCCACCATGCCCCGTGTGCGCCCGGCTGTGTTTTCTCCTTTGTCGAGCACGCGCACACGGGTGCCAGGTTGCCCTTGCCCACGAGCTCGTAGGCACCCACCGGGCGGTCGGCGCCCAGCCAGGACGCGACGGGCACGGCGTCGCTGTCGCGCTCCCCGGGGGTGACGTTGCGGTAGTCGCGGTCGACCATGACGGTCATCAGCACGTGGCGGCGGCCGGTCTCGGTAGTGAAGACCTTGGGGGGCGGCAGCCAGACAGCCGGGGGCGGCGCCGTGGTTGGTGGATGCATCCATGATGATCTTCTGATGGTTTTGAGCCCGGTCGCGGTGCCGTGGAGCTCGTCAGGCTTCATCCCGGGACGACGGGTCGTCCCCAAACGCAAGACCCCTGCCACCGTGAAGGTGACGGGGGTCTTGCGGAGCAGCTAGGAGCTACACGAGGGTGTCATTCGTCGCGATCACGGGGGCGGCGGGGCGACCTCGGTCGCGCATGGGAGTCTCGGCCTTGGCCAGCAGTCCTCGCACCCTCGTGATGGAGTAGCCGGTGGTCTCGACCAGCTGACGGACGCTGGCGCCGGTCTCGTACTGTCGCCGCAGGTCGGCCGCGATGACCTCGGAGAGGTCCTTGTCGAGCCGGTCGTGGGGTTCGAGGAAGGGCGCCTCGATCGGTCCGCCGGCGTAGCCCTTGTGGACCTGACCCCGGGGGGTGACGTCGGTGCCCGACTCGTCGCCCCAGGCCGCCCAACCAGGCATGGCCTGCCGGGCGAACATTTCCAGGTAGGGACCGGGCGAGCAGTCCTCGATGAGCTTGTACTGCTCGTCGGGTTTGCGCGAGTGCTCACGCTTGCGGGTCTCGATCATATTGACCTGGCTGCGCGCCGGCGCGAGGGTGCGCATGGAGCCGCGCACGCCGAACAGGATCAGCTCGGTGACGTTGCGGAAGTAGAAGCCGACCCCGCGACCGTCGGGCCCGCCATCCTTGCGGCGCTTGGCCCAGACGATGTTGGAGACGTAGCGGAAGCCCCACTCCTCCATGACCCGCATCCCGTCGGGCAGCAGCGCGTTGGGCACCCACAGGTACAGGTGGGCGTTCTTGGCCGCCACGTCCTGGACGGGGAGGTTGCAGATGTCGTCGAGGCCCATGGTCGAGTACCGGTCGAGTCGGCGGTGCTCGGGCGCGACCTTGCCGGTCCGGTTCTGAAACCGCCATGGCGGGTCGGCAAGGATGGTCTGGAAGCCACCGTCTACGGTGGGGAGCGGCGCAACAGCGTCATTAGGCCGCAGCTCGGGGGCGTTCATCTCGGGTCTCCTCGGATAGATCTACTTTTAATAAGTAGATCTTTACATAAGCTCGGGCCCGAGGCAAATGCTGAGATCGTAGTCGTAACGACGATCCGACAGAATGGTCTCATGAGTCCGTTTCGCAGCCTGGGCCAGGTGTCGCCCACAAAGTACATCGACCCCGCGGCTGTCGTGCGCGCGCTCGCGACCGTCGTCCCCGGCACCACGACGGCGCTCGGGGTAAGCACGGCGCTGCATGCCGAGGCCTCGCCCACCGAGCCCCTGTGGAACGACCTCGTCTCCTACGACCCCCCGCTCGCCGCAGGCCGTATACAGGCTGATGACGATCGCGTCGCCGTGGACAGCGAGCTCCTGCGAGCATGCCGCACGGGTCGTGACGACGCGCTCCTGCTCGTGTGGGTTGCGCTGAACCTCGCCGACCCACGGTTGGACGAGATCACGCGCGAGGTGCTCACCGACGGCGCGGGACACCTTCGGCCGGAAATGATCAACGGGTCGGTACTGGTGCAGGTTCTCGACGACCGGCACGCGTCCAACGGGTCGAGCTGGCACGACGCCAAGGCGACCTCAAACATCCTGAGCCTGTTGGAGCGCTGCGGCCTTCTCGTGCCGGAGAAGCACGGGAAAGCAATCATCGGCGTCGAGAGCCAGCTGCCGACGGTGCACGCGGTTCAGAGCGCGGTGCGGCTCATCGCCGAGCGGATGGCAGAGCGCGGCTTCGAAGCAGCCGAGGGCAGGGAGCTGGACCTGACGCTCGCGATGGGGGCCAACGCTTGGCTAAATCTATCGCCGTCGGAGTTCCGGGACGCCTTCGAGAACCGCACGGCGACGTCGACCGTCGCTCCGGCCCAGACGCGGCGCGAGGCAGTGCCCGAGGAGCTGGAAGAGCTGGCGTCGCAGCTGCGCCGGCGAGGTCAGGTCGTGCTGCAGGGCGCGCCCGGCGCGGGCAAGACCTACGTCGCACGGCGATACGTGGAATGGTCGACTGGTGGCCGCGTCAAGGAGAGCCGATTGCGGACGATCGTCGATGCCCTGCCAGAGAACCAGCGGAGCGTGACGGCCATCGCGGACGAGGCCATGAAGCGCGGCCTGGCATCGGTGTGGGACATTGTGCAGTTCCACCCGGGCTACGACTACACCGACTTCGTCCGCGCCCTGGTGGCGCAGCCCCACACCAACGGCGTCACGTTCGTGGCCCAGCACCGGATTCTGAGCTTGATCAGCGCGGTAGGCCACGAGCTGGCGCGCCGGGACTACGACGTCGAGCTGGTGCTCGTCCTCGATGAGATCAACCGTGGCGACATCCCCAACATCTTCGGCGAGCTGCTGTATGCGCTGGAGTACCGCGACCAACCCGTCGTCACGCCCTACGTGATCGATGGCGAGGCCTCGCTCACGGTCCCGTGGAACCTCAAGGTCCTGGGCACGATGAACACGGCCGACCGGAGCATCGCGGTGATCGACTACGCGCTGCGCCGACGGTTCGTCTTCCTCGACGTCCCCACCTCGGAGGCACCGATCATCGGGTTCGAGGGTTACGACGACAACGCGGCCAGAAAGGCGGCGCTGCACCTGTACAGGCAGACCCGCGAAGCGTTGGCCGACGCCCCTGCCGGTCTCCAGGTCGGGCCCTCGTACTTCCTCGCCGAGCCCGACGGCGCGGCTACGAGCACGCAGGTGTTGGCAGGACGGTTCGTCTATGAGGTCCTGCCACTGCTGAACGAGTACGCCATGGAGGGCGAGGCCGATGTTGGCCGGGTGGCCGCCCTCAGCCAGAGGCTCCGCATGCGCGACGGGACGTCCCAGCGCGAGCAGGCTAGTGATCTCGCGTCCTATCTCGCAGACCCGGCTCTGTGGTCGTCCGGGGGCACCTCGGCTGAGGCGGACGAGAACGACGCTCCCACGACTGCGCCGCAGGAGGAGTGATGTGGACCGTCGACGTCGCAGAGCGGGGCAGCGTATCCGTGGGCGACGACGTCGTGGAATCCGTTTCGGAGGAGTTCTGGGCTGCTGCGGGGTGCGTCGTGCGCAGGGCCCCCGGAGATGCCAGCTGGACCGTGCAGGCCGGCGACCTGGTCGGGGTGTCGAGGGTGGCAACGACCGGAGGGGACGTCACGCTGCGGGTGCGGCCGAAGCTGGACACGGCCGACGTCTTCTTCCTGGCCGACTACGCGTACGAGCAGCGGCACGATCCGCTGCGGGTGCTCCCCTTCGACGCGGTCGAGCTGGAGGCGCTCCGGCGCGACCCTTCGGCCTGCCTGCTAGCCTGGCACGCGCGCTCGATCCGTCGGTTCGCGTCGCGGTGGCTGCGGCGTGACTACCGCCGCGCCGACCGGGTGCTCGACGGGACGGTGAAGGGCCGGCCCCTGATCGGCCGGTACGTAGGCCAGCATCTCGCTGTCGGCGACGCGGCGCGCATCCCGTGCCGGGTCCAGGAGCGCACGCAGGACACCGCCAACAACCGCCTGCTGAAGGCCGGGTTGCGCTACGTGCTGTCTGCCAGCCACGCGTTGCCGGTGCCGGCTGCGCGCCGGTCCGTGATGCGCGAGGCCAAGGCCGCGCTGCCGCTGTTCGCCCAGGTGAGCGACATCGAGGTGTCACCCAGCGACCTGCGTGCTGTGTCGAGTAGGGGCCCGCTGCGGCACTACGCCAGCGTGCTCGCGGCGACATCCGCCTTGCTGCAAGGCCAGCTCATGGGGACGGAGCTCGGCGCGGCGACCAGCACGACCTCGTTCATGTGGCACATGCCCACGCTCTTCCAGGAAGGCCTGCGGGGGTTGATCGACTCGGCAGACGGACTCTCCCTGGCTCCGTCGTCGATGGGCAGGGCCGTAGTGCGCGACGCCACCGGGAAGCGTCTGCGGACGTCGAAGGTTGATCCCGATCTCGTGCTGCGGGTCGACGGCGGTTCCACGCTCCTGCTGGACACCAAGTACAAGGATGCTCTGCCAAGCGACCACGGGGCCGACGACGAGCTCACGCTGGTGGCCGACCGTCGTCGCATTAAGGTGGCACGGTCGGACATCTACCAGATCGTGGCCTACACCCATCACGAGCAATGGCCCGGTTCGACGGGCGGGCTCCTGTATCCGACGGTGCTTGCCGAGGGGGACTCGTTGCCGGCGCCACTGAGAGTCGACGGGTTCGGCGAGCCGGTGTGGCTGCTGTTCGTGGACATCGGCCCCCGGGCCGCCCCGAACCTTCGGAGCTTCGAGAACATGCTGCGCCAGTTCGCGACGGAGGGGACTGCTGCACGGTTAGGTGACAGGTAAAGTCACGCCGCCAGTGCGACGGTCGTGTTCATGGTGGTCTCGAACTCGATGGGCGTCAAACGCCCGAGTCGGACCTGTCGGCGCCGGCGGTGGTAGGTGCGCTCGATCCAGGTCAGGATCGCGATACGCAGCTGGTCCCGTGTCCTCCAGGAACGGCGGTCGAGGACGTTCTTCTGCAGGAGTGCGAAGAAAGATTCCATGGCCGCGTTGTCGCCGCTCGAGCCGACTCTGCCCATGGATCCGACCATGCGGTGACGGGTCAGTGCGCGCAGGAACTTCCGGCTTCGAAATTGAGATCCTCGGTCCGAATGGACCACGCAACCGGCGACGTCGCCGCGCATCTGCACGGCGTTCTCGAGGGCCTGGACAGCCAGACGAGATTTCATCCGGGAGTCGATCGAGTACCCGACGATCCGGCCACTGAATACGTCCTTGATCGCGCAGCAGTACAGCTTGCCTTCCGCGGTCTTGTGCTCCGTGATGTCCACGAGCCAGAGCTCGTTCGGAGCATCGGCCACGAACACGTGCCGCGTCCTGCCGTGCTCGTCGACCACGGCGCAGAGGTCGTCGTGCACAGGCGGACCGGGCTTGCGGCCGTTGCGGCCCCGCTTCTTCCCCAACGCGCTCCACCAGCCGTTGCTCGCGGCGATCCGCCACGCGGTCCGGTCCGACATCGCCTCGCCGGCGTCGCGGGCTTCGTCGGGGAGGAGCCGGTGTCCGAACTCGGGATCGTCACGGTGGGCGTCGAACAATGCGTTCGCGCGATACGCCTCCACCACCTCACTCGGCGTGATGGGGGGTCGCCAGCCACCGGTAGTAGGGCTGGCGGGAGAGCTTGAGCACCCGACACGTCACCGTCACAGGGATCCCTGCGGCGGCGAGCTCCGTTACGAGCGGGTAGAACCTTTTCCCGGCAGGTTCGCCTGCGACAGATACGCCGCCGCGCGGCGGAGCACCTCGTTCTCCTGCTCCAGCAGCCGGTTGCGCTTCTTCAGCTCCCGGATCTCGGCAGCCTCGGTCCGAGACTGGCCGGGCTTGGCGCCTTCGTCGATGTCGGCACGGCGCAGCCACTTCCGGAGTGTCATCGGGTGGACACCGAAGTCTTTCGCGATCTGCTCGATGGTCACGCCGGCCTCGCGGCCTCGGGCGACGCGCACGACGTCGTCACGGAACTCGGACGGGTAGGGCTTGGGCACAGCAACATCCTTCCAGGCCCACCCCCTCAGGCAAGCCAGATCAGATGTCACCTATTCGTGCAGCAGTCCCAAATGCAGGGGCACCCACACCCACCCGCAGCAAATATCAGACCTGCAGCACCATTCTCATTCCACTGACTTCACTCGAAGAGTTGTCCGACGGTGTGAGCGCTGGAGTTGGCTAGGCGTCGGCGGGAGTGGTCGTAGCGGCGTGTGGTGCGCGGGTCCGCATGGCCCAGGGAGTCTTGGAGGTGGTGCAGGGGCACCCCGAGCTCCAGGGCGAGGGTCGCGTGGGTGTGGCGCAGCACGTGCGAGGACATCGGCTTGGTAATCCCCGCGCGGGTGGCCAGGCGGGTGAGTGTGATGTGGGCATTGGTCCTGGCCCAGGGCGCCCCGGTGCGAGTGGTGAAGATCAACCGGTCCGCCTCGCGCCCGGTGGCCAGATCGGCGCCCATGATCCCAACGAGCCCGTAGAGCGCGGTGGCGGTGTGTTCGGGCAGTGCAACGACGGCTTTTTTGCCGCCTTTGCGGCGGATGATCAACCGGTCCCGGAACAACCCTGCCTCCGTGGCAGTCAGCGCCTCAGAGATTCGCATCCCGGTCGAGAGCAGCAGGTCCACCAGGGCGTGGGACCTGAGGGAGTCGGCAGCCGCGGCGTCGAGCAGACGCATGGCTTCGCGTCTCGTCAGCGCTGCGGTGGTGGTGTGGTCCTGATCCACCGCCGGCCGTGCCACGTACTGGGCCGGGTTCTTGGTCACCGCATTAACGGTGATCGCGTAGGTGTAGAACGCGGAGACCGCGGCCAGCCGGCGGGCCACGGTGGTGTCCGCGTCCCCAGCTGCCGTGCGCGCCCGGGCGAAGACATCGAGGTGCGCGCGAGTGGCGGCCAACAGGTCGAGGCCGCCGGCGTCGAGGAACTCACAGAACAGTCGCGCGTCCCGGGTGTAGGAGGCTCGGGTGTTCGGCGAAGGGTAGGACGCCACCCACGCACCGAGCAGCCCCGCATGGACCGCAGCGTTCGTGGTACCAGGGTCATGGGCGGTGAGATGGGCGGTGTCGGACATGGTGGCCACCCTACCGGCCTATTCATGACATAACGGATATTATGTCATGTTTCAGCGCCACTTGGATGAGTAGATCACAACGGTGCTCAGCACCCTAAAAAAATCAAATATTCCAACTGTTTGAAGCGCCCAGGGAGATTCGTTATATTCGAACCCGATAACTCGGTGTAGAGTGCACAGCCAATGCTGAGTGGGGCGGTTGTCTAAGGAGGATGCTGTGGGATTCGAAGTGTTCGACCAGCGCAGAACGCCCATGAAGGGTGCACCCAGTGTGACCATCCAAAAAAGTGGCCTCATCTCGATCAACTCCGCAGCACACGCCCTGATCGACGCGCCTGAGGTGATCGAGATCCTCTTCGACCCCGATCGCCAGGTCATAGCCTTTCGCGCAGCCGAGATTTCCCCCCGCAGCTATCGGCTTCGCGTTTCCTCCAGCTCGCGGCAAGCCCAGGTGGCCGCGGTGAGCTTCCTGGGCCACTACCGGATCGGACACTCCACCAGCCGACGCTACGAGCCCTTCGTGGAAGAGGGCATGCTGTGCATCGATCTGCAAGGCCCCTCCACGCAAGTACACGGCAACCGCACCAAAACGGTGCGCCCCGCCGTCGAAGAGGACCGTGAACACTGACTCGGCGGCGCCGCTGCACGCCTGGGTTGATGAATCCATGCGCAGCACCGGGATTGACGTGCCCATGTACCTCTTAGGCGCGTCTGTGGCCACTAGCTGTTGTGGGTCATGAGGTTCTTGTCGCGGGTGCGTCGATGAGATGAGGAACGGGCTCCTCGCCACAGGATGGAAGTTCCTACACCGTCCGTCCGTACGAGAGAGCCCGTTCATGACCCACCGTAATGCACCCCTGACCCCGACCGGCCGGCTGCGCATGGTGGCCCGTCACCTCGAGGACGGGATCCCCAAGGCCCACGTCGCCGCCGAATTCCACGTCAGCCGTCCGACGGTGTCCACCTGGGTGGCCCGCTACCTCGAAGACGGCGAGGATGGCCTGGCCGACCGGCCCTGCACCCCTGTCGGGAGTCCGTTCCGCACGGCCCCGGAGGTGGTGGAGCGCATCGACGCCCTGCGCCGGGGCCGGAAGTGGTCGGCCCGGCGCATCTGGCACCACCTGAGCGCCGGCGGCTACGACAACGACCCCCAGGACGAGAAGGGCCCCGGGCCCTTCCACGCCCCCGTGACCATCGCGCTGCGCACCGTGGGCCGGTGGCTGGCCCGGCTGGGGATCTCCCGGTTGCGCGACCTCACCCCGGACGGAGAGGACTCCCGCCGGGTCCCGCGGCGGATCACCGCGCACTGGCCCGGGCACATGGTCCACCTGGATGTGAAGAAGGTCGGCAGGATTCCCTACGGCGGCGGGTGGCGTGCCCACGGCCGCGGCACGACCAAGGCCCTGGCAGCCAAACGCGGTCCCGGGGCCAGGATCGGCTACACCTACCTGCACACCGCCATCGACGGGTTCTCGCGCCTGGCCTACACCGAGGCCCTCGACGACGAGAAGGCCACCACCACGATCGGGTTCTTCGCCCGGGCGAGGGCGTTCTTCGCCGCTCACGGGATCGAGCGGGTCCACCGGGTGGTCACCGACAACGGCGCCAACTACCG
>NZ_JROM01000003.1 GCF_000786655.1 Kocuria marina | reverse complement strand
AACGACTCGATCCACTCCTGCGTCTCCTGAACATCAGCGTCCTGAAGATTATTCGTCAACCCACTCAAAATGTGGTGATTGCTTGAAGGCTGCATGTGTTGTTCTCCTGCCATGAGAGGCGGGGCAGTTCTGACCGTGCGGTTGTCGGTCCCCGGGTGGGGGTCCGGCCACCGCACGTGAAGGACATGTGCGAACCGTGCCCTTCCGCTCATCGCGTGAGGACACGGTTGGCGGCGGAAAATCAGTGCTCGCCCGCCGTCCCGGACTTCTTGGAGTCCAGGGGCGCCGGGACCACTTCACCGGATGCGATAATGCACGGGATCTCGTTGCCCTCGGAGTCCACGAGCTTACCATCCTTGACGGTGTCACCTTCCCGCAGGTGATCCTGGAGGTGCTCGATGGATGCGATGGGCACGAAGCGCGGCGGGGCCTCGACCCGTACGGGCGCCCGGACACGAGTTCCTCGATCCAGCGCTGGACGTCCAGGGCCGGTCCTACGGCCGCGACGGCGGCTTCACGATCGAGGCTGTTGAACTCGGTCAGATCCACGATCCGTCCTCCTCTGGTATTTCGTGATGTGAAATTTAAATTTCATTTAGGAACAGTGAACTGGATCACACGGGGCAAGTCAAGGGGTGGGACCACGTTTCTTCGGAGTAACCGCCGGACCCGCCCGTGGGTGTCACCGAAGCGTCGGGAAGCGGCCCCGAGCCCGGGTGATTTGCATCCCGAGGCCCCCGTGACATAGGTGTAAGCCATGAAACCGTTCGTGCTGCTGGCCACCCGTGGTGACGACGTCCTCGCGGACGAGGAATACCGGGCCGTGGCCCGCTTCGGGGGCCTCGAGGAGGACCAGCTCGAGCGCATCCGTCTGGAGTCCGGTGAGTGGCCCGCCCTGGACCTGGACAGGTACAGCGGGATCATCGTGGGCGGGTCGCCGTTCAACTCCTCGGACCCGCCGGAGGAGAAGTCCAGGGCGCAGCGCGTCGCGGAGACCTGGATCAGCGCGCTGCTGGACGACGTCGTGGCCCGCGACTTCCCGTTCCTCGGCGCGTGCTACGGCGTGGGCACCCTGGGGATCCACCAGGGAGCCAAGGTGGACCGGTCGTGCCACGAGGACGTGGGTCCCATCACCGTGAGCGTGACCGACGAGGGGGCCCGGGATCCCCTGCTCGCGGACTTGCCCCGTGAGTTCAGCGCGTACGTGGGGCACAAGGAGGGCACCCGCGTGCTGCCGCCCAACGCGGTGCTGCTGGCCACCGGGACCGCGTGCCACGTGCAGATGTACCGGATCAAGAACAACCTCTACGCCACCCAGTTCCACCCCGAACTGGACCCCGAGGGGCTCGTGAGTCGCGTGCGCGCGTACAAGGACCTGGGGTACTTCCGGCCGGAGGACACGGACACCGTGATCGACCGGGTGGTCAACGGTCCCGCCGTGGACCAGGCACCCAGGATCCTGCGGGCGTTCGTGGAGCGTTACCGGCGCTGACCGGACCCGGGCCGGAGTGAGACATCCGGGCGCGGACCCCGCACGTCCATGCCCGCGGGCCGGACCACCCGGGACCACCGGGAGGGACCACCGGGCGGATCCGCCCCAGGCCTGGCTCCGATGCTGCGATCGGAAATCGCCGGACCCACGCCGGCTCCACGTCGGATCCACGTCGGATCCACCCGGGATTCACGGCGAGCGCCCTGCACAGGGGGCCCTGAGCGTCACCCGTGACGGCTACCGTGGAGTCATGAGTCACGCCAGCGCCCCGTGGTCCCGTCCGTCGCCCCCCGTCCAGGAGCCGTCCCGGACCCGCACCCTCTTCTACCACCGCCTGGCGCACGTGGATCCCCGGCACCGCTGGTGGATGCCGCTCGTGGAGGGGCTCATCCTGCTGGCCGTGCTCCTGCTCCTGACCATCGGGTTCTTCCTGATCATGGTCTTCGCGGCCCCGGGGCGGATCGAAGGGGACATCCTGGCCATGGATCAGCTGGATCCGGTGGTGTTCTTCATCCTCTTCGGCTCCGTGGTCCTCATGCTCCCGAGCGCCCTGCTGGCCCGGCTGGTACTGGGTCCGCGTCCCCTGGGGCTGATCTTCTCCGTGACCGGGCGGATCCGGTGGAAGTGGCTGCTCACGTGCTTCGTGGCGGCGGTCGCCATCTACGCTCTGATCAACGCGATCGCCGTGGGTCTGGAACTCGCCGCGGGTGGTAGGCCCGTGTCCTTCCAACCGGCGCCCGGTTTCTGGTGGCTCATGGCCTCGGTGATCTTCGTGGTGCCCCTGCAGTGCGCGGCGGAGGAAGTCGTATTCCGGGGTTACCTGGCCCAGACCATCGGCCGGTGGCTCAAGCACCCCGCGTGGGCCATCCTGCTCCCGGTGCCGCTGTTCGTGCTCGGTCACGCGTACGACATCTGGGGTCAGGCCTCGGTGGGGATCATGGCCGTGGCCATGGGCATCATCACGTGGCGCACCGGTGGTCTGGAAGCGGCGATCGCACTGCACGCCGTGAACAACATGACGGTGTCCCTCATGGCCATGGTGGGGCTCACGGACATGAACGACACCTCCGGGGCGCCCACGGACCTGATCGCGGTGGCGCTGATCAACGGTGGTTACGTGGCGCTCGTGTTCTGGCTCGTGCGCCGCAACCGGTCCGTGGCCGTGACCCGCACGATCGTCCTGCCGCCACCCCCGCAACCGGCCCGGCTGCCCGAGCTCGGCCACCGGCCCCCTCGGTTGGCCGCGGACGCCTCGGGCCTGGCGGCCTACGTCCTGGACCCGGCCACGCAGCGCTACCTGGTCCTGCCGCCGCAGTACGGTCCGTACTCCGTGCGGGACGGGCAGGGCCGCTACGTGGGTCTGCTGGACACTCGTACCGCCCACGGCGCGCACGCGGGGCACGACGACGCCCCCGTGGCGCTGCCCGGTGGGCCCTCGGGCGATACCTCGAGCGAGAGCACTCCCCGGGCCAACGGCCCCGACCCGCACGGTACGACGACGCCGGCTCCGCCCGCGGGCCCGCACGGTACGACGACGCCGCCCTCGCCCGGTACGACGCCCCCGCCCGCCGGCCCCGGCGAGCGCGACAACACCCCCACCTACACTGGGCGTCATGACGGATAGCTCGCACGAATCCACCACCCCGGCCGACCCCGCGAACGGAACGTCGGAGCCCGGCCCCGGAACACCCGAGGCCGGCTTCGCGCGTGCACTGGGCGAGTACGTCACGGCCTCGCCCAGCTCGTTCCACGCCGTGGCCACGGCGGCCGCTGCGCTCGACGCCGCGGGGTTCACCGCCCTGGACGAGACCCGGCCGTGGTCGGAGCTGTCCGCGGGCGGCTACTACACCGTGCGCGACGGCGCCCTGATCGCCTGGGTACTCCCGTCCGGTGCCGCACCGGGCGCGGGGTACCGGATCCTGGGGGCCCACACCGATTCTCCGGGGTTCAAGCTCAAGCCCCGACCCACCACCGTGACGCACCGGTGGTACCAGGCCGGCGTGGAGATCTACGGCGGTCCACTGTTGAACTCGTGGTTGGACCGGGACCTGCGCTTCGCCGGTCGGCTCGTGGTGCGTGGCCGTGACGGCGGGACCCGGCAGGTCCTCACCGCGACCGGCCCCGTGGCCCGGATCCCGCAGTTGGCGATCCACCTGGACCGCAGCGCGAACGAGGGTCTCACGCTCGACAAGCAGCGCCACGTGCAGCCCGTGTGGGGCGTGGGGCAGGCCCAGGACGCGGACGTCCTGACCGTGCTCGCGAATGCCGCGAACGAGTCGCGCGGAACGAGCCGGACGACCGTGACGGGTGCACCGAGTGCCGCGGCCGGCGACGGGGCGGTGGCCGAACCGATCACGGCATCGGACATCCTCGGCTACGACATCGTCGTGGCGGACTCCCAGGCCCCAGAACTCATCGGCGCGCAGCGCACCCTGCTCGCGAGCGGCCGCCTGGACAACCTGACCTCCGTGTTCGCGGGCCTGCGCGCCCTGATCGAACACGCCCACGACCTCGAGAGCGCGGAGCACGTGAGCGTGCTCGCCGCGTTCGACCACGAGGAGGTCGGTTCGGCCACCCGCTCGGGCGCCGCCGGCCCGTTCCTCGAGGACGTGCTCGTGCGCATCAGCGCCGCGCGGGACGGGACCACGGACGACTACCGGCGCTCGCTCGCCGCCTCCGTGTGCTTGTCCTCGGACGCGGGGCACCTGGTGCACCCCAACTACCAGGGCCACCACGATCCCGTGAACACCCCCGAACCCGGGGGAGGGCCGCTGCTCAAGATCAACGCGCAGCAGCGCTACACGACCGATGCCACGGGCGCGGCCGAGTGGGCCCGCGTGTGCGAACGCGCCGGGGTGGCCTACCAGGAGTTCGTCTCCAACAACACCGTGCCGTGCGGATCGACCATCGGACCCATCACCGCGACCCGCCTGGGCATCCGCACGCTGGACGTGGGCGTGGGGTTGCTGTCCATGCATTCGGCGCGCGAACTCGTGCACACCGGGGACCTGTACGCCCTGTACGGGGCGGTCGCCGCGTTCTGGCGCCCGTGACCGCACGCCGTTCGTGAGCGGCCCCGCGGGCCCCAGAAAGAGCGACCGCGGGCCGCAAAAGGCGATCGCGCTCCGTCCGGACGGGCCGCGATCGCCGTGGAACGCACGACGCCGCCCCGGTGCCCTTCGCGCGAAAGGTGGCCGGGGCGGCGGCGTCGTCGAGCGCACCAGCGGCGCGGGGACCGTGACCCTTACGGGAGCTGGAGCATGGAGATGTCCGCCATGCGGGCCATCACGCGCACCACCTGGCACGAGTAACCGAACTCGTTGTCGTACCAGACGTAGAGCACCACCGAGTTGTTGTTCACGATGGTCGCGAGTCCGTCCACCACACCGGCGCGGCGGGAGCCCACGAGGTCCGTGGAGACTACGTCCGGGGAGTCCACGTAGTCGATCTGCTTGCGCAGGGGCGAGTTCAGCGAGATGTCCTTGAGGAACTCGTTGATCTGGTCCTTGGACTCCGGGGCGTTCTCCAATTGCAGGTTGAGGATCGCCATGGACACGTCCGGGGTGGGGACGCGGATCGCGTTACCGGTGAGCTTGCCCTTCATCACGGGCAGCGCCTTGGCCACGGCCTTGGCGGCACCGGTCTCGGTGATGACCATGTTCAGGGCGGCGGAACGGCCGCGGCGGTCACCCTTGTGCCAGTTGTCGATCAGGTTCTGGTCGTTGGTGTAGGAGTGCACGGTCTCCACGTGACCCTGGATGATCCCGTACTCGTCGTTGAGGACCTTGATCACGGGTGTGATGGCGTTCGTAGTGCAGGACGCCGCGGAGAGGATGGTGTCCTCCGGGGAGATGTCCTTGTCGTTCACGCCGCACACGATGTTCTTCATGTCGCCCTTACCGGGGGCCGTCAGCAGGACCTTGCCCACACCCTTGGACTGCAGGTGCTGGGAGAGGCCTTCCTCGTCACGCCACACGCCGGTGTTGTCCACGACCAGGGCGTTGTCGATCCCGTACTCGGTGTAGTCGATCTCCGCCGGGGAGTTGGCGTAGATGAATTGGATCGGCACACCGTTGGCGGTGATCACGTTCTTGTCCTCGTTCACGGTGATGGTCCCGTTGAAGGGGCCGTGCACCGAGTCGCGGCGCAGCAGCGAGGCGCGCTTGACGAGGTCGTTGCCGGGCTTGCGGCGCACCACCACGGCGCGCAGGTTCAGCCCGGTGCCGTCGTTGCGGTTGAGCAGGATGCGCGCGAGCAGGCGCCCGATGCGCCCGAAGCCGTAGAGTACGACGTCGCGGGACCCGGGTTCGTTGCGCCCGCGCTGGTCCACGGCGGGAGCAAGGGCCTCGCGCAGGTACGCCTGCAGGTCACCGCTGCCGGCCACGGTGTAGCCCTGGTAGAGCTTGGCCACGTCCACGTTGCACACGCCGAGGTTGAGTTCGCCTAGCGTGTGGACGATCTCGAGGGTCTTGTCGATGGGCATTTCCTCGCCCAGGATGCGGCGCGTGAAGCGGTGGACCTTGATGATCTCCGTGACGGACTTGTGGACCAGGGAACGGCCGAACACCGTGGTGACCACCTTGTTGCCGCGGTGCAGCTGACCCACTAGGGGGACCAGCTGCTCGGCAAGGGCTTCTCGTTCGGACCACGTGGCGCTCATGAGCATCCTTCTTCCTCGGCCCGGACGTCGTCGTGAGGGCCGTGTTGGGGGTCGCGCGGTGGTGCGCTGACTCGAGTGATGGCGCGCGCGGGAGCGGCGCTGCTCGTCGTGGCCCCAAGTTTACGGTGCGCGGGGGTCTTCTCCCGCCCGTGCGGCGTCGTGACAACCCCGGTGACACCCCGCACGCTTTGCTAACGTGGGGTCATGTTGACGGTGATCGGTGAGGCCCTCGTGGACGTGGTGTCCCGCGAGGGTGAAGAACCCCGGGCCCACGTGGGTGGCAGCCCCATGAACGTGGCCGTGGGACTGGCCCGGTTGGGTCACGACGTCCAGTTCCTGGGCCGTTACGGCCGGGACGAGTACGGCCGTCAGGTGGCCGATCACCTCACGGGCAACGGGGTCCGGTTGCCGTTCGACGCGGACGCCCTGCCCACCTCCGTGGCCCAGGCGACCCTGGACGAGACCGGTGCCGCGAGCTACGACTTCCAACTCGACTGGTCCCTGGACGTCTCCCCGGAGCGGATCGACGAGCTCCTGCGGGACACCGATGCCCTGCACGCCGGGTCCATCGGGGCCATGCTGGAACCCGGCGCCACCGTGGTGGGCCAGGCGCTCGAACGCGCCCGCGGTCACGCATTGATCTCCTACGACCCCAATTGCCGCCCGTCCATCATCCCGGACTCCTCGGACGCGCGCGCCCGCGCGGAGAAGATCGTGGCGCTGTCCCACGTGATCAAGGCCTCCGACGAGGACCTGTTGTGGCTCTACCCGCACCGCAGCATCGAGGACTCCGCGCGTGCGTGGCTCAAGGCCGGAGCACGGCTTGTGGTCGTGACCCGCGGGGTCATGGGGCCGTGGGCTGTTAGTCGCGGCACCGGACGCGATGGCGTGGAGGTCCCCGCCGCCCGGGTCACCGTCGCGGACACCGTGGGCGCGGGTGACTCCTTCATGGCGGCCCTGCTCTCGGGACTCGCGGACCGGAACATCCTGGGCCCCACTGCGGCGAGCGCCCTCGACGAGTTGGACAGCGCGCAACTCACGGAGCTGTTGCGCCACGCCGCGGCCGCCGCCGGGGTCACGGTCTCGCGCTCCGGCGCGGATCTGCCCACGCGCGCGGACCTGATCGACCACGCCTGATCCACTGCTTTCCCGTGGCCGTGCGAGGCCCCCAGCTGTGTCATGACCGTAACGAGGAAAGGAACGCTCCCATGTACGACCGTCATCCCTACGCCGATCTGCCCGAACTGCCCACGTTCACAGTGACGTCCACGGACGTGGCCGAGGGCGAGAGCATGAACACGCCCCAGGTCTCCGGGATCATGGGCGCCGGGGGAGGGGACGTCTCCCCGCAGCTGTCGTGGAGCGGTGCCCCGGAGGGCACCCGTTCCTACGTGGTCACGATGTTCGACCCGGACGCCCCCACCCCCAGCGGGTTCTGGCACTGGTGCCTGTCCAACATTCCGGCGGACGTCACCGAACTGGCGACCGGGGCGGCGTCGAACCCGCCCGAGGGCGCCGTGAAGCACCGCAACGACGGCGGCACGGACGAATACCTGGGCGCCGCACCCCCCGGGGGCCACGGCCCGCACCGCTACATCGTCTGCGTCACGGCCGTGGACGTCCCCGAGCTCGAGGTGGACGAGTCCGCGAGCCCCGCAGTGGTCAACTTCAACCTGTTCTCGCACGCCCTGGGACGCGCGTTCCTCACGCCCGTCTACGAAGTGAAGTAGCCCGTGGCGCCGGAACACGCCGCGGACCAGCCACCCGTCCGGCTCATCGCGAGTGACCTGGACGGGACAGTGCTGGGCTGTGACTTCCGGTTCCGGCCGCGCACCGTCGCCGCGATCACCGCCGCGCGGGACGCCGGGATTCATGTGGTCTTCGTGACCGGGCGCCCCATGCGGTGGTTGGACCCCCTGCATGAACAACTCGATGACGTGGGGGTCGTGATCTGCTCCAACGGGGCGGTGATCTACGATCCCGGCGCGGAGCGTGTCCTGGAGGCGAGCCTGTTCGACGTGAGCGAGGCACTGCCCGTCATGGCGGACGTGGCCCGCGAGTTCCCGGATTCCCTGTTCGCCGCGGAGACCCTGGAGCGCGTCTACACGGATCACGGGTGGTCCCGCACGGACCGCATGGAGATCCGGCACATCACCGAAGCACCCGTGAGGGAGTCGCTCGCGCCCGGCACCGAGGTGGTCAAGCTGTTGGCCAAGCTGGACGGCGCCGATCCCAATCGGTACTTCGAGCACGTCCGCGAGATCGTGGCGGGGCGGCTGTCCGTGACGCATTCGGTGGCCGCGGCACCCCTCGTGGAAATGGGGCAGCGCGGGCTCACCAAGGCCCGTACGCTCGAACACTTCGCCGCGGAGCACGGCATCTCCCACCGGGAGGTCATGGCCTTCGGGGACATGCCCAACGATCTCGAGATGCTCACGTGGGCCGAGCGCGGCTACGCCATGGCGGACGGGCACCCGCACGTGGTCGCCACGGTGGGACGCACCGCACCGGCGTTCGCCGAGGACGGCGTGGCGCAGGTGATCGAGGCCTACCTGGAGCACGAGCACACCGCTCCCGTGGCTCGGGAGGGTCGCCATGTCTGAGTCGTCCCGTTCCGATCCGGCCGCTCGCCGGGACCTCGGCGCACGGCGGCACCCCGCCGCGCTCGCCCACCGCGGGTTCTCCCCGGACGGTCACGAGAACACCCTGGCCGCGTTCCGGGCCGCCGCGGAGCTCGGTTTCGTGTGGCTCGAGACGGACGTGCACACGACCCGGGACGGCGTGGTCGTGGCCTTCCACGACCCCACGCTGGAGCGCGTCACGGGCACGAGCGGCAACGTCAACGACCTCACGTGGGAGCAACTGCGGGAGCTGCGCATCGGCGGCACCGAGGAGATCCCCACGCTCAGCGAGCTGCTGCGGGCACTGCCCGAGGCGTGCCTGAACATCGACGTCAAGGACGAGGCGTCCGTCGCCGCCCTGCCCGGGGTCGTGGCACGGGAGCACGCCGCGCACCGGTTGCGCGTCACGTCCTTCTCCGAATCCCGACGACGCCGCGCGCTCGCCGGGATCACGCGGCTCACCGGTGAACGGGTCCGGTCCTCGGCCGGGACCCTGGGCACCGCCGGATTCCTGGCCGTGTCCGCCGTGGCACCCCTGACCGACCGGGTGTCCCGGAAGATCGCGCCTGCACTGTGGCGGGCGCACATCGCGGCGTGGTCGCGGCTCGTGGCACCGTTCGACACCCTCCAGTTGCCCGAACAGCACACGGTGCAGCTGCCCGGGGGACACCGGTTGACCCTGCGGATCGTCACGCCCGCGTTCCTGGACCTGGCCCGCCGCACGGGGCTGTCGGTTCAGGTGTGGACCGTCAACGACCCCGCGGACATGGAGCGTTTGCTGGACATGGGGGTGGACGGGCTGATCACGGATCGGGCCGACCTGCTCAAGGACGTCCTGCAACGCCGGGGTCAATGGCCGCCCGACCCGCAGTGACACCGACCCGGATCGCGCACACTTGTGCGCCGTTCCGGGGTAGGTTGAATGTGATCCCGAACACCGGTGGGGCCGTTCCCGCCGGGTGAACCGACCCGTCGGCCTCGATCACAGGGAGGAAGCATGCGACGCACGTCCGACATGTCCGCCCTGTTCCGCAAGTCCGTGCAGCATCATCTGACACCGCAGTGCGTGCCGGCCGGGCGCCGGATCATGGCCCCCCGCCTGAGCAAGATCCCGTAGCTGGGCACAGCCCGCCCCTACATCGGTGTCGCGCGTCCCGCGACACCCTCCGAGCGTCACGCTCGTCGCCGCCCCGTTGCGCGCCCGGGATCGTTCACCCCTGCGAGGAACCATGAACCCACGACCGTCACCCCGCCCACCCCGCACCGCACCGTCCGTTCCACCCCCACCCGATTGCCCGCCGTCGGCCTCGGTGACCGGGGCCCGCGCGGCGCGGGGTCCCGGTGGTGGGTCCGCGCGGTACGGCGCGTTCTCCCGGCGCGGGTTCATGGGACTGGGCGCCGCGGCGGCGTCGTTCGCCCTGGCCGGGTGCGCAGCGGGCAAGCAACCGGGTGCGGCGGCGATCCGGGCCACGGGCGCACCGCAGCGCGGGGGCATCCTGCGCGTGGGTCTCACGGGCGGCGGCGCGTCCGACAGCGTGGACGCCCACGTGCCGGTGGGCACCGCGGATGCCGGGCGCGTGATCAACCTCTACGACGGGCTCTACGAGTTCGACGCCGACTACGTCCCCGTGCCCGTGCTCGCCGAGTCGGCCACGCCGCGGGACGGCGGGCGCGTGTGGATCGTGCGGCTGCGCAAGGGCGTGGTGTTCCACGACGGGCGCCCACTCACCGCGCGGGACGTCGTGGCCACGTACGACCGGGTCACCGATCCGAAGGACCCCAAGACGGGTGCGTCCGGGCTGGCCCTGTTGAAGCGCACCGTGGCGGTGGACGATCACACGGTCCGCTTCGAACTGTCGGAACCGGACGCCATGTTCGTGGACGCCACCGCGCAGTACTCCATGGGGATCGTGCCGGTGGACTACGACCCCGCCGCACCCGTGGGCACCGGCCCGTTCCGGCTGGGCACGTTCGAACCCGGTCAGCTCACGGTGCTCGAGGCCAACCGGGACTACTGGCGGGAACCACCGTTCGTGGACGAGGTCCACCTGGTGAACTTCAACGACCAGGACGCGCTGGTCAACGCCCTGCTCTCCACCCAGGTGGACGTCGTGGGGCAGTTGCCGTTGTCCCTGATCGACGTGGTCAACACGGACCCGCGGTTGCACACCGTGGTCTCCGAGACCGGTAACTGGCTGCCGTTCACCATGCGCGTGGACACGGCACCGTTCGACGACGCCCGCGTGCGGGAGGCGTTCCGCCTCGTGGTGGACCGCGAGCAGATGGTCGAGCAGGTCTTCTCGGGGCACGGCACGGTGGGCAATGACATGTACGCCCCGTTCGACCCGGGGACGCCGCAGCTCGAGCAGCGCACGCGGGACGTGGCCCGGGCCAAGGAGCTGCTCACGCAAGCGGGTCACCCGGACGGGCTCGAGGTGGAACTCGTGACGGCACCCATCCAGTCCGGCGCGGTGGAGGCCGCCCAGGTCTTCGCCGAGCAGGCCTCCGAGGCCGGGATCACGGTGAACCTGCGCCGCGTGGACACCACCACGTTCTTCGGGGACGGTTACCTGCAGTACCCCTTCTCCCAGGACTTCTGGTACACCCGCAGCTTCCTGCCCCAGACCGCGAACGGGACCCTGCCGGCGTCCCCGTTCAACGAGACGCACTGGGCGGATCCCGAGTTCATCGCGCTGTACGAGAAGGCCCGGGCCACGCTCGACGACGACGCGCGGCACGACCTGGTGGCGCGGGCCCAGAAGCGGTTGTACGACGCCGGCGGGTACATCGTGTGGGGGTTCTTCAACCAGGCGGACGCGTACCAGAACTACGTGGGCGGTGGTTCCGAACACCGCGCGGGGATGCCCGTGAGCGGGTTCCAGCTGCGCACCCTCTGGATCGACCGGGAAGGGAAGTGATCGCGTGGCCACCATGATCCTGAAACGGCTGGGCATCTCGGTCTTCGTGCTCCTGGCCGTGTCCCTGCTGGTCTTCTTCTTCACCCTGTTGCTGCCCGGTGACCCGGCCCAGGCGATCCTGGGCCAGCAGGCCACACCCGAACGGCTCGCGGCGCTGCGCGAACAACTGGACCTCAACGCCCCGTGGTACGAGCGCTACCTCTCGTGGCTGGGCGGTCTGCTCGTGGGGGACCTGGGGACGTCGGCCGCCACGGGCGGTTCCGTCAACGCGTTGCTCGCGAGCAAGGTCTCCGCGTCCGTGGTGCTCATGGCCATCGCGGCCGTGATCGCCATCCCCGTGGGGTTGTTGCTCGGCACGTGGTCCGCGATGCGCCGGGGCCGCGCGGCGGATCAGGGGCTCACGGGGATCTCGCTCGTGCTGGCGGCGCTGCCCGAGTTCGTGATCGGCGTGGCACTGACCACGCTGCTGTCCACGACCGTGTTCCGCTTGCTGCCCTCGGTCACGATGGCCGCGCCGGGCACGCGTGTGTGGGACTACCCGCTGCAACTGATCCTGCCCACCCTGACCCTGATCCTGGTGGTGGTGCCCTACATGATCCGCATGACCCGCACCACCATGGCGGACGTCCTGGATTCCGGGTACGTGGAGATGGCACGGCTCAAGGGGCTGCCCGAACGTCAGGTGATCTTCAAACATGCCCTCCCGCACGCGATCGGGCCCGTGGCCCAGGTGATCGCGATGCAGCTCGCGTGGCTGGCCGGGGGCATCGTGGTCGTGGAGTTCCTCTTCCGCTATCCCGGGCTCGGTCAGGCCATGGTGGACGCCGTGAACACGCGTGACGTCCAGGTGGTCCAGGCGCTGTCCATGATCATCGCGGCGTTCTACGTGATCGTGAACCTGCTCGCGGACGTGGTCGGGATCCTCGCCAACCCGAAACTGCGGACGGAGTCCCGCTCATGAGCGCGCAGAGAACCTCGGAGTCGTTCACGCGCCGCGTGCTGCGGCAACCGGCCGCGAAACTGGGCATCGTGCTCACCGCCCTCGTGCTGCTCCTCGCCGTGCTCGGGCCGCTGGCCGTGCCCGCGTGGACCGGGTACGGCACCAACTCGTTCGCGGGCAAACCGTTCCAGACCGGCGTCTTCGGCACTGACAACCTGGGCCGTGACGTGCTGTCCCGGTTCCTAGCCGGTGGCTGGCGATTGCTGCTGTACTCCGCGCTCGCGACCGTCGTGGGCGTGGGCCTGGGTGCCGTCCTGGGGATGCTCGCCGCGCTGCGCGGCGGGTGGCTGGACTCGGTGATCATGCGCTGCGGGGACGTGTTGCTCGCCATCCCGCAGCTCGTCTTCGCGCTGCTGGCCGTTACCGTCCTGGGCCCGCAGGGCTGGGTCCTGGTGCTCGTGATCGGCGTGACTCACGCTCCCCGGGTGGCCCGCGTGATCCGCGCGGCGACCGCCGGGGTCGTGGCCGAGGACTACGTCCTGGCCTCCCAGATGTACGGCGTCCCCCAGTGGAAGATCCTGGGTCGGGACGTGGTGCCCAACATTATGGGCCCGCTCATGGTGGAGGTGGGACTGCGGTTGACCTACTCGATCGGCGCGGTGGCCTCCCTGTCCTTCCTGGGACTCGGCATGCAACCGCCCACCCCGGACTGGGGCCTCATGATCAACGAGAACCGGATCGCGCTGTCCCTGCAACCGTGGGGTGTGATCCTGCCGGTCATCGCGATCGCCGTGCTCACGGTGGGGACCAACCTGATCGCCGACGCCGTGGCCGGTGCCTCCGCGGGCCGCGTGCGCACCACTGGGAAGGGAACTCGATGAGACGCTCGGAACAGAGGGCCCGCGCCGCGGCTCGCGCCAACGCCTCCGGTGCCAACGCCCCACGCAATGCTCCGAAGGCCACGGGCCGCGGCAGCGACCGCGCCACGGCGGGTCGGCGCGCGGACGACCGTGGCGGCGTCGTCCCCCGCGCCGTGGTGCCCCGCGCGAGCGTGGACACCGCGATCACGGTGTCCCACCTGAGCGTGGGGGTCGCGGGCGGCGAGCTCATCCTGGACGACGTGAGCTTCCGGCTGCACCCTGGGCGGATCCTCGCGCTCGTGGGGGAGTCCGGCTCCGGCAAGACCACCGCGGCGCTCGCGTGCATGAACCACCTGCGCGCCGGGCTGGAACTGCGCCGCGGCACCGTGGAACTGCACGCGGGCGCGTCCCGTTTCCACCCCGAGGCCGTGGACCTGCTGACGCTCACCGAACGCGGGACGCGCGGGCTGCGGGGCGGGACGATCGCGTACGTGCCCCAGGACCCCGCGCTGTCGCTCAACGGGTCGCTGCGCGTGGGGGAGCAGATCGCGGAGGTGCTGCGCGCCCACGAGTTCGGCCGCGATGCCCGTGAGCGTGACGCACGCGTGGCCGAGGTGCTCACCGAGGTGGGTCTGCCGAGCGACCGCGCGTACCAGCGCCGGTTCCCGCACGAGCTCTCCGGCGGGCAGCAGCAGCGGATCGGGATCGCGATGGCGTTCGCGTGCCGCCCCGCGGTCATCATCCTGGACGAGCCCACCACGGGTCTGGACGTCGCCACGCAGGACCTCGTGCTGAAGACCGTGTACGAGCTGACCACCAAGCACGACGTCGCGGGGCTCTACATCACGCACGACCTCGCGGTCGTGGCGCAGGTCGCGGACGACGTCGCGGTCATGCTCCGCGGCACCATCGTGGAGCGCGGCGCCGCCTGGGACGTGCTGCATCACCCGGAACACCCCTACACGCGCACGCTGCTGGACGCGGTGCCGGATATGGCAGGCGCCCGCGAGATGGGCGGCGGTCCCGCGGTCGCCCCCGTCCACTCGGTGCGCGCGCCGTGGGACGACGGCCGCGGCGGGGACGACGACGCCGGGCCGAGCCGGTCGCGCGACGCGAGTACCCCGCGCGGTGGGGAAGCGGCGCGGGGGCGCGGGAGCGGCGTCGTCGTCGAACCCCGGGCGGGCACTGAAGCCGGAGGTTCCGACCCATCCCGGGATGCCTCCGAGGTGCCCGCGGCGTCCGGTCCCGGGACGGCGGGCGGCGACCGCGCGTCCGTCGAACCCGTGGTCGCGGTGCGGGAGCTGTGGATGGCGTACGGGCCGGCGGTGATCCTGGACGGGATCAGCATGGACCTGCCGGCCGGGCGGACCACCATGCTGCTCGGGGAGTCCGGCTCGGGCAAGACCACGCTGTCCCGCAGCGTGGCCGGGCTCAACGACCGCTACACCGGGCAGGTCCTGCTGGACGGGCACGTGCTCGCGCCCGGGACGCGGCAGCGCACCCGGGAGCAGCGGCAGCGGATCCAGTACGTGTTCCAGTCGCCCTTCTCGTCCCTGAATCCTCGGCGCAGTATCGGCGACTCGCTGCAGGTGCCGCTCGAGATGAACGGGGAGCTCTCGCGAGCGCAGCGGCGCGCGGCGGTGGCGGACGCGCTCGACGCCGTGCGGCTGGGACGCAGCTACATCGACCGTCGCCCCGGTGACCTGTCCGGCGGGGAGCGACAGCGGGCGGCCGTGGCGCGGGCGCTCGTGAACGCGCCGTCGTTGTTGGTGTGCGACGAGATCACGTCCGCGCTGGACGTGTCCGTGCAGGCGTCCGTGATCGAACTGCTGCGGGAACTGCAGCGCGAGCGCGGGCTGGCCATGCTGTTCGTGACCCACAACATCGCCCTGGCGCGGCACATCTCGCACCGGCTCGCGGTGCTCGAGCACGGGAAGCTCGTGGAGTACGGGCCCACGGACACCGTGCTGCGCGATCCCCGGCACGAGTACACGCGGTCCCTGCTCGAGCACGTACCCACTCTCGAGAGCGCGGGCTGAGGTGGGACGATGACCGACGGGAGCCGGACCGAGCTGACGACGGCGCACACGAACCTGCGCGGCCCCGCCGTGAGCCGGGTGCGGGAGACCTTCGAGGAGCATCTGTGCCGCGCACACGGAGGGCTGTCCTTCTGCGTGTACCGGGACGGGCGCCCGCTCATCCGGCTGCACGGGGGTTCGTTCGATCGCCGGTCCTCCCCGGGGGATGCGGTCGAGCGGCCGTGGGACGAGCACACCCTGGCCGTGATGTTCTCGGGGACCAAGGGGGTCTCCGCGACCCTCGTGGCCATGGCGGTGGACCGCGGACTGCTGGACGTGAACGAGCCCGTGGCGCGCTACTGGCCCGAGTTCGCGGCCCGCGGCAAGGAGCACGTGAGTGTGGCGCAGGTGCTCGACCACACCGTGGGACTCGTGTACACGGATCCGGAACCTCCCGCCGGGATGCTGGACGCCTCCGCGCACGCGGCGGTGCTCGCCCGACAGGAGCCCCTGTGGGAGCCCGGGAGCAACGTGGCCTACCACGCGGTGACGTTCGGACACATGGTCGAGGAGTTGCTCGTGCGGGTCACGGGCCACCGCGCCGGACAGCTGCTGCGCGAACACGTGGCCCGGCCCCACGGGCTCGAGCTGTACCTGGGACTGCCCGCCGAGCTCGAGGACCGGGTGGCTCCCGTGTTCCGCGCCCCCGGGTACACGATCAGCACGTTCCTGGAGGATCCGCAGCGGCGCGGGATCGTGGAGCGGATGTACGGCAACGCACTGCTCGGGGAGGAACTGCCCGCCAATTCCCGCGCGTTCCACGCGAGCGGACTGGTCTCGGGAGGCGGGATCGCCGGTGCTGATGCGATTGCGCGGTTCTACTCGCTCGTGGCATCGGGCGAACTCGTGCCACCGGCGACCCTCGAGACGTTCACGCGCACGTGGTCCCACGGCCGGGACGCGGTCAACGACCGCCCCGTGGCGTTCGGCCTGGGCTACGAGGTCCAGGACCCCCTGGGCACATACGGTCCAGTGGAGCGGGCCTACGGTCACTCCGGTGCGGGTGGCTGTCTGCACGGGGTGTGGCCGGACGCGCGGATCGGGTTCTCGTTCCACACCAACGAAATGCTCAGCGAGAACGTGGACCGCCGGGCCAAGGATCTGCTGGCCGCGCTCGCGCAGTGCGATCTGGGCTGAACGGGGTGGCGCGGTGCGCGTGCGCCGCGAGCTCCACGAGGTGCCACGCGGCGCCGTCGGTGTCCAGGCCCGCGCGCCACACTGCGCGCAGATTACGGTCCAGCACGCCCCCGAACACGGGCACGCGCACCAGGTTCCCGCACTCGACCTCCTCCGCGACGGCGAGCGCGCTGAGCACCGCCGGGCCCACCCCGGCCCGCACGGCACCGAGGACCGCGGCATTGGAGCTGAGTTCCATGGCCGGGGGTGCGGGGATCAGGGGTGCGAGCGCGGTGAGCAGTGTGCGCCGCGTTCCCGATCCTTCCTCACGCATGACCAGCGGGGTGGCCGCGAGGTCCGCGGCCGTCAAGGGCTCGGTGCGCTGACCCCACGGGTGGTGCGGGGCCACCACGACCTCCAGTCGGTCCCGCGCGACCACCGTCTCCTGCAGCCCCTCCGCGGGATCCGGGCTCTCCACGAAGCCCACGTCCACCACGCCCCGGCGCGTGCGGCGCATGACCTCCGCGGAGTTGCACACGAACAACTGTAGCTCCAGCCCCGGGTGGGAATCCCGCAACCGGGACAACCACGTGGGGGCCAGGTACTCGGCCACGGTCACGGACGCCGCGACCTTCACGTGCTGGGTCCACTCGAGGCGCAGTTTCTCGATCTCGGTCGTGAACCCGTCGTACTCGGCGAGGACCCTGCGGGCGCGCTCGGCCACGGCGCGGCCCTCGGGCGTGGGCCTGGACCCGGTGGGTGAGCGGTCCAGCAGGCGCAGCCGCCACATCCGCTCGGCGCGGGCCACGGCGCGGGAGACATTGGGCTGGGCCATGCCCAGCGCGCGGGCGGCCGCGCCCATGGAGCGGTGGTCCATGACGGACACGATCAGGCGCAGCAGGGAGAGATCGACCTCGGCCATATCAGCAGTATATGACCCGATGCTCAGGTCACGACTACCCGGCGGGTGTTCGTGCGAGCACAGTGAACGTATGGCGACGGGTCACGAAACTTTCCACGGCACCCCTAACGGGGCAGGCGCCCCCGGCGGGGCAGGCACACTCGATGTGACCGGTGCGCTCGCTGGGCGGGGCGCCTCCAGCGGCGCGGCCATCCCGCGAGTAGCGACGACGAAGACCACGTCGGCCTCGGCAACCGCCGCAGCCACGGCATCGGCCACGCACCCTGTGCCAGTGGCGGGTGCGACGACGCCCGCGCCCCAGGCTGCCCCTGGCACCGAACGGCAACCGGGTTCCCGCGGGGCGGTCCTCCCCGGGTTGGCGTTCTGCGCAGCGGGCATGGTCGTATCCCTCGTGCTCGGGTGGTGGATCCCGGGGGTGAGCCCGCTGCTGATCGCGATCGTCGTGGGCGCCCTGATCGCCAACGTGGCCCGGTTGCCCCGGGTTCTGGCCCCGGGGATCGCCGTGGCCGCCAAGCGGATCCTGCGCGTCGGCATCATCCTGCTGGGCCTGACGGTCTCACTCCAGGACATCGCGGGACTCGGATTCGAGATGATCGCGGTCATCGTGGTCGTGGTCAGCGTGGGCATCCTGACCACGGTGTGGATCGGCGGCCTCATGGGGGTCCCGCGCGCACAGCGCCTGCTGATCGCGTGCGGTTTCTCGATCTGCGGTGCCGCGGCCGTGGCCGCGATGGACGGGGTCACGGACTCGGAGGACGAGGACGTGGCGACCGCCGTGGGACTCGTGGTGCTCTACGGCAGTCTGATGATCCCGGTGATCCCACTCCTCAGCGGGGTCCTGGGGTTGACCGAACACCAGGCCGGTCTGTGGGCGGGTGGCTCGATCCACGAGGTCGCCCAGGTCGTGGCCGCGGGCGGGGCCATCGGCTCGGCGGCACTGGCCTCCGCGGTGCTGGTCAAGCTGACCCGCGTGGTCATGCTCGCGCCGATCATGACGATCGTGGGGATCCGGGCGCGCCGTTCGGGCACCGCCGCCCGCAACGGCAAGCGACCCCCGATCGTGCCCCTGTTCGTGGTGGGGTTCGTGCTCGCCGTGCTGGTGGCCTCGAGCGGCGTCGTGCCGGAACCAGCCCTGGGAGCCTTGGGCACCCTGGAGACGTGGTGTCTCAGCATGGCGATGTTCGCGCTGGGACTCGGAGTGAAGGCCAAAGAACTCGTGCGAGTGGGTTTCAAGCCCGTGCTGCTCGGCGCGATCTCCACGGTCGTCGTGGCGACCACCGCCCTCGGGGGCATGCTGGTCGTCACATGAGCCCATGGTGCTGGCTAGCATGGGAAACATGAAGGCTACTGAAGAATCGTTCGTCCGGGCCGAGATCCAGGGCCAGACCGGGCTGTTGACCCTGAACCGTGACAAGGCGCTGAACGCGTTGAACCGCAGCATGTACCACCAGCTGGTCAGCGCACTGCAGATGTGGCGGGATGATCCCGCGATCACGCAGGTCGTGATCCGCTCGCAGCTCGCCAAGGCGTTTTGCGCGGGCGGGGACATTAAGGAGGTCCGCGAGGCGGCGTTGGGCGGCCGCCAGGACGAGATCCGCGACGCCTTCGGCACCGAGTACTCCATGAACGCGATCATCGCGCGCTACCCCAAGCCGTACGTGGCCATCATGAACGGCATCGTGATGGGCGGCGGCATGGGCCTGTCCGTGCACGGTTCGCACCGAGTGGTCACGGAGACCACACAGATGGCCATGCCGGAGACGGCCATCGGCTTCTTCACGGACATCGGCGCGAGCTATTTCCTGCCGCGCGTCACCCGGGGTGCCGGTTCCTCGACCGACGACGACGCCGCTCGCCACGAATCCCTCGCCGTCGCCCGCTACCTCGGGCTAAGCGGTGCGCGCATCAACGGCGCGGATGCGATCGCGCTGGGGCTGGCGGACACCTACATCGATTCCGCGGACGTGGACGCGTTCGTGGACACCGTGCTGGCTGACGGAGTGGACGTCGCGACGTCGTCGTACGTCAAGCAGGCCCCGGAATCCGAACTCGTGGGGCGCTGGGACGAGATCGTGGCGACCTACGGTGCGGACGGCTTCGAGGAGGTCGTGCGCAACGCGGGCTCGGACCTGGACGGGATGAGCCCCACGTCGCTCGCGCGCGTGTTCGAGCTGCTGCAGCGCGGCGCGCAGGACGACGACGTCGTCTCCTGCCTGCGCCGCGAACTGCGTATGGCGGAGGACACTGCGGTGGGCCACGACTTCATCGAGGGCGTGCGCGCCATGGTCGTGGACAAGGACAAGAACCCGCAGTGGGAGCCGGCCACGGTGGCCGAGGTGGACATGGACCGGATCCGGAACGTGGCGGACCAGGAATCGGACCTCCCGATCAGCGTGTGAACCGCGGGTCAGCCCAGCGGTGACGGGCTCTGCGAAGAGTCCGGGGTGAGGGGGTCCGAGCCCACCGAGCCGCGGGCGCGGGCGATGGCCGCCATGAGGTGGTAGACCACGAGTGCCGCGGCGGTACCCAGGGCGATGCCTGCGAAGTCCAGGCCGCCGATCGACCACGCGTAGTCACCGATGCCCACGATCATGGCGATCGCCGCGGTCGTGAGATTGACCGGGTTGGAGAAGTCCACGCGGTTCTGCACCCAGATCCGCACGCCCAGCATGCCGATCATGCCGTACAGCACCGTGGCCGCTCCGCCCAGCACACCCTGGGGGACCGTGGCCACCGCGGCGCCGAAGACGGGCAGCACGCTCAGCAGGATCGCGACGAGCGCGGCCACCCAGTACGCGGCGGTCGAGTAGACGCGCGTGGCGGCCATGACGCCGATGTTCTCCGCGTACGTGGTGGTGCCGGAACCGCCCCCGGCGCCCGCGATCATGGTGGCTAGACCGTCCGAGATGATGGCGCGGCCCATGTAGGGGTCCAGGTCGTCGCCGGTCATTAGGGCCACGGACTTCACGTGACCGATGTTCTCCGCCACGAGCACCAGGATCACCGGGATGAACAACCCGGCCAGGTTGAGGTGGAACTCGGGGGAGTGGAACTGGGGCAGGCCGAACACGCCTTGTTCATCCCATGCGGCCTGGATCGAGGTGAAGTCCACCTCACCGCGGATCACGGCGGTGACGTAGCCAATCGCCACGCCCAGGAGGATGGACAGGCGGCCCAGCAGCCCGCGGAACAACACCGAGATCAGGATGATCGAACCCAGGGTCACGAGGGCCGTGACGGGTGCCGCGGTGAAGTTCTGCTTGGCGGAGGGGGCCAGGTTGAAACCGATGAGGGCCACGATGGTGCCCGTGACGGCCGGTGGCATGAGTTTCTGCAGCCACCCCGTGCCCGCGATCTGCACGATCACGCCGATCAGGAACAGCGCGGCACCGGCCATGATCACGCCGCCGAGCGCGCCACCCGGACCGTACTGGTTCACGGACGCGGTGATCGGGGCGATGAACGCGAACGAAGACCCCAAGTAGCTGGGCACCCGCCCCGCCGTGACCACCAGGAACAGCACCGTGCCGATGCCCGAGAAGAACAGCGTGGTGGCCGGCGGGAAGCCGGTGAGCAGCGGCACCAGGAACGTGGCGCCGAACATCGCGACCACGTGCTGCGCGCCGATCGAGATGGTGCGCGGCCAGGCGAGCCGTTCCCGCGGGGTCACCACGTCACCGGGGGCCACGTGCCTGCCGTCCCCGTGCAGCCGCCAGTTCAGGCCCAGGCGCTCGACGACGCCGCCGCGCCGGTTCTGCTTGCGCGGCTCGTGCTGCTCGTTCTGCGGTGGCGGGGTGTGGTCGGGGGAAACCGGCGAACTCATGGGTGCTCCTTGTCCTGGGCGGGCCGTGGGTGCCGCCCCGAGGATTCTAGTGCGCGGGTGGGGCCCGACTGGTGGTGCGGGGCCCACGCGCGGTGGTGAGGTGCCGCGGGAGGTGGCCGTGCGGCGTTGTCGGCGCCTGGCGAGAAATCTACGGGCGAGTAGGGTGAATGACGGGGGCCACGCCCGTGGCCACCGGGCCCGCGGGAGGCCGACTCGCGCGAGCGTGACTCACACAGTAGTGGGGGAGGACATCATGGCTGAACTGACCAACGTGACCGTGATCGGATCCGGGGTGCTCGGATCGCAGATCGCGTTCCAGGCGGCGTACTTCGGCAAGACCGTGACCGTGTACGACATCAGCGAGGAGATCGTCGGGGCGCTGCCCGGCAAGTGGGAGAAGCTGTCCCTGCTGTACACGCGGGACATGGCGGCCACCCCCGGGCAACTGGAGGCGGCCAAGGCCCGGTTGAGCGGCACCACGGATCTCGAGGCGGCCCTGCAGGACGCGGACATCGTGATCGAGGCCGTGCCCGAGAACCTGGAGCTCAAGAAGAAGGTGTGGTCCCAGATCGGTGCGGCCGCGCCGGAGAAGACCGTCCTGTGCACCAACTCCTCCACGCTGCTGCCCAGTGACATTGCCGAGTCCACAGGACACCCGGAGCGGTTCCTGGCGCTGCACTTCGCCAACGAGGTGTGGCGCAACAACACCGGTGAGGTCATGGGGCACGCGGGCACGGACCCCGCCGCGGCCGAGGCCGTCCTGGAGTTCGCCGAGCAGATCGGGATGGTGCCCATCCACATCAAGAAGGAGCAGGCGGGCTACATCCTCAACACCCTGCTGGTGCCGTTCCTGACGGCGGCATCACACCTGTGGGTCAACGACATCGCACAGGCCGAGGACATCGACAAGACCTGGCGCACCGCCACCGGTTCTCCCCTGGGCCCCTTCCAGATCCTGGACCACGTGGGCATGGAGACCTATTACCAGATCAACATGAATGCGGGGACCGAGGAGTCCCAGCGGGTTGCGGAACGCGTGAAGCGGGAGTTCATCGACCAGGGTCACATGGGGCGCAGCTCCGGGCAGGGGTTCTACACGTACGAGTGATGCCCCGGCAGAGCCCCGGCGTGGGTTCCCGGACCCTCCCGGAGGTCCATGAATAATGAACGGCATGACCCAGGACGCATTCGGTGAACTGCTCGACAAGCTCTACTACGGGGCGCTGGACACCCGTGACCGCGGGGACAAGTTCGAGCGGCTGATGCGGTCCTACCTGCTCACGGACCGGGCGTACTCGTTCTCCAAGGTGTGGCTGTGGAACGAGTACCCGGAGCGGGGCAACCGCTCGGACATCGGCGTGGACCTGGTAGGGGTCCGCGCCGACACGGGCGAGAAGGTGGCGATCCAGTGCAAGTTCAAGGATCCGGACAAGGTGATCCCCAAGGGGGACGTCGACTCCTTCATCTCCGCGTCCGCCACCGCTGAGTTCGGTGAGCGGCTGATGGTCTCCACGTCCCGCAAAGAGCTGGGTGGCAACGCCCGCAAGACCATCGAGAACCTGGACAAGCCGTGGTCCACGGTGGGGCTGGATCAGCTGGCAAATGCCCCCATCGACTGGTCCCAGTTCAACCTGGACCAGCCGGAGCACATGGTGCGCACGGACGAGGGCAAGTCCCCGCGCCCGCACCAGCTGCAGGCCATGGCGGCGGTCAAGGAGGGGTTCGAAAGCCACGACCGCGGCAAGCTCATCATGGCGTGCGGCACGGGCAAGACGTACACCTCCCTGCAGATCATGCAGGAGCAGACGCCGAGGGACGCCACGGTGCTGTTCCTGGTGCCGTCTATCTCCCTGCTCTCGCAGACGCTCACCGAGTGGAAGCGGGATGCCTCCGAGGAGTTCCGCGCGTTCGCGGTGTGCTCGGACGTGAAGGTGGGCAAGAACACCGCGGATGACATCTCCTCCACGGATCTTGCGCTGCCGGCCACCACGAGCGCCGAGCGCCTGATCACGCAGCTCAACCGGTTCCCGGACTACCGGGGCCGCACGGTGGTGTTCTCCACGTACCAGTCCATTGACGTGCTGCACGAGGCGCAGCAGATGGGCTTCCCGGACTTCGACCTGATCGTCTGCGACGAGGCCCACCGCACCACGGGCGCCACGCTGGCCGGCCAGGAGGACTCGGCGTTCGTGCGCGTCCATGACCAGTCCTTCATCTGCGGCGCCAAGCGCCTGTACATGACGGCCACCCCGAGGGTGTTCGACGAGGGCACTAGGAAGAAGGCGGAGGAGAACTCCGTGGTGGTCGCCTCCATGGACGACGAGGCCCTGTTCGGTCCTGAGTTCCACCGCCTGGGCTTCGGCGAGGCTGTGGAGGGCGGTCTGCTCAGCGACTACAAGGTCCTGGTGCTCGCGGTGGACGAGGCCGCGATCACGCGCCAGTTCCAGGAGCTGCTCACGGACGAGGACGGACAGCTCAGCATTGGCGACGTCGCCCGCATGGTCGGTTGCTGGAAGGGCCTGTCCACGCGCGGTTCCGGCCAGGGCGGCCGGGGCGACGCCGTGGCGTCGCACTCGGGTGCCCCGGCTCCCATGCGGCGCGCGGTGGCGTTCGCCTCCAACATTCGCGAGTCGCAGCGGGTCGCGGATGCCCTGGAGCGGGTGAGCGAGCAGCTCACGCAGGACAATCCGCAGGATCTGCTGCTGCGCGCCGAGCACGTGGACGGCACCATGAACGTGGCGCAGCGGGGTGAAAAGCTGCGGTGGCTGGAGGCCGAGCCCGAGCAGGGGGAGTGCCGCATCCTCACCAACGCGCGGTGCCTGTCCGAGGGCGTGGACGTGCCCAGCCTGGACGCGGTGATGTTCCTCAACCCCCGCAACTCGCAGGTGGATGTGGTGCAATCCGTGGGACGGGTGATGCGCCGGGCCAAGGACAAGGACTACGGGTACATCATCCTGCCCGTGGGCATTCCCTCGGGGGTGGCTCCGGAGGCCGCGCTGAAGGACAGCAAGAAGTACAAGGTCATCTGGTCCGTGCTCAACGCGCTGCGCTCGCACGACGACCGCTTCGAGGCGATGGTCAACCACATCGACCTCAACCAGGACCGGGACGATCGCCTGGACGTGATCCCGGTGACCGTGGACGACGACTCCACGGTGGTGGTCCCCACCAACGAGCACGGCGAGCAGACCGTGCTGGACCTCCCGTTCGAGAACGTGCAGGAGTGGCGGGACGCCATCTACGCCAAAATCGTGCAGAAGGTGGGGGACCGCGAGTACTGGGAGAACTGGTCCGCGACCATTGCCGAGGTGGCGGCCAAGCACACCGAGCGGATCACCGCGCTGGTGACCCAGGACCCCGCCCCGGAGGTCGCGGAGCAGTTCGACACGTTCGTGACGGCGCTGCGGGCCAACCTCAACGACGGCATCTCGGTCACGGACGCCATCTCCATGCTGTCCCAGCACCTGATCACCAAGCCGGTGTTCGACGCGCTGTTCGAAGGCTACGACTTCGCGGCCCACAACCCGGTGTCCGTGGTGATGCAGCGGATGGTGGACACGCTGGCCGGGAACAACCTGGAGTCCGAGACGGCCACGCTGCAGTCCTTCTACGACAGTGTGCAGCGCCGCGCCACGGGGATCGACAACCCCGAGGGCAAGCAGCGCATCATCACCGAGCTGTACGAGAACTTCTTCACCAAGGCGTTCCCCAAGCAGGCGGATGCCATGGGGATCGTCTACACCCCGGTGGAGATCGTGGACTTCATCCTGCGCTCGGTGGACGAGCTCTCCAAAAGGCATTTCGGTGTGGGGCTCACGGATCGGGACGTGCACGTGCTGGACCCGTTCACGGGAACCGGCACGTTCATGGTGCGACTCATCGAGTCCGGCATCATCGAACCCCACGACCTCGCCCGTAAGTACGCGGAGGAACTTCATGCCACCGAGATCATGCTGCTGGCCTACTACATTGCGGCCATCAACATCGAGGCCACCTACCACGGTGTGCAGGGCGGGATGTACGTCCCGTTCGAGGGCATCGTGCTGGGGGACACGTTCCAGATGTCCGAGGACCGGGATGTGATCGACAGCGAGGTGTTCACGGGCAACAACTCCCGCGCGCAGAAGCAGCTGGATGCGGACATTCGCGTGATCGTGGGCAACCCGCCCTACTCGGTGGGGCAGACCAGCGCGAACGACAACAACGCCAACCTGGCCTACCCCACGCTCGACACCCGGATCAGGGACACGTACGCGGCACTGGGCAGCGGGCAGAACAAGAACAGCCTCTACGACTCCTACGTGCGCGCCATGCGCTGGGGCTCCGACCGGATCGGGGGCCGGGGCATCCTGGCCTACGTGACCAATGGCGGGTACATCGACGGGAACTCGGCGGAAGGCATCCGCAAATCGCTGGTCACGGACTTCGACCGGCTGTACGTGTTCAACACCCGCGGCAATGCGCGCGGTGCGGGGGACCTGCGCAAGAAAGAAGCGGGAAACGTCTTCGGAGGGGGAAGTAGGACCACGGTGGCCGTCCTGCTTGCGGTGAAGGACCCCGCGCACACCGGGGACTGCGAGCTGCGCTACCGGGACATCGGGGACTACCTGACGCGCGAGGAGAAGCTCGACATCATCCGCACGGCGGGGCTGAGCGACGAGGGCTGGCAGACCCTGGAGCCCAATGCCAAGGGGGAGTGGCTCAACCAGTCTACGGACGAGTTCCAGGAGTACGCACCGCTGGGCGAGCGCCGCTCGACCACGGGTTCAGATCCGCTAATTCAAGTGTTCGGTGCGGGATTGCAATCGAACCGAGATGCTTGGGTATACGACTTCTCCGCCCGAAATTTACTGCAAAATATCCAGGCCATGACGGATGCTTATGAAATGGCTCGGAGGGATTTTGCCAGCCAAAGGAACTTCCCGACAAGCGAATCCGGCGTGGCGCAGTGGTTAAGGTCCTCACCCACCCATGCAGATCCCACGCGACTTTCATGGAGCAGGTCGCTGCGTCAGCTGGCCGCCAAGGATCGCGCACTCGTTCCATCGCGACAGGCAATGCGGGTGAGTATCTACCGCCCATTCACGAAGCAGCACTTGTACTTCGCGCCGGGATACAACCACGAGCGTGGGCAACTGCCCAAGATGTTCCCGACCCCGGAGCACGAGAACTACGGGTTCTACGTGGTGGGGATGGGGTCCGCCGTTCCGTTCTCCGTGCTGGCGCTGAACCAGATACCGGACCTTCACGTCACGGGCGCTGGAAGCGGCGGCCAGTTCTTCCCCCGCTACACCTACGAACCCCTCGGCACCCCCGCCGGGAACGAGAACCCCACGCAACTGGACCTGGGGCTGGGAGAGGGTGAGAGCGGCATCGTCGTGGACGGGTACCGGCGGATCGACAACGTGACGGATGCGACCGTGGCGCGCTACACCAAGGCCTTCGGGGAGGGCGTGAGCAAGGACGAAATCTTTGTGGGCGTGTACGCGCAGTTGCACGATCCGGCCTACCGCCAGAAGTACGCGGCGGACCTCAAACGGCAGCTTCCGCGCATCCCGCTGCCCGGCTCCGCCGAGGACTTCCACGCGTACGCTGCGGCGGGGCGCGAGCTCATGGACCTGCACATCGGCTACGAGACCGTGGATCCGTACCCGCTCACGGAATCCCACAGCACGGGTGACGAGTCCGACCCCGCTTTCTACCGGGTGACGACAATGCGCTGGGGCGGCACGGGCAGGTCCAGGGACCGCTCGGTGATCGTGTACAACGGCAACGTGACGCTCAGCGGCATCCCGGACGCGGCCCACGAGTACATGCTGGGCTCGCGCTCCGGGCTGGAGTGGCTGCTGGACCGGTACCGGGTGAAGACGGACAAGGCGTCGGGGATCGTGAACGACCCCAACGACTGGGCGCTGGAGCACGAGAACCCCCGCTACATCGTGGACCTCATCAAGCGCGTGACCACGGTGAGCGTGCGGACCATGGAGATCGTGAAGGGGCTGCCGGGGACGGTGTGAGGTGGGCTGGTCGGGGTGGTGCGTGTGTATGCCACGGTATACACTCTTACTATCAAGACCGGTTCCGCCCTCTCTGGGGTCCAGGGCCGGTCCTCTTTTTTCGTAGCATGGTGCCATGCGAACAGACGGTGGTGTTCCAGAACGGGAAAGGCCGCCCAAGGTCTTCCAGACCTACTCGGAGCAGGTTCGTTTGTTGCAGTCACGTGGGATGCAGGTGGCGGATCCCGCACGGGCCGAAAGAGTGCTCCGCACGACCGACTACTACCGGCTCAGTGGGTACTGGTACCCCTACCGCCGCCGCCGCCTCGATGGTGAGGGCAGGAGCAACACGTTCCTGGAGGGCACGTCTTTCGACGATGTGATGGCTCTCTACGAGTTCGATGCCCGATTGCGCGCGGCGGTTCTGGCTGCTCTCGGACCCATCGAGCTCGCCATGCGGGCACTGCTGGGTCACGAGCTGGGGCGCATCGACCCGTGCGCTCATCTGGAGCCTCGACTGATGGGGCCGTCTGCGCGAGTGCAAGGCAGCGCCGCCGAGCCCTCCCAACAGTACCGGCGGTGGCTCGAGCGTCACGCCGAAGACGTCAGGTGTTCACGCGAAGACTTCGTGGCGCACCATCGCGAGCACTACGGAAGCAAGCTGCCGATCTGGGCCGCCGTCGAGGTGATGGACTGGGGCAGTCTCTCTGCCCTATACCGGCTTTCCCCGCTCAAGGCCCAGAATGTGTTGGCTGAGGGCGTGGGGCTTTCCTCGGCTCAGCTTGGATCATGGTTGAAGTCCATGAACATGCTGCGCAACTACGCCGCCCACCAGGGCCGGATGTACAACCGTGTCTACACTCTCGTTCCCAAGCTGCCGCGCTCTGCCCACCCGGACTTCCCCGCCGGGGGCAAAGACGAGAACGCGCGGTGTTTTACACAGCTCACTGTGGTGCAGTACCTCGTGCGGGGCCTCAGCGTGGGCAACGCTAGGTTGTTGCCGGCTGTCCTGAGAAGTTTTCCTTCCGTCGCCCGTCTGGACATCACATCCATGGGCGCGCCGGACGGGTGGGAACGTCAACCGCTGTGGTCGTCATGACACCCACGGCCTGGTGCCAGTCACGACGGGATGGCAAGGACCGGCGGCCATCAGCGAGGATGAGCCCATGCCCAGCCATCTGTACCGCCCGGGACCCCGGCTCGAGGATCTCCGCACCACACTGCGACGCATGGGCCTGCCCCTCGTGCAGGTCTGCGTGGTGCTGGCCGCGTCAGCGTCCTGAACTTCATCGTGAGCATCGGCACGGATGCCACCTACCGCACCACTGTTCCTCGAACGCACGCGGGGCGAGGTCCGTCGCTGCCTCGACGCGCGGGGCGAGTACAGGGCCCTGCGCGCAGGCGCGTCACCGTCGCACGGCCTGACGACGTCGCACGGTGACCCCTCGCACCCAGCCGATGGCGCGGCGTCGCCGGGTGCCGCGGCACCCGAAGCGACCCCGGGCACACCCCGGGCGCGGCCCCCGGAGGGGGTGCAGCGCCGTCGTCGCCGTCTGTCATCCCCGGCGCGAACGCCGCGGGGCGCACCCTTGGGGACGTCCCCGGAGGGCCACTAGGCTTAACGCGTGCACCCCGCAGAGCTGAGCCCGTCCACCCAGGACTACCTGAAGACCATCTGGCGGCTGGGCGAGTGGGAGCCGGAGCGGGTGACCACCACGTCGCTGGCCGCGCGAATGGGTCTGGCGGCCTCCACCGTGTCCGAGGCGCTGAAGAAGCTCACCGCACAGGGCCTGGTGACCCGGCCCGCATACGGGGTCGTGGAGCTGACCGCCGAGGGACGTGACGTGGCCGTGCACATGGTGCGCCGCCACCGCATCCTGGAGATGTTCCTGGCCACCGAGCTGGGCTACGCGTGGGACGAGATCCACGACGAGGCCGAGGTTCTCGAGCATGCCGTCACCGACCGATTCATCGACCGTGTGGACGCCAAGCTCGGCCACCCGTCCGAGGACCCGCACGGGGATGCGATCCCCTCGCGGGACGGGGTGATCACTCCCGCCCCGGCCGTTCCGCTCGGGGACGTCACCCACCCGGAGCCCGTGCGGGTCACGCGCGTCTCGGACGAGAGCCCCGAGACCCTGCGGGTGCTCGCGGAGGCGGAGATCCGGCCGGGCGCGGTGCTGCGGATGCTTCCGGGCCCGGCCCGCAGCGCCACGGTGCGCGTGCGCGTAGGCGGCGGGGGCACCACGCCGGGCGGTGACGTCCCGGGGGGCAGCTCGCCCGCCGCTCTGGCGACGCAGGGGCCGCCCGACGTTGTGGGCACGGTAGCGTCCGGTGGGGTCACGGTGGAACTCGGCATCCTCGTGGCGGAGGCCGTCTGGGTGCAGGCCCTCACCCACGCGAGCTGAACGGGACAGGCGCTCCCCGGCCCGGCTGCGGACAGCATCAGGCTCGCGCTGGACCGATCGGCGCCGCGCCGGACAGTGGGCTCCCCTGCTGCGTCCGGCGCCGGCGCGGGCCCACAAGGTGAACAGCAGGTGGCCGGAACATGTCCTACCCTTGAAGGAACACGAATATGTAGGCGGCGGCACACCATGCCCGGGCCGCGGCGGTGCCGGCTGGCACCGGTGATCGAGGAGCACGAGGTCCACAACATGTCCGAGGGTTTTCTGCGTGCGAGCAGACGGCTGGGCCGGTGGACGGGCCGAGGGCTCTGCTACGGCCTGATCTGGCTGGGCCTCACCCTGCTGGCGGCCGCCGGGGTGATCCGGCACTACTGGGGTCAGATCTCCGTGGGGCAGATGCGCATGAACCTGGTGTCCGTGCAGACGGACGGCGGCGGCGGGTCGATCGTGTGGGTCTCGGTGCTGCTGATCGGCGTGCTTCCCGTGCTGCTGACCCTGGCGGTCGCGCTGGGCCGGTGGGTGTGGCGGCGCCCCCGCCTGTCCGGGCACACTGCGCGCGCCCCGCGCGGCGTGGTCCGCTCCGCCTCCGCGATCGCGGTGGCGGCGGTGGTGGTGGGAGGTACCGCGAGCTTCGCGTCCGCGGTGGACCTGCCCCGCTACGTCAAGGCCGCCAAGTTCCCGCACGACATCGGATCGCGCTACGTCCAGCCCACCGTCACCGGGGACGCGGGCAAGCGCAACCTGGTGGTGGTCTACCTCGAGTCGGGGGAGCAGACCCTCGCGGACGACCAGCTGTTCGAGAAGAATGCGTTCAAGCCCCTGGAGGACGTCACCCGCGCGGAGGACGGCTGGCGCAGCGTCACCGACCTCCAGCAGTACGAAGGCGGCGGCTGGACCATGGCCGGGCTCACGTCCACCCAATGCGGCATCCCCCTCAAGAGCTCGGGGGAGGGCATCAGCTCGAGTGACATCGGCGCCGGGATGGAGCAGTACCTGGGCGGCGTCACGTGTCTGGGGGACGTGCTGCAGAACCACGGCTACACCAGCACGTTCCTGGGCGGGGCCAACTCCTCGTTCGCCGGCAAGGACGCCTTCCTGCGATCGCACGGCTACACGGAGGACAAGGGGCTCGCGGACTGGCGGGCCGCCGGCGAGCCGGAGCAGAACTTCCGCGGCGACTGGGGGCTCAGCGACGAGCGGCTCATGGCCCACGCGAAGGACGAGGTGGACCGTCTGCACGCCCGCTCCGAGCGCACGGGCCAGCCGTTCAACCTGTCCATGCTGACCCTGGACACCCACGAACCGGTGCACGTCTACGACTCCTGCGGCGTGGACACCCAGAACCAGGTGACCTCGGTGTTCGCGTGCTCCATGACGCAGGTGGCGGGCTTCATCGAGCACATGAGGGTCCAGGGCTACCTGGAGGACACCTCCGTGGTCGTCATGGGGGACCACCTCAAGCACATGAGCGCCGGGGACGCGTTCCATGAGCAGCTGGACCATCACCCCAACCGCACCATCTTCAACCGCGTGTGGATCCCGGGGGAGTCCTCGGACCAGCCCCTGCGGGCGGGCGCGGACCAGCTGTCCATGTACCCCACCCTCCTGGAGGCGGCGGGGCTATCGGTGCACAACGGCGCTGCGGGCCTCGGCGTGTCCGTGCGCCGCCAGACGCCCCCCGAGGGCTCCGTCCAGGCATTGGCACCGGAGGACTACCGGGACTTGCTGGACTCGCTGTCCTCGGACTTCTACGCCCGGGCCTGGGACGGGCGGAACCCGGTGGGCTAATTCGAGGCGCGGGAACCCCTGGCCTCGGACACCGCCGTGCGCGCCCGGGCGCGGAGCTGGACCGCTCCGTCCCGGGCGCGACGCATTCCCCGGTACGCCGCGTAGCGGGCACGGCCGACGGGCACGTCCCACGTGCCGCCCAGTGCCACGTCCGCGCCCCCGAAGGAGCGCTTGAACGCGCTGAAGCCCGTCCACGGATGATCGGGCTGGCTCAGGGGCGCGATCCCGAAGAGGTCGCCGACCGACTGACCCTGCGCGGCGGCGTCGAGCAGCGCCTGGGCGATCAGCGGCTGGTTGGGTCGCAGCTTGCGCACCGCCGCGTCCATGCCGGAGTGCGCGAAGATCCGCGTGGTGGGGGAGTCGTAGGTGAGCAGGGCGCTGACCACCGTGCCGTCCACGGAGCTCAGGTACGCCGTGCAGCTGCCGGGCGGTCCTAGGGAGCGGGCCGCAGTGCGCAGGTACTCGGAGGTCTGGGCCGTGAACCCCTTGCGCCCCGCGGTGCGGTGCAGCAGCTCGATCACGGTATCCGCGGCGCTGGGGTGCGAACTGGACGAGAGGGTGAGACCCTTGTCCCGGTACCGGCGCCACAGGTTGCGGTTGGTGCCCGTCATGGCCTTGAGGATCGCCTCGGGCGGACGGGTGAGATCCACCCAGCGGGTGTGGGCGGGCTGGATGTCACGCGGAGCGGGGCGGGCGCCGTGCGCCCGGAGCAGGGCCACCAGGGAGGCCGCCGTGGCGTTCTGTCGCTGCACCGCGTCCCCGAAGGGCGTCTGCGCGGGAGCAGGCAGCTGCGGTTCCACCCGCAGCCACCCCACGGACTCGGCGCGGGCGGCCTCCCGCAGGGCCTCGAGAGCGTCCGGGAGCGCTGCCGGATGCTGCAGCACGGGCCCGTAGGGCGCGTACCAGATCCGGCCGGCGCGGGATCGCTCCTCCACCACCAGGGCATCCCATCCGGGCCCGTGGAGCCTGTGGGTGGTACGCCCCAGATCGGTCTGGAAACGCTCCCAGGGCTCGGACTGCAACATGCTGGATGGGCCCAGAGGACTCGTGGAATCCGGGCGGGCGGGGGTGGACCTCATGCGGGGGTGTCATCCTTCGGTGATGTGCCCCCGGGGCGAGGGGTATACCACGGTGCCGCGAGGGTCGCCCCTCATTGAATACTCATACTTATCATCGGTCAACACCTCCTCCCGCACCCGCCCGGTGCGGGAGGCGTTCCAACCTCAGCCGATCACTGAATCCACGAGCGCCTTGGCCTCCTTCTGGACCTGCGCCAAATGCTCCGCGCCCTTGAACGACTCCGCGTAGATCTTGTACACGTCCTCGGTCCCGGACGGCCGGGCCGCGAACCACGCGGATTCCGTGACCACCTTCAGCCCGCCCACAGTGGCGCCGTTACCCGGCGCCTCGGTGAGCTTGGCGATGATGGGTTCCCCGGCGAGGGTCTCCGCGGTGACCTGCTCGGCGGACAGCTTCTTCAGTACGGCCTTCTGCTCGCGATCGGCCGGGGCGTCGATGCGCTCGTACACCGGATCCCCGAACTGCTCGGTGAGTTCGGCGTAGCGCTGCGAAGGCGTCTTGCCCGTGCGTGCGGTGATCTCCGCGGCGAGCAGCGCCAGGATGATGCCGTCCTTGTCAGTGGTCCACGCGGAACCGTCCATCCGAAGGAAGGACGCGCCCGCGGATTCCTCACCGCCGAAGCCGATGGATCCGTCCAGCAGACCGGGCACGAACCACTTGAAGCCCACGGGGACCTCCACCAACCGGCGGCCCAGCGAGTCGGCCACGCGGTCGATGATCGAGGACGACACCAGGGTCTTACCGATCCCGGCTTCCGGGGACCACCCGGCACGGTTGCGGTAGAGGTAGTCGATGGCCACGGCCAGGTAGTGGTTGGGATTCATGAGCCCGGCATCCGGGGTCACGATGCCGTGCCGGTCGCTGTCGGCGTCGTTGCCGGTCGCGATGTCGTACTCGTCCCGGTTGCCGATCAGGGACGCCATGGCCGAGGGGGAGGAGCAATCCATGCGGATCTTCTCGTCCCAGTCCAGCGTCATGAACGCCCACTGCGGGTCCACCTCGGGGTTGACCACGGTCAGGTTCAGCCCGAAGCGCTCGCCGATCTCCTGCCAGTACGCCACGGACGCCGAGCCCATGGGATCCGCGCCGATGTGCAGCCCGGATTCCCTGATGGCTTCGAGGTCGATGATTTCCGGCAGCGCGGAGACGTAGCTGTCCAGGAAGTCGAAGGTCCCGGTGGTCTCCGCGGCGGCGGCCTCCTCCAGGGGCACCCGCTCCACACCATCGAGGCCCGCCGCAATGAGGTCGTTGGCGCGGTTCGCGATCCACTCGGTGGCGTCCGTGTCCGCGGGACCGCCGTGCGGGGGGTTGTACTTGAAGCCGCCGTCCGTGGGCGGGTTGTGGGACGGGGTGATCACGATGCCATCCGCGCGGTCCTCGGGCTCGGAGGCGTTGTACGTGAGGATCGCGTGGGACAGTGCCGGGGTGGGCGTGAAGCCGTCCCGGGAGTCCAGCAGGGTGCGCACGCCGTTGGCCGCGAGCACCTGCAGCGCGGTGTCCTGCGCGGGTCCGGACAGCGCGTGCGTGTCCTTGCCCATGAACAGGGGGCCGGTGATCCCCTGCGCGGTGCGGTACTCCACGATCGCCTGCGTGATCGCGGCGATGTGGTGCTCGTTGAACGAGGTCTTCAGTGAGGACCCGCGGTGCCCGGAGGTGCCGAATACCACGCGCTGATCAGGATCGTCCGCGTCCGGGACGCGGTCGAAGTACGCGGCCAGGAGCTGGTCGATGTCCACGAGGTCACTGGGTTGGGCGACGGTGCCCGCACGGTTAGCCATGGTTCAAACCTAGTCCCGATCGCGGCGCCCGTCAGTCGTTTTCCGCAGGTTTCCGCGCACCGCACGCCGGGGCCCGAACGGCCGGTGGCAGCGCGCTCGCAGCTCGCGCTCAGAGCAGGTGCCGTCAGGCCACCAAGGACGCGCGCGGCGTGGTCGGCGGGTCCAACTGCGCCGCGAGCGCGAGCAGCCACGCCTCGGACGACGCCGCTCCCACCAGGTGCACGCCCATGGGCACCGGCCCGGGGTAGTTGCCTCGCTCGGGTGTAGCCCACGTGGTGGGGATGGTGATCGCGGGCAGCCCCACCACGTTGATCAGGGAGGTCCACGGGGTGTACTGGCATTGCCGCATATAATCCTGCTCGGCACTGGCGGGGTCGGTGATGTCGAAGCCCTCGTGGAACCAGCCGATCGGGCGCGGGGGCATGGCCAGCGCCGGAGTGAGGATCATGTCGTACAGGGCATATTGGCTGATCACATTGGCCTCGATGCCCCGCAGGACCGCCACGGCATCGGCGAGATCCACCGCGGACCGTGTCAGCGCGCGGTCCCGGAACGCCCGGGCCAGGCCCGTGAGCTGTCCTTCCTGCCCGGTTAGCGGCAGCTGCCCCATGACGGTGCTCCATAGCCGGAAGAACGCGTCCGGGTAGGCCGGGTCGTAGGAGATCCGGGCGTCGACGACGTCGTGCCCCGCCCGCTCGAGGCGCCGCACCCCGTCGTCGAGCGCGGCACGCGCCTCGGGTGATACGGAGATGTCGTACGTCTCGTCGAAGGGCGACGCCGTGCTGACACCGATCCGCAGCGGGCGCTCACCCCACGGCATCCGCCCGGCCAGGGCGGCGTCGACCACTGCCGTGAAGGACGGCTCGGGCGCGGCCCGGACGGGGCGGTCGATCCGATCGTGTCCGGGGGTGTGGCACAGCACGTCCATGAGCAGGGCGGCATCCCTGGCGGTGCGCGTGATGGGGCCGTTGACCCCCAGTTGTCCCACGTTGGACAGGGCGTCGTTGCTCGGGACACGCCCACGATTGGGCTTCAGGCCGATGAGTCCGCAGGCCGCCGCGGGGATCCGGATGGAGCCGCCGCCGTCGGAACCCACGGCCCCGGGCAGGATCCCCGCGGCCACGGCGGCCGCCTGACCCCCGGAGGAGCCACCGGGGGAGCAGTCCAGGGCGAACGGGTTGCGGGCCGGCGGGAAGGCGCGGTTCTCCGAATAGCAGTTGAGCAGGAACTCGGGGACCTGGGTCTTGCCGAGGATCACCGCGCCGGAGGCTTCGAGGGTGGCGGCGAGCGGCTCGGACGCGGCGGCGGGCGGCACGGTACCGGTCTCGTCCCGCGTGGTCAGTGAGCCCCACGTGGTGGGCATCCCCGCGACGTCGTGCCCGTCCTTGAGCGCGGTGGGGACGCCCAGGAGAGTGGGCACCTCGGTGGCCTCACTCTTGGAGGACGCGCCTAGAACCGCGGAGAGCTGCTCGTCCGCGACGCGGGCCCGGTCCAGCGCGGCCTCCGGGGCCACGTGGATGAACGCGCCCAGGTGCTCGTTGAGCTCGGTGATCCGCTCGAGCGTCCGCCGGGTCAGCTCCTCGCTCGTCACCTCCCCGCGGCGCAGGGCGGCAACGGTCTCGGTCAACGTGGGGAAGTGTTCCACCGTGTCCTCCATGGCGTTCGGGACGTGTGCGGGGACCCCAGCCTAACCATTGCGCGTCATGAAGTTCTCAGAGCAAGGGCGGTGCTGCCGACAACGGCCGGCCGACACCACCCGGGAAAATACTCCGACGACTCATTCAAGGGAATCGAACCAGTCCAACCCTCTGAGCTCCGTCATGATCGCCTGTTCGATCCCGACGCCAAAGTCGCCGCAGTATGCTCGAATTTCCCCTCACGCATCACACCGAGAAAGTAGATCCCCCATGAAACGGTCGCTCTCCGTCGCGGTTTTAGCCTTCGTCGTGCTCACCGGGTGTTCCGCGAACAATGACGCCTCGGACACCGGCCAATCAAGCGTAGGCGCGCCCAGCCCCCAGGTGTACCAGGATGTGCAGAACTGGTCAGGCGCCGGTGATAACGGGGCACGATTCACCGCTACCGCTGAAGTGAAAGCGCCGTCCGGGGTCGAGGAAGCCCGCCAGTTGATGGGAAAATCGAACACTCCGCTGCATTTCCTGGCCGTCACCGTTGACAACATCAAGGGCGCAGACTCAATCACCACGCTGAAGGCGACTTTCACGACGCCGGCCGGTGACCTGGTCGAATACACCGCACTCGGCGACTACCTGAACGAATCGGAAGCGCCGGAGAGCTCGAGCGTCGATGCCACCAACCGGATCATCGAGGTGCACAACGCTTTCAGTTGGGATGAATACGAAGTAATTGCGGGCCAGAAGAAAACCGTCGTTCTCGCCACGGAGAGCGCGTACCCTCACCAGGTGACTCACGCGACTGTGGGAGAGGGCATAACCCTTACTCCCTCCGACCGATCCGCTGAAACGGACAGGGCCACCGGAGCCCCCGAGGCAAAGGTGCCCGTCGGCAGCAATGATCGGCTGGCTGAGCTCTACGGCACCACGCTGAAGGGCAACGACATCAATTTCCGCATTTTCAGCCCGAATGCCCAGAAAGAACTCAACGCCGTGATGCCTCCCCAGCTCAATGGCGCATGGGGCGCATTGTGTTCACATGCCGCCACCCAGGAACAGCTCATGGAGACTGGCGTCAACGCGAACGGTCACAATTGGCGGCCCTTCCAGTACGCGGTGACTGAGAGCGGTGCGCCCCCACTCAGCGGCGATGCGAAGTCCAAAGAATATGAAGCGGCCTCGCTGGCGGAACTTTCTCACGGGGGATCCTGCGCCGTCATCCAGTCACCGGACACATCTGCTGCCACCAAAACCAGCGTCGCCTCCGTGGGCCACTACCTGGGCAACTCGACTCTGGAAGCCACGGTGTACGTGAGGTAGCCTCCGGGCTCCGGACCGGACGCCCCCTGGGGAACTGTGGGGGGTAGAGCCCGCCTTCGGGCTGACTGCGGCTCAGTCGATGTCGTGCGTTTGACGGATACCCCAACCGTGCGCGCCGGACACGCGAACGGGCGGCCACCGGAACCCCGGTGACCGCCCGCCGTCGTACTCGGTAGAGCTCAGGAAGCGCGGATCAGGCGCCGGCCTCCTCGATGGCCTTGGCGAAGATCCGCAGGCCCTCGCGCAGCAGGTCGAAGTCGATCACGAGCGGCGGCAGCAGACGCACGTTGTTGCCGAAGGTGCCACACGTGAGGATGACGACGCCCTGCTCGAGGCACGCGGCCGCGATCTGCTTGGCGGCGTCCGCGTTGGGTTCCTTGGAGCCGGGCTTCACGAATTCGAGCGCCATCATGGCGCCGCGACCGCGCAGCTCGCCCACGATGGGGGAGGACTCGGCCAGGGAGCCGAGCTCCTCGTTGATGATCTTCTCGATCTCGAGGGCGCGGTCCGCGAGGTTCCAGTCCTCAATGGTCTCGATCGCGCCGAGAGCGGCGGCGCACGCGACGGGGTTACCGCCGTAGGTGCCACCCAGGCCACCACCGTGCACCACGTTCACGAGCTCCGCGCGGCCCACGACGCCGGACAGCGGCATACCGCCGGCGATGCCCTTGGCGAAGGTCACGAGGTCCGGCTCCACACCCTCGTACTCGGAGGAGAACCACTTGCCCGTGCGGGCCACGCCGGCCTGGACCTCGTCCGCGACGAATACCGCGCCGTTGTCCTTGCACCACTGCGACAGGGCGGGCAGGAAGCCCGGGGCCGGGACGATGAACCCGCCCTCACCCTGGATGGGCTCGATCACGATCGCGGCCACGTTCTCCGCACCCACCTGCTTCTCCACGAGGGTCAGGGCGCGCTTGGCGGCTTCCTCACCCGTCATGCCCTCCGGATCGCGGAAGGGGTAGGACATGGGAACGCGGTACACCTCGTTGGCAAACGGCCCGAATCCCTGCTTGTACGGCATGACCTTGGAGGTCATGGCCAAGGTCAGGTTGGTGCGGCCGTGGTAGGCGTGGTCGAAGACCACGATCGCGTTGCGCTTGGTGTGCACGCGCGCGATCTTCACGGCGTTCTCCACGGCCTCCGAACCGGAGTTGAACAGCGCGGCGCGCTTGTCGAAGGCCCCAGGGGTCAGGGACGCGATCTTCTCGGCGACCTCCACGTACCCCTCGTAGGGGGTCACCATGAAGCACGTATGGGTGAACTTACCCACGGCCTCGCGCACCTTCTCCACAACCTTGGGCGCGGTGGCGCCCACGGAGGTCACGGCGATGCCGGAGCCCAGGTCGATGAGCTGGTTGCCGTCCGCGTCCTTGATGATGCCGCCGTCGAGCTCGTCCGCGTAGACGGGCACGGAGGAGGCGACGCCGGCCGCGACCGCCTTCTCCCGCCGCGCCGCGAGTTCCTGCGACTTGGGGCCCGGGAGGGCGGTCTTCAGATCGCGCTTCTGCTCAAGCCGGTATTCGATGTCAGCCATGTTCGGTTGCCCTTTCACTACAGCGGCACGGGGACGCGAAAACTCGATAATCGGATCCGCCCCGGAAAGCCCCGGTGATCCGGGGCTCCAGCCGAGGCGGGTCCATGTGCGGCCGGTGCCGGGAGTTCGGACCCTCGTGGGGCCCTCCTCCCGTCAGGCGGGCGCGGGCGTGCTCAGGCCCAGGGCGAGGGCATGCCCATGTACTGCACGGTGGTGTACTCCTCGATGCCCTCGGCGCCGCCCTCGCGGCCCAGGCCCGATTCCTTGACGCCGCCGAACGGCGCCGCGGCGTTGGAGATCACTCCCACGTTCATGCCCAGTAGGCCGTACTCGATGCGGTCGCCGATGCGCAGGGCACGCGAGATGTCCTCGGTGAACACGTAGGACGCCAGGCCGTACTCGGTGGCGTTGGCCAGGCGGACGGCGTCGTCCTCGTCCTTGAACGTGATCACGGGGGCCACGGGGCCGAAGATCTCCTCCTTGAACACGCGGCACTGCTCGGTCACGCCGGTCAGCAGGGTGGGCTCGAAGAAGTACCCCGGTCCGTCCACGGCCTTGCCGCCCACGACGGCCTCGGCGCCGTTGTCGAGCGCGTCCTGGACGAATTCGGCGACGCTGTCACGCGCCTTCTTCTCGACCAGGGGACCCACGGTGGTGTCCTCCTCGAGACCGTTGCCGGGCTTGAGGGCGTCGAGCTTCTCCGCGAACTTCTTGGAGAACTCGTCCGCGACGGACTCGTGCACCAGGAAGCGGTTGGCTGCGGTGCACGCCTCACCCATGTTGCGCATCTTGGCGGCCATAGCGCCATCCACGGCCTTGTCCAGGTCCGCGTCCTCAAACACGATGAACGGGCCGTTGCCGCCCAGTTCCATGGAGGTACGCAGCACGCGGTCCGCAGCGGTCTTCATGAGCTGCTTGCCCACCGGGGTGGAGCCCGTGAAGGAGATCTTGCGCAGCCGGGGATCCTCCATGATGGGCCCGGAGACGTTGGACGCGGACGCGGAGGACACCACGTTGAGCACACCCGCGGGGATGCCGGCCTCGATCATGAGCTTCGCGAAGAACTGTGAGGTCAGCGGGGTCAGGCGCGCGGGCTTGAGGATCATGGTGCACCCGGCGGCCACCGCGGGGGCCACCTTGCGGGTGGCCATGGCCAGCGGGAAGTTCCACGGGGTGATCAGCAGGCACGGGCCCACGGGCTTGTGGGTCACGATCATCTTGAGGTTGCCCTCGGGGGTGTCCACGTAGCGCCCGTAGTGACGCACGGCTTCCTCGGAGAACCAGCGCAGGAACTCGCCGCCGTAGACGACCTCGCCCTGGGACTCCTTGAACGGCTTGCCCATCTCCAGAGTCATCAGCAGTGCGAGATCGTCCTTGTGCTCCTGGACGAGGTCGAACGTCCTGCGTAGGATCTCGGAACGCTCGCGAGCGCTCGTGCGGGCCCAGGACTCCTGGGCGTTCGCGGCGGCGTCCATGGCCGCACGCGAGTCCTCCTCGGTCGCGGAGGCCAGCGTGGCCAGTACCTCGCCGGTCGCGGGATTTTCGACGTCGAACGTCCCGCCGTCGGAGGCGTCGCGCCACTCGCCGTTGATCAGGAGGCCCTTGGGTGTGGCCTCAAGGACTTCTGAAACCCGGTCTTTGATGCTCATCTGGTTCCTTTCTGGGAACTCCACTCGGTGTGGTCCGGCGCAGTCTCGAACTCGTGGGACATAGCTCCCTTCCTCCATGGTATGCCCGGCCGCAACGGTGCGATCAGCGGCTGCGGGTTCGTGACTCGCTCGCGGCCACGAGCCGCTCCTCGGCGTCCGCGCCGGGGGCGATCCCGCGCGGGATGCGCAGCATGAAGATCAGCCCCAGGACCCACCACAGCGCGAAGATCACGTAGGGGGCGGTGCCCAACCCCGCGGGCATCCCGGGCAGGTACAGCACAGCGAGTCCCAGGCAGAGCACCACGGACAGCACACCGATCACCACACCGCCGTGGTGCTTCCCGCCGATCCGGTAGGGCCGCTCCATCTCCGGTTCGCGGCGTCGCAGGATCACGAACACGATCGACACCAGCAGGTACGCCACCACGATCGAGGGCGAGCCGGAGTCCACGAGCCAGCTGAGCATCTCGGTGCCGAAGAACGGGGCGATGAAGGACAGCGCCCCCACGAACAGCAGGGCATTGGAGGGGGTCCCGTACTTGGGGTGCAGCTTGGCGAACCAGCGGGGCAGCATCCGGGAGTTGCCCAGGGCCCAGAGCAGACGTGAGGCACCCATGAGCAGGGAGTTCCAGGACGTGAGGATCCCGGCCAGGCCACCGGCAAGCAGCACGTTGGCCATGGCGCCCGAGGTGAAGAGGTTGCCGAACGCGTCCGCCACGGCGATGTCCGCGTTCGCGAGGTCATGGGCGGACATCGCCGAGGACGTGGTGAGGATGACCATCACGTACCACGCGGTCGCTATCAGCACGGAGGTGACGATCGTGCCGCCCAGTTTCTTGGGCGGCAGGTGCATCTCCTCGGAGACCTGCGGGATCACGTCGAAGCCCACGAACAGGAACGGGACCACCACGAGCACCAGGGAGAACCCGGAGACACCATTGTGGAAGAAGGGCTCCATGTTCTGTTCCGAGCCGCGCGTGAACGCGCCGAAGACCATCATGAGTCCCACGATCGCCAGGAAGATGATTACGAAGACCTGCACCGTGGACGCCTGCTTCACACCGCGCAGGTTGATCCACGTGATCACCACGGCGCTGAGCGCACCCACGAGCGCCCACGTGAGGTTCACCTCGAATCCGGCGATCGTCCACAGCGGGACGTGGCTGAGTTTCGGGAAGATGTACTCCACCGTGCGAGGTACGGCCACGGCCTCGAACGCCACGATCGTGATGTACCCGACCGTGATCGCCCACGAGCCGATGAACGCCCACCTGGCACCCATGCCCCGCAGCAGGTAGTTGTGCTCACCGCCCGCGGCGGGCATCGCGGCCACGAGTTCGCCGTACACCAGGCCCACCACGGCCATGATCGCCCCGCCGGCCACCATGGCGAGCACCGCGCCCATGGTCCCGGCGTCGTTCAGCCAGCCTCCCGTGAGGACCACCCAGCCGAAGCCGATCATGGCCCCCACACCCAGGGCGATGGCGTCCAGCCGCCCCAGGACCTTCTTGAACCCTGCGCCGTGCTCCGGGAGATGGCGTTCGTGTGTCATGCGTGCCGTCCTGGGATGTCGTGGAGGTCGAGGTCGTTGCGCTCCATTGTCCGCGCGGACGGCGCCCCCGGGGCCCGCGTGCGAGTTCGTGTCGTCGTCTGCGGCGTGTGGCGGCAGGGACACGGCGGGCAGCGATTTCCGGGCACGCCCAGGCCACCCGGCATTTTCCGGTCACCCGGAGGCCACGTGTCGGCCCGCACCGTGGCTTCGGCGTGCCCGGGATCCGCAGCGTGGCTTCGGCGTGCCCCGAAGTGCTCACCCGTGCCGTCGCGGTGGCACTGGATGGGGACGACGGCGCCGCGCCGGGCGGCGTCGTCGGTAGCGGGCAGGGGACGACGGCGCTGGGTCCCCTCGGCAGCGGAAGCGGCGTCGTCGTCGGTGTGGCAGAAGGCCCCTTGGGCGAAGGAACGGCGGCGTCGGCGGCGGGAATTCGCGGGGCGACGGGTCCCCGCGGTGACGGGATCGACGGCTCGGGGCGGGGCCGTGTGTCATGAACTCTCGCCCTCGGTGAACGTTATGTCGTGAGAGTGTGGCGGGGCATACGCTGACAGCATGGCTTACGCAACAATCAACCCTGCAACGGGTGAGACCCTCAAGAAGTTCGACACCGCCACGGATCAGGAGATCAAGGACGCCGTCCAGCGTTCCGCCAAGGAGTACTCCTCCTGGCGCAATGTCCCGGTGGCCGAGCGCGCTCAGCTGATGCACAAGATGGCGGAGCTGTACCGCGAGCGTCAGGACGAGCTCGCCGCGATCCTCACGGAGGAGATGGGCAAGCCGGCCGCGCAGGCCGCGGGCGAGGTCCAGATCGTCGCCGCGATCTACGACTACTACGCGGACAACGCGGAGGAGTTCATGAAGGGCCGCAGCCTGACCCCCTCCACAGGGGGAGAGGCCCGCGTGGTCCTGGACTCCACGGGTGTGCTGCTGGGCATCATGCCGTGGAACTTCCCGTACTACCAGGTGGCCCGTTTCGCGGCCCCCAACGTGATGCTGGGCAACACCATCCTGCTCAAGCACGCCGGTAACGTCCCGCAGTCAGCGCTGGTACAGGAAGAGCTGTTCCACGAGGCGGGCTTCCCCAAGGACGTCTACATCAACGTGTTCGCGTCCAACGACCAGATCGCGGACATCATCATCCCGGACCCCGCCGTCCAGGGTGTGTCCCTCACGGGCTCCGAGCGTGCGGGTGCCTCCGTGGCCGCGACCGCCGGCAAGAACCTCAAGAAGGTCGTGCTGGAGCTGGGCGGTTCGGACCCCTTCATCGTGCTCGACGACAAGAACGTGGAGCGCACCGTCAAGCAGGCCGTGGGTGGGCGCATGCTCAACAACGGCCAGGCGTGCACCAACGCCAAGCGGTTCATCGTGCTCGAGGACGCGTACGAGACCTTCGTGGAGAACTTCGCGCAGGCCGTGCAGGGGATCACCCCGAGCGACCCCACGGACGAGAAGACCTTCCTGGGCCCGCTGTGCACCGTGTCCGCGCGTGACGAGATCATGGAGCAGGTCCAGGACGCCGTGGACAAGGGCGCCACGGTCCTGGCCGGCGGTAAGAAGCTGGACAAGCCCGGTGCCTGGATGGAGGCCACGCTGCTTGCGGACGTGACCCCCGAGATGCGCGCCTACGCCGAGGAGATCTTCGGCCCCGTGGCCGTGGTCTACAAGGTCAAGGACGTGGACGAGGCCATCGAGCTGGCCAACTCCTCCCCGTTCGGTCTGGGCGGTTCCGTGTTCGGGGCCGACGAGGCCGAGGCCCTGGAGGTCGCCAAGCGCGTGGACTCCGGCATGGTGTTCGTCAACGAGGTCACCGGCACCGCTCCGGACCTGCCCTTCGGTGGCGTCAAGCGCTCCGGTGTGGGCCGTGAGCTCGGCCCGTTCGGCATCGAGGAGTTCGCCAACAAGAAGCTGCTGCACACCCCCAAGAAGTAATTCCCGCGCGGCCGGGTCCCACGTCCGGGGCCCGGCCCCGTACGACGACGTCGCCCCCGCACCGAGAAGGTGCGGGGGCGACGTCGTACCGGGAAAAGGCGGAACCTAGTGGCGTAGGTCCTTAACCTTGGTCTCGGGCAGGAAGAACGCGACCACGGTGGAGACCACCAGCAGCAGGCACACGTACAGCGAGAACATGCCCACCGAGTACTGCGTGCTGATCCAGTTCTGCAGGTACGGGGTGGTGCCGCCGAAAGGCGGGTCGGGTCAGTTCCTTCGAACCGTCACCCTCGGCAATTTCCGTTCGGTGTACTGGCCACTCGGCCCATGCGGTGCAACTCACCGAATGTCTGACATAATGTGTTACCGCTTTCGGTCGGCGGGCTCGATCTCGTTTCATGGCGAGACCCGCACTTTATGGTTGCGGCTGGGTGCCGAGCGGCCCTCTCACTCGTCATGGGATGTCGGGAGCCGGGGTCGAGAACACGCCCGTCCCAGGGGTTGCGTGCAGCTACGCCAGATGACGGAATGGCGCCACCGAGACCGCCCTCACCCCCGGCACCACCCGCGCCACGAGCCCAGGAAACAGAGGACCCATGCCGAGCAACGGCCACATCAAGAGCGAGCTCTCCCTCCAGGATCAGGAACTGATCAGTTTGCTGCAGTGGGCGCCGCGCATCACGTGGGGGGAGGCGGCCGAGATCCTGGACGCGCACGCCACCACGCTCGCCAGCCGGTGGGAGAAGCTGGAACGCTCGGGCATCGCGTGGATCACGGCGCAGGTCAACCTCTCGGACACCCGCAACCAGCTCAGCTTCATCGAGATCTCGTGCGATCCGGGGGACTGGGCTCACGTGGTGGACACCTTCACGGCGATGCCCGAGGTGATCTCCGTGGAGGCGTTCGCGCCGTCCCCGGACCTCGGGCTGACCGTGCTCAGCCACGACCTGGAATCGCTGTCCCGTTTCGTGGAGGAGCAGATCTCGCGGGTGCCGGGCGTGGCCAAGGTACAGCTCATGCTCTCGTCTCGCCTGCACCGCGCGGGCGACAAGTGGCGACTGGACCGGCTCACCGACGAGCAGCGCGCCGCGGCCCAGGCGTGGACCGCCGCCGAACAGGCAGCCCTGCCCACCTCGACCACCGCGCTCGGGGAGGACCAGCGTCCCGTGATCGAGGCCCTCATGCGCGACGGTCGTGCGAGCGCCGCGGAGATCGCACGCAGCACGGGGCTGCATCCGGCCACGGCCCGGCGCTACCTGCAAAAGGTCCTGGCCTCAGGGCTCCTGAGCATCCGCTGCGACCTGGTCCAGGGGCTCTCGTCCTCCCCCGTGACCGCGCAGTGGTTCATGCGTTTGAATGCTTCTCGGCACGAGGACGCGGCCGAGGCGCTCGCGAAGGACCCTCGCACCCGCGTGGTCTCCTCCATCACGGGGCGCTCCAACATGATGGTGGTCATGTGGCTCTCGTCCGTGGGAGAGATCATCGAGGCCGAGCAGGCCATCCAGAGTCTCGTCTCGAACGTCGAGATCCAGGAGTCGGTGATCTCCCTGCGCCCGCTCAAGCGCATGGGCTGGGTCCTGGAGAACGAGCGCAACGCCACCAGGACCTTCGTGGCCCCGCACCTACACCTGAGCTGAGCGCGCGGCCAGTCCGCGCGATTTCGGGGTACGATGCCGGCGGGTCGCCCGCCCGGACGACATCGCCCGGGGACGCACGCGGGCGACGTCGTCCGTGGAACGTGCGTGAGCGACGTCGTCGTGCCCCGCGCGGTCAGTCCTCGCGCTGGTAGCGGATCTGGGCGCCCACCACGGTGGCCTCGACCACGGTGTCCTTCACGGCCTCGGCGTCCTCGGAGAAGATGTCGCGGTCCACGCTCACGAAGTCCGCGAGCATCCCCGGGGCCAGGCAGCCCTTGAGGTTCTCCTCGTAGGAGGCGCGGGCCACCGCGTGGGTGTAGTAGTACACGGTCTCGGCGCGCGGGAGCCGCTCGTGGGGTTGCCACCCGCCCTCGGGCGCTCCGTCCCGGGTGCGGGTGATGGCCGCGTGGATGCCCTGGAACGGGTTGGGGTCCTCCACGGGGCCGTCGGAACCGAACACGAGCTCGGCGCCGGCCTCGCGCAGGCTGTTCCACCCGTAGGCCACGAGGTCGCGCTCGGCCAGGAAGTCGTTCATGGGGATGTCCGCCGTGCAGTGCATGGGCTGCATGGACGCGGTGACCCCCAGCTCACGGAACCGGGGGACGTCCGAGCGCTTCATGTACTGGGCGTGCTCCACACGCTGACGCAGGCCGAAGACCCGGGCGATCGACTGACTCTTGGCGAACGCGTCCAGCACCTCCGTGGTGGCCTGGTCACCGATCGCGTGGACCGCCGTGGCGATCCCGGCGGACGCCGCCAGGCCGATCCAGTGCTCGAGCTCCTGGGGGGACGTGACCGTCATGCCGTGGTTCTCGGTGCCCGGCCACGCCTCGGACATGTGGCACGTGTGCGAACCCAGGGCGCCGTCCGCGAAGAGCTTGAGCGGGCCGATCGAGACCCATTCGTCCCCGGAGGCCGTGCGGATCCCGCGCCGGATGAAGTCGTGGACCTGTTCCTGGCGCAGCACCTTGTGGATGCGGATGTCCAGCTCACCGCTTTCGCGCAGCTTCTGGTACGCGTACAGGCAGTCCGCGCCGTCGATGTCGTGGATGGACGTGATGCCCCGCTTGAGCAGTTCGCGCTGACCCAGGGGCAGGTAGTCGTCGATGTTGCCGGAGACGTCCGACTGCATGAGCCCGTCCCGGATGGGGATGGCCGCGGCCTCCCGGATCACGCCGGTGAGCTCACCGTGCTCGTCCCGCACGAACTCGCCGCCGTCCGGGTCCTTGACGTTGCGGTCCAGGCCCAGTTCCTGCAGGGCCTTGGAGTTCAACCACAGGGTGTGCCAGTCCAGGGACCCCAGGGCCACGGGGATGTCTGGGGCCACGGTGTCCAGGGCGTGGCGGTCCGGCAGCTCGGGGACGTCCCACGCGTTGACGTTCCACTGCCCGCCGAAGATCCACGTGATGGACTCGTCCGCCATGCCCCGCTCCACGAAGGGGCGCAGCACCTCGAGCGCGGACTCCAGGGACGTGCAGTGGCGCATGTCCGGCTCGATGAGCGAGCGGGAGTACATGGCCGAGTGGATGTGGCCGTCGCCCATGCCCGGGAGCACGTAGGTGCCGCCGAGATCGGTGCGTTCGGTGCCGAGCGGCGCGAGGTCCTTGAGCCGCTGGTAGTCGCCCACGGCCACGATGCGGTCGTCGGAGGTCAGGATGGCGTCCGGGTGGGGCATGTCGTGGGAGTGCCACTGGGCCTGGGGGGTCCATCCGGTGGCCGGATTCATGGCGTGCACCGTGGCATTGTGGAAGAGACGGAACATGGAACGGGCTCCTAACGGCCGGCCCCGGCGCCGACACAGTTGCGTGATGGTGCGCCGACCCCCGCGACGGCGCCCCCACGGAGCGGGGCGCAAGGATCGGGCAACCGCGGTCCTCGATCCATCAGTCTAGGTCGCAGCGGATACGGCCCGGCAGAACGACGGCGCCGGGCCACAGGATTGTTGACACCGGCGCCGTGGCGTTCGGGCGAACCGATCAGGCGTTCATGGCCTTCTTCAGGGTGATGGTGAAGATCTCCGCACCCTTGTCGATGCCCTTCATGCACAGGTCGTAGGAGTCCACGTCCTGCGGCAGGGTGATCCACGAGTAGAAGCCGCCCTCGGGGCGGGTCCAGGTCACACCGTCGGGCATGTGCTCGTCGAACGCGTCCATCAGGGCCTGGGCCCACTTGCCGTACAGCACGCGGTACTCGTCCCGCACGGAACGCCAGTCGTACTTCTCGAGGCACCCGGCGACCACTTCCTGAGCGAAGACCGAGGGATTGAGCGCAGCGGCCTCACTCTGCAGACCCAGGATCGTGGCGAGCGAATCGGGGGCCACGGTCCAGCCCACGCGCAGACCCGGCGTGAACATCTTGGACGCCGAGCCCAGGTAGACCACGTTCTCGTCGTCCGCGCGCACGGCACGGGCAGTCTGACCCTCGAAGCCCAGCAGGCCGTAGGGGTTGTCCTCCGCGATCAGCACGTGGTGCGCGGCGCAGACCTCACAGATCCGGTCGCGGCGCTGTTGCGGCATCATGGTCCCGCCCGCGTTCTGGAAACTCGGGATGGTGTACAGGAACTTGATGCGCCGGCCCTGGGACTCGAGCTCCTCGATGGTCTCCTCGAGTTCGTCCGGGGTCAGCCCTCGTGGTCGATCGCCACGTGGACGACCTCCGCTTGGGCGCCCGCGAACACGGCCACGGCGCCCGAGTAGGAAGGCGCTTCCACGAGGATGACGTCCCCCGGATCGATCATCACTCGGGCGAGGGTGTCCAGACCGTTCTGGGAACCGGTGGTCACGAGCGCGTTCTCACGCGTGACGTTCTCGATGCCCTCGATCTTCATGAGCTCGATGAGCGGGTCCTTGAGGTGGTCCGCGCCGGTGAACGTACCGTACTGCATGACCTCGTTGCCGCGGTGGCGCATCAGATCGGACGCGATGTCCGCGAGCGCGTCCAGCGGCAGGGAGCGCAGTTCGGGCATGCCCGAGGCGAACGAGATCATTCCAGGTTTCGCGGACATCGCGAAGCCCTTGCGGACCACGGACGGCTTGGCGCTGCGCACGCCCGCCGAACAGTCGTCGATGGTGAATTCCTGAGTCATGTGAACTTCCTGGAGAAAGCGTACGAAGCGCCGGTCGGTGCCCCACAGGGACGGGGCACCGACCGGCGGCGTGCTCGTGCTCGTGGTGCTGACCGCCGCTATCTCCGGCGTGAACGCCACGCTGTACGCGTGCCCCCGCTCGCTGCGCAACCTCGCGGCCCACGGTCAGGTGCGCGGCGTGTCCTTCAAGCTGCCCGACGCTCCCGTGACCACCTACGGGTGCCTCGCGTTCCTGATCCTGCTGAGCCTGTACATCATGTTCGGCATGACCAACCCGCACTGGTACTACAGCCTCATCGCGGGCATCGTGATCCTCGTGGGCACCAACATCGGCTACGAGATCTCCACGCGTCACGTGGCCAAGCACGGCCTGTCCGAGCTGGGGCGCTCGCACCCGTCCGAGCACGACAAGACCGGCGCCGACGTGCGCTGAGCGACGTCGCCCGAGGCACCCCGCGCCGTCGGCGCCGAACACCGCGCCCTGCCGCTATGGTGGGGGTCCGAGTGAACTGAGCAGTCGAACGACGAGGGACGCCATGGACAACGTGAACAACTTGCCGTCCGCCACCGTGGACGAGATCCCGGCGGGCGCACCCATCCTGGACGTGCGCGAACAGGACGAGTGGGATGCCGGGCACATCGACGGTGCCCAGCACCTGCCACTGTCGCAGCTCGCGGAGCGCACGGACGAGGTCCCGCTGGACCAGGACGTCTACGTGATCTGCCGTTCCGGCGGCCGCTCGCTGCGCGCCACCGCGTACCTCGCGCAGTACGGGTACGACCCCGTCAACGTGTTGGGCGGCATGGGCGCGTGGGCGGACGCGGACAAGCCCATCGTGTCCGAGACCGGGGAAACGGCGCGCGTTCTGTGAACGCAGCACTGTCCGGCGTGGCCTCGGGTCCTGTGGACCCGGGGCCATGCGCTCGTGAGTACGCCTTCCTGGGCCCCGAGGGCACGTTCACCGAGGCGGCACTGAGGCAGGTCCCGGGGGTCGACGACGCCGCGTGCACCCCCATGAGCTCCGTCCCGGCCGCGCTCGCGGCCGTTCGAGAGGAACGTGTGGACGCCGCCGTGGTGCCCATCGAGAACTCGGTGGAGGGCGGCGTGACCGCCACGCTCGACGACGTCTCCTTCGGTGCCGAACTGCGGATCCTGCGCGAGATCCTGGTGCCCATCCAGTTCGTCCTCGTGGCCCCGCCGGGCGTGAGCCTGTCCGACGTCCACGCCGTGGCGACCCACAGTCACGCCTGGGCGCAGATCCGCGGCTGGGTCGAGCAGAACCTCCCAGGCGTGAGCTACGTCCCCGCGTCCTCCACGGCGGCCTCGGCCATGGACATGCTGGACGGCGCGGGCGGGGTGAGCACCGAGGGCCTGGGCTACGACGCCGGCGTGTGTTCCCCCGTGGTCGTGCAGCGCCACCCCGAGCTGAACGTGCTGGCCGAGGACATCGGGGACAACAAACAGGCGGTCACCCGTTTCGTGCTCGTGGCCCGACCGGACGCCCCCATGCCCGAGCCCACCGGGGCGGACAAGACGTCCCTGGTGATCCCCCTGTGGGAGGACCGTCCCGGGGCCCTGCTGGAGATCCTCGAGCAGTTCGCCGCGCGCGGGGTCAACCTGACCCGCATCGAGTCCCGCCCCACGGGCACCCACCTGGGCGACTACTTCTTCTCGGTGGACATCGACGGCCACATCCGGGAGGACCGGGTCTCCGAAGCCCTCATGGGTGTGCGCCGGATCTGCCCCCGCACCCGATTCCTCGGGTCCTACCCCCGCGCCGACGGGCGCGCGGTCCACGTGGCCAAGCACTACACCGACGCCACCTTCATCCAGGCCCGTTCGTGGGTCAACAACCTGAAAGGACATTGACGTCCATGGAGATCGAGGGCTGGAGTCAGACACTGACAGCCGGGCCGTTGCTGCTGATCGCGGCGGCGGCCATCGCGGTGTTGTTGGTGCTGATCATCAAATTCCGCGTGCACGCCTTCCTCGCGCTGATCATCATCTCGGCGCTCACGGCGTTCGCCACGGGCATCCCCACCTCCCAGGTGGTGCCCGTCCTGCTCTACGGCTTCGGTAACACGCTCGCCAGCGTGGCGCTGCTCGTGGGGCTGGGGGCCATGCTGGGCCGGTTGCTCGAGACCTCGGGCGGTGCCCAGGTGCTCGCGGACCGGCTCATCCGCGCGTTCGGGGAGAAGCGCGCACCGCTCGCACTGGGTGTGGCCTCCCTGCTGTTCGGCTTCCCCATCTTCTTCGACGCCGGTCTGGTGGTCATGCTGCCCGTGGTCTTCTCGGTCGCGCGTCGACTGGGCGGCAGCGTGCTCACGTACGCGCTGCCCGCCGTGGGTGCGTTCTCCGTGATGCACGTGTTCCTGCCGCCCCACCCGGGTCCGGTCACCGCCGCCACGTTCTTCGAGGCGAACGTGGGCTACATCATCCTGGTGGGCCTGATCTGCGCGATCCCCACGTGGTACGTCTCCTCCTACCTCTTCGGCAAGTTCTCGGGGCGCCGGATCAAGCTCCCGGTCCCCGCGATCCTGGGTCAGGCCGAGGACGTCCGCAACCCCCCTGCGGTGGGCACCGTGGTGGCCATGCTGTTGCTGCCCATGCTGCTGATCTTCCTCAACACCGGCCTGGGCACGCTCGCCAAGTCCGGAGCGGTCTCCGAGGAGACCTCGTCCCGGTTGTGGTTCGAGCTGCTGCGCGCGATCGGTGAGACGCCCATCGCCCTGACGCTCACGCTCATCATCGCGGCGCTGACCATCGGCAAGGCCCGCGGGGTCAGCGGTTCCGCGATCGAGAAGACGTTCGAGTCCGCCCTGGGCCCCGTGTGCTCGGTCATCCTGATCACCGGCGCCGGCGGCATGTTCGGCGGTGTGCTGCGCACCTCCGGGATCGGCAACGCCCTCGAGGACGTGCTCGCGGACCTGGGCATCCCCGTGATCATCGCGGGCTTCCTGATCGCCGCGGTCATGCGCGTGGCGCAGGGTTCCGCCACGGTCGCGCTGACCACGGCCGCGGGTCTGATCGCCCCGGCGGTGCTGGCCGCCGACTACAACGTAGTGCAGCTCGCGGCCATGGTCGTGGCCGTGGCCGCCGGTTCCGTGGTGCTCTCCCACGTCAACGACTCCGGGTTCTGGCTCGTGGGCCGGTTCCTGGAGATGGACGTGCGCACCACGTTCAAGACCTGGACGGTGCTCGAGACCATCATCGGTGTGCTGGGCTTCGCGATCGCCGCGGCGATCTTCGGACTCGCAGGCGCGGTCTGAGCCGGCGCGGTGCGTGGCGCCTGTGCGGGGCGTGGCGCCCGTGCGGCGTCCTCGGCCCTGAGGCCCGCCTGAACGAACGGCCCGGTCCCTCCGAGAGGAGGGACCGGGCCGTTCGCGTGCGGATCAGTCGGCCTGGGTTGGTGGCACGCGGACCTGCAGGGACTTGTGGTGCATGGTGGTCTCGAACGCCTTGATCCGCCCCAGAGGATCGCCGTCCACCTGGTACTCGATGGGTTCGTGGAACTCCACCCGGACCTTCTTGCCGCTGCGGTAGTCGATCACGGGCAGCTCGTGGCGGTGGCGGAACGCGACCTTGGCAACCATGCCCAGCCAGCCCACGAGCGAGCGCGGGGTCATCACCACGAGGTCCAGCACGCCGTCGTCGATCTTGGCCTCCGGCACCAGGATCAACCCGGCGGTGAGTTCGCCGCAGTTGCACACCATCACGGAGCGTACGAGCTTGGACTCCCAGGGGCCGTCGTCGATGCTGTAGCGCGCCCAGCGGGGCCGGTTGAACAGGTGCCGGAAGCCGGCTTCGCCGTAGGCGGCCCACCCCACGAGGTCCTTGAGGTCGTCCTTGGTGTCGGCCATGATCTGGGCGTCGAAACCCGCGCCGCCCATGACCAGGAAGCGGTGGTCCTCGGTGCGGTCGTCGTCCGTCTCGAGGTGCACGGCCACGGTGTCGATGGCCTTCTGGGACCCGAACAGCGCCACGTCCACGGAGTGGTGCGGGTCCGCGAGGTCCGCCTTGAGGTTGCGCGCCAGCAGGTTGCCGGTGCCCAGCGGCACGAGCCCCAGCGGGACGTCCCCGCCGGCCAGCGACTCGCCCACGGCCCGGATGGTGCCGTCACCGCCCGCGGCGAGCACGACGTCCGCGCCCTCCTCGACGGCGCGGCGCGCCATGGAGAACCCGGGATCGTCCTCCTCGGTCTCGTAGAAGACGGGATCCGCCCAACCACCCTTGCGGCACGCGATGATCACCGCGTCCCGTGCTGCGTCTGCCTGGGCCTTGATGGGGTTGATCACCACGGCCACTCGCTGGGGTTCCACTGTGTACTGCGGCACGGGAGTCCCCTTCCTGGATCGTTCGAAAGGCGGCTGTCGGACGTGGCCAGTCTACTGGCGCGCGGGCCGGGCGCCGCCCCGACGTCGGATCGCGCACCCGCACGTTTCGTTGGATACCCTGGACGGGTGATCGACATCAACGACCTGCGCGCCGACCCTGAGACCTATCGTGCTTCCCAGACCGCCCGGGGGGCGGACGCGGGACTCGTGGACCGCATCCTCGAGGCGGACGAGCGGCGTCGCGGGGCGATCACCGACTTCGAGTCCCTGCGCGCGGAGCAGAACGCGTTCGGCAAGAAGGTGGCCAAGGCCCAGGGTGAGGAGAAGCAACAGTTGCTCGCCCAGGTCAAGCAGCTCGCCGCGGACGTGAAGTCCGCCCAGGCGGAGGCCGACGCCGCCCAGCTCACCCAGCAGGAGCTCGTGGCCCAGTTCCCCAACGTGATCGTGGAGGGCATCCCGTCCGGCGGCGAGGACGACTTCGTCCTGCTGCGCACCGAGGGCACCCCGCGCGACTTCGAGGCCGAGGGCTTCGAGCCCCGCGACCACCTGGAGCTGGGGGAGTTGCTGGACGGGATCGACATGGAACGCGGGGCCAAGGTCTCCGGCTCGCGCTTCTACTTCCTCAAACGGGACGTCGCCCGGCTCGAGACGGCCCTGTTGCTCGCGGCCCAGGACCTCGCCCTGGACAACGGGTTCATCCCCATGTCCACGCCCAACCTGGTGCGCCCGGCCATCATGAACGGCACGGGATTCGACGTGGAGCACGACGACGAGATCTACCGCGTGGGCAAGGACGACCTCTACCTCGTGGGCACGTCCGAGGTCGCGCTCGCGGGCTACCACGCGGACGAGATCCTGGACCTCAGCGACGGGCCGCTGCGCTACGCCGGCTGGTCCTCGTGCTACCGCCGCGAGGCCGGTTCCGCGGGCAAGGACACCCGCGGGATCATCCGCGTGCACCAGTTCAACAAACTCGAGATGTTCGTCTACTGCCACCCCGAGGACGCCGCCGCCGAGCACGAGCGGTTGCTCGCGTGGGAGGAGCAGATGTTGCGGGCGTGCGGGCTGAGCTACCGCGTGATCGACACCGCGGCCGGGGACCTCGGGACCTCCGCGGCCCGCAAGTTCGACTGCGAGGCGTGGATCCCCACCCAGGGCAAGTACCGCGAGCTGACGTCCACCTCCAACTGCACCACGTACCAGGCGCGCCGGCTCAACATCCGGGAACGCCTGCCCGAGACCACGGATGCCCAGGGCAGGACCAAGAAGGGTGGGACCCGCGCGGTGGCCACGCTCAACGGGACGCTCGCCACGACCCGCTGGCTCGTGGCGATCCTCGAGACCCACCAGCAGCAGGACGGTTCCGTGGTCGTCCCCGAGATCCTGCGCCCGTACCTGCGCGGCCAGGAGGTCCTGCGCCCGGTCGGGTGACGCACATCGCCCGGGAACTTCACGTTCCCGTCACCGGGCGGTCCATCGCAAGACATGCACCGATGGTGATGTGACACCATGACTGTCATGACTGATATCCAGGCCGGCATCGATGACCGGCACACCGACGAGAAGGCGCAGAGTGCCGCAGCGGCGTTCGCGCCCATGGAATTGCAGACCCCCCGTTCGAGTTCCTGGACCAGGGAAGAGGGCGTCCAGTACCTCGTGGCGCTGGACGTGGACGGGACCCTCGTGGACCACGACGGCCACATGTCCCGCGGCGTGAAGGACACCCTGCGCGCCGTCGTGGGCGCAGGCCACCACGTGGTGATCGCCACGGGCCGATCCAAGGGCGCCACGCTGCCCGTGATCCGCCAGGGCCACATCCACTCCGGGTTCGCGGTGTGCTCCAACGGGGGCGTGACCCTGCGCTTGGACCCGCAGCTCGAGCAGCGTTATGAGATCACCGACCGCGTGAGCTTCGACCCCTCCAATGCGCTGCGGGCGCTGTCCAGCAAGCTGCCCACCGCCAAGTTCGCCCTCGAGGGCGTGGACGGCCAGTTCTACTCGACCGAACGCTTCCAGGACTCGTCCTTCGGGATCGAGGCCGTGGGCGTGGACCTCCAGGAGCTCTCCGAGATGCCCGCGGTGCGGCTCGTGGTCTACAGCGCCACGGACGCCCCCGGGGACTTCGCCCAGGCCATCGAGCAGGCCGGTCTGCACGGCGTCGCGTACTCCGTGGGCTGGTCCTCGTGGCTCGACGTCGCCGCGAACGGCGTCTCCAAGGCCAGCGCCCTGGAGCAGATCCGCAAGCAGCTGGACGTGGACCCCGCGCACACCGTGGCCATGGGGGACGGGCGCAACGACATCGAGATGCTGCAGTGGGCCGCGCGCGGCGTGGCCATGGGTCAGGCCCCGGACGAGGTCGAGCAGGTCGCCCGGGAGGTCACAGGCAGCGTGTACGACGACGGCGCCGCGGCCATCCTGCGCACGCTGCTCTGAGCGGGACGTCCGGTTCGGGAAGCACGCGGCGTCGTCGCCGGGTTGCCGGGTGCGGAACTGCGATACTGGAACCGTGTTCGTCCTGACCCTGACCCAGCGTGTGGCGGACGCGTCCCGCCCCGACCCCGCCATGGACCACGAGCTGTGTCGGCGCCTGCGTGACGTGCCCGCGCGCGCCCCGTTCCAGCCCACGGCGCCGGGTGAGGTGCGCGGTCTGACCGAGGACGCCCACGCCGCGGTCGCGGCGGCCATGATCGCCGTGCGCGAGGACCGCTACGCGGTGGGCATCGGCGTGGGGGACGTGTTCCTCACGCGCGTGGACCATGAGGACGGCCGCGTGGCCGTGACCGCCGAGGGGCCGGGCATGAGCCACGGTCACCTCGCCGCGCAACCGGGCCGTGACACCGAGCGGGCGGCCGTGCGGGTCAGCGCGGCGGACGCGACGGCCGCCGAGCAGGCCCAGGCGGTGCTCAAGCTCGTGGGCCGGATCGTGAGCGAGCGCAGTGAGGCCGAGTGGCGCGTGGTGGACCTGTTGGTCCCCGGAGCCAGAGGTCAGCAGAAGACCGTGGCGCAGCAGCTCGGGATCACACCCCAGGCGGTGTCCAAGGCCGTGGTGCGGTCCCTGTGGAACGAGGAGTGGCAGGCCCGTCCGGCGGCCGCGACGCTGTTGCGCCTGTGCGAGTGAGCCGTGGGCCAATGGGTACCCGCGCTATAGGCGTCCGAGGCGATGCCCGGTCGGGGAACGGCGGCCGGGTCAGCGGTCGAACACGTCAATGCCCGCTCGCGTGAGCGGGTGGCTGCGGCGTCACCACCACGTGTCCACGGCATAACCCGCGCTCGCGAGGTCCGCTTCCAGGACGGGCAGGCACGGGGACGGCAGCCGCAGTGACCCGGCGACGTCCCGGACGTCGAAGTACCCGGTAAGCCACGTGAAGGCGGGGTGGTCGGTGGCGAGCGCTTCGCAGCGCGCCATGATGTCCGCGACGTCCGCCTCGGGGGCGAAGACCCAGAAGGACTCGAGGTCCGTGAGCTGGAACAGCCCCACGCCGGTGCCTCCGGGCTCCGGGCGGGCGGGATCACCGGGCCGGTCAGAGGGGTCGCGGGGAACCGCGGGCTCCCCGGAACCCCACGCCCGCGCGGGACTGCGTACCCACCCGCCCGACGCCGCGGGGCCGAGTGCCGGAGCCAGGGGATCGAGTTCCCATCGCGGGGCGCGCACGAGCCAGTCCGGTGCGCTGGGCGGGAACAACGGTCCCCCCGGGGGATCGGGCCAGCGGTCCTGCCACGTGGCCCAGCTGCCCTTGTCCACCCGGTCCCAGAAGGCGTCCGCCCCGAGGTCCACGGAGACTTCCGTGACCGTGCTACGCACGTGCATCCAGTGTTCGGGTGCCGGGTCACCGGGATCCTGCTGGGATTCCGAGGTGTAGGGGCGCGGGACGATGTCCGGGTGCAGGGACGGCTCGGGCGCCGGATCGGTTCCGGCCGCCGACAGCAGCGTGCGCACCTGACCCATGAGGTGCTCGGGGCCCAGGACCTGCGTGGACTCGGTGCCGTGGAAGACGTAGACGTGCCCGTGTTCACGTGCGTGCGGATCGAACACGGGTACCACCTTTCCGAAGCGCAGGGGACCGCCGGGTTCTCGCGGCCGCGTCCCGCAGGATAATCCCACCACGGCCCGCCGACAGGCATAAGCGCCCGCGGTTCCGAGGGGCGCGGGATGCGCAGTCACCGGGCGTGACCGTCCCCGAGCCGGTGTGCGCGGGTGAGGTCCCCGTGCTCGGTGCGCGCACCGGCCACGGGGACCCCGGGTGGGGGAGACCGGACTCAGTCGTCCTGCTCGGCCTCCGCTGCGCTGTCGTAGTGGGACTGCTCGAAGCGCTGCTGGGCCTCCACGATGAGCCGCTCCGCGGCCTCCTTGCCGTCCCAGCCCTCGCCCTTGACCCACTTGTTGGGCTCCAGGTCCTTGTAGCGCTCGAAGAAGTGCTGGATCTCCTTCTGCTTGAACTCGTTGACGTCCTCGAGACCCTGGATCTCGTCGTAGCGCTTGTCCGTGGACACGCACAGGATCTTGGCGTCCCCGCCGGCCTCGTCCGTCATGTTGAACACGGCGATGGGCCGGGCCTCCACGATCACACCGGGAACCACGTCCACGTCCAGGATGACCATGGCGTCCAGCGGGTCGCCGTCCTCGCCCAGGGTGTTCTCGAAGTAGCCGTAGTGCGTGGGGTACTGCATGGAGGTGAAGAGCACGCGGTCCAGGCGGAGCCGACCGGTCTCGTGGTCGATCTCGTACTTCACACGGGAATACCGCGGGATCTCGATGGTGACGTCCAGCTCCATGGTCAAACTCCTCGGGTCGTTGTGCTGTGTGCCGGGCGGTTCGCGCACCCGGGCACCGCGCGGGACAGCGCCGAGCCGCCGCGCGTTCGATCGGATGCTCCCACGATACCGGCCGCGGCCGCGCCGTAGGGCAGCGCCCGCTCGCAGCGGTCCGGTGTTCGGCGTACGACGGCGCTCGGTGCGTTGTCCGTGTCGGGCGGGTACGGGAGAATGAGGGCCATGCCCGCACCCCCACCGAGCACCGCCGCGCGTCGCCGATTCTGGCCCCTCGCGTGTGCACTGCTCGCGCTCTCGGTGCTCGTCGCGGCAACGTTCGCGGTGCCCGCGGTCGTCGCGGAGCTACGACCGGCGTGGCAGCACGCGCAGGACGGCCCGGGCGCCGGGGCGCCGGGCGCGTCGTCGGCGGAGGACGCCTCGGAAAGAGAGGCGCACGGCGCGGACGACGCCGCGGCGTCGCCCGATCCCGCTGCGGCCGGTCTGGCGGCAGCGTCCGGGACGGTGGATGCCGCGGGCGTGACGGAGGCCCTGGACGCGGGTCTGACCGGGGCCCCGGGAACCGTGGCAGCCGCCGTGGCGGTGGCGGGGGAGGACACCGTGGTCGCGGGGCGGTCGCAGGAGCGGCCCATGGTGCCGGCGTCGAACCAGAAGGTGCTGACCGCCCTGGCGCTGGCCGCGACCGTGGACCCGTACGAACGGTTGGAGACCACCGCGGTCCGGGGGGATCAGCCGCGGGAACTCGTCCTCGTGGCCGGTGGTGACACCCTGCTCGCTCCGGGCGAGGGGCGGGCGGATGCGGTCAACGGTCATGCGGGACTGGGGACGCTCGCGGAACGCACCGCGCAGGCACTGCGACAGGACGATCCCGACGCCGCGGCCTCCGGGCAGTGGACCGTGGAACTGGACACGGACCTGTTCGCCGGACCGGAGCTGAACCCCGCGTGGGAGGGGGAGGACATCGCCGCCGGGGAGATCACCCGTGTGGCGCCCGTGGCCCTGTATTCCCACCGGGTGCCCACCGCGGACGGCGCGGACCCGGGCTCCCGGGGCGAACGGCCCGAGGACCCCGCGGCCGCTGTCGCGAGGGAATTCGCGCGCCAGCTCGAACAGCGCCTGGGTTCCGGGGCGAGCGTCACCGTGGGAGGCACCGCGAGCGCCCCGGAGGACGCCGTGGAGCTCGCGCGCGTGGAATCCGCGCCGGTGTCCGAACAGAGCGCCTACATGCTCGCGCACTCGGACAACTCCCTCGCCGAGACCCTCGCGCGGGTCGCCGCGGTGGCCTCCGGACGCGAGGGCAGCGTGACGGGTGTGCAGGAGCTGATCCCCGCCGCCCTGGCCGAGCACGGGATCGACACCGGGGGCCTGCGGGCCGTGGACGCGAGCGGGATGGCGCAGCAGGACAGGGTCAGCGCCACCACGCTCGCCCGCGCGGTGGACACCCTGGTCACGGATCCCCGCTACGGTCCGTACGGCCGGGGGCTGCCCGTGGCGGGGGCGGAGGGAACGCTCTCGGAGCGCTTCGACGACCCGGCGGAGGCCGCGGCGCGCGGTGTCACCCGGGCCAAGACCGGGACCCTGCTGGACGTGGTGGCGCTGTCCGGGTACGTGCAACGCGCGGACGGCAGCGTGCTCGTGTACTCCCTGGTGCTCAACGGGGTCAGCGGAGGCACCACCCGGGCCAAGGACACCGTGGACCGCACGGTGGCCGCGCTCGCGGGATCTGGGTGAGCCGGCCGCGCGGAACGCGCCGTGCCCCGGGAGTTTCCAGCCTTCGCCCATTCGCGTGACCGCCCGGGTGTGATTGAGTGAGCGCATGAGCCAAGAACTGACACGTCGTTCGCTCGTGGACTGGGACGCAGCCGCCCAGATCGCCGCCAAACTGACCCCGCCGGGCCCCACGCCCGGGCCGCGTGAGATGTCCCGCGCCGTGGAGTCCCTGCGCTACTTCGCGCACGAATCGGTGCACCACGTCCACGCGATCACGCGTCTGGACGCCGCGGAGAACCTGCGGGACTCCACCGTGCTCGTGGTGGACCGCGCGGGCTGGGCCAAGGCCAACACGCAGACGTTCTCCGTGCTCGTCCAGCCCGTCTTCGACCGGTTGCGCGCCAAGGACCCGGCCAAGTTCGACGCCGCCCTGCGGGGCGTGGCACCCACGGCGACCGCCGCGGAGATGGGGGCCCTGGTGGGCTTTCTCTCCGCCAAGGTCCTGGGGCAGTACGACCCCTACGCCGGGCTCGTCTCCGAACAGGCGGCCCGTTCCCACCCCGGGGGCCGGCTCATGTTCGTGGCACCCAACGTGTTGTGGACCGAGCACGAACTCAACGTGGCCCCCGAGGACTTCCGGTTGTGGGTGTGCCTGCACGAACAGACCCACCGCGTGCAGTTCGCGGCGGCGCCGTGGCTGCGTGATCACATGCTCGAGCAGATCTCCCGCCTGGGTTCGCTGGACGCCTCCGCGTGGGATCGCGTGCGCGCCGCCGCGGCGTCGATCACGGGCCGCTCCGCCGGCCGCCCGGACGCGGGCCTGGGCCCCATGACCCATCTGCTCACGGACGCCGAACGTGACACGGTCTCCCACGTGACGGCGGTGATGTCCCTGCTCGAGGGCCACGCCAACGCCGTCATGGACGCCGTGGACTCGTCCATCGTGCCCTCCGTGAAGACCATCCGCCGCCGCTTCGACGACCGCTCCGCGACCCACGGCGCCCTGGACCGGTTCATCCGTTCCCTGCTGGGCATGGACGCCAAGATGCGCCAGTACAGCAACGGTCAGAGGTTCGTGGAGTACATCGTGGAGCGTGCGGGCATGGACCGCTTCAACACGGTGTGGACCTCACCCGAGACCTTGCCCACCGAGACGGAGATCCACGACCCGCAGGCCTGGATGGATCGCGTCCTGGGCTGAGTCCGGCACGTGCTCTCGGGTTTTCCCCCGGTTGTCTGTGCCAAGATGACCGTGTGAGCTCTGAAAACATCAATCAACAGATCCGGCTGTACGGTCAGCCGCTGTCAGAGCGTTTTGGCGCCGTGGTGGGGGCCTACGGTATTACGCAGCGCAGGCTGGCCCAGGTCCTGGGCCTGTCCGCGCCCATGCTCTCCCAACTCATCAGCGGCAGACGCATCAAGATCGGTAACCCGGCGGTCTACGAACGCCTGGTCATGCTCGAGGACAGCGCAGGGTCCTCGGACCAGGAGGCCGTCCTGAACAGGGTGGAGGCATCCCAACCGGTGCTGTCCACGTCACAGATCCGCACGGGGATCACCACGGACACGGATGCCGTGTCCGCGCTCGCCTCGGTGGTTCCGGTGGGGGAACTGGAACGCGCCCTGGTCATGCTCGGTGACACCACTCCTGTGCTGAGCAAGGTCCTGGGGATGGCCGAGGAAACGGCGCAGCGCGCCAAGTCCGCCCAGGACTGACGGGGTGCAGCACGGACGGGCCGGTCGCCTCAACCCCGTGGTCGCCCGCGCCCGGCGCGCGGTGGCCCGCGCCGTCGACCACCTACCCCGTGAGACGTCGGCTGGGGGAGCGGACGCACGTGATCCGATGCGTCCGGACCCCTCGACGACCCCGCGGGAAACGACTACCGAGCACGCGGGGGCGGGCACTGATCCCCGCCCGCCCCTCGTGCTCGTGGCATGCAGCGGTGGCGCCGATTCCCTCGCGCTCGCCGCGGCCGCCGCGCACCTCGCGCGGCGCGGCCGCGTGCGGGTGGGCGCCGTCGTGGTGGACCACGGACTCCAGGAGGGCTCGGCCGAGGCTGCCCGTGACGCGGCGCGCACCGTGCGGGAGCTCGGGCTCGAGCCCGTCGCGGTCGAGCGGGTCACGGTGGTGCGCGAGCACCACGGCCCCGAGATGGCCGCGCGCCTCGCCCGCTACGGCGCCCTCAACGACGTCGCGCGCCGCACCGGTGCTGCCGCCGTCCTGCTCGGTCATACGCGGGACGACCAGGCGGAGACCGTGCTGCTGGGCCTCGCTCGGGGCTCGGGAACGCGCTCGCTGTCCGGGATGCCCGAGCGGCATCATGTCGACGACGTGCTGTACCTGCGTCCGTTCCTCAACGTCACGCGCGCTGAGACCGAGACGATGTGCGCGGCCGAGGGGCTGTCGCCGTGGCACGACCCCACCAATGCGGACACCGCGCTGACCCGCGGGCGTGTGCGCCACGAGGTGCTGCCCTATCTCGAGTCCCAGCTGGGCCCGGGGGTGGGCAGGGCGCTGGCCCGCACGGCATCGGTGCTCGGCGCGGACGCTGACTACCTGGACGAACAGGCGTCCCTGGCGTTCGACGCCGCCCTGGTGCCCGCGGCCTCGTCCGGCTCGTCGGTCGTGCTGGACGGTGCCGCCGTCCAGGGGACCCCGGCGGCACTGCGTCGACGCATGCTCGCGAAGGCATGCGTCCTCGCGGGCGGGGAGACGCCCACGTTCGAACGGTTGAGTGCGCTCGAGCAGTTCGCGCTCGGGTACGGGGCGGCCGGGCCGGTGCAGATGGCGGGTAAGGTGGCAGCGTGGCGGCACCGCTCGGACGCGACCCATGCGCGAGGGTGCCTCGAGCTGCGCGGTGAGCGCGGACCTCGCCCGCAGGAGACAAGTCCACCCACGAACGACCCCGGGAGTGCACAGTGAAGGCCGAACACGTCCACGACGACCTGAGCAACGTCCTGTTCACCAAGGAACAGATCGCGCAGAAGGTCCGTGAACTCGCCCAGCAGATCGACCGCGACTACGAGGGGCGGGACGTGCTGCTCGTGGGGGTGCTCAAGGGTGCGGTGATGGTCATGGCGGACCTCATGCGCGAGCTCGAGGGGCAGTACCCCATGGACTGGATGGCGGTGTCCTCCTACGGTTCGGGCACCAAGTCCTCCGGTGTGGTGCGCATCCTCAAGGACCTGGACACGGACCTGCACGGCAAGGACGTGCTGATCGTGGAGGACGTCATCGACTCGGGCCTCACGCTGTCCTGGCTGCGCACCAACCTGGAGTCGCGCGGACCCGCCTCGGTGGAGATCTGCACGCTGCTGCGCAAGCCCGACGCCGCCAAGACGGACATCGACGTGCGTTACGTGGGCTGGGACATCCCCAACGAGTTCGTGGTGGGTTACGGCCTGGACTTCGCCGAGCAGTACCGCAACCTGGACTGCATCGCCACGCTCGCACCGCACGTCTACGAGTGAGTCGCGCACGGACCCGCACGCACAGCCAATGTCGGGCAGAGGCGTGTACCGTGGCCCAATCGTGTGCGCTGTGAAAGAACGGACCGCACGCACGGCGTCGCAGCGCCATTCGAAGCGATAGATTGTGCCATACACGTCACGGCCACCGTTCCCCACCCCTCCACCCCATGGAGACAGGTGCACATGTGAGCGGGCCGTGACGAAACGTGTCACGTCCACGGGAGGATCAACGGCTTGGCCACGGCAAAAAAACCCACGAGTTTCTTCAAGGGTCCACTCTTCTGGATCCTGCTGGCCATTGTGGTCCTGGTGCCCGTGGGCGCCAGCGTGTTCAGCCCCACCTCGTCCCGCGTGGACACCAACGTGGGTCTGGAACTGCTCAGGGACCACAAGGTCAACGAGGCCAAGATCTACGACGGCGAGCAGAAGGTGAAGCTCTCCCTCAAGGACGATCTGAACCGGGACGGCCAGAACCTCGGTAAGGACGTGGAGTTCTTCTACGTCCAGCCCCGCGCGGAAGAAGTCGTGCGGACCATGAACGACGCCCAGCTGAGCGGCTTCACGGATCAACCCGTGGAGAACAACTGGTTCCTGTCGCTCGTACGCTTCCTGCTCCCGTTCCTGATCATCCTGGGTATCTTCTGGTTCATCTTCGCCCGCATGCAGACCGGCGGGCAGGCCATGAAGTTCGGCCGGTCCAAGGCCAAGATGTTCAACAAGGAGAACTCCGAGGTGACGTTCGCGGACGTGGCCGGCGCGGACGAGGCCGTCCAGGAGCTCGACGAGATCAAGCAGTTCCTGGTGGAGCACGACCGCTTCACCGCCGTGGGCGCCAAGGTCCCCAAGGGTGTGCTGCTCTACGGCCCTCCGGGTACCGGTAAGACCCTGCTGGCCAAGGCCGTGGCGGGTGAGGCCGGCGTCCCGTTCTACTCGATCTCCGGTTCCGACTTCGTGGAGATGTTCGTGGGCGTGGGTGCGTCCCGTGTGCGCGACCTGTTCCAGCAGGCCAAGGAGAACTCCCCGGCCATCGTGTTCGTGGACGAGATCGACGCCGTGGGCCGCCAGCGCGGTGCCGGTATGGGCGGCGGCAACGACGAACGCGAGCAGACCCTCAACCAGTTGCTCGTGGAGATGGACGGCTTCGACGCCAACACCAACGTGATCCTGATCGCCGCGACCAACCGCCCGGACGTCCTGGACCCCGCGCTGTTGCGCCCGGGCCGCTTCGACCGCCAGATCGGCGTGGACGCCCCGGACATGAAGGGCCGCGAGCAGATCCTGCGCGTGCACTCCCAGAACAAGCCGCTCGCGAACAACGTGGACCTGGCCTCCGTGGCCAAGCGCACGCCCGGGTTCACGGGTGCGGAACTCGCGAACGTGATGAACGAGGCCGCGTTGCTGACCGCCCGCTCCCACGCGCAGCTGATCGACGACCGCGCGGTGGACGAGGCGATCGACCGCGTGATCGCCGGCCCGCAGAAGCGTTCCCGCGTGATGAAGGAACTCGAGCGCAAGGTCACCGCGTACCACGAGGGTGGCCACGCGCTCGTCGCCGCGGCACTGCGCAACACGGACCCCGTCACCAAGATCACCATCCTGCCGCGCGGGCGCGCGCTGGGCTACACCATGGTGATGCCCTCGGACGACAAGTACTCGACCACCCGCAACGAGCTGTTGGACCAGATGGCCTACGCTATGGGCGGCCGCGCGGCGGAGGAGATCGTGTTCCACGACCCCTCCACGGGTGCGTCCAACGACATCCAGAAGGCCACGGACACCGCGCGCAAGATGGTCACCCAGTACGGGATGAGCTCGCGGATCGGCTCCGTCAAGATCGGCGGGGACAACTCGGACCCGTTCGTGGGCCGCGAGATGGGCTCCGGCTCCAAGGAGTACTCGGACCACACGCTGGCCGTCGTGGACGACGAGGTGCGGGCGCTGCTCGACCAGGCCCACACCGAGGCGCACCAGATCCTGCTCGAGAACCGTCCCGTTCTGGACCGCCTGGCCCTGGAACTGCTCGAGAAGGAAACCCTCAACGAGGCCCAGATCCAGGAGATCTTCCGGGACGTCACCAAGCGGGACCTGCGCCCGGTGTGGCTCTCCGGGGAGGAGCGCGAGGTCTCCGACATCCCGCCGGTGGTCACATCCGCCGAACGGGAGGAGGCCCGCCGCAAGAACCTCCAGGACCCCAGCACCATGGCACCGCAGGACCAGGCCGTGGCCGCCAAGCCGGAGCACCCGCTCGAGGTGCCCGAGCACCAGGACCCGCAGCCCGGGGCCGACGCCTCCGGCACGGGCCCGGACGGGCCGTCCGGACAGGGACCGGGCGGTGTGCGGCGGGAGAACCGCTGATGCACGGCACACACCGGGACGATCCGCACGAGCCGGTGTCGGGGTCCTACGCGGACTACGCCGATGCCCCCCAGCTCGATCCCGCGATCGACCAACCCCGGATCGCGGCCGCGGTGCGCGAGATCCTGTTGGCCGTGGGGGAGGACCCGGACCGCGGTGGTCTGCGGGACACCCCGGCCCGGGTGGCACGCGCGTACGCCGAGGTCTTCGCGGGTCTGCACCAGGACCCCGTGGACCTGCTGGCCACGTCCTTCGACATCGGCCACTCCGAGATGGTGCTCGTGCGGGACATCCCGTTCTACTCCACGTGTGAGCACCACCTGGTGCCGTTCCACGGGCTCGCTCACGTGGGGTACATCCCGGGCCCGGAAGGCAAGGTCACGGGCCTGTCCAAGCTCGCGCGGCTCGTGGACCTCTACGCCAAGCGTCCCCAGGTCCAGGAGCGGCTCACCACGCAGGTTGTTGAGGCCCTGAGCGAGCACCTGCACCCGGCCGGGGCGATCGTGGTGATCGAGTGCGAGCACCTGTGCATGTCCATGCGGGGGGTTCGTAAACCCGGTGCCAAGACCGTGACGTCGGCCGTGCGCGGTCAACTGCGTAACCCGGCAACCCGCGCCGAGGCCATGAACCTGATCCAGGCGGGGCGCGCGCAATGAGCGCGCCGCACGACGCCGCGAGCCCGCCCGACGGCGCTCTGGACCACGACGCCGTGCCCGCTCGGCACGCGCTCGGCTGGGGTTCGTTCGACGCGCTGCCCACCGGACGCACACTCGTCATGGGGATCCTCAACGTGACCCCCGATTCGTTCAGCGACGGCGGTCGCCACGACACCGAGTCCGCCGCCGTGGCGCACGGGCTGCTGCTCGCCGAACAGGGCGCGGACATCGTGGACGTGGGCGGGGAGTCCACCCGGCCCGACTCCGAGCGGGTGGATCCGCGGGAGGAACAGCGGCGCGTGCTGGCCGTGATCCGCGAACTGAGCGACCGCGGCGTCGTCGTGAGCGTGGACACCCTGCACCCGGACACGGCCGAGGCCGCCCTGGACGCCGGGGCGCACATCATCAACGACGTCTCCGGGACGAACCTGGACCCCCGCATGATCGAGCTGGCCGGGGACCGGGGCGTGCCGTACGTGCTCATGCATTCGCGCGGGACCCCGCAGACCATGACGTCCCTCGCGCACTACGACGACACCGTGACCGAGGTGCTCGCCGAGCTCGAGCAGCTGCGGGAGCGCTGCCTCGCCGCGGGGATCAGCCCGGAGCACCTGATCGTGGACCCGGGACTCGGCTTCGCCAAGGCGGGGGAACAGAACTGGGAACTGCTGCGTGCCCTGCCCCGGCTGGCCGGTCTCGGCAAGGTCCTGATCGCCGCATCCCGTAAACGCTTCGTGGGCGCCCTGCTGGCCACGCAGGACGGACCGCGCCCCGTGGCTGAGCGGGACACGGCCACGGCAGCCATCAGCGCACTGTCCGCGTTCGGGGGGGCCTGGGCCGTGCGCGTTCACGACGTCCCGACCACGGTGGACGCGGTGGCCGCGGCCCACGCGTGGTGCGGCGTCGCCCCGCCCGTACTGCACCCCCGGGATATGGGAAACTGAGCCCGCCATGAACACACCCGCCCCTGACAAGAACCATCGCGATCGGATCACCCTCACCGGCCTGGGCGCGGTGGGCTATCACGGCGTGTTCGAGAAGGAACGCCGCAGCGGTCAGCCGTTCTTCGTGGACCTCGTGCTCTCCGTGGACCTGCGACCGGCCGGGACCACCGACGACCTCACCCGCACCGTGCACTACGGGGAGGTCGCGGAAATGGTGCGGGAGATCATCATCGGGACCCGGTTCCAGCTGATCGAGGCCCTCGCGGAGGAGATCGCGCGGGCGCTCGTGGAGAATTTCCCCGCGGTGGCCGAGCTCGAGGTCACGGTGCACAAACCCAAGGCGCCGATCGACGTGACGTTCTCGGACGTGGCCGTGAGCATCCACCGCCGCCGAGGACACTACGAGGCGGGCGCGGACGGATGACGGCCCGGTGTGTTGTGGCCCTGGGGGCGAACCTGGGGCAGCGGTTGACGGTGCTGCGGCAGGCCGTGCGGGCGCTGGACGCGACACCCGGGATCAGTGTCACGGCGGCCTCACCGGTCGTGGAGACCCGCGCGGTGGGTGGACCGCAGGACTCCCCGGACTACCTCAACGCGGTCGTGGAACTGCGCACCCGGCTCACGCCGTTCGAGGTGCTCGCGGTGTGCCAGCGCATCGAGGCCGAGCACGGTCGCACGCGTGATGTGCGCTGGGGGCCGCGCACCCTGGACCTGGACGTCGTGTGGTTCGAGGGCGCCCACAGCAACGATCCACGCTTGCAGTTGCCGCACCCGCGGGCACACGAACGCGCGTTCGTGCTCGAACCGTGGGCCCTCATGGATCCGCAGGCCCACCTCGACGGCCGTCCCGTCCGCGAGCTGGCCCGTGAGGCCCCGGACTTCGCGGATCTGATCGTGACCGAGCACCGCGTGCGACCGGAGGTGGAGTCCCCGTGCGATACCTGAACGTGTTGTCCCTCGTGGCGGCCGCCGCGGTCGCCGCGGCCGTGGGGTGGAGCCTCAATCACGTGGTGAGCGGGCGGCACCAGAGCCTGCTCATCCTGCCGTGGCTCAGTCTGTTCGCCGAGCTCGCGGCCGCGCTCGTGGTGGGGTACCTGGGGCTGCGGTTGCGCGCCTACCGGGACCCCGAACGCGGGGCCGGGCGACGTGGCGACCCGGCTCGGCGCAAACCGTACGATCCCGTGTGGGCCGTGGGTACGGCAGCGGCGGCGCAGGCGATCGCGTACTACGGTGCCCTGACCGCCGGGTGGCACGCCGGGATCGGCGTGGACCAGCTGACCCTGCTCGGGGTGCGTTCCACGCAGGAACCGTTGTGGCTGTGCGTCGCCCAAGTCGTGGCGGGGATCGTGCTGGCGGTCGTGGGCTGGATCGTGGAGAAATCGTGTCGGCTCCCACCCGATGACCCGGACGCGGAGGAGGAAACCCCCTACGGTGGACGGCGGGACCCGTACGCCCCAGGAGAGGGAGGATATGCCCGCCACCGATGAACTGTCACCCCCGGGACTGACCTGGCAGCGGGTGTCGCCCAAGTACGTCTCCGTGCGCCTGATCAGCTCCGCCATCTCCACCCTCGTGTGGACCGCGATCTTCTCGATCCCCTTGATCCTGGGTCTGCTCGGGACCTGGGGCGACCGCCCGCAGTGGTGGATGTGGGTGCTGTCCGGGGTCGTGCTCGGGCTGGGTCTCGTGAACCTGGCCCTGATCCCGCGCCGGGTCCGGGCCATCGGTTACGCGGAAGCCCCCACCGAACTGTGGCTGCGCAAGGGCCTGTTCTTCCGCAGCGTGACCGTGGTTCCCTACGGGCGGATGCAGTACGTGGACATCAAGACCGGCCCGGTGCTCAACGCGTTCGGGCTGGCCACGCTCACCCTGCACACCGCGTCCGCGGCCACGGACGCCGTGCTGCCCGGGTTGCCCCGCGCGGAGGCGGACCGGTTGCGTGAGCAACTCACGGAGCGCGGGGAAGAGCACATGGTGGGGTTGTGATGAGCCCGGACCCGTCCCACCGCCACGCGCAACCGGGGCCGTCGGCGGACCCGGGCTCCGGCCCGCTCCCCGGGCCCGCCCCGGGCGCTGGCACGGGCTCACGCCCCGGAGCGGACGCCGACGGCGCGTGGCACCGGGTGCACCCCCTCACGCCCTTCGTGCGCAGCTGGCTGCTCGTGGTGGCCCTCGCGTGGGGCTTCGGCAACGTGTTCCTGGACGACCTTGTCACCGCGGTGCTCAACGGGGACCCCATCGAGATGGACGTGGGCGGGGCGGTGCAGCTCGCGGGCGCGGGTCTCGCGATCGCGATCCTGTGCGGTGTGCTCGGTCTGCTCATCGGCCTGGGCCTGCTCTCGTGGTGGTTCATCCGTTACCAGATCACGGACGAACACGTGCGCCTGCGCACCGGGTGGCTGTTCCGCACGCACCGCCAGGCCCGCCTGGACCGGGTCCAGGGCATCGACATCGAGCGCAAGTTCGTCCCCCGGATCCTGGGTCTCGCGTCCTTGAAGTTCGACGTCGCCGACGGCGGGTCCAGCGTCCTCGAACTGTCCTACCTGCGCCGCGACCACGCCCGCCAGCTGCGGCAACAACTGCTCGTGGCCGCGCACCACGCGTTGGACGCGCCGATCCCGCGCACCGCCCCGGACGCCCACGAGGCGCCGGCCCCTCATGACGGCCGGGCGACGGGGGAGACCCCGGCCGGCCGGTACCGGGATCCGCACGTCACCCGCCCCGGGCGCGTGGCGCCGTGGGACCGCTCGGCGGCGAGCGCCGTCGCCCCCGCCGTGGACTCCGGCGCGACCGACCGGGACCCCGAGTACCCGGGGGACCCGGCGCACCCGGCGCACCCGGGGGACCCCGCGGGCGGTACGGGCGAGCGCGGCCGGCGCGACGCCGTGGACGTGCGGGCCGCCCGGAAGTACGGCCTGTTGGGCGAGCAGGACGAGCTGCGGCGCGTGTTCACGGTGCCCACGAGCCGGGTGCTGCTGTGCCTCGTGTGTTCCCCGCCCGCCGTGATCCTGCTGCTCATGGCCGTGGCGGCGGTGATCGCCGCGTTCTGGAACGCCCAGGTGCTGCGGGTCATGATCCCCAGTTTCGTCCCCCTGCTGCTCGGCGTGCTCTCCACGGTGTACTCGCGGCTCGAGAAGAGCTGGGGGTTCACGCTCAGCGTGGTCCCCTCCGGGGTGCGCACCCGATCCGGGTTGTTCAACGAGCGCTCCTCCACGATTCCCACGGGCAGGGTGCAGGCCCTGGAGGTCGGTAAGCCCCTGATGTGGCGCGGTTTCGACGGCCATCACGTCCGGGTGATCACCGCGGGCAAGGGCGGTTCCGAGGGCACCGAAGGGCTCGGTTCCACCGTGCTGCCCGTGGGCACGCTCGAGAACGTGCACGAGATCCTCGACCTCGTGCTGCCGCTCGAGCACGCGCCCACCGAGCTCGTGGACCAGGGACTCACGGGGATCGGCGACTCGGAGGACTTCACCACGAGCCCCCGGAGGGCCCGCTGGCTGGATCCGCTCACGTGGCGCCGCACGGGCTTCGCCCTGAACACGTCCGCGCTCGTGCTGCGGTGGGGCAGACTCGCCCGGCACGCGAGCGTGATCCCGCACCACAAGACGCAGTCCGTGGCAGTGACCCAGGGCCCCGTGGACCGGCGGTTGCGGCTGAGCGGTTTCGCGGTGCACGTGACCCCCGGATCGGTGACCACGTCCGTGCACCACCTGGACACCGCACAGGTCCGCGAGCTGCAGGCACGCCACACGGACCTTGCCCGCGCGGCGCGCGACCGCGTCAACGGTCGGGGCCGCGAACAGCACGCCACTGCGCTGGCTGGCACGCCCGACCCGCGGGGGAGCTGACGTGCGTGCGCTACTCTGTGCGTGCCGTCGTCCCCGTCGAGGAGAATTTCCGTGAGCCAACCCAGTGACCGCCCGGGCCGGTTGGGCGTGGGCGTGATCAGTGCCGGCAAGGTGGGCGCGGTGCTGGGCGCCGCGCTGCGGGCCGCGGGGCACGCCGTCGTGGGTGTGCATGCGTCCTCCGAGCAGAGCCGGGAGCGCGCGGGCGCCCTGTTGCCGGACGTGCCCGTGTTGGACGTCCCCACGATCGTGGAACGCAGTGAACTCGTACTGCTCGCGGTCCCGGACGACCAACTACCAGGTCTGGTGAGCGGGCTCGGTGCCACGGGCGCGTGGCAACCCGGTCAGCTCGTGGTGCACACCGCGGGGCGTTACGGCACGGATGTGCTCGAACCCGTGCGCCGCGCCGGGGGGATTGGCCTGGCCGTGCACCCCGCCATGACTTTCACGGGGCTGAGCCTGGACCTGCACCGGCTCGCGGACTGCAGCTTCGGCGTCACCGCCGCGGCACCCGTCCTGCCCATCGCGCAAGCCCTCGTGGTGGAGATGGGCGCCGAGCCCGTGGTGATCGCGGAAGCGGATCGCCCCCTGTACCACGCGGCGCTCGCCCACGGTTCCAATCACGTGATGACCCTGCTGGGCGAGTCCATGCAGGTGCTCGGGCAGATCGGGGTCAGCCACCCGGAGCGCGTCCTGGGCCCCCTCGCGCGCGCCACGGTGGACAACGCCCTGGCCTCCGGGGAGGACGCCCTGACCGGTCCCGTGGCCCGCGGGGACGTCGCCACGGTGGCCGCCCACGTCGCCGCCCTGCGGGAGCTGTCCCGGGACGGGGTCTCCGCCGCCGACGCCGCCCGCTCACCCGAGCGCGCGGCACCCGACGCCTCCGGGCGGGGAGCGCGCCAGGCGGACGTCGGGGAACAGTTGCTGGCGGGGTACCGCGCACTGGCGCGGCAGACCGCGGCCCGCGCGGCGTCGTCGGGCCGGATCGACGAGACGACCTATCGCGCGGTGCTCGCCGCGCTCGACGGAGAGGAACGCCCGTGACGGGACCCGTGGTGTGCACCACCGTGGCGCAGCTGCGCGAGGAGATCGGGGCGCGCGTGACCCGCGGCGCCCGCACCGTGGGGTTGTTCCCCACCATGGGTGCCCTGCACGAGGGGCACGTGCGGATCGCCCAGTGCACGCGTGCGGAGAACGACCTCGCGGTGGTGTCCGTGTTCGTCAACCCGCTGCAGTTCGGTCCCGGCGAGGACTTCGAGAACTACCCGCGGGACCTGGACGGGGACGTGGCGCGGCTCGCCGAGGTGGGTGTGGACCTGGTCTTCGCGCCGTCTGTCGAGCAGATGTACCCGGACGGGACACCCGTGGTGTCCGTGACGTCCGGGCGGGCGGGATCGATCCTGGAGGGGGCCACGCGCCCCGGGCACTTCGACGGCGCCCTGACCGTGGTCAATAAGCTGTTGACGATCGTGGCCCCGGGCCCCGCCGCCGAACTGCGGGCCTATTTCGGGGAGAAGGACGCGCAGCAACTGCTGCTCATGCAGCGGATGGTGCGTGATTTCGATCACCCCGTGGAGATCCGTGCGGTGCCCATCGTGCGCTCGGAGCAGGGGCTCGCCCTGTCCTCGCGCAACCAGTACCTCTCCGCCGAGCATGCCGGCCACGCCCTCGTGCTGCACCGGACGTTGCGCGCGCTCGCGGCGGGGGAGCTCACGCTCGAGCAGGCGCGCAGCGCCATCGACGCCGAGCCGGAGGTGCGCCTGGACTACCTCGTGACCGTGGACCCGGGAGATCTTTCCCTCGTGGAACCCGGCCCCGGGACCCTCGCGCTCGTGGCGGCGTGGGTGGGCCCCACCCGCCTGATCGACAACATGCGGATCTGAGCGCGGGCGGTATCCTGGTCCATTGTGACCGAGCAGCCCGAATCCACCGTTCCCGCAGACCCCGCCAGCACCGATCCGGAGCTGAGCGCCCACGAGCTCAACGACCAGATGGCCGTGCGCGCCGCCAAGCGCCAGGCCGCGCAGGACGCCGGGATGGCGCCCTATCCCGTGGACGTGCACCGCACCACGACCCTCGCCGCGGTCCGTGAGCAGTTCGGTCAGCTCGAGGCCGGGGAGGAGACCGAGCACGTCGTGACCGTGGCCGGGCGGGTGGTCCACGTGCGCAACACCGGCAAACTGTGCTTCGCGACCCTCCAGGAGGGGGACGGCACCCGGCTGCAGGCCATGCTCTCCAAGGCCAACGTGGGGGACGACTCCCTCGCGCAGTGGAAGGCCCTCGTGGACCTCGGCGACTTCGTGGCCATCACCGGCCGCGTGATCAGCTCGCGGCGCGGGGAGCTGTCCGTGATGGCGGACTCGTGGACCATGGCCTCCAAGGCCCTGCGCCCCCTGCCCACCATGCACAAGCAACTCAACGAGGAGACCCGGGTGCGCCAGCGCTACCTGGACCTGATCGTGCGCCAGGAGGCCCGCGACGTCGTCCTCACGCGCTCCACGATCACGCGCACCGTGCGCCGGGTCATGGAGGAACAGGGGTACGTGGAGATCGAGACCCCCATGCTCCAGCTCGTGCACGGCGGGGCCGCGGCGCGCCCGTTCGGCACGCACCTCAACGCGTTCGACCAGGACATGACGCTGCGCATCGCCACCGAGCTGTATCTCAAGCGCGCGGTCGTGGGCGGTATCGACAGGGTGTTCGAGATCGGCCGGGTCTTCCGTAACGAGGGTGTGGATTCCTCCCACAGCCCGGAATTCACCACGCTCGAGGCATATGAGGCCTATGCCGATCAATTCGTCATGGCGCAGCGGATCCAGGAGATCATCCAGGAATGCGCCCGCGCGCTCGGTGTGGACGGGGTGGACACCGAGGACGGCCGCATTGAATTGTTCGGGGAATGGGCATGGGTTTCCGTGTATCCGGGACTGTCCGAGGCCGTGGGGCGGGAGATCACCCCGGACACGGATGTCACGGAACTGCGGGAGATCGCCGCTCAGCGCGATATTCAGGTGAATCCCGCATGGGACGCACAGAAACTCGTCATGGAACTCTTCGAGGAAATCGTGGAGCCCACCCTGATCCAACCCACGTTCGTGTACGACTATCCGCCGGCCGCACAACCGCTCGCCCGGCCCCACCGCGAGAAGCCGGGGTTGATCGAGGCGTGGGACCTGATCATCGGCGGGATGGAGCGCGGCACCGCGTTCTCCGAGCTCGTGGACCCGGTGGTGCAGCGCGATCGGCTCACGGAGCAGTCCCGGCTCGCCGCGGCGGGGGACGACGAGGCCATGCAGTTGGACGAGGACTTCCTGCGGGCCCTCGAGTACGGCGCGCCGCCCATGGGCGGGCTCGGCCTGGGGCTGGACCGGCTCATCATGCTGTTCACCAACCTGGGCATCCGGGACACCATCCTCTTCCCCCTCATGAAGCCCGAGTGAACCGGCCCGGCGCAGTACCGCGTCCAGCCGCCGTCCAGTCCCGGAGAGGATGATCACCGTCATGGATTACCTGGCCGTCTTCGTACCCTCACTCGGTGTGGGTGTGATCTTCTACCTCGTGATGCGCTGGTTGCTGCGCGGGGACAGGACCGAGCGCAGTGCGCAGGCACAGGCCCGCGACGACGCCGAGCAGTGGTACCGCTCGGTACGCGAACGCGAGGGGGACAAAGCCCCGTTCGGATATCAGGAGGATAAGCCCCGGCAACAACGGGGTCTGGGCTTACGCAACAGCATTCCTATTCGTGAATCCCCGGAAGATCCCAATCGTCCGCAATAGCTCGTGATGACAATTATTCGAATATCTGCCATGATAGGACCGTGAATCCGCGGTCCCTGCATTTCATTCCGGGGACGTTCCCATGGGTGAATCCGAACAGTTTCCACGGGGAATGGAGATCGGAATCACACGGGGACAAATTCCTGTGTTTCACCCCACAGCATGAATTTGCTAGCGCGAATAATTGATCGACGAGCCCGTAGGGCGTTTGGAGGAGCTGGACCATGGCTCAGACCGTGAAAATCATTCTCGAAGACGATATCGACGGCGGCGAGGCCAATGAGACCGTGCGTTTCGGTCTGGACGGCGGCCAGTACGAGATCGACCTGAGCTCGGCCAATGCCACCAAGCTGCGCGACGCCCTGCGTCCCTACGTCGCGGCCGGTCGCCGCGCGTCCGCCAAGAGCGGGCGCAGCCAGAACACCACCACGCGCCCGAACCGCTCGGGCAACCCCGAGACCCCCAAGATCCGCGCGTGGGCCAAAAAGCAGGGCCTGCAGGTCTCGGACCGCGGCCGCATCCACCAGGACATCCAGGACAAGTACTACGCCGCTCACAACGACTGAGTTCGTAGCACACCCCGGCATCACGGCCGGAACACGCCGCAACAGGCGTGTTCCGGCCGTTGTCGTCGGTACCGGGGAGCACGGGACGGGGAGTTGCGAAAGGCCCCCCGGGGGGAATTTTGCTGAGGGCTGGATACCGTGCGCCAGTGGCGAACAGTGCCGGAAACGCCGCGCGGGATGCCTAGCATCGTTGACAGAGATCAATGAAGGAGTATCCATGTTCGAACGCTTCACCGACCGCGCCCGCAGGGTCGTCGTGCTGGCCCAGGAAGAGGCCAGGATGCTCAACCACAACTACATCGGGACCGAGCACCTGCTGCTCGGCCTGATCCACGAGGGTGAGGGCGTCGCCGCCAAAGCCCTCGAGTCCATGGGCATCACCCTGAGCGCCGCCCGCGAGCAGGTCCAGGACATCATCGGCCCGGGCCAGCAAGCGCCCTCGGGTCACATCCCGTTCACGCCCCGCGCCAAGAAGGTGCTCGAGCACTCGCTGCGCGAGGCCCTGCAGTTGGGGCACAACTACATCGGGACCGAGCACATCCTGCTCGGGATCATCCGCGCCGGCGAGGGCGTGGCCTCCCAGGTGCTCGTCAAGCTCGGCGCCGATCCCGGCAAGGTCCGCGCCACGGTGCTGGAACTGATCTCCGGTTACCAGTCCGGCAACGCCGGCGGGGAGAAGGAAGCCGCCGGTGTCGGCACCGGTGGCCGCGCCGAGGGCGCTCCCGCGGGTTCGGCCGTGCTGGACCAGTTCGGTCGCAACCTCACCGCCGCCGCGCGCGAGTCCACGCTGGACCCCGTGATCGGGCGCTACCGCGAGATGGAGCGCGTGATGCAGGTGCTCTCCCGGCGCACCAAGAACAACCCGGTGCTGATCGGTGAACCCGGTGTCGGTAAGACCGCAGTCGTGGAGGGCCTGGCCCAGGCGATCGTGCGCGGGGACGTCCCCGAGACGCTTAAGGACAAGCAGCTCTACACGCTGGACCTGGGATCGCTCGTGGCCGGTTCCCGTTACCGCGGTGACTTCGAGGAACGCCTCAAGAAGGTGCTCAAGGAGATCCGTACGCGCGGGGACATCATCCTGTTCATCGACGAGATCCACACGCTCGTGGGTGCGGGTGCCGCGGAAGGCGCGATCGACGCCGCGTCGATCCTCAAGCCCATGCTGGCGCGCGGTGAGCTGCAGACCATCGGTGCCACCACGCTGGACGAGTACCGCAAGCACATCGAGAAGGACGCCGCCCTCGAACGGCGCTTCCAGCCCATCCAGGTGGACGAGCCCTCCGAGGCCCACGCCGTGGAGATCCTCAAGGGCCTGCGCGACAAATACGAGGCGCACCACCGCGTGTCCATCTCGGACGACGCGCTGGAGGCCGCGGTGCACATGTCCGCGCGCTACGTCTCGGACCGGTTCCTGCCCGACAAGGCCATCGACCTGATCGACGAGGCCGGTGCACGTCTGCGCATCAAGCGCATGACCGCGCCGCCGGAGATCAAGGCCCTGGACGAGAAGATCGCGGACACCAAGCGTGTCAAGGAAGCCGCGATCGAGGGCCAGGACTACGAGAAGGCCGCGTCCCTGCGCGACACCGAGCAGAAGCTCATCGCCGAGCGTGACGAGAAGGACACCGCGTGGCGCGAGGGCGACGACCAGATCTCGGAGGTGACCCCGGAGGTCATCTCGGACGTCCTGTCCGCCTCCACGGGTGTGCCCGTGTACAAGCTCTCCGAGGAGGAGTCCGGGCGGCTGCTGCACATGGAGGACGAGTTGCACAAGCGCGTCATCGGGCAGAACGAGGCCATCAAGGCCCTGTCCCGCTCCATCCGCCGTACCCGAGCTGGTCTGAAGGACCCGCGCCGCCCGGGTGGCTCGTTCATCTTCGCCGGGCCCACCGGTGTGGGTAAGACCGAGCTGGCCAAGGCGCTCGCGGAGTTCCTGTTCGGTGACGAGGACGCCCTGATCACGCTGGACATGTCCGAGTACCAGGAGAAGCACACCGTCTCCCGGCTCTTCGGTGCCCCTCCGGGGTACGTGGGGTACGAGGAGGGCGGCCAGCTGACCGAGAAGGTCCGCCGCAAGCCGTTCTCCGTGGTGCTCTTCGACGAGGTCGAGAAGGCCCACCAGGACCTCTTCAACTCGCTGCTGCAGATCCTCGAGGACGGTCGCCTGACCGACTCGCAGGGTCGCGTGGTGGACTTCAAGAACACCGTGATCATCATGACCACGAACCTCGGTACCCGGGACATCTCCCGCACGGTTCCCGTGGGCTTCCAGGCCAGCGGGGACGCGGCCACGTCCTACGACCGCATGCAGGCCAAGGTGCAGGAGGAGCTCAAGGAGCACTTCCGTCCCGAGTTCCTCAACCGCGTGGACGAGATCATCGTGTTCCCGCAGCTGAGCGAGAGTGAGATCGTGCAGATCGTGGACCTGTTCGTCGCGCGCCTGCAGCGGCGGTTGCGTGAGCAGGACATGTCCATCTCGCTGTCCGACGCCGCCAAGCAGTTGCTCGCCAAGAAGGGCTACGACCCCGCGATGGGTGCCCGGCCGCTGCGCCGGACCATGCAGCGCGAGATCGAGGACCAGCTCTCCGAGCGGATCCTGTTCGGCGAGATCGCCTCGGGTGAGAAGATCTCGGTGGACGTCGAGGGCGACGGCGACGACGCCACCTTCACCTTCTCCTCGACGCCCATGTCCGAGCTCTCCGACGACGAGATCCGGGAGATCGAGAACACCCCGGCGTTCTCGGACGACGCCGACAGCCAGTCCGGCAAAGACGTGCCGCGCTCGCCCCACTCGGGGCCCGACAGCGGCGGGGGAGCGGCCCAGGCGCAGGCCTGAGCCACCCCGCGCGGTGCCCGGCACCGCGGCGCCTCCGCGAGCGGGCGGCGTCGTCGACCACAACGGTCGGCGACGCCGCCCGCCCGCGTTCGCACGGACGCGTACAGTCGTGGGCATGGTAGAGATCCGCATCCGCCCCGCCCGGACCTCGGACGTCCACGGCATCAAGGAGCTCGTGGCGCCCATGGCGGCCGAGCGCATCCTGATCACCAAGGACACGGTGACGTACTTCGAGAGCATCCAGGAGTTCGTGGTCGCGGAGGACGACGCCGGGAACCTCGTGGGCTGCGGGGCCCTGCACGTGATGTGGGAGGACCTCGCGGAGGTGCGCACCCTGGCCACGTCTCCGGCGGCGCGCGGTCACGGCGTGGGCGGGCTGATGATCGAGGAACTGCTGGCCCGTGCGGCCCGGCTGGGGGTCGGCCGGGTCTTCTGCCTGACCTTCGAGGTGGCGTTCTTCGCGCGGCACGGATTCGCCGTGATGGAGAACCAGGAGACCATCGAACCCGAGGTCTTCGCCGAGCTGTTGCGCTCCCATGACGAGGGCGTGGCGGAGTTCCTGGACCTGGCCCGGGTCAAACCCAACACGCTGGGCAACACGCGGATGATCCGCGCGATCACCCCGGAAGTCTGACCGCGCCGTCGTCCGCGGTGGCCAGACCGTCCGCGAGCAGTCCGTTCAATGCGCGCTCCCGTTGTTCGGCGGGCGCGGGCAGCCGCCACAGGGCTCCGAGCCGTTCGATCACCACGGCGGGCGGGGCCGCGTGCGCCCCGGCGATCTGTTCCGAGCCCGCGAGGTCCGCGAGCAGCAACCGCGCGGGCACGGGCTCGTCCGCGGCGCGCAGCACCGCCATCATGGCCCCGCGGACCTGGCGGTCCGTGCCGTGCCACGACTGGCCCCTGGGCGTCTCCTGCGCGGGAGGGCTGCCCGCCGCGACCCACGCGCAGTCCCGCCGCACGGGGCACTCGTCGCAGCGCGGGGAACGCGCGGTGCAGATCAGCGCCCCCAGCTCCATCACGGCCTGGTTCCACGCGACCGATTCCGCGACGTCCTGCGGCAGGACGTCCTGCGCCAACCGGGTCTCCGCCGCGGTGAGGGAACGGGACGGCAGGGCCCGCCCGGAGAACACCCGGGCCTCGACCCGGCGGATGTTCGTGTCCACGACCGTGTGGCGCTGACCGAACGCGAACACGGCCACTGCCGCCGCGGTGTACGCGCCGATCCCGGGCAATGCCAACAGCTGTGCGTGGTCCTCGGGCACCCGCCCGTCGTGCTCCGCGGCGATGTTCTGGGCAGCCGCGTGCAGCCGCAGCGCGCGGCGCGGGTAGCCGAGCCTGTCCCACGCGCGCAGGACCTCCGCGGGCGACGCCGCCGCGAGATCGCCCGGTTCCGGCCACTGTTCGAGCCACCGGCGCCACACCGGCAGGACGCGCCCCACCGGGGTCTGCTGCAGCATGATCTCGCTCACGAAAACCTGCCACGGTGTGCGTTCGGGCGCGCGCCACGGCAGGTCGCGGGACGCCCGCCGGTACCACTCGATCACGGCTGCGTGAATGCCGTGAAGTCGCTCGTCGCGGGCTGATGTGCGGCTCGAGTTCATAACTGTCCACGGTAGCCTGGAGACCATGGCTTCCGGTTCCGAACAGCACGATCCCCCCACGTCCCCCGCGGAATCCGCGGACACCGGGGGCAGGCTCCCGGAGCACGTCTACCGGCGACGCCGCATGGTCGCGCTCGCCGTGATCGTCGCCCTGGTCTTGGCCCTGCTGTGGGCAGTGGTCTCGGGCGTGCGCGCACTCACGGCACCGGACGCCGACGACGCGAATGCCACGCAGCAGCCCGACGCTGCGGCGCAGCCGAGCACGGATCCCCAGAACAAGTTCGCGGACTTCACTGCCCGGCCCACACCGTCCGGGTCTGGTGCACCCCGCGCGTCCGGCAGCCCGAGTGCGAGCAGTACGGCGGCGCCGGAATGCGGCGCGGATCTGGCGGTGAGTGCTGCGACCGACGAACAGAGTTACGCGGCGGGCCAGAACCCGGTGCTCGAACTGACCCTCGAGAACACGGGCCAACACCCGTGCCGCGTGGATGCCGGTAGCAATCACATGGCCTTCGTGGTGACTTCCGGTGCGGACACCGTCTTCGATTCACGGCACTGCGCGGCGCCCGGCGAAAACCGCCAGATCACCCTGGACACGGGGCAGAAGGAGACCGCACGGCTCACGTGGAACCGGGTACGCACGGCGGAGGGCTGCCCGGCCGGCCAGTCCGAGGCGCTCGCCGGGTACTACAACCTCACGACGTCGCTCGGGGACATCACGAGCCAGCAGGCGGCCTTCAGCCTGCAGTGAGCGAGCAGCGGATCGTTCACGGTGCGGCATGCGGCATGCGGCACGCGACACGTGGCCGGATATGGCGATCGCTGGGCTCGGGCAGTCTTGGGCGATCCCCGGTGATGAGCGGGCAGCACGCGGGTTGCGTAGGAGACCGGGCCACCCGGACTGCTACATGAACCGTTCCAGCAGGCTCGTCTCCGCCATACGGGACAGGGACTCGCGCACGGTACGGGCACGCTGCTCGCCGATGCCCTCAACGGACATCAGATCCTCGAGGTTGGCGGCCATCAACGACTGCAGGCCGTCGAACTGGGCCACGAGCCGTTTCGCCACCGCACGCGGCATGGACTTGATGCCTTCGAGCAGCCGGTAACCGTGGGGGTGCAGATCCACCTCCAAGTTGCCCTGCGGCCCGGTGAGACCCGCGGCCACAGCGACCCGCTGCAGATCGATCAGTTCGGTGGAGGACAACCGGGCGAGGCGGTCCAGGGACTCCGTGATGACCTCGGTCGTGGTGGCCTCGGGCAGGTAGTCCCGCAGCACGACGCCGGGACCCGGCCCCGTGCCGGCCGTGAGCTCCTCGAGTTGCAATGAGATGAGGCGCCCGTCCGAGCCGAGTTCCAGGACGTACCACCCGATCTCATCCGAGATCCGGCGCACCATCTCCATGCGCTGCAGCGTCAGGGCCACGTCCCGGGCGGTCACGGCGGCTTCGATCTCGAGCGCCGAGAGGCTGCCCAGGACCTGCTCGAGGCGGTTGCTGTAGTGCTCCAGGGTCTGCAGGGCCTGGTTCGCGCGGGCCATGATGGCCTGGGAACCGTCGATCGCGTAGCGGTAATCGGCCACGTAGATCGTGATGACGCTCATGGACTGGCTGACCGAGATCACGGGCACACCGGTCTGCTTGGCGGTGCGTTCGGCGGAACGGTGACGCGTGCCGGACTCCTGGGTGCGGATGGACGCGTCCGGCATGAGCTGGACCCCGGCCTTGAGGATGCGGGTGGCGTCCTTGTCGCACACGATCGCCCCGTCCATCTTGGCGAGTTCGCGCAACTTGGTGGGGGTGAATTCGGTGTCGATGTCGAACCCACCCGAACACAGCGACTCCACGGAGCGGTCGAAACCGAGCACGATGAGCGCGCCCGTTCGGCCCCGGAGGATGCGCTCCAACCCCGTCCTCAGTTCGGTACCGGGGGAGACCCTGGCCAGGGCCCGTCTCAGGGCAGTCTCGTGCGATTTCACCACGGCCTCATTCTATGTGCGCTCGCACGGCCCGAATGCCAACATGCCCCGCGCGGCATGTGTGCTCGGGCTCGGCCCTGCCGCGGCGAGCTCGTCCCCTGCGATGTCGCCTGCAGTCCTGCCGCGGCGGACTCGGCCGTACCGCGCCGGACTCAGCCCTGCCGCGCCGAACTCGGCCGTACCGCGTCGGACTCAGCCCTGCCGCGGCGGGAAGAGCAACTCCATGGCCTGTGAGACGGTGGTGACCTCACGCACGGAGAAGCCCGGCGGGATCTTGCCGGGTCCGTTGGGGGACGCCGGGACCACGGCGTGGGTGAAGCCCAACCGGGCGACCTCCTGGATCCGGCGATTGATCTCGGGCACGGGGCGGACCTCACCGGCCAGTCCGATCTCCCCGAAGCACACGAGCCGCTGGGGCAGTGGCCGGTCCTGCGCGGCCGACGCGAGCGCCATGCACACCGCGAGGTCCGTGGCGGGTTCGGTGAGCCGCACACCACCCACCGTGGACACGTAGCAGTCCATGGTCGCGAGGGCCACGCCCGCCCGGCGCTGCAACACCGCGAGCAGCATGGCTACCCGGGAACCATCCAGGCCGGAGGTGGCCCGGCGGGGTTGCGCGGTGCTGGACTTGTCCAGCAGGGCCTGGACCTCCGCGAGCAGCGGCCTGCGCCCCTCCACGGTGACACTCAGGCACGTGCCCGCGACCGGGACGGGGGTGCGGGAGACGAACAGGCCGGACGGGTCCGAGACCGAGCGGATGCCGTTCTCCTCGAGGTCGAAGCAGCCCACCTCGTCCGTGGGGCCGAACCGGTTCTTCACGGCCCGCAACAAGCGGATGCGCGAGTGCTTGTCCCCCTCGAACTGACACACGACGTCCACGAGGTGTTCGAGCAACCGGGGACCGGCGATCGAACCCTCCTTGGTCACGTGTCCCACGAGCAGGGTGGTCATGTTCCGGGTCTTGGCGGCGTGGATAAGGCTCGCGGCGACCTCCCGCACCTGGCTCACCCCGCCCGCCGACCCCTCGATCTCCGGGCTCGCCAGGGTCTGCACAGAGTCCACGATCAACAGTTCCGGTTTCAGGGCCTCGACCTGCGCGAGCGCCGCGGAGAGGTCGGTCTCCGCCGTGAGGTACAGCTTTTCCGAGAGGGCATCGATGCGTTCGGCCCGCAGTTTGACCTGCGCCGCTGACTCCTCCCCGGTCACGTACAACACGGTGCGGGGATCGGGCCCGCCCGCGACCTTGGCGGCCGCGTCCAACAGCAGCGTGGACTTGCCCACACCGGGTTCCCCCGCGAGCAGGATGACCGCACCGGGCACGAGTCCTCCGCCCAGGACGCGGTCGAACTCGGTGACGCGCGTGGGGGTGAACCGGGCCACCGAGGAATCCACCTGGCCGATGGGTTGCGCGGGCACCGCGACCGTGGCCGCGGCCCGGGTGCGCCCGTGTTCCTGGTCCGTGGAGATCTCCTGCACGGTGCCCCAGGACTGGCACTCACCGCACCGGCCCACCCATTTGGCCGTGGTCCAGCCGCATTCCGTGCACCGGTAGGAAACGGACGGCTTCCGGGTCTTCGCGCTCATGCTGTCACCGTAGGGGGCGGATCCGACGCGCATAAGCGGCACGGATCCGTGGCTTGGTCACCGACCGCCCAGCGTGGGCAGGTACCGGATCGCCTCCTCGTGGGTGAGCCCGGTGGACTCCAAAAGGTCCACGACCAGCGGGCGGATCAGCAGCACTAGCGCCTCGCCCTCCATGGTCCGCACACCCATGAGCCCGGGTTCCAGGCGACCGGCCACGGAGATCAGTTCGTTGCGCGTCTGGCGCAGATAGCTCTCACGGGTCTGGGGATGACTCACGGAGAACGTGTGACCCAGGCTGAGAATGGCGTCGGAGAGATCGGCGAGGGTCTCGGAGAGGGAGGCCACGGCGTCGTCGGACAGGGAGACGCGGTTGAGGACGGACGCGAGGCGGCGGGCGAACACGCGCGAGTTACGCACGGCAAGGTCTACGTACCGGATGCTCTCGCTCAGGTCGTCGATCTCGCGGCGGTGCCGGCGGTGCAGGGGGGAGGCGTGGGCGATCTCCCGGGAGGCCGTGAGCCCCGAGCGCACCGAGTCCACGAACGGCTGCGTCTGACGAGCCCGCACGAGGGCGTGCCACGCGAGGCGCGAATCGGTGTCCGAGACCGCGCGGGAACAGTCCGCGAGCACCTGGGTGAACTCCACGATGAGCTTGCTGAGGTCCTGGCGCGGCTCGCGGCGCGGGTCCTGGGGGATCACGTACGCGAGGAGCAGTGCGCACAGACACCCCACCACGGCGTCGAGGGACCGCGCGAACACGCCGTCCTGCGACGGCGGGAGGAGCACCACCAGCACGGACTGCAGCCCCATCTGCGTGGTGAAGATCGCGCCGTTGTCCAGGAACCGGGCGAGCAACAGGGACAGGAGCAACACGATGGCCGCTTGCCACTCACCGTGGCCCAGGACGTGGATGAGCAGATCGCCCATCACGATCCCCAGGGTGCACCCGATCGAGACCTCCAGCACCCGGCGGTAGCGCAACCCGCCCTTGGCGTACCCCAGGGACACGAGCGCGGCGGTCGCGGCGAAGATGGGGCCGTGATGGCCCAGCAGCCGTTCCGCGATCACGTACGCGCCCACGGCCGCCACGGTCATCTGCACGGCCTGGAAGAAACCGGACGTCATGCGTGCCCAGCCGGAGCGCCCGCGCTTGCCCACGACCTCGGGAACACGGCGGAATCGGGAGCGGTGCTGAGCTGCTTCCGAGGACGCCATGGCTCCCATCCTAGGCGGGCGCATCGGACGGACGTGTACCGTGCGGGACGCGTGACCGGGCGGCGTCGTGGCACGGGGTGGCGGCGGTCACGGGGGTTGTTAACCGCCAGTTCACCTTCCCGGCCGAATCTGTCAATATCGCCTGCCTACGGTGATTCCCGGGCGCGTTGCGGACGCAGCGGCGATGGACGCCATGACCCGGCCGTCCACACCCACCGGGTTAGCCGGTTCACGCTTTCGAAGGGAAAAACAGTGAAGGTTTCGCATGTCGGCCGTTCGGCCGCAGTCCTGGCCATTGGTGCCCTCGCTCTGACCGCTTGCGGTTCCGACAACGCCACCGGCAACGCCAACAGCGGCGGGGGCTCGGGCGAAAGCAGCGGCGTGTCCGGCACGCTGACCGGCATCGGGGCGTCCTCCCAGCAGGCCGCCATGACCGCGTGGCAGAACGGCTTCCAGTCCGCCAACAGCGGCTCCACCGTGCAGTACTCCCCGGACGGCTCCGGCGCCGGGCGCAAGGCCTTCCTGGCGGGCGGCGCGAACTTCGCCGGCTCGGACGCCTACCTCTCCGACGACGAGGTCGAGCAGGCCAAGCAGCAGTGCGGCCCCGACGGCGCCATGGACCTGCCGGTCTACATCTCCCCGATCTCCGTGGCGTTCAACCTGCCCGGTATCGAGTCCCTGAACCTGGACGCCCCCACCATCGCCAAGATCTTCAAGGGTGAGATCAAGCGCTGGAACGCGGAGCAGATCAAGCAGCAGAACCCGGACGCCGACCTCCCGGACACCCCGATCACCGTGGTCCACCGCAGCGATGACTCCGGGACCACCGAGAACTTCACCGACTACCTGCACAAGGCCGCTCCGCAGGAGTGGACTAAGGACCCGGCTCAGGCCTGGCCCTCCGAGTACGCGGCGGAGAACAACAAGGGCACCTCCGGCGTGGTCTCCACGACCTCCGGCACCGAGGGTGCCGTGACCTACGCGGACTCCTCCGCCGTGGGCGATCTCGGCACCGCCGCGATCAAGGTGGGCGACCAGTACGTGACCCACTCGCCCGAGGCCGCCGCGAAGGCCGTCGAGGTCTCCGCCCAGGCCGAGGGCCGCGGCGAGCACGACCTCGCGATCGACATCGAGCGCGACACCAAGGAATCCGGTGCGTACCCGCTCGTGCTGATCTCCTACCACATCGTGTGCTCCCAGTACGACTCCCAGGGGACCGCGGACCTGGTCAAGGCCTTCGAGAACTACGTGATCTCCGAGGACGGGCAGAAGGCCGCTGCGGACTCCGCCGGTTCCGCCCCGCTGAGCCAGACCCTGCGCGACCAGGCCAAGGCGGCCGTGGACTCCATCACCGCGAAGGGCTGATCCGCCCCGACGACGTGTGAGTGCGGCGCCGGCGTGTTATCGCGCGTCGGCGCCGCAGCCACGCACGCGGTCATCTCGGACCGTCACGTCCTATGCTGTCCGAGGCCACCGCTCAGCTCGTTCCACACCTTGATCGAAGGGACTGGTCCATGTCCACCACCATCAGCGCACAGAAACCGGGGACCCGGCAGTCCTCGGCCGGACGTGCCGGTGACTCCGTCTTCTCCGGACTCAGCCTGGCCGCGGGCATCCTGATCTTCGCGGTGCTCGCGGCCGTCGCACTGTTCCTGTTGCTGCAGGCGCTGCCCACGTTCGCCGCCCCCGCCGAGGAGATCACCGGTGGGCAGGGCTTCTTCCACTACATCTGGCCGCTCATCGTGGGCACGCTCATCGCCGCGGTGATCGCCCTGCTGATCGCCACGCCCGTGGGCATCCTGGTGGCGCTCTACATCTCCCACTACGCACCGGCCAAGGTGTCCAAGCCGGTGGGCTACGTGATCGACCTGCTCGCGGCCATCCCGTCCGTGATCTACGGTGCGTGGGGTGCCACGGTGCTGGCACCGGCGCTGGTGCCGCTGTACAACTGGCTCGCCGAGAACCTGGGCTTCATCCCGATCTTCGACGGGCCCGCGTCCCAGACGGGTAAGACCATGCTCACCGCGGGCATCGTGCTGGCCATCATGATCCTGCCGATCATCACGTCCATGTCCCGCGAGATCTTCACGCAGACCCCCAAGCTCCATGAGGAGGCCGCGCTGGCCCTGGGCGCCACCCGTTGGGAGATGATCCGGATGTCCGTGCTGCCGTTCGCGCGCCCCGGGATCATCTCCTCGATCATGCTGGCCCTGGGCCGTGCGCTCGGCGAGACCATGGCGGTGGCCCTGGTGCTCTCCTCCGGGCCGATGATCGCGTCCCTGATCAAGTCCGGTAACCAGACGATCGCCGCGGAGATCGCGCTGAACTTCCCCGAGGCCTACGGCCTGCGGTTGTCCGAACTGATCGCGGCCGGTCTGGTGCTGTTCCTGATCACCCTCGTGGTCAACATGATCGCCCGCGCCATCATCGCTCGCTACAAGGAATTCTCGGGGGCCAACTGATGACCACGTCCACCCAACTCGGAACCTCACCCGTCCGCCAGTCCAAGCTCACCCGCGGTCAGCGCCCCAAGTGGCTCGTCCCGGTCATCGGTGTGGCCGCGATCGTGGCGGGTGCGGCGCTCGCCGCCCTGGTGGGCTTCAGCATCGCCCTGTGGGCCCTGTTCGCCGCCGTGATCTTCCTGGTGGTCGGCCCGTTGGCCGTGGGCCTGATCGAGGGCTCTCGTTCCGGCACCGACTCGCTCATGACCTTCCTGGTCTACGCCGCCTTCATCCTCGCCGTGATCCCGCTGATATCGGTGATCTGGACGGTTCTCGTCAACGGCATCCCCGGACTGACCTCCAACATGTTGTTCACCTCCATGAACGGGGTCACGGGCTTCCATGACAACCAGGCGGATGCTCCCGGCAGCGTGATCGGTGGTGCGTACCACGCGATCGTCGGCACGGTGTCCATCACCTTCTGGGCCACGCTCATGTCCGTGCCCGTGGGTCTGCTCACCGCGATCTACCTCGTGGAGTACTCCCGCGGTGGCTGGCTCGGCAAGGCCATCACGTTCTTCGTGGACGTCATGACCGGCATCCCGTCCATCGTGGCGGGTCTGTTCGCAGCCGCCTTGTTCGGCATGATCTTCGGCCCGTCCACCCGTACCGGGTTCGTGGCAGCGGTTGCGTTGACCGTGCTGATGATCCCCACGGTGGTCAAGAACACCGAGGAGATGCTGCGGATCGTGCCCAACGAACTGCGCGAGGCGTCCTACGCGCTGGGCGTGCGCAAGTGGCGGACCATCCTCAAGGTGGTCATCCCCACGGCCATCTCGGGTATCGCCTCGGGTGTCACCCTCGCGATCGCCCGTGTGATCGGTGAGACGGCGCCGCTGCTCGTGACCGCGGGTTTCGCCACGGCCATCAACTGGAACTCGTTCTCCGGCTGGATGACCACGCTGCCCACGTTCATCTACTACCAGATCATGACGCCCACCTCGCCCACGAACCCCGATCCGTCCCTGCAGCGGGCCTGGGCCGCGGCGCTGATCCTGATCGTGATCGTGATGCTGCTCAACCTCGTGGCACGCTTGATCGCCAGGGCCTTCGCTCCCAAGACCGCCGGCCGCTGAGCGCCGACCGACCACCCGATCTAAGGAAACACACCCATGTCGAAACGCATCGACGTCGAAAACCTCAACGTCTACTACGGCGATTTCCTGGCGGTCCAGGACGTCAGCATGAACATCGAACCCCGCTCGGTCACCGCGTTCATCGGTCCTTCCGGTTGTGGCAAGTCCACGTTCCTGCGCACCCTCAACCGCATGCACGAGGTGATCCCGGGTGCCTACGCCCAGGGCAAGGTGCTGCTGGACGGGGACGACCTCTACGGCAAAGGCGTGGACCCCGTGACCGTGCGCTCCATGGTGGGCATGGTGTTCCAGCGCCCCAACCCGTTCCCCACGATGTCCATCCGGGACAACGTGCTCGCGGGCGTGAAGCTCAACAACAAGCGCATCTCCAGCAAGGACGCGGACGATCTCGTGGAGAGCTCCCTGCGCGGCGCGAACCTCTGGAACGAGGTCAAGGACCGCCTGGACAAGCCCGGTTCGGGTCTCTCCGGCGGTCAGCAGCAGCGTTTGTGCATCGCCCGCGCGATCGCGGTCAAGCCGGACGTGATCCTCATGGACGAGCCGTGCTCCGCGCTGGACCCCATCTCCACACTCGCGATCGAGGACCTGATCAACGAGATCAAGACCGATTACACCGTGGTGATCGTGACCCACAACATGCAGCAGGCGTCTCGTGTGTCGGACAAGACCGCGTTCTTCAACATCGAGGGCACGGGCAAGCCCGGCCGTCTGATCGAGTACGCGCCCACCACGGACATCTTCAACAACCCGCAGAAGAAGGACACCGAGGACTACGTGTCCGGCCGCTTCGGCTGATCCGCGTCCTCGCGCACGCGAACGGTGCCCTCCAGGACGGAGGGCGCCGTTCGTGTTCCGGCCCCGGGGGTACGACGGCGCTCCGGCCGGACCCGGGGGTACGACGACGCACGCACCGGGAGCGCGCAGCGATCCGCACCGTGCGACGTCGTCAGCCTCCGCGTGCCCCCGATCGTGACGCGTGCCCCGAGCGAACCGCGGGTACGGATCAGGCCGCGGGGACCTGGATCAGCGGGGAGGCCGCCAGGAACAGGATGGCGGAGACCAGGCCGCACACGGGGACCGTGGCGACCCACGAGGCGATGACCCGCAGCACGGTGGCGTGATACACGGTGCGGAACTTCTGGGCGGAACCCGCGCCCAGGATCGCTGCGGTGGTGGTCTGGGACGTAGAGAGCGGAATGGGGGAGAGGAACCCCCCTACGAACAGCAGGGCGCCGGACACCGTTTGCGCCGCCGCTCCGCGCAGGGGATCCAGCGTCACGATGCGTGCGGAGAGGGTGTAGGAGATCCGCCAGCCGCCCAGCAGGGTACCGAACGCGAGACACGCCCCCACGAGCACCGTGAGCCACACGGGGATGCTGTCCCGGGAGAGGTTGGGGTTCACGATCAGCAGGAGGACCAAGAGGATCCACAGCGTGCGCCGGGCGTGCTGGATCCCGTGTCCGAAGTGAATGGCCGCGGCACCCGTGGCCTGCACGACCCCGGCGCGGAAGTTCACGCGTCCCGGGGTCTCGTGGCGTACCAGGTACACGATGGGCACGACCAGCAGGAACGCGAGCCCGAACGCGATCACGGGGGAGATCAGCAGGGGCAGCAGCACGTTCCAGGAGAAGTAGGAGCCCATGGCCAGGTGCTCGTCGTAGAGCCCCGCGGCGCGTGCTCCGAGCAGAGCACCCACCACGGCGCCGCCGATCGCGGCGGTGGAGGACGTGGGCATGCGCCACCACCACGTGAGGAGGTCCCACCCGATGGCCGTGAACAGGGCGCACAACAGGGCCACCACGCCCGCGTCGTTGAGGGGGATGGGGATCTCGAACGAGATCAGCCGGTCCAGGACCAGCCCCACCAGGAGGGCGCCCATGAGGTTGAACACCGCTCCGGTCCACAGGGCCACACGGGGTGTCAGGGCGTTGAACCGTACGGGCAGGGCCACGGCGTTGGAGGCGTCGTGGAAACCGTTGACGACCGTTAAGACCAGGGTCAGGAGGATGCCTACGACGGCCAGTAACTCTGTCACGGCGAGTCAGGACTCTGCCACGAGGATCCGGCCCACCTCTGCGGAGACCTGGCCCAGGGCGCGTGCGGCATCGAAGAGCTGGCGGGCGGCGTCCATGCGGCGGATGGCCTGGGCCGTCTTGAACTGATCCAGCAAGCTCGCGCGGTACACCCGGTGGGTCCGTTCGGCCTGGCGCGTGAGACGGATCATCTCGAACCAGTAGTCGTCCAGCTCGTTCAAGCTGGTCAGCCGGCCCATGGCCTTGGTGGTCATGAGCGACATGTGCTGGATCACCGCGAGCTGCTCGGTCGCGTGCGAGGTGGGCCGCTCCAGCTTGTACAGCTGGTGGGTCTCGGCACTCGCCACGAGGCACTGGACGGCTCGCAACAGCCACTGCCCCAAGATGTAGACGTCCTGACGCGGGATGGGCACCACGTACGAGGAGCGCGTGGTGGTCATCAGGGAGAAGTAAAGGTTGGTGCAGCGGTCCTCGGTGTCCAGGAGGTCCGTGATGGGGCGCTGCCAGGTCTTGTCGATCTGCCCGATGTGTTCGGCGAGCTGATCCACCGCGGTGCCCACGCACTGGGACATCTGGACCAGGAGCTCGGTCACCCGCTCGTCCTCCGGGAAGATCCGAAAGGCCATCCGTTTCGTCCTCCCGTTGAACCGTTCACCTTTCGGCCGTCACTGTACCGAACGAAAGTTAACCGGGGAGACATGTGGATCTTGTTGAGGGGGGGGGCGGTGCCGGACCGGGAGCGCCTCTCGGCGGAAGGCCGCTCGTAGCGGCTAAATGATGGAGCCCGGGGCTGCCACGGCCCGACACCTGCCGCCATCATAATCCCCGACCCCGGGGGTGCCGCAAAGCGGTCCGTCCGGACGAGGACGCCCCGCGGAGGGCAGACCCTTACTCGAGCGCACCCCTGCGCCACGCGGCGGCCGCGGACTCGAGTTCCTCCGCGGTGCGGATCAGGCGGGGGATGCGGCGCCACGGATCGCGCACGCCGAGGCTCGAGATGTCCAGGGTTCGTTCCTGGCCCGTGGCGATCACGCGACAGAACGCGGCGGAACGTTCGAGAGCGACGTCGAACTCGCCGTCGAACGCGCCGGAGAGGATGGCGTCCGCGACCTCGCAGATCTCCTCCGCGCCGGGCGGGTCCGCGACGCCCGCGACTACGTTGGACACCTGCGCGGTCTGCTTGCCCGCGGCGAACCAGCGGCCCATGCGGTAGGGGTCCTTGCGGGCGGCGGCGCGCAGCGCGTAGAGCCGCCACAGCGCACCCGGGAGGGACACCGCGGGGGCCTGCGCCCACATCTCCGCGATCCCCTCGAGACCCTGCTCGTCCGTGAGCCGAACGAGGCGATCGTGGACCACCGGATCCGCGGATTCCCGGCCCCGCGACACGAGCGCCTGCGCGGCCAGGTGGGCCGCCTCCGACACTCGGGCGGGGTCCGTGCCGCCCTCGTGGGCGTCGAACTTCTCGGGGGAGAACTTCACGGGCGAATGATGCGTGCGGCGTTCGGACATGCGCCCGAGTGTACGCCGCGCACCTTTCACGGGGCTCGGCGGATCAGTCGACCGTGTGCGTCTCCCCGGCCTGCTGACGCCAACGTTCCTCGATGCGCAGCAGGGCCTGCTGGGACACCGCGCGCCACCACCGCAGGGCCAGCCGGGGGTCCTCCTCCTCGATCTCCTGGATCGCCTCCGGGGAGAGCCTGCGCGCGGAGACGTCCGTGAGCGCGGTGAAGCTCACCAGGTGGCGCATATTGGTACCCAGGGCGATCTCACCGAAGCTCATCCCCGGGCCGATCACCTCCAGTTCCACGCGGTCACCCTGCGGTGAGCGCCGGGAGACCTCCACGTTGCCGGACGTGACCATGTACACGCCGTTGAACTTCTGGCCCGTGCGCAACACCGTGGTCCCGGCCTTCCAGTCCACGGACTCGGTGCGTGAGCGGATGCGCTCCACGTCCTCCTCGCCGAGCGTGCTCAGCAGTTCGGAACGGGTGGAGTGCACCTTGTCCGGGGTGCACTCGGGGCCGCCGAAGCGCTCCAGGATCTGGTCCTCGGCCCACGTGAGGGCCTCGGCGCGCGTGGCGAAGACCGTGAGCGGGTGTTCCAGGTTCCGCGTGTTCTCGCCGCTCTTCTCCGCGATGAGCACCATGTGGTGGCCCGTCTTCTCGATCTGTTCGGCGGTGCGGCTGAGCATGGGCAGCACGAAGCGCGCCATGTCGTCCACCTGTCGGATGTCCACGAGCACGTAGCTGGACCGGCGGGCGGCCTCGCGCACCGTGCGCACCGCGGTCTCGGCCCCGGCGAATCGCAGGTCCCCCTGCAGCTCGATGATCCGTGCGTCCTCGCCGTGTTCGTCGAGCACCTCGGTCGCGGCCTCGTTGCGCCGCACCAACGACGGCGCTTCCGCCAGGGTGTACTCGGAGCGCACCGTGGAGTGCCCGTTGCGTTCGGTGCGCGCGAAGTGCAGGTCCAGGTCCTTGGTGAGCCGTTCGCACGCGGCCACGCCCCGCACGGAGTTGCCGTGGCGGTCCAGGGGCGGGGAGAACACCGCGACCGCGAGCTGCCCCGGGAGGACGGTCACCACACCGCCGCTGACCCCGGACTTGGCGGGCAGGCCCACGCGCATGGCCCAGCGCCCGGCGTCGTCGTACATCCCGCACGTGCTCATCACGGACAGCACGTCCGAGACGACCTCAGACTCCAGGACGCGCTCACCGGTCACGGGGTTGCGCCCGCCGGCCGCGAGCGTGGCCCCCATACGGGCCAGGTCCACGCAGTTGAGCATGATCGAGCACTGACCGAAGTAGTCCTCGAGCGCGCCCGTGGGGTCCCCCTCGATGATCCCCCGGGACGCGAGCAGCCAGCCCAGCGCGCGGTTGCGGTCCCCGGCCGTGTGCTCCTGCGACTGGATGTTCTTGTTGATGCGCAACTGCCGGCCCGCGCAGCGGGAATGCAAGCGCAGGATTCGTTCCATGCGCGTGCCGTGGGACGTGTTGCGCACGAGCGACGTCGCGGCGATCGCCCCCGCGTTGATCATGGGGTTCGCGGGGCGCCCCGTCTCCGGTTGCAGCGAGATCTCGTTGAAGGCGTCACCGCTCGGTTCCACGTCGATCTTCTCGAACACGCCCTCCGCGCCGCGGTCCGTGAGCGCCTGCGCGTACGTGAAGGCCTTGGAGATCGACTGGATGCAGAACTCGAGCTTGGTGTCCCCGGCCTGGTAGAGCGCGCCGTCCACGGTGGCCACGGCGATGCCCACGATGTTCTCGTCCGCGCGCGCGAGTTCCGGGACGGAGTCGTTCACCGTGCCGTCCGTGAGGGGGCGCAGGTCCTCCACCACGCGGCGCAGGTACTCGGTGACGGGGGAGGGGCCCAGCTTGGACATCGCGACGGTGCTCATGGGTCATTCCTCGAAGGCTCGGCGGGGACCCGGCGGCGGGCTGCGCACGCCCCGGGTGTCGTCTCCTCCCAGGGTCCCATATCGCGGACGGGCCCGGTCGACGATGACGCCGCGCTCGCCCACGCGGCGCTCGCCGACGCCGCGCTCGCCCACGCCGTGCTCGACGACACCGCCGAGGTGCGCTCGCCGAGGACCCCGCCCGAGCGTCGTCGTGCCATGAACTCCGCGGCGGAGCGGGCGACGGCGCGGTGGCTCGTCGCGCCGTGCGGTGCGTACCGCTGGACCCGCCCGTGATTGCCGCCGGTGCCGCGCGGGAGGCCGCTTCCCGAACTGGAAATGCGCCCGCGCTGCGGTAGAGTAGCCGTGCTCGGTGGCGGGAACTCGCGGCCGGGCACGCGCCTTTAGCTCAGTTGGTAGAGCAGTGGACTTTTAATCCATGGGTCGTGGGTTCGAGCCCCACAGGGCGCACCACCTCCCGGAACCGGAGACCATGTGCCCCGTGGCGATCACGATCGCGCGGGGCATTTCCGTGTCAGCTCGCACTCGGGGCCCGGGGCGAGCGGCCTTCGGCGCCCCGGACCTGCCCGCGTGCAGCGCCTCTGGCTGAGCCGCGCTCAGTGCGCCGGGCCGACCCGTACGAGGCGCGCGAGCGCCCAGCCCATGAGTGGGCGGTAGGCCAGCAGGACGGGGGCGGGACCGTGGATCCGGACGTCCGCGCGAGAACCGCCGCTCGGGGTGGGAGCGACGTCGTGCGTGAGCTCGAGTGTCACGGGACCCACGCGTACGCGCCAGGACCACGAATGCAGGGTGGCGCGGACGCTCAACACGCGGAACGCCGCGGGCACCACACCCAGGGCCGTGACCACGCCCGAGGTGCCGGGGGTCAGGGTCTCGGAATCGGCGCGGACGTTCGTGAGATGGGGAGCCCACACGGTCCACAGGTCGAGGTGCTCGTAGTGCCGCCACACGTCCGCGGGGCGAGCGGGGCCGGTGCGGGTCACGGTCATGTCCATGGCACCAGTGTGCCCGGGCATCTGCGCGGGGCGAGTCACGCGACGGTAAGTCCACTGTCGATTGTCGCTCACGCGGACGGGCTGGGATCATGGGGCGCATGGACCCGGCCTATCGCGTAGACGTCTTCACCGATCCCGGGCTGTGCTCCGCGATCTTCAGCAGGTTGCAGCAACGCCACGGCGGGGACGACTTCGGGGACTACCGGCTCGTGCGGCGGGACAGGACCATCCCCCTGCGCCCTGACAACAGCCTGGACGTGGACGCCGTGCGGGCGTGGTCGCGCGAGGGCGAGGCCGACTTCCAGGTGGTGATCACCGAGATCCCGCGGCGGGCGGGCAAGCTGCCCAAGATGGCGGCGCTGCACTTCGAGGACAAGCTCGTGATCATCTCGCTGCCCGCGCTGGGCTGGCTGGGACTCACGACCAAACTCGAACGCGCGGTCTTCGACTCCCTGGACACGCTGGCCCACCAGGACCTCCCGGACGCGCAGGACCGGCGCGTGCGCTTCGGCGTGGTCCACGAGCAGGACGTGGACACCGGGCGTTCCGTGTTCATCGCGTCCCCGTGGTGGTGGCCAGGCCGGATCCGCCTGGTTCTGGGCATGGTGCGCACCAACCAGCCGTTCCATGACGTCACCAAGCTCAAACGCATGTGGGCGGCGGCATCGGCCACCGGCGCGTTCGGCGTGTTCTACTCCTCCATCTGGCAGATGTCCCAGGCGTTGCCCTCGTGGCGGCTCGCGCTGATCTCGCTCCTGGCGGTCGGGGCCATGGTGGGGTGGCTGATGTTCAGCAACCGCCTGTGGGACCAGTCCCGGCGGCTCGGCAGTCGCGTCGAGGCCGCGATGTACAACGCCTCCACGATCGCCACGCTGCTCGTGACGGTTCTCACGGTCTACACCGTGCTCATGGCGGGGATCCTCGTGGCCGCTCTGGTGGTGATCGAAGCCGGATACATGCAATCCGTGATCGGGGTCTCTCCCTCGCTGAGCAATTACGTGGACATCGCGTGGCTCTCCGCATCGCTCGGCACGATCGCCGGTGCTCTCGGGGCGAACTTCGACAGCCACGCGGACATCGAGCGGTTGACTCACGGTCAGCGGGACGCCCAACGGGTCGAGAAGGACGGCGACGAGAGCTGAACAAGGCCCCCGGGAGGGCAGCCCGGGGCCTTTCGGCTGTCCCCATTTTGCGCTACGAATGACCGCCGCTCTCCGCATGATTGTGCGCAATGGACGCGGGGAACCGGCCTCCGACATGGGAGAACATGCGGGTGAGTTGGTTTGTCCACAAAACAGCGATGCGCGCTGCGCGTTCCGACGAGCGCTGGAAATCCCGGTGCCGGCGTGCCAGCATGAACATGTCGCAACACGGGCAAATGAGTGATGCGCGGTCATGACCGGGGGGAATACGGGCCGCACGTCCACCACAGATTCGTACGCGTTCCACGCTGGGGGGCGTGGTGTGTCCGGGTCACCCGTGAGGCGACGGTACGAGGTTCATGCCGGGGGGCATGTGCTTCGAGCGGACCTGATCCGCGCCGGTTCTCCGGCATGTGCGTCCGCTGCGCCGCATGGACTCCTTCGGGGGAATGAGTCCTGGCGCAGCGGACGCAACGCGTTAACGGGTCGTACGCCGGGCCCGGTGCCACGGAGCTGACGCCGAGGGCCGCACCTCGCGCCGTGGTGGGCTTTCCGGTCGCTTCTGCGTGTCCGAACCTGCTGGGACACTCGAGTCATGACCGCGCCCGCGCACGAGAACACCGCATCCCTCCGGGACCGAGCCCTGGATCACCTCCGTGAGCTCACGGGGAACCCGCACGCCGATTTCCACCCCGGCCAGTTCGAGGCCATCTCCGCACTCGTCCAGGAGCACCGGCGGGCACTCGTGGTGCAGCGCACCGGGTGGGGGAAATCGGCGGTGTACTTCTTGTCCGCGCTGTTGATGCGGGCCCAGGGCTACGGCCCCACGCTGATCATCTCCCCGCTGCTCGCACTCATGCGGGACCAGGTCGCGGCGGCCCAGCGCGCGGGTGTGCGTGCGGCGGCCATCTCGTCCGCCAACCCCACCGAGTGGGCGGAGATCTCCGCGGCCCTGGATCGCGGCGAGATCGACGTCCTGCTGGTGTCCCCGGAACGCCTCAACAATCCCCGGTTCCGGGACGAGCAGCTCCCACAGCTCGTCTCCCGGCTCGGACTGCTCGTCGTGGACGAGGCCCACTGCATCTCGGACTGGGGTCACGACTTCCGCCCGGACTACCGGCGGATCAAGGACCTGCTCGCGGACCTCTCGGACTCCGTGGCCGTACTGGCCACCACGGCCACCGCCAACGAACGGGTGATCGAGGACGTCCGGGAACAGCTCGGGGTGGGTTCCGGGTACCGCGGCGAGGTGTTCACCCTGCGCGGTCCGTTGTCCCGCGCGTCCCTGCGGCTCGGCGTGCTGCGACTGCCCTCCACCGCCACACGGCTCGCGTGGTTGCTCGAACACCTGGACCAGCTTCCTGGCAGCGGGATCATCTACGCGCTGACCATCGGGGCCGCGGAGGACACCGCCCGCGCGCTCACGGAGGCGGGCCATCCCGTCGCGGCCTATACCGGTCGCACGGACGCCGCCGAACGTGAGGAGCTCGAGGCCGCGCTGAAGCAGAACCGGGTCAAGGCCCTCGTGGCCACGTCCGCGCTGGGCATGGGGTTCGACAAGCCGGACCTGGGTTTCGTGGTGCACCTGGGGGCGCCGTCGTCCCCCGTGGCGTACTACCAGCAGGTGGGGCGTGCGGGGCGCGCGACCGACAACGCGGACGTGCTCCTGCTGCCGGGTGGCGAGGACCGGGAGATCTGGGAGTACTTCGCCACCGCGTCCATGCCCACCGAGGAGAAGGCCACCGCCGTGCTCACCGCGCTCGCGGAGAACGGCGGCCCGCTGTCGGTCGCGGCACTGGAACCGCGGGTGAACATCAAACGCACCCCGCTCGAACTATTGCTCAAGGTGCTCGCGGTGGACGGGGCGGTGGAACGGGTCTCCGGCGGCTGGCAGAGCACGGGCCGACCCTGGAGCTACGACGCCCCGCGCTACGAGCGTGTGCGCAAGGCCCGGATCGCGGAACAGCAGGCCATGATGGACTACCAGTTCACGGACGAGTGCCGCATGCGGTTCCTCACCCGCCAGCTCGACGACGCCACGGCCGAGCCGTGCGGCCGCTGTGATGTCTGCGCCGGGCCGTGGTACCCCACCACCGTGCATTCCGATGCCTCCGCCGCCGCGGACGCCGCCCTGCACCGGGCCGGTGTCCCCGTGGAACCGCGCGCGCAGTGGCCCACCGGCATGGACCGTTTGGGGTTGCAGGCCAAGGGGAAGATCCCGGAAACGGAACGCGCCGAACGCGGCCGCGCCCTGGCCCGGCTCACCGATCTCGGGTGGGGGCAGCGATTGCGGGAGATCTTCCGCTCGGACGAGCACGGCGACCCCGTGGATTCGGTGGTCACGGCGGATCTGGGACGCGCGAGCATCACCGTCCTGGCGCAGTGGGACTGGCAGGAGCGGCCCACCGCGGTCGTGGCCATGCCGTCACTGTCCCGCCCACAGCTCGTGGACTCCCTGGCCCGCGGGCTCGCCTCCGCGGGGCACCTGCCGTTCTGGGGCTCGCTCGAGCTGAACCCGGACGTCCCCCGCGGCTCCCACGGTGGCAACAGTGCCTACCGCCTCGCTGAGGTGTGGGACCGGTTCCTGGTCCCGGAACACCTCGTAGAGCAGTTGGCGCGGGCGCCGCGGGCGAGCGTGTTGCTCGTGGACGACCTCGTGGACAGCCGGTGGAGTCTCACGGTCGCGGCCCGGCAGTTGCGCCTCGCCGGGGCGGACGCGGTGCTGCCGTTCGTACTCGCCGCCCAGGGGTGAGTCGGTCCGCCGCGGGATGGTGCGGGCACTCTTGAGGGGACACCCAGGCAACGGGAAACGTGTGTGAATTATCCTTGCGACATGGTCGAACACCTGCATCAGCCGCTCGTGGACATCGTCATCCCCGTCCACTCCACCTCGCGGCCGTTGCAGCGGGCCGTGGCCTCGGCACTGCGTGCGGCCCCCGGCGCGGCCCCGGGTCAGTGCCGGGTCACGGTGGTCGCGCATCACCTCACCGCCGAGCAGGTGTACTCCATGCTGAGCGCTGAGCAACGCACCGTGGTGGACGTCATCGAGTCCGAGGACCGGGGGAGTACCGCGGCCGTGCCGCGCAACGAGGCACTGCGACGGACCGCCGCGCGCTACATCACTTTCCTGGACAGCGACGACACCCTGGATCCCGGCGCGGTGACCCGGTGGCTCGGGATCGCCGAGCGGCGCGGTAGCGACCTGGTCATGCCCTTCCAGCACCACGAGAACCCGCGGGTGGACATCACCCCCATCGTCAGGCCGTTCCGTCACTCGGATCTGGATCCCGTCAAGGACCGCCTGGGGTACCGCAGCTCGGCGTTCGGCCTCGTCCGGGTCGACGCCGCTCGGCAGATGGGCGCCCGGTTCGACGAGTCCGTGCGCACCGGGGAGGACCAGGCCTTCGTCATGGCCCTCTACGCGGGTTCCCGCCGGATCGACTCCGCGCCGGGCACGCCCGGTTACCTCGTCCACGCCGATGCCGACGCGCGGGTCTCCCGGCAGTCCCTCCCGATACGCGACGAGGTGGCCGCCGCCCTGGACCTGACACGCGAACCCTGGTTCGCGGGGGTCCCGGACGAGCTGAAGCGGTCCTACATCCTCAAGTACATCCGTGTGAACTTCTTCCCAGCTCTGGAACACGCCGTGCGTTCGGGGGTGTGGGATGCAGACTACGCTCGGTCGGCGAGCGCCGTGTTCGGCGAACTGACGGGGTATGCGCCGCACGTGGCGGACCAGCTCTCGTGCGCGGACCTGCGAGTCGCGCGGTTGTTGTCCCCGGGCACGGGGGAACGGGAGTTGCTCGCGGCCCTGACCGAGCGACGTCGTTTTGCCACACCGGACGCGCTGCTCACCGAACGCTGGACTCGGGTCCTGGGCCGGCAGGCACCCCTGCGGGTGATCGCCGCGAGCGCCGTCCAGATGCTGCGCTACCGCTGGGCGCTCACCGCGGGGACGCGGGACTGAGCCGCCCGCCGTCGCGAACGGGTCAGCCGCGGCGGAACCGGCGCATGACCATGTCCACGCGCGGGACGAGATCCCGCCAGGAGATCGCGCACCACAGCACCAGGAAACCCACGGTCGCCAGGATCGTCACGAGCAGGCTCTGGTGCGTGAACACGAGCCACAGCCCGGCCAGGATCAGCACGTATCCCAGCACCACTCGGAGGACGAGGCCGGACCATTTCATGCGGTCGTAGACCCACACGATGATCAGCGGGCCCAGTGCACTGATGAGGCAACCCACCAGGTAGCCAATGGCCGCGGCCATGACCCCGAGCTGAGGGCCCCACCACAGGACCGTGACCACGCCCAGGACGAGACCGACCGCGTTGCACGCCGCGAGCGCGCGGACCCCCCAGCTCTCCCCGCCGTTGAGCCGCGAGTTGGAGGCGTTGAAGCTCGTGGCGGAGACCGCGAAGAACAGGACGATGAGCAGGGGCACGGCCCCGGTGAACTCGTCGGCGCGTGCGTTGTAGAGCACGTGGATGATGTACGGCGCCCACAGGATGCCCACGCCGAACACGGGCAGGAACATGAGCACCATGACCCGCAGGATGGAATCGAGCTGCCGTTTCATGCCGGCCATGTCCCCGGCGGTGAACATGCGGGCCACGGCCGGCGCGAGTGCCACGAGCATGGAGGAGGAGAGCATGCTGGCCGGCGTCGCGATGCTCACCGCGGCGGAGTACTGGCCCACCGCGGCGGGGGTGTCGTAGTGCTTGCCGAGCATCATGGACAGCTGCAGCAGGCCCGAGGCGGTGAGGATGTTGACCGCGGCCCACGCCGTGAACGAGTTGATCTGCCGTTTCAGGGAGGCGGGCAGCGGGCCGCCGGAACGGCGCGGCCAGCCCGGGATCGCGTAGATCAGGTAGCCCAGGCTCAGGGGCACCAGCAGCAGCGGGGTGTACCCGCCCAGCAGCACCACGAGCAGGAGGGTCAGGGTGATCCCGGAACTGATGCAGTCCCACACGGCCGTGGTCACGAACTGGTTGTTGCCGGTGCGCACGCCCCGCACGAAGTTGTAGGCGGACAGCGCGATCACCAGCAGGCCCGCGGACAACGCGTAGCTCGGGGGCAGGTGCAGGAAGTAGGTGGCCACCACGACCGCCACTACGGCCAGCACCGCGGAGGCCAGCGCCGCGGTGCGGGACGCGTAGACCGCCACGGACAGCTGCTCCTCGCGGTGTTGCTGGCCGCGCGCCATCGCGATGAACTTGGACGCCGCGTTGCCCGAGGCCTGCGGCCACAACAGCACCAGGAACATTGCCAGGGAGATGGCCAGGTTGACCCGCCCCAGGATCTCGCTGCCCAGGATGTTGCCCACCAGCAGGCTGTACCCGAAACGGGAGAGTCCCTGCACGAACACGGCGATCACGGTCAACGCGAACGAGGAACCGAGGGGGTTGTCCCGGTTCTCGTGATTCGGCGGGGGGAAGAGGATTCCCCGCCACCGCCGAGAAGGGGTACCGGGGGCGGGGGAAGTCATCACGCCCAGGAGTTTATCGACTCACGTGTCGACCGGATGCATTCCTCGCCACCGCGCGGTAGAGCCGGGAGAACTGCGCACCGATCTCCGCGCGGGAGAACCGGGCGCGCACCGTGGCGGCGATGGCGGCCGGATCGGCCTCACGGAAGCGGTCCCGTGCGGTCTCGACCGCATCCGCGAGCACGGGAACGTCCCAGCTGTGGGTGAGCACCGAGTTCTCGGGGGTGCAGTAGTCGTCGAACCCGCCGCTCAGGGGGACCGCGGCGGGCCGTCCCGCCGCGATGGCCTCGGCGACCGCGGTGAAGAAGTTCTCCTGGGCGCTCGGGAGGAAGAAGATGTGCGCGTCGGAGAGTCGCTGGGCGATCTCCGCCGGGGGGACCGCCCCGGTCAGCTCTACCCGGTTCTCGATGCCCAGCTCACGGGCGGTCTTCCGCAGGGACTCCATGAGGGGGCCCTTGCCCACCAGGGTGTAGTGCACGTCCACATCGCGGCGCACCAGTTCCGCGACGGTCTCCAACGCCAGGACGGGGCGTTTGCGATCGATGAGTGCCCCCACCCCCACCAGTCGCAGGGGCGGGCTCGCCGGGAACTCGACGGCAGGATTCGGATTCTCCACGACGCACGGCACCACGTGGGTCGCCCCGGGGCGGGAGAAACGCGCCATCTCGGTGCACAGCTCGGCGGTCACGCCCGTGACCGCGTGCGGCAGTCGCAATGCGTGCCGCAGCCACGCCAGCCGCTGCCACAGCGGATTGACACTCGCGGGATTGACCACCCCGTTCCAGTGCTCGGTGTGCACCCACGGCAGTCGGCGCGCGGCCCAGGCCGGCGCGCTCAGCAGGACCGCGGAGAAGGCCATGGTGTGCAGCACGTCCGCGCCACGCAGCCCGGCGGAGAGCACGCGGGTCAGGTGCGCGTAAGAGCGCGGATCCGTCACATCGAGCCACACGCGGGTGACGGGGATGCCCTGGTACACCTCTTGCTCCGTGGCGTGCGAGCGGCGGCCGATGTACACGTGCACCGCAGCGACGTCGTGGCCCGCGTCCTGCAGCGCCCAACAGTGCTCCACGATGAAGGGGGTACGGCTGGGGGTTTCCGCGTCGGGGAACCACGCGGTGACGACGAGTGATCGCACGGGACGAAGACCTTTCGGGAGGAAGCGGACGGAGCACAACGCCCCGCACCATGACTACCACGCCGGGGTGTGCTGCCGCTGCATCCCGGCGGGAACGACGCGCCCGCCGCTTTGACCGCTCGCGCACCGTGCCGATAAGCTGACGTCCGTTGTTTTGGGATGAGCCTGTTCTCATGGAACTGGAGCATCACGAACGACACGGAGACGTGCCAGAGCGGCCGAATGGACTTCACTGCTAATGAAGGGTCCGGGTTAAACCGGACCGGGGGTTCAAATCCCCCCGTCTCCGCGATTGTCCTGAGTCGGGTCATCGTTGACAGATGAGTCGGTAGATGGATGACAGAAGGGTCCTGGAACTTCATGGTTCCGGGGCCCTTTTGTCGTGTCTGGGGGTGTGGGTTCAGGTGCGGGGGTGGGGGCGTTGATAGTTGGTGGTGGGGTTGATGGTGTGTTCAGCGATGATCTGTCCGGTGGTGGCGTTGCTGGTGATGACGTGGTTGTCGTGGATGAGCATCAACACGGGTTCACCGATGTGGGCGCGTCCTACCCCGAGGTGGCGTAGTTTCCCGGCGTAGCGCAGGCTGATTTTTCCCCAGGGGTCGATCACATCGGTGCGGGTACGCCATTCGGTGGTGGTGGTCGTGGTCGGGGTGGCTTTGGGGGTGGCCGTGTAGGCGGTAGCCGGGGTGGCGCGTGCGAGGGCCCGGTGGGGTCGGGCGGTGTTGTACCAGGTGCAGAAACGGTCCAAGAGGTCTTGGAGTTCGGTAGTGGTAGCCGGGAGGGGTCGGGCGGTGAGCCAGCGCTTGAGGGTTTGGTGAAGT
>NZ_JROM01000029.1 GCF_000786655.1 Kocuria marina | reverse complement strand
GGGCGTATCACGACGCCCGGGGTGAGGGCTGGGCGGTCAACCACAAGAAGATCCAACGCCTCTGGCGAGCCGAAGGCCTCCGCGTCCCGCAGCGGCGACGCCGCAAGCGTGTCGGATCCTCGACCGTCGACGCCCCGGCGGCAGTCGCACCGAACCTCGTATGGGCGGTGGACTTCCAGTTCGACGCCGACGAGCGGGGCTGCCCGATCAAGATCTGCTCCATCGTCGACGAGCACACCCGCGAATGCATCGGCGGGCTCGTCGAGCGGTCGATCACCGCCGACCGGCTCACCGCCCACCTCGAAGAGCTCGTCGCCGTCCGCGGTGCACCGGGTGTGCTCCGCAGCGACAACGGGCCCGAGTTCATCAGCGACGCGATGGCCGACTGGGCCGGCACCCGCACCGGCCTGTTCTACATTCCGCCCGGCTCGCCCTGGCACAACGGATACGTCGAATCGTTCAACAGCCGCCTCCGCGACGAGTGCCTCAACATCAACAGCTTCTACTCACTGCTGCACGCCCAGGTCGTGATCGGCGACTGGAAGACCGAGTACAACCATCAGCGTCGGCACTCATCGCTCGGCTACCTACCCCCGGCCGAGTACGCTCGGCAGTGCACCCATCAAATCGAAACCGACGACTCACAGAGCGACCGGACCGAATGAAGGGGGCGGCCCACGTGTGCTCGGCTCGGAACTCGGCGTTGTCGGCATCGATCAGCGCAAGGCTCTCTTCATCAGTTCCTAGGGCTGGCTCACCGAGAAGGGCACGCCCACACGCGCGACATGGTTCGCCCGCTGCATAGGCTTCGTACGTCAGCTGGGGGTCGTTGCCTGCCCATTCCCTCCGCTTTGCCTCCTCTGCTTGGGCCCAGGATTCCGAGAGCAGTGCCCTGCTGCGCGGTGTGTGCAGGGTGCGGGGGAGCGCTGGCGAGCTCACGTCGGGGAACTGTTGTGAATCGGGCATGGCAATGCTCTCCTTTGAGGTCTGGTGCAGTTGCAGCGGAGTCGCGCGTGACCCGCCTGAACGCAACTAGAAGCGATAACTTCCTGGAAGTCATCACTAACAGACATGAGGCTGGTTCTGTGACAGATCCTCTGAAGAAGGTGCTCGGAGCGCAGGTACGCGATCTGCGTCTTGCGCGCCATCTGTCGCAGGAAGGTCTTGCCGAGGAGCTCGGTGTCTCGACTCGGTACCTCGCCGGCATCGAGCGCGGGGAGCGCAACCTCACCCTGGATTCCGTCGATGCCTTGGCGGAGCAACTCGGCGTCGAGGCGCGTTCACTGATCGGTCGTCGGTGATGCTCGCCGCGTGAGCTGGTCCTGCAAGGCGAGCGGGATGGGCATCGTGGATGCCTGACCGGGCGGGCAAGACTTCGCGCGAGCTGAGACAATGTCAGTGGTGCCGTCTACCTTCAGTGTTGGTTGGGCGGCATCACTAGTACCAGTGTCGTCGCCCCCCGCGGCTTGGTAGGTCGTCTAGTCGCCAGTGAAGGATCCCCGTGCCACACAGCTCCATCAACCACGCGCGAATCGCGGCGCTCATCTGGAATGTCGCTGACGATGTCCTCCGCGACCTCTATGTCCGGGGCAAATACCGGGACGTGATCCTTCCCTTTACGGTCCTGCGTCGCCTGGACAGCGTCCTTGGCCCGACGCGCGATGCAGTGATGGCGATGAAGAAGATGTTGGATGAGGCGGGCGTCGCTGATCAGGATGCACCGCTGCGTGATGCGGCCAAGCAGGACTTCTACAACACGTCTGGTTTCTCGCTGCAGGACATGCGCCACGTGTCGAACTCGACGCGCCTGCGGCAGAACTTCGAGGCTTACTTGGACGGTTTCTCGCCCAACGTGCAGGAGATCATCGACAACTTCGAATTCCGTAACCAGCTACCTCGGCTTACGAAGGCTGACGCGCTCGGTGCATTGATCGAGAAGTTCCTCGCGCCAGACCTCGATCTCTCCCCAGCGGGGATGGATAACCGGCCCTTCACAGATGAGCATGGGTAGGGGTCTTGCGCCACGGCCGGTGTCCGCCGGCGGCGAGCAGGGCGCGTAGGCGGTAGTTGTCGAAGTTCCGGAAGCCGCGGGCGACCCGGCGCATCGTCTCGATCACCCCGTTCACGGCCTCGGTGGGCCCGTTCGAGGCCCCGGCGGTGTCGAAGTAGGCCAGGATCGCGGCCTTCCACCGGCGCAGGGTCCGCCCGAGCCGGGCGATCTCCGGGATCGGGCAGGACGGGAAGGCGGCAAGGATCTCGGCGACCAGCCGGCGGCCGGTCTCGGGGCGGGCGTGGTAGATCGCACGCAGCTTCTGATAGCAATGCCAGGCCAGGGTCACCTCGTGATGCGGGTCCCCGGCCTCGAGCTTCGCGTTGAGCCGGGTGACCTGCCTCTCGGTCAGGTGCTCGGCGCCGATCTGCAGGGTGCGGCGGATCCCGTACAACGGGTCCCCGGCCCGGCCCCGGTGGCCCAGAGTGTCCTGCTGCACCCGACGACGCACCTCGTCCACGACCTGCCCACCGAGTTTCACCACGTGGAAGGCGTCCAGGACGGTGATCGCCTCAGGGAGTTCGTCGCGGATGGCGTTGGCGTAGCCGTGGAACGGATCCAGCGTCGCCGTGCGGATCCCGCTCGTGAACGCCGGCCCCTGCTCGGTGAGCCAGTCGCCGTAGGCCGCCCCCGTGCGCCCCTTGACCAGGTCCAGCAGTCGCGCCCGGGGCCGGCCGTCCTCGCCGCGGGAGTGGTCCACGATCCCGGTGACCAGCCCGGTGCCGGGTGGACCCACGTGGCGCCACACGTGCTCGTCCACGCCCAGGGCGTCCACCCCGGCCAGCCGATCCTCCGCGGCCAGCTGGGCCTCGATGACCGGGGCCATGGCGTGCCAGACGGTGTTCCAGGCGACCCCGAGCATGTCCGCCAGGGCCGAGACCGCGATGTCGTGGCAGCGCAGCTGGCCCACCGCCCAGGCGATCGCGCGGGTGGTGAGCTTGGCCCGCGGTGCCGCCAGCTCGTGGACCTCGCTGAACGTCACGACCTCGCAGGCGTCCTCCCGGCACCTGAAGATCC
>NZ_JROM01000028.1 GCF_000786655.1 Kocuria marina | reverse complement strand
GCACCCCTCACGGGGGTGCGGCCTCAACCACTCTTTTCTTGTGTGATTCCGGCGGTGTCTTACTCTCCCACACCCTTCCGAGTGCAGTACCATCAGCGCTGTGGGTCTTAGCTACCGGGTTCGGGATGGGACCGGGCGTTTCCCCCACGCTATAACCACCGGAAACCCTGCCACCAACCCCCACGGTTGCTTGTACTAGCACCGTGTGTGTAGGGGTGGTGAAACCTATAGGGGTCCGTGTTTCGTGGACCAAGCTCTATTCTGTTATCACGATCAACCAACCACTACCCTGGCCCACCCCGTTTACCGGTGTACCCGGTGGGGGTGGGGGGTTGTTGGTGGTCAACCACATGGTGGACGCGAACACCACACTCTGATGAAAATTGTGTGTGTAGAAGTTTTCGGTGTATTAGTACCAGTCAGCTCCACGTCTTGCAACGCTTCCACATCTGGCCTATCAACCCAGTCGTCTACTGGGCACCTCACACCCCCGCAAGGGGGGGGTCAGGAAATCTCATCTCGGAGCAAGCTTCCCGCTTAGATGCTTTCAGCGGTTATCAATCCCGAACGTAGCTAATCAGCGGTGCTCCTGGCGGAACAACTGACATACCAGAGGTTCGTCCGTCCCGGTCCTCTCGTACTAAGGACAGGCCTCCACAAATTTCCAACGCACGCAGCGGATAGGGACCGAACTGTCTCACGACGTTCTGAACCCAGCTCGCGTACCGCTTTAATGGGCGAACAGCCCAACCCTTGGGACCAACTCCAGCCCCAGGATGCGACGAGCCGACATCGAGGTGCCAAACCATGCCGTCGATATGGACTCTTGGGCAAGATCAGCCTGTTATCCCCGAGGTACCTTTTATCCGTTGAGCGACGGCCATTCCACAATGTACCGCCGGATCACTAGTCCCGACTTTCGTCCCTGCTCGAGCTGTCACTCTCACAGTCAAGCTCCCTTGTGCACTTACACTCACCACCTGATTGCCGACCAGGCTGAGGGAACCTTTGGGCGCCTCCGTTACTCTTTAGGAGGCAACCGCCCCAGTTAAACTACCCATCAGGCACTGTCCCTGACCCGGATCACGGGCCGAAGTTAGATATCCAGAGTGACCAGAGTGGTATTTCAACAACGACTCCACCACCACTAGCGTGATAGCTTCACAGTCTCCCACCTATCCTACACAAGCCACACCGAACACCAATACCAAACTATAGTAAAGGTCTCGGGGTCTTTCCGTCCTGCTGCGCGAAACGAGCATCTTTACTCGTACTGCAATTTCGCCGAGTTCATGGTTGAGACAGTAGGGAAGTCGTTACTCCATTCGTGCAGGTCGGAACTTACCCGACAAGGAATTTCGCTACCTTAGGATGGTTATAGTTACCACCGCCGTTTACTGGGGCTTAAATTCTCCGCTTCAACCCGTAAGGGTTTAACGAGTCCTCTTAACCTTCCAGCACCGGGCAGGAGTCAGTCCGTATACATCGTCTTACGACTTCGCACGGACCTGTGTTTTTGATAAACAGTCGCTTCCCCCTAGCCTCTGCGACCCCGACCAGCTCACACCGCGTGGGTGTTCACCAACCAGGGCCCCCCTTCTCCCGAAGTTACGGGGGCATTTTGCCGAGTTCCTTAACCATGATTCTCTCGAACGCCTTAGTATTCTCTACCTGATCACCTGTGTCGGTTTAGGGTACGGGCGACTAGAACCTCACGTCGATGCTTTTCTTGGCAGCATAGGATCACCGAATTCCCTCACCTAAGAGAGTCCCATCACATCTCAAGCCTATGGCCCGCGGATTTACCAACCGGCCGCCCTACATGCTTAGACCAGGACAACCATCGCCTGGCTCGGCTACCTTCCTGCGTCACACCTGTTAACACGTTTACCTCCCCGGATCAGGTCCCACGCTCCCCACACACTCCACCACACCCACAAGGGGCGCGGTGATCGTGGTGGTTCGGGTGGTTAGTATCCCCGGTTCAGTAGGGTCGGTTCTTCGTCGGTACGGGAATATCAACCCGTTGTCCATCGACTACGCCTGTCGGCCTCGCCTTAGGTCCCGACTCACCCAGGGCAGATTAGCTTGACCCTGGAACCCTTGATCATCCGGCGGACGGGTTTCTCACCCGTCTATCGCTACTCATGCCTGCATTCTCACTCGTTGAGGTTCCACCACTGGGTCACCCCGCAGCTTCACCACCCCAACGACGCTCCCCTACCCACAACACCACCTCAACCACAAACGGCTCGGATATACGGTGTCATGCCACAACTTCGGCGGTGTACTTGAGCCCCGCTACATTATCGGCGCGGAATCACTTGACCAGTGAGCTATTACGCACTCTTTCAAGGGTGGCTGCTTCTAAGCCAACCTCCTGGTTGTCTCAGCAACTCCACATCCTTTCCCACTTAGCACACGCTTAGGGGCCTTAGTTGATGGTCTGGGCTGTTTCCCTTTCGACTATGAAGCTTATCCCCCACAGTCTCACTGCCACGCTTACACTTCACCGGCATTCGGAGTTTGGTTGACGTCAGTAACCTTGTAGGGCCCATCAGCCATCCAGTAGCTCTACCTCCGGGAAGCAACACGCAACGCTGCACCTAAATGCATTTCGGGGAGAACCAGCTATCACGGAGTTTGATTGGCCTTTCACCCCTACCCACAGCTCATCCCCTCCATTTTCAACTGAAGTGGGTTCGGTCCTCCACGCGCTCTTACACGCGCTTCAACCTGGCCATGGGTAGATCACCCCGCTTCGGGTCTAGATCACGCCACTACACAACGCCCTATTCAGACTCGCTTTCGCTACGACTACCCCACACGGGTTAATCTCGCGACGTAACACTAACTCGCAGGCTCATTCTTCAAAAGGCACGCTGTCACCCCTTGAGGCTCCAACGGCTTGTAAGCACACGGTTTCAGGTACTATTTCACTCCCCTCCCGGGGTACTTTTCACCATTCCCTCACGGTACTGATCCGCTATCGGTCATCAGGAAGTATTCAGGCTTACCAGGTGGTCCTGGCAGATTCACACGAGATTTCACGGGCCCCGTGCTACTCGGGAACAACGTCACACCACACACACCACGGTTTCGTCTACGGGACTCACACCCCCTACGGTCTGGCACTCACCACCAGTTCGACTACCACAATGCTGCAGCGCCCGGGGTGGCGACCCCGAGAACAACGCATCCCACAACCCCGATCATGCAACCCTCGCCAGGTATCACACACAACCGGTTTAGCCACCATCCGCTTTCGCTCGCCACTACTCACGGAATCACTATTGTTTTCTCTTCCTATGGGTACTGAGATGTTTCACTTCCCCACGTTCCTCCTCGCACCCTATGAATTCAGATACGAGTGACCACGCATGATACGCAGCCGGGTTACCCCATTCGGAGACCCTCGGATCACAGCTCGTTTATCAGCTCCCCGAGGCTTATCGCAGATTTCCACGTCCTTCATCAGCTCCTGATGCCAAGGCATCCACCGTGTGCCCGTAACAACTTCTACGCCACACAACACAAAACAATCATCAAAGAACACACCACACACACCCACCACACCACCACAACCCACAGTCCCGAAGAACCGCAAGCCGTGATCACGATGCGACCAGATGCACGCGGCGTCAAAGATGCTCGCGTCCACTATGTAGTTGACAAACAACAACCCACCAACACCACACACCCACCACTACGATCGGTGCGACGGTGTCCCAGGAAACCAACCAACGCAACTTGTTGATCGACAACCCAACAATGTGCCACCACGAACCCCCACACACACCACCACCAACCATCCAAGCCGGCAGTGTTCCCATGTGCGTCGTGTCCGTGTGCGCTTGCTGATATTCCACCCATGAGCAAAACACCCACCACCGCCAAAACGGTGCACCACGATCTCGTGGTGTGTGGGGCTACCGGCCACCCGGCCGGTGAGCGTGCTCCTTAGAAAGGAGGTGATCCAGCCGCACCTTCCGGTACGGCTACCTTGTTACGACTTAGTCCCAATCGCCAGTCCCACCTTCGACGGCTCCCCCCACAAGGGTTAGGCCACCGGCTTCGGGTGTTACCAACTTTCGTGACTTGACGGGCGGTGTGTACAAGGCCCGGGAACGTATTCACCGCAGCGTTGCTGATCTGCGATTACTAGCGACTCCGACTTCACGTGGTCGAGTTGCAGACCACGATCCGAACTGAGACCAGCTTTTTGGGATTAGCTCCACCTCACGGTATCGCAACCCATTGTACTGGCCATTGTAGCATGCGTGAAGCCCAAGACATAAGGGGCATGATGATTTGACGTCATCCCCACCTTCCTCCGAGTTGACCCCGGCAGTCTCCTATGAGTCCCCACCATCACGTGCTGGCAACATAGAACGAGGGTTGCGCTCGTTGCGGGACTTAACCCAACATCTCACGACACGAGCTGACGACAACCATGCACCACCTGTACACCAGCCCCACAAGGAGGAAAACTCATCTCTGAGCCGATCCGGTGTATGTCAAGCCTTGGTAAGGTTCTTCGCGTTGCATCGAATTAATCCGCATGCTCCGCCGCTTGTGCGGGCCCCCGTCAATTCCTTTGAGTTTTAGCCTTGCGGCCGTACTCCCCAGGCGGGGCACTTAATGCGTTAGCTACGGCGCGGAAAACGTGGAATGTCCCCCACACCTAGTGCCCAACGTTTACGGCATGGACTACCAGGGTATCTAATCCTGTTCGCTCCCCATGCTTTCGCTCCTCAGCGTCAGTAACAGCCCAGAGACCTGCCTTCGCCATCGGTGTTCTTCCTGATATCTGCGCATTTCACCGCTACACCAGGAGTTCCAGTCTCCCCTACTGCACTCAAGTCTGCCCGTACCCACTGCACACCCGGGGTTAAGCCCCGGGCTTTCACAGCAGACGCGACAAACCGCCTACGAGCTCTTTACGCCCAATAATTCCGGACAACGCTTGCGCCCTACGTATTACCGCGGCTGCTGGCACGTAGTTAGCCGGCGCTTCTTCTGCACGTACCGTCACTTTCGCTTCTTCCGTGCTGAAAGAGGTTTACAACCCGAAGGCCGTCATCCCTCACGCGGCGTCGCTGCATCAGGCTTGCGCCCATTGTGCAATATTCCCCACTGCTGCCTCCCGTAGGAGTCTGGGCCGTGTCTCAGTCCCAGTGTGGCCGGTCACCCTCTCAGGCCGGCTACCCGTCGTCGCCTTGGTAGGCCATTACCCCACCAACAAGCTGATAGGCCGTGAGCCCATCCACAACCAGTACAAACCCTTTCCACCCCCCACCATGCGACAGGAGGTCATATCCAGTATTAGACCCAGTTTCCCAGGCTTATCCCAGAGTCAAGGGCAGGTTACTCACGTATTACTCACCCGTTCGCCACTCATCCACCCAGTGCAAGCACCAAGCTTCAGCGTTCGACTTGCATGTGTTAAGCACGCCGCCAGCGTTCGTCCTGAGCCAGGATCAAACTCTCCGTCAAAAAACTATTCAACAGAAACCACCCCACCACACCCATCAAAGGGCAGGCACCGGGGTGGGATCCCGGCTGACACCCAACACCCCCAGGAAACGGGAAAACACCCAGGGGACCGTCAGGCCATCAACCAAAAACAAAAAACTTTGGTATCAACAAACTAGACACACTATTGAGTTGACAAACAACAAACCACACCACACAACCCCTCACCAGGGCCACAACGGTCGGTTGTCCGATCAGGCCGTCAGCGGCCGATCGAAGATTTTGGTAATTGCTCCTCCGGTCGAACCTTCCGGTCCGCCTCGAAGTGACTCATCAAGCTTAGTTCCGCGTTGCTCGGCGTGTCAACTTGACTGTTCAAGCCGATCCGCTCTGCGCTGCCGAACGCTAGGTAACCATAGCATGAACGAGGTCCGACTTCTCGGGCTGATCTTTGCTGGTCACCCCGCGGTTGCGGTCCCTTTCCGGTTCCTCGCCGCGGCGACTCGGAATACATTACACACGAGCCGGGACCCGCGCAAAACGCTGGTCCCGGCTCGTGATCGGCCCGCTGGACGGCGGGCTCGGGCACCGCCCGGTTCAGGGATGAAGGTCTGGGACGGTCGGTGTCCGGATCAGCCGGTGACCGTGACGGCCGCGAGGTTCTTCTTCCCCCGGCGCAGCAGCGCGAACCGCCCGTGCAGCAGGTCGTCGGGGGTCAACGTGGCGTCCTCCCCCGAGAGCTTGCGGTTGTTGACCGAGGCACCGCCCTCCTTGAGGGTGCGCCGAGCCGCGGACTTGGATTCCGCGAGTCCCGTGGCCACGAGCAGATCCACCACGGCGTGTTCGCCGGCGGC
>NZ_JROM01000027.1 GCF_000786655.1 Kocuria marina | reverse complement strand
TGGGCCCGTTCGAGGCCCCGGCGGTGTCGAAGTAGGCCAGGATCGCGGCCTTCCACCGGCGTAAGGTCCGTCCGAGCCGGGCGATCTCCGGGATCGGGCAGGACGGGAAGGCACCGAGGATCTCGGCGACCAGCCGGCGGCCGGTCTCGGGGCGGGCGTGGTAGACCGCGCGCAGCTTCTGGTAGCAATGCCAGGCCAGGGTGACCTCGTGATGCGGGTCCCCGGCCTCGAGCTTCGCGTTGAGCCGGGTGACCTGCCTCTCGGTCAGGTGCTCGGCGCCGATCTGCAGGGTGCGGCGGATCCCGTACAACGGGTCCCCGGCCCGGCCCCGGTGGCCCAGAGTGTCCTGCTGCACCCGACGACGCACCTCGTCCACGACCTGCCCGCCGAGTTTCACCACGTGGAAGGCGTCCAGGACGGTGATCGCCTCAGGGAGTTCGTCGCGGATGGCGTTGGCGTAGCCGTGGAACGGATCCAGCGTCGCCGTGCGGATCCCGCTCGTGAACGCCGGCCCCTGCTCGATGAGCCAGTCGCCGTAGGCCGCCCCCGTGCGCCCGGGCACCAGATCCAGCAGTCGTGCCCGGGGCCGGCCGTCCTCGCCGCGGGAGTGGTCCACGATCCCGGTGACCAGCCCAGTGCCGGGTGGGCCCACGTGGCGCCACACGTGCTCGTCCACGCCCAGGGCGTCCACCCCGGCCAGCCGATCCTCCGCGGCCAGCTGGGCCTCGATGACCGGGGCCATGGCGTGCCAGACGGTGTTCCAGGCGACCCCGAGCATCTCGGCCAGGGCCGAGACCGCGATGTCATGGCAACGCAGCTGCGTCACCGCCCAGGCAATCGCGCGGGTGGTGAGCTTGGCCCGCGGTGCCGCCAGCTCGTGGACCTCACTGAAGGTCGTCACCTCGCACGCCGTCTCATGGCAGCGGTAGCGGCGTTTGCGCCAGACCACCCGCACGGGCACCCCGGCGCAAGGCAGGTCGTGCAGCAGCACCGCCACCCGGCCATGGCCGACGGCGAGCACCCCGCAAGCCGGACAGCCCACCAGTGACGGCACGGTCTCGACCACCAGGGTGAACGAGGAGCGGTGCCGCTCGATCGTGAGCACGTGGACATCGGGCAGGTCGAAGAGCGCGCACGCCGGCGCGCACATAGCATGGGACACATCGAGGCCTTCGAGGACGGTTGGATTCAGCACCCCCATCCTGGAGGCCTCGACCCCTACCCGACCCCCGTGACACGCACCCCGCTTGGGCCCTTACCCACACTCATTTGGGAAGGGCCGGTTTGCCGGGTTGCCGTACATACAGAAACGGCCGGGGGATTACTCCCCCGGCCGCTCGTGCTGCTCGGCTACTTGCTCGCGGGCTGGTGGCCGGTGATCTTGCCGTAGGGGGCGCGATAGCTGCTCGTGATCTTGCGCTCTGCATCGAAATACAGGGTGCAGGTCTTGGCGTTGGCCCGTGCCACGGTCCACCAGGTGCCGCCCACCTTGATCCGGTCCCCGGCGTGGATGGTCTCGGCGCTGTAGTCGGCGGCCTCACCGGCGGCGAGCTGCTGGGCGCGCACGCCGCGCCAGTACGCCAGCGCGTCGGCGTTCTCGGTGGCGTCGGCCTGGATCGCCTCACGGCGTCGGCCGGTCGCGGCGGGGATCGCCTCGGCGTAGGGGGTGCCCCGGTCGGCGGTGTACCCGTCCAGCTGCCGCGCCAGCTTGCGGCCTTCGGCCTCTAGACGCTGGATGCGTCCGGCCACGGTCGCGGGGCTGTAGCGGTGGGCCGTCGTGTTCGTGGCGGCACTCGCGCGGCGCTGCACCTCGGTGGCGTCCTCGTCGGCGCGGATTGCTCGCCCTTGGGCGTTCCATGCCCGGTCAATGGCGTTGCGGTGGCGGGTCTCGGAGTGGTGGCCCACCTTGATGGGCTCCCCGCCTTCGGGCAGTCGGGCCGCTGCCGCGTCGGCGGCGTGCTGGGCGTCGGCCGCGCGTGCGGCCTTGCGCTGCGCCTTCTGTGCTAGGGCCTCGGCGCGGGCCTCCTGCCGGGCTGCGCGGTCGGCCTCGACTTCGGCCACGGGCCGGGCGGTGTCGTCGGCCTCTAGGGCCACCTCGTGCCCTGCGGCCTCTAGGGCCTTCTGCGTGCGTCCGGTGATCCACGTTTTGAGGTTCCGGCCCCGGCTCTGCGGGACGTACCACGCGCCGATGGAGCGGCCCCAGCGCCAGCCCTGGGCCTTCAAAATCTCGGCGGTGCCGTCTCCGCGCTGCGTGCCCTCGATCAGCGTCCCGGCCTCGCGGTTGTGGGTGATGGTCAGTGCGGCCATGATGCTCTGTCCTTCCGGTAGTGGTGGCGGGTTGTTCCTCCCGCCTGAGCACTCTTTAGTTTACTCGCGTTCAACACTAGACACAAGCCGGGCGGGGGACTTTTTTGGGCCGGGTTTACGGCGATACGGTTTGCCGGTTTGCTGGGTTGCCGCACATACAAAAGCGGCCGGGGGATCGCTCCCCCGGCCGCCTGTCGTGGCCGCTCTTACTCGGTCGGCGCGCTGACCTGATACATGGTCGCCAGGGCTCCTAGCTGTAGGAGGGCGTGACGTTGTTGACGCGGGTTGGGGTGCGTGAGGCCGGGGGTTGATCGCCGCAGGCGGTGTGAGGCCGATGGTAGTTGAAGTGGTTCACCCACACCCCGATCGCCTCCCGGCGGGCCTGCTCGCTGGGATACGGGCGGGCGTAGAGCACCTCATCGGCCAGTAGCCGGTTGTAGCGCTCGACCTTCCCGTTGTGCCGGGGCGTGTAGGGGCGGATCCGCTGGTGCCGGCTGGCCAGTGCTTCCACGGCCCTGGTGAAGTCCCGGGCGGTGTAGTTCGCGCCGTTGTCGGTGACTACCCGGTGGATGCGGGTGATGCCGTGGGCGGTGAAGAACACCCGTGCGCGGCAGAAGAACCCGATCGTGGTGGCCGCTTTCTCATCATCGAGGGCCTCGGTGTAGGCCAGACGGGAGAAACCGTCCACGGCTGAGTGGAGGTAGGTGTACCCGACGCGTTGCTTGTGGGCGCGTTTGGAAGCCAGGGCCTGTTGGGAGCCTCGCCCGTGGGCCCACCAACCACCCCCGTCGGGAATCCGCCCAAGCTTCTTCACATCCAGGTGGATCATGTGCCCGGCCCACCCGGCCCGGATGCGTTGGGGTGCCCGGCGCAGGTTCTCCCCGTCCGGGGTGAGATCACGTAGCCGGGAGATCCCGAGTCGGTGCAACCACCGGCCCACGGTGCGCAGGTGCAGCTGGTATCCCAGTCCCTGCAGGTGGTGATGGATCCGGCGAGCTGACCACTTCTTCTGCCGCCGCAGGGAATCAATCTCGGCAATGAGATCAGAGCTGATCTGGGATGGATAGGATCCTGGTCGGCTGGAGCGGTCATGCAGGCCCGCTTCGCCTTCGGCGCGGTAGCGGGCCACCCAGGTCGCCACGGTAGGACGGGAGACACGGAACTCCGCGGCCACATGGGCCTGGGCAACACCGTCGCGGAGATGACGGTGCACCATACGTAGTCGGCCGGCCGGGGTCAGGGGTGCATTAGCGTGGGTCATGAACGGGCTCTTCCAGACAGGTGGGTGGTGTAGGAACTTCCATCCTGTGACGAGGAGCCCGTTCCTCATCTCACCGCCACACCCGTGACAAGAACCTCATGCCCCACAACACCTAGCCGCTGGTGGCATCCGTCGCAGGTGGTGGGCGCGGGAGTCTCCACCTGCTCGCCGGTCATCACGGCTCCGGCTCCTAGATCGCAGTCGATGTGTCCGTGGCGGTAGTAGTCGCGGCACTCGGAGTCGTCGCCGTTGGTCAGCATGAGCGCGCAGCACTCGCACACGAAGACGAGCATGGTCTCGGTGATGGTCTCAGTGTTCATGGCCTGTGTCCTTTCGGTCGGTGCGGCGGGTTGTTCCTCCCGCCTGAACACTCTTTAGTTTACTCGTATTCAACGTTAGACACAAGCGGATCGGCCATATTTTCGTGCAGATTTTCGGACTGGTTCCGGCATGAAAAACGGCCGGGGGATCACTCCCCCGGCCGCTGTCCGTCAGACTAGGCGGTGATTTCGTCCGTCTGGCTCACGTCGAACACGCTCACCACGATGAATGCCACTTCCTTCTCGGTCTTGCCGGTCTTGGGGTCGATCACCGGGTTTCCGTCGTCGTCCTTCTTGGTGCGCTCGGTCGGGGCCATGATCTTGATGGACCGCTCACCCTTGCGGACAGCTCGCCCCAACTCCTTCCACTTGTTGAATCCTGCGCACTGGGTCGCCCCCTCGAACTGGGAAAAGATCAGTTCCTGATTCTTGGGACTGTAGCTGGGCATCCGAGCCGCGAATGCCGCGAACCGCTTGGCCGTGGCGGGGTCGGTCTCGATCAGCTCGGCCACCTGGGCGGCCTTCTCGGTGACCTCTTTGCGCTTGGCCGCTGCCGCTTCCCTGCGCTCCTGCTGCTTCTTGGTGGGCTGCTTCTTCGCGGTCTGGGTAGTCATTGCCTGCCGTCCTTCCTGTTGGTGTGGCGGGTTGTTCCTCCCGCCTGAACACTCTTTAGTTTACTCGCGTTCAACGCTAGACACAAGTAGACTAGGAAGGTTTTTGCTGATGATTTTCTCCGCTCATGCCCCCTACTCCGGGACGGTTCCGGGGCTCTGACCTGTGGGGGCCATCCGTGTAGCCTGGCCCGTCGTCCTGATAGCTGGAAGCAGGATGTGTTTAGTGGAGCGGGGTCAGGGGTGCGCGCAGCGCATCGCGTAGCGACGCCGTAGGCGCCCTTGACGCCGTGGAACGGGCACATACAATTCCGCGTCAGGACGACGGACAGCGAAGGTGAGCTTCCCCTACAGGTTCTCGCGCACATAGTGAGGGGGGTCCGGCTGCCGGATCCCCCTCACCTACTTTGACATCTAGACGTCTAGACGTCTAGATGTCTAGATGTCTAGATGTCTAGACGTCTAAATGTCTAGACGGCCTGACTCCTCATATTCCCGAAGCACGCGCTCTATGGCTGCGACTACGACGGGGTTTACTTTGGTGTCCATCTCGACGGTGGCACGCTGGAGCTGCTTGTAAGTCTCCTGGGGCAGTCGAATGGTCAAACGGGCCCGGTCGTCAGTGGGTTTCTGGAATGTCTGATCCAGCCCCTCGACT
>NZ_JROM01000026.1 GCF_000786655.1 Kocuria marina | reverse complement strand
ACATCGCGGTCTCGGCCCTGGCCGAGATGCTCGGGGTCGCCTGGAACACCGTCTGGCACGCCATGGCCCCGGTCATCGAGGCCCAGCTGGCCGCGGAGGATCGGCTGGCCGGGGTGGACGCCCTGGGCGTGGACGAGCACGTGTGGCGCCACGTGGGCCCACCCGGCACTGGGCTGGTCACCGGGATCGTGGACCACTCCCGCGGCGAGGACGGCCGGCCCCGGGCACGACTGCTGGACCTGGTGCCCGGGCGCACGGGGGCGGCCTACGGCGACTGGCTCACCGAGCAGGGGCCGGCGTTCACGAGCGGGATCCGCACGGCGACGCTGGATCCGTTCCACGGTTACGCCAATACCATCCGCGACGAGCTCCCGGAGGCGATCACCGTTCTCGACGCTTTCCATGTGGTCAAGCTCGGCGGGCAGGTCGTCGATGAGGTCCGCCGCCGCGTGCAGCAGGACACTCTGGGCCACCGCGGGAGAGCCGGGGACCCGTTGTACGGGATCCGCCGCACCCTGCAGATCGGCGCCGAGCACCTGACCGAGAGGCAGGTCCGCCGACTCAACGCGAAGCTCGAGGCCGGGGACCCGCATCACGAGGTCACCCTTGCCTGGCATTGCTACCAGAAGCTGCGCGCGGTCTACCACGCCCGCCCCGAGCAGGGGCGCCGGCTCGTCGCCGAGATTCTCGGTGCCTTCCCGTCCTGTCCCATTCCGGAGATCGCCCGGCTCGGACGGACCTTACGCCGGTGGAAGGCCGCGATCCTGGCCTACTTCGATACCGCAGGAGCCTCGAACGGGCCCACGGAAGCGGTCAATGGCGTCATCGAGACCATGCGTCGCGTCGCCCGCGGCTTCCGCAACTTCGACAACTACCGGTTACGGGCTCTGCTCGCCGCAGGCGGTCATCGCCCCTGGCGGAGAACCGCTACCCACACTCAGCTGTGAAGGCTCGGCAAACCGGCAAACCGGCAAACCGTATCGCCGTAAACCCGGCCCAAAAAAGCCCCCCGCCCGGCTTGTGTCTAGTGTTGAATGCAAGTAAACTAAAGAGTGTTCAGGCGGGAGGAACAACCCGCCACCACCACCGGAAGGACAGGGACCATGAGCGAATACCTCGCAGACACCTACCAGAACGCCTTTCAGCTCGGGGAGGCAGCACTGAAAAACGGCCACGGCCTCACCATCGACACGGACGCGGGGGTGGATACCTACTGGGGTCCCGACCTCGCCCGGTTCATGGACGAACTGGCCCCCGGCGAACCCTTCGAGATTGTGGCCCTCGTGCCGATGCCCGAGGCACCGGAGGACGAACCCGCGTGCGCGTGGACGATCACCCGCGATCACCTGGCCGACGCCGACCAGACCGGCAGCAAGTGGACCTACGGCCCGGGCGAGGTATCCGAGCGACAGGCGGCCATGCTCACCGCTGGCGCGCCCCTGGTGGACGGCTACGAGTGCCACACGTTCCGCATGTACGACGACGACGGGGAGCTGTACTACACCGGCCGCGCCGTGTTCCGCGTGGAAGAAGGCCCGCTCTTCGAGGACGTGCTGCTCGCCCCGCTGGTGGACTTCGGCACCCCCGACGCCGGAGCCGTGCGGATCACCTGGCACGGTCACCCCGACTGGGAATGCTCCTAAGCACCTGAGCACCTGAGACCCCGACCCATGCGGCCGCCGATCCCCTTC
>NZ_JROM01000025.1 GCF_000786655.1 Kocuria marina | reverse complement strand
GTGTGAGTCGTCCTGTTGCCCGGGGGTCCGGGCAGTGAGACTGGTCAGATCATGACGAACAGCAGGAAGCGTCACACCTCGGAGCAGGTCGTCCGTAAGCTCGTGGGCTGACCCCGTTTGGTAGGTCCGGTGGTTGTGTGAGTCGTCCTGTTGCCCGGGGGTCCGGGCAGTGAGACTGGTCAGATCATGTCGAACAGCAGGAAGCGTCACACCTCGGAGCAGGTCGTCCGTAAGCTCGGGCAGGCCGACAGGATGCTCGCGGGCGGTAGCGACATCGCCGGGGTGTGTCGAGAGCTCGGAGTGTCCGAGCAGACGTATTACCGGTGGCGTAACCAGTACGGCGGGCTGAAGGCCGACGACGCGAAGCGCCTCAGGGAACTGGAGAAGCAGAACGCCACGCTCAAGCGGCTGCTCGCCGAGGCAGAGCTGGAGAAGGCCGCGCTCAAGGAGCTGGCTGAGGGAAACTTCTAGGCCCGGGCAGGCGCCGCGCCGCCGTCGACCACCTCAAGCGCAAGCTGCGGGTGAGCGAACGAATGGCGTGCCGTCTGGCCGGGCTGAGCAGGTCCGCATACCGTCGCCCGCTCCAGGGTGAGACGACAGCCGACCCGGACCTGGCGTTGCGGGACTGGCTGCGGGCGTATGCGAAGAAGCACCCGCGGTGGGGATACCGCAGGGCCTACCACGATGCCCGCGGCGAGGGGTGGGTCGTGAACCACAAGAAGATCCAACGGCTCTGGCGCGAGGAAGGGCTGCGCGTCCCGCAGCGGCGTCGCCGCAAGCGTGTCGGATCCTCGACCGTCGACGCCCCGGCGGCAGTCGCACCGAACCTCGTATGGGCGGTGGACTTCCAGTTCGACGCGGACGAGCAGGGCCGTCCGATCAAGATC
>NZ_JROM01000024.1 GCF_000786655.1 Kocuria marina | reverse complement strand
TCATCGCCGTTGGCGATCATCAGCGCGCAGCACTCGCACACGAAAACGAGCATCGTCTCGGTGGTGGTCTTGGCGTCCATTGCCTATGTCCTTCCGGTAGTGGTGGCGGGTTGTTCCTCCCGCCTGAACACTCTTTAGTTTACTCGTATTCAACGTTAGACACAAGCGGATCGGCCATATTTTCGTGCAGATTTTCGGACTGGTTCCGGCATGAAAAACGGCCGGGGGATCACTCCCCCGGCCGCTGTCCGTCAGACTAGGCGGTGATTTCGTCCGTCTGGCTCACGTCGAACACGCTCACCACGATGAATGCCACTTCCTTCTCGGTCTTGCCGGTCTTGGGGTCGATCACCGGGTTTCCGTCGTCGTCCTTCTTGGTGCGCTCGGTCGGGGCCATGATCTTGATGGACCGCTCACCCTTGCGGACAGCTCGCCCCAACTCCTTCCACTTGTTGAATCCTGCGCACTGGGTCGCCCCCTCGAACTGGGAAAAGATCAGTTCCTGATTCTTGGGACTGTAGCTGGGCATCCGAGCCGCGAATGCCGCGAACCGCTTGGCCGTGGCGGGGTCGGTCTCGATCAGCTCGGCCACCTGGGCGGCCTTCTCGGTGACCTCTTTGCGCTTGGCCGCTGCCGCTTCCCTGCGCTCCTGCTGCTTCTTGGTGGGCTGCTTCTTCGCGGTCTGGGTAGTCATTGCCTGCCGTCCTTCCTGTTGGTGTGGCGGGTTGTTCCTCCCGCCTGAACACTCTTTAGTTTACTCGCGTTCAACGCTAGACACAAGTAGACTAGGAAGGTTTTTGCTGATGATTTTCTCCGCTCATGCCCCCTACTCCGGGACGGTTCCGGGGCTCTGACCTGTGGGGGCCATCCGTGTAGCCTGGCCCGTCGTCCTGATAGCTGGAAGCAGGATGTGTTTAGTGGAGCGGGGTCAGGGGTGCGCGCAGCGCATCGCGTAGCGACGCCGTAGGCGCCCTTGACGCCGTGGAACGGGCACATACAATTCCGCGTCAGGACGACGGACAGCGAAGGTGAGCTTCCCCTACAGGTTCTCGCGCACATAGTGAGGGGGGTCCGGCTGCCGGATCCCCCTCACCTACTTTGACATCTAGACGTCTAGACGTCTAGATGTCTAGATGTCTAGATGTCTAGACGTCTAAATGTCTAGACGGCCTGACTCCTCATATTCCCGAAGCACGCGCTCTATGGCTGCGACTACGACGGGGTTTACTTTGGTGTCCATCTCGACGGTGGCACGCTGGAGCTGCTTGTAAGTCTCCTGGGGCAGTCGAATGGTCAAACGGGCCCGGTCGTCAGTGGGTTTCTGGAATGTCTGATCCAGCCCCTC
>NZ_JROM01000023.1 GCF_000786655.1 Kocuria marina | reverse complement strand
CCAGGAGCACCGCTGATTAGCTACGTTCGGGATTGATAACCGCTGAAAGCATCTAAGCGGGAAGCTTGCTCCGAGATGAGATTTCCTGACCCCCCCTTGCGGGGGTGTGAGGTGCCCAGTAGACGACTGGGTTGATAGGCCAGATGTGGAAGCGTTGCAAGACGTGGAGCTGACTGGTACTAATACACCGAAAACTTCTACACACACAATTTTCATCAGAGTGTGGTGTTCGCGTCCACCATGTGGTTGACCACCAACAACCCCCCACCCCCACCGGGTACACCGGTAAACGGGGTGGGCCAGGGCAGTGGTTGGTTGATCGTGATAACAGAATAGAGCTTGGTCCACGAAACACGGACCCCAATAGGTTTCACCACCCCTACACACACGGTGCTAGTACAAGCAACCGTGGGGGTTGGTGACAGGGTTTCCGGTGGTTATAGCGTGGGGGAAACGCCCGGTCCCATCCCGAACCCGGTAGCTAAGACCCACAGCGCTGATGGTACTGCACTCGGAAGGGTGTGGGAGAGTAAGACACCGCCGGAATCACACAAGAAAAGAGTGGTCGAGGCCGCACCCCACACCGGGTGCGGCCTCCCACCATTTAACAGGCCCATTCATGAGCACCGGCAGCACCGGCGCGAACACCAAGCCCACCCACGGACACCAAGCCCACCCACGAACGCCAGGCCCGCTCGCGAGCACGACCACCAACACAAGCCCCCAGGCTCCCAGCCCCGGGGGCTTTTTCCATGTGTCCCATGAACAGCCTCCCTGAGGCCTTACTCCTCCCGTTCCCGGGATGGGCATGCAACGAATGATTCCCGCTGTCGCCACATCGCATCCCGGTGGCGCCTTGCGTGACGCCGCTCACCGCGGATGCAACGATGGGGCCATGAACACCTCATCGAATGACGGCCTGAGAGCACCACTGTGGACCCCCTCGGAGGACTCCATCCGTGGCTCGCGAATGTTCGACTTCGCCCGGTGGGCCGAACGCCGGCACGGGATCGGGCTCCCGGACTATCCCTCGCTGCACGCGTGGTCGGTGGAGCAGATGAACGAGTTCTGGCAGGGCGTCTGGGACTACTTCGACGTCGTGGCTTCCCGGCCGGGGGAACGGGCACTAGGTACCTCGGAGAGTTCGGTGGCGGATACGGGGATGCCCGGCGCGCAATGGTTCCCCGGCGCACGCCTCAACTACGCGGAGAACTCGCTACGGGCGGCGCACACCCGGCCGGACGACGTCGCCATCATCGGGGAGCACGAATCAAGTGCACCGAGCACCTGGACGTGGGGTGAGTTGGAAGCCCGAGTGGCGTCCGTCGCCCAGCAATTGCGTGATCTCGGGATCGTTGCTGGGGACCGGGTGGCCGCTGTACTCCCCAACATCCCGGAAACCGCGGTCGCCATGCTGGCCACCGCGTCCGTGGGTGCCGTGTGGTCGGTGGTGAACACCGACTTCGGGCCGTCCGGGGTCGCGGACCGCTTCGCGCAGATCGAACCCCGGGTGCTGTTCGTGGTGGACGGCTACGAATTCGGCGGTTCGCTGCGGGACATGACCGGGAGCTACTCCGGGCTGCTCGAGGTCCTGCCCACCGTGGAGCAACTGATCGTGGTTGACCAGCAGCCTCGAGACAAGGTGGGCGCCCTGCCGGAGGGGTCGATGCACTTTTCCGCGATCAGCGGGCGGGACGTGACGCCGCGGTACGAGCAGCTCCCGTTCGACCATCCCCTGTGGATCCTCTACTCCTCGGGAACCACGGGTAAACCGAAAGGGATTGTGCATTCCCACGGCGGGGTGGTCGTGGAGTTCCTCAAGGCCCTGGGGTTGCACGCCGGTCTCGGACCGGAGGACATCGCGTACTACGCCGTGGCCACCACGTGGATGGTCTGGAACATGCTCGTGGGCATCCTGCTCACCGGTTCACGCATCATCACCTATGACGGTTCACCCGTGTACGGGGGACCGGAGAAATCCGGCCCTTCACAGATGAGCATGGGTAGCGGTGTGCGCGTGGGCGTCTCGAGGGGTGTGTTGTGAGGTCTGGGTAGAGGTCGAGGTCTCCAGGATGGGTAGCGACCAAGCAACCCGATCCATGAAGGCCTCGACGTGTCTCATGCTATCTGCGCGCCGGCGTGCGCGCTCTTCGACCTGCCCGACGTCCATGTCAGGGCCGTGGAACGCGGACCACGCTCGTTCACCGTGGTGGTGGAGACTTTTCCGACGCTGGTGGGGTGCCCGTCCTGCGGGGTGCTCGCCACCGGCCACGGCCGCCGGGAGGTCGTGCTCCACGATCTGCCCTGCGCTGGGGTGCCCGTGCGGGTGGTGTGGCGCAAGCGGATCTTCAGGTGCCGGGAGGACGCCTGCGAGGTCGTGACGTTCAGCGAGGTCCACGAGCTGGCGGCACCGCGGGCCAAGCTCACCACCCGCGCGATCGCCTGGGCGGTGGGCCAGCTGCGCTGCCACGACATCGCGGTCTCGGCCCTGGCGGACATGCTCGGGGTCGCCTGGAACACCGTCTGGCACGCCATGGCCCCGGTCATCGAGGCCCAGCTGGCCGCGGAGGATCGGCTGGCCGGGGTGGACGCCCTGGGCGTGGACGAGCACGTGTGGCGCCACGTGGGTCCACCCGGCACCGGGCTGGTCACCGGGATCGTGGACCACTCCCGCGGCGAGGACGGCCGGCCCCGGGCGCGACTGCTGGACCTGGTCAAGGGGCGCACGGGGGCGGCCTACGGCGACTGGCTCACCGAGCAGGGGCCGGCGTTCACGAGCGGGATCCGCACGGCGACGCTGGATCCGTTCCACGGCTACGCCAACGCCATCCGCGACGAACTCCCTGAGGCGATCACCGTCCTGGACGCCTTCCACGTGGTGAAACTCGGCGGGCAGGTCGTGGACGAGGTGCGTCGTCGGGTGCAGCAGGACACTCTGGGCCACCGGGGCCGGGCCGGGGACCCGTTGTACGGGATCCGCCGCACCCTGCAGATCGGCGCCGAGCACCTGACCGAGAGGCAGGTCACCCGGCTCAACGCGAAGCTCGAGGCCGGGGACCCGCATCACGAGGTCACCCTGGCCT
>NZ_JROM01000022.1 GCF_000786655.1 Kocuria marina | reverse complement strand
CAAGCGCGCCGCACGGGACCGGGCCACCCTCACCCTGCAGGAGAACCGCGCCAAGGCGGTCATCGCCGGCGAGAAGCCAGCCCGCACACCGCGGTTCGTGAAGACGGTGAACGGCTCGACGCGCCTGGACGAGGACGCCCTGACCCGCGCCCGCAGCCTAGCCGGGCTGAAGGGCTACGTCACCAACCTGCCCGTCACGACCATGCCCGCAGCGGAGGTGATCGCCTCCTACCACTCGTTGTGGCAGGTCGAGGCCTCGTTCCGGATGAGCAAGACCGACCTGCGGGCCAGGCCCATGTTCCACCACGACCGCGATGCCATCGAGGCCCACCTCACCATCGTCGTCACCGCCCTGGCCGTCGCCCGTCACCTGCAGGATCAGACCGGGATGAGCATCAAGAAGATCGTCCAGGCCCTACGCCCGCTGCAACAGGTCACCGTCGTCATCGCCGGTCACCCCCACGTCGCCGCCGACCCGCTGACCGGCACCGCCAGCGAGATCCTCACCGCCACCGGCACCGAATGGCCAACACACTAAATTGGCACGACTCGGGCGGAAGCGACCGCGGCGCCGGTCACGGAACCGGCAGCGCTCGACCCGGGATCGTGCGAGGAGCGCTTCGGGGCGGACGGCATTGATTCAGCCTAGGGGCCGCCGCGACAGGATGCGAACCGTTCGCGGTGCGGGTCCTCACACGACACGACATGGGAAAAGGCGGCCCACTCCCGTCAGGAGCGGACCGCCAATTCTCAGACACCCACCGAGGTGGGCGGGGTGGGACGGGTCAGGCGTCCTCGCCCTTGTGCTCGGCCACGAGGGTTGAGGTCGATGATGACGGTGACGTACTTGTCGCCGCGGCGGGTGTGGCGCCAGACGTGCTCGTCGACGCCGATGACCTTGACCCCGTCGAACCGGCCGGGGTCGTCGATGAGCACCCGCTTGCCCTCGGCCAGCACGGCGTCGTTGGCGGTGTTCCACGAGACTCCCAGGCCTTCGGCGACGCGGGCCACGGTCAGGTGCTGGCACACGATCCCTTCCAGCGCCCACCGCAGACCGCGACGGGAGAGCCTCGCCCGCGGCTCGGCCGCCTTGGTGGTGTCCTGGCGCCACACGTGTCCGCACCCGGTGCACCGGTAGCGGCGAACCGTGACCAGCAGCGTCGTAGGTCGCCAGCCCAGCGGTTCGTGCGCCAGGCGCCGCACCACGGTGTCGCGGGGCGTGCCCTCGCAGCCGCAGCGTCGGCACCACTGGTCCGGTTCCAGGACCCGGCAGGCCAGGATCGCCTGCTCGGGCTCGAGGCGCTGACCGACGACGTCAAGACCGAGCTCGTCGAGACGGCAGAAGGTGGTCAAGTCAGGGCAGGCGAAGGTAGCGTCAGGCACGTCGAGGTCTTCCAGATGAGGCGTGTAGGAACCTTCATCTTCGGGAGGCCTCGACCCCTATCCGGCGACCGACGCGCCGACCCCAACTACACCCTGGATCCTGAAGAGCCGAAAATCGTCACGCTGAGCAGTGGAGGCGTGAGCTCTCCGCAACGCGTCGACCGCTGGCAAATAGTGGCGGGCGACCCTTGCGTACTCCGGCAGGATCTCGACCACATGAACACCCGGACCCACGATTCGTGGGTCCGGGTGTTCTTCATTTCCCCGTGGACCCGGATCCCGGGAACCCATTCCGAGCCTCTTCCCGGCACATGTTCCGCCCCGCTCTCGCCCCGGTGATAGTCGGCAGCGGCACGTGAAAACCTATGCGTAATCATTGATTTTCTGAATCGATATGCATCCCGGTCATGATCGCGTAGTTAACCGGTAATCCGTCATCAGCCCCCGGTGCGCCGGTGAACTCCACGATGACAAGCACTGACGACAAGCCCCTCCGGTTCAGACACAATTCATCTATTGGTTTGCTAGTGCACACATAAACTGTATATATTCACTGCGGCGACAGCGGAACTGGCCTCATCGCCTTCACATCATTTGCATTGGGGAATTCTTGTCAGCGGGGGCTGACGGGAAGCGCCAGGATCCCCGGGGGACAGCTGTGACAGCTCTGAGAACTTTGGTGCACGATTCTTTCAGTCGCACTCGTACCGCCACGATCGTCTTGGCCCTATTGCTCACGGGGCTGGTCCCCGTGGTGCTTGACCTCCTGGGCTCACACGCCGAGGTCCTGGTCATCGCGGGCGGACTGCTGGTGTTGCTCACAGCATTCCTGGTGCTGCGCGGCTCCCGTCCGGTGGACGCCGAGCACGCATCGGAACCCGCCGGGAGCTCCCGCGGCGGGGTGGAGCTGTTGCTCTACCTCTCGCCGGTGATCTTCCTGAACATCGTCTTCCCGCTCGTGAGCCCGCGCATGGCGGAGGCGACCGTGGGCGGCGTCCAGCTGACCCACGTGGTCCTGGCCTCTTCCATCACCGTGCCCTGGCTCGCGCAGGCCGCGTGCATGCCCGCGTACCGCGCGATCGGTGAACTCATGGCCGAGCGGGACATGCAGAAGATCACCCGGCGCTTCTGCGAGGTGTGGCCGGCCATGTTCCTGCAGACCCTCCCGCTCGCCGGGCTGTTCGCACTGCCGCTGTGGCTGGCCACCGGCTGGTCCTGGCAGGCCATGGGCGCCTACCTGCTGTTGCTGGGCGCGCACGTGCTGTTCGTACAGTCCCTGGTCCTCGCCAACGTGGGAGAACGCCGCGGCCTATGGGCCGTGGCATGGGGCGCCTACGCCCTGGCGCTGGCCGTGGTTCCCACCGTATGGATCCTTCCGCCCCTGGTCGCCGCGGCCACCCAGATCGCGGCAATGGGCCGTCAGCTGTCCCACGTGCGGGTCTTCGAACGCCTGGACCACCGCAACTTCGCCGCGGACGCCCTGCGCGGACTGCTGCTCGGATCGGTGTTGTGGGCGGACAAGTTCGTGCTGTTCCTGGCCACGGACGGGGCCTTCCAGGTGATCGTGGTGTTCATGGCCATGCTCCCCGCGGTGCTCGCCTATAACTTCTACTTCGTCAACATGGCCCCGCACGTGGACCGCGCCGTCAGCGGACTGCACCGGGCCATCGAGAAGGAAACACTGCCCGTGCTGGCCTCCCGCTCCACGCTGCTCAGCTACGTGGTGGACCGCTCCGTCCTGCGCACCGGCGCGGTGGGCATGGTGCTGACCCTGGCTGCCGCCCTGCTACTGGGCGGCTTGCAGCCCCACCACGTCCTCCTCGCGGTAACCGTGGCCGTGGCGTCCTGGACGTTCATGATGCTCACGCTGTTGAGCTACGAACTGGACTACATCGGGGAGAAGATCACGGCCCAGGCCCTGGGTGCGGCGCACCTGGTCGTGAGCATCCTCGCGTTCGCGGTGTTCTCCACCAACGGGGCGTACGCCCTCCTGTTGCTCGCGGACCTGGTGCTGGTCGCCGGTGCCTGGGCACTGTACAAGCGTCACTGGGCCCAGCCCGAGTACACCCTCTTCTGGCGCCACGCCACGTCCTGGTAACGCAGTCCACGTAAGCGCTTCCTATCAAGCGCATCCGCCGCGCCCGGGCGCAGTCCTGCCCGGTCCCGGCCCCTACTGCACGTCCCTGCTGGTCGCCACATTGCGACCCCGGACCCTTTCATCCCGTGAGGAATAGCCGACATGTACCCTTTCACGCGCTCACACGCCAAGCACCGCGCCACCAAGTCCGTGGCCGTCGCGGAACCCGCCCGCCTGTCCCCCGCCGCGCAACAGCGCCAGAAGCAGTACGAGGACGTGGACGTCGCCATCGTCATGGAATCCACCTACCCCTTCCTCAAGGGCGGGGTCTCGGCGGTGGTCCACGACATCGTCACGGGTAACCCCGACCTGAGCTACGGGATCATCCACATCGCCTGGGACTCCGAGGCCCCCCAGGAGGACCTCTATTCTGTGCCCGAGAACGTCAAATGGGTCCGTGTGGTCTACCTGAGCATGCAGGAGCATCGGGACGACTTCATGTCCGTGCGCCCCAAGGACCTGCGCATGACCGCGGAACAGCGCACGGTGCTGTCCCACCGGATCTTCGACGCGATCTACGCCCTGGCCGGCGCCCGGGACACCGAGCCGCTGTGGGAGCTCATCGACGAGGGACTCAACGAACGGACCCGGCAGTACCCCCTGTGGGCCGTGCTGGGCTCCCGCGAGTTCCTGCACGCGCTAACCGAGCGGATGCCGCAGCTCGGGCTCTCCCTGTCCGAGTCCTTCTGGTTGCTGCGCGGGTTCTTCTCCCTGGCCCACGCGATCCTGGGCGAGACCATGCCGCGGGCCCGGGTGTACCACGCGCACACGACCGGGTACGCGTCCCTGCTGGGTGCCGCGGCCGCGCGCGATCACGGCACGTCGTTCCTGCTCACCGAGCACAACCTGTACGTGCGCGACACCGTGAACACCCTGCTCGACCGCAACATGGCACTGTCGATTACGTCCGAGGACTACCGCACGTTCGACGTCGGCGCCGAGGACCGGGCGTGGATGGCGTGGTGGATCGAGATCGGGCACTTCTGCTACCCGAGCGCCGAGCTCGTGACCTACCTCTACCCCACGGCCATCACCGAGGCCGCGAGCCTGGGCGCTGACGTGGACAAGTCCGTGGTGCTGCCCAACGGCATGATCATCGAGGAGTTCGAGGAGAAGTACCACGCCCGCCAGGCCGCGGTGGAACGCATTGCCCAGGCCCCCGAGCAGCACACGTGGCGCCTCGTCTACATCGCCCGCGTGGTGCCCATCAAGGGACTCATGGACCTGCTGTCCAGCATGGACATCCTGCGGGATCGCGGCTACCCCAACATCCACCTGGACGTCCTGGGGCCCACCGAGCACGTGCCCGAGTACTACGAGGCGTGCCTCGAGAAGATCGAGACCCTGGGCCTCCACGACCTCGTGACCGTCCACGGGACCGTCAACGTGCGGGACATGCTCGACCAGTTCGACCTGCTGGTGCTCCCGAGCTACAACGAGGGCCAGCCGATCGTGGTGCTCGAGGCCATGGCCGCGGGCATCCCCACGGTGGGATCGGACGTGGGCGGGATGAGCCAGCTCGTGGGTGACGACCTCGTGACCCACGACGGGCGCACGTGGGGCGCGTGCGGTGAACTGCTCGCACCCGGTGACATCGAGGCCATGGCGGACAAGGTCCAGGCCGTGATCGGGAACGTGGATCGTTACCGCTCCTACAGCACCAACGCCCGCGGCCGCGTGGAGGACTTCTTCCAGCTCCACGAGGTCATGTCCTCCTACAACAAGATCTACCGGATGCTCGGCAACATGGGTGAGAAGCGCAACTTCGAGTACTCGGACCTGCGGCAACCGGCGTTCGACGCGCCGTTGGCGGGCGCGGGCGAGTGAGCGGCGTCGGCGCCTGGATCCGGTACGGGGGCCCGATCAGCCCCGAGCAGGTCGACTTCGCCGCGCAGCACTACCGGGCGGCGATCCTGCAACCGTGGGAGACGGCGGCGGCCGCGGACCTCAAGCGGCGCCGCCCGGACATGACGGTGCTGTGCTACAAGTGCCTGTCCTCTACCCGCAGTTACGAACCGGGCCCGATCCACAGTTCCGGGGTCTCGTACGCCGAGGCCCCGGACCGGTGGTTCGCGCGACGCCTGGACGGCGAACGCATCGAGTGGGCCCGCTACGGCGGACACTGGCAGATGACCGTGTGGTCACCCGAGTACCGCGAGCGCTGGGTGCGCAACGTGATCGCCGAACTGCGGGATTCGCCGTTCGACGGCGTGATGGCGGACAACGACGTGTTCGACGACTACTACGGCCTGGACCTGCCCGTCCGGGATGCCCGGTCCATGGCGGACTTCCGCGACGGCGTGGGCGAGTTGGTGCACGCGGCGGGCCCGGCCCTGAACGAGATCGGCAAGATCCTCGTCCCGAACATCGCGGAATCGCGGCGTGAGCCCGGCCGCTGGGCGAGCCACGCGGCCTACGGCGGCGGATTCGAGGAGGTGTGGCTGGGTTTCAGCCCGGTGGACCTGTTCGACCCGGAGACCACCGAGGCGCAGCTGCCCCAGGCGGACGGGCCGGGCATCAGCATCCTGCGGGTGCCCACGGACGGCGACGACGACCACCCCAATGTCGAGTACGGTCTGGCCGCGTTCTGGATCTTCGGGGCGGGCCGCGGCGCGTACTCGGCCACGGCGCACGACGACTACAGCCGCACCCAGCACACCGCGCAGCTCGACTGGGACCTCGGCGCGCCGGTGCAGGACCCCGTGCGCCGCGGTCACACGTGGTGGCGCGAGTTCACGCACGGCTGGGCCGCGGTGAACTTCAACGCCGACCGCCGACGACGCCACCGCGTCCGGGTGCCGCGCGGCATGGTCGACGTCCAGGGTCGGGCGGCAGGGTCCCACCTGGTGCTGCAGCCCCGCCGCGGGGTGGTGCTGCAACGGGGGTGAGCCCACCTGGGCGCGGGCGTCGCCTGCCGGACGCCCGCCCGGCGCGCGTGTGCGCCGGACACGTCGTCTCCGACTGCGTCGTATGGGGCCCGGGCGGGAGGTGACAACCCGTCGGCACGACGTGATGGAATGACCCCATGAGCCCAACACCTCGTCCGCGCCCGTTCACCCAGGTCGACGTCTTCTCCCGCGAGCCCTACCTGGGCAACCCCGTGGCCGTGGTCCTGGACGGCACCGATCTCACCGACGACGCCATGGCCCGCTTCGCGCGCTGGACCAACCTGTCCGAGACCACGTTCGTGCTTCCACCCACGGACCCGGACGCCGACTACCGGCTGCGCATCTGGACCCCGGACCGTGAACTGCCGTTCGCCGGTCACCCCACCCTGGGCTCGGCCCACGCATGGCTCACCGCGGGCAACACCGCGCGTGCCAAGGACGTCATCGTCCAGGAATGCGCCGCGGGCCTCGTGCGGATCCGCCCGTCCGACGACGGCGCACTGACCTTCGAGGCCCCACCCACCGACCGCACGGGAGACCTGGGCCCGGAATTGCTCGGGGGCGTAACCGCGGCCCTGGGCCTGCGGGACGAGCAGGTCGTCGCCCATCAGTGGGTCGACAACGGCCCCGGCTGGGCCGCGCTGCTTCTGGCTGGCGCCGAGGACGTCCTGGCGATCGAGCCCGACCTTCCCGCTCTCCACGGCGCCAAGATCGGCGTGGTGGGTCCCCACCCGCAGAGCAGTCCGCACCAGTTCGAGGTCCGCGCCTTCGTGGGCGGGACCGGCGGGTACGAGGACCCCGTCACGGGAAGCCTCAACGCGAGCCTGGCCCAGTGGCTCATCCGTACGGACCGGGCGCCCGCGAACTACATCGCCCGACAGGGCACCCTCATGGGACGCAGCGGCCTCGTGACCGTCACGTCGGACGGGGACCACGTGTTCGTGGGCGGACACTGCACCGCGTGCATCGACGGGACGGTGCTGCTGTGAACCCCCCGGGCACCGAGCAGGGCGCGTCCCTGCACCTGGTCTTCGACGGCAACTGCGGGTTCTGCACGCGCTGCGTGGGATGGGCCCGGACACTGGACCGCCATGACCGGATCGCCCTGCACGCCTACCAGGTCCCCGGCGTACTGGAGCGGTTCGGACTGACGAATGCGGAGGGCAACGCGTCGGTGTGGGCCGTCCTATCCCGTTCCGGTGAGCGATCCTCGGGGGCGCACGCGGTGGCCGTGACCCTGGACACCGCCCTGGGCATCCGGGTGTTCGAGCCGTTCTACCGGTTACCGCCCGTGCGGTGGGTCCAGGACCGCGTGTACCGGTGGGTGGCCGATCACCGGGGAAAGTTCCCCGGTGTCACCCCGTGGTGCCAGCAGCACCCCGGGCGGTGCGAGACCCCGTAACGGTTCCGCTCCGCGTACCGAGCGAGCCGTGCCACCCGCGCGACGCCAAGACACTGCGGCGCCATGACTCCATGACTCCGCCCCGACGCGCACCACCCCACCGAACACGTCGCCACCCGAGCGGTGCCATCCCACCGCGGCGCCGCCGCTCCACCGCGTTCAAAGATCGGGTCTCACCCGGGCAGCGTGTCCCGCAGCGCCCGCGCCGCCGCGGTGACGTCCTGCGCATCGGTCACGGCCCGCACGACCACGATGCGCGAGGCACCCGTGTCGAGCACGGACGGCAACCGCGCGGCGTCGACCCCGCCGATCGCGAAGAAGGGCTTGTCCCCCGCGTGCTGAGCGGCGTAGCGCGGCAGTTCGAGCCCCACGGCCGCGCGACCCGGTTTGGTGGGGGTCTCCCACACTGGCCCCGTGCAGAAGTAGTCGAGCCCGGCGTCGGCCACGGCGGCGTCCACCTGGGCCGGGGAGTGACAGGACCGCCCGATCACCACGTCGTCCCCCAGGACCCGCCGCGCCTGCGCGGTGGTCAGATCACCCTGGCCCACGTGGAACACGTCCGCGCCGGTGAGCAGCGCGACGTCCGCACGGTCGTTGACGGCGAAGAGTTTCCCGTGCTCCCGCGCGACCTCCGCGAGCACCTGGATGGCCTCGATCTCCGCGGCGGCCTCGAGGGATTTGTCCCGCAACTGGATGATGTCCACCCCGCCCTCGTACGCGGCGTGCAGGAATTCCCGCAGGTCACCGCGCTCGCGGCGCGCCATGACGCACACGTACAGTCGCGCGTTCTCGAGGGCGGCGCGGCGCCCGGTACCCGTCTGGCTCGTGTGTCCCATGCGGCCATCGTGGCACGAACCGCGCGCCCGCGGACACCGCACACGATCAGCCCGCCGCGAAGTCCCCCTGCGTTCCACAGCTACGGGTGACTAGACTGGTAGGGCCGTTCGTCGCCGTTCGACGAACTCCACGGGAGTCCGCACACGTTGGCAACAACCACCGCAGCGGGCTGAGAGGGCGTGAGCCGCCGACCGGATCACCTGATGCGGATCATGCCGCCGGAGGGAGGAACAATGCCCGAGCACCTCGGTGACCACGTGGTCGTGGCCGGAGCTGGTCTCGTGGGCCTGGCCACGGCCTTCGAACTACGACGCCGCGGGGCCGCCGTGACCGTCGTCGATCCCCGCCCGGCGTGGGGCGCCACCCGCGCGGCCGCGGGCATGCTCGCACCGATCGCCGAGACCCAGTACGGCCAGGAACGCCTCTACCCCCTCATGCGGGCCTCCGCCGCGGAGTACCCGGACTTCGTGGAGCGCGTCACCGCGGCCACGGGCCTGCCCACGGGCTACCGCACCGAAGAGACGCTCGTGGTGGCCGCCGACGCCGCGGACGCCCAATCCCTCTCCGACCTCGCCTCACACCAGATCGCCTCCGGGATGGACGTGCAGGAGATCTCCACGCGGGAGGCCCGGCACCTGGAACCGGCTCTTGCGCCGCGGTTGAGCGGTGCGGTACGGATCGTCTCCGACCGCCAGGTGGACCCCCGGATGCTCGCGGCCGCCCTGGTGGAGACCCTGAACTGCCCGCACCTGACCACCATCGGGGACGTCCCCGACGCCGGACCGGCGCAGTGGCTGACCTCCCGCGTGGACACCGTGCTGACGTCCCGCAGGGAACCCCGGCAGGCCACGGGCGTGCAGGTGGACTCCGGTGAGGTGATCCCCGCGGACGCCGTGGTCGTGGCCACCGGGCTGACCGCCAACACCATGGGCGGGCTGCCCGAGGGACTCGACCTCCGATTGCGCCCGGTGTTCGGGGACATCCTGCGGTTGCGGGTTCCCGAGACCGCACTGGCCCCCGGGGAATCGCATTTGCTCACGCGCACGGTGCGCGCCCAGGTCCTGGGTCGGCCCGTGTACATGGTCCCCCGCGAGGACCTGACCCTAGTGCTGGGCGCCACGAGCCGCGAGGACGGGCGCGAATCCGTGCTGGCCGGTGGCGTGCACCAACTGCTGCGGGACGCGCGCACCGTGGTCCCCGCGATCGACGACTGCGACGTCCTGGAGATGATGGCCCGCGCCCGCCCGGGAACCTCCGACGACCTGCCGTACGTGGGGAAGACCTCGGTGGCCGGGCTCGTGATCAGCACGGGTCACTTCCGTCACGGCATCCTGCTGACCCCCGTGGCGTCCCGGCTCGCGGCGGAGCTCGTGACCGGCGTCCTGGACCCGCTCGCGGACCACGGGTCCGACGCCGCGTTCCTCGCTGACACCGACCCGGCCCGGCACCCGAACCCCGCCCCTGAGGCCCCGTTCACCACACCCGAGAGCTATCCCCAGATGCATGGAGGACTCGAATGATCGCGCCCGAGACCACAGACAATTCCTCCACGGCCGCCGTGAACGGCTCCCCCGTGGCGGTGACCCCGGGGTTGACGGTCGCGAGCGCCGTCGTCGACCTCACGGGCCGCGAGATCACACCCGAGGGCACCGCCGCGGACGGCCATCCCCTGGGGATCGCCGTGGCGGTGGACGACGCCGTGATCCCCCGCTCCCTGTGGGCCACGACCCCCGTGGAAGCGGGTCAATCCGTCGAGATCGTCACCGCGGTGCAGGGAGGCTGAACATGACCACGCACGGAACCCCCCTGACCGTGGCCGGGGTGGAGCTCTCGTCCCGGCTGATCATGGGCACCGGGGGCCTCACCGATTTCGCAATGCTCGAACGGGCCCTGCTGGCCTCCGGGACGGAACTGACCACGGTGGCCCTGCGCCGCTTCGCGCCCGGCCCCGCCTCGCCAGCGGGCGCGCAAGCATCCGGCACGGCGAACCGGGCGAGCGGTCGCGCGGGAGGTGGCGCAGCGGCGTCGTCGACCGGGACACCGCAGGACAGCCTGTACGGGTTGCTGCGCCGCAACGACATCCGGGTGCTGCCCAACACCGCGGGGTGCTACACCGCGCGGGACGCCCTGCTGACCGCTGAACTGGGGCGCGAGGCGCTGGAGACGGACTGGGTCAAGCTCGAGATCATCGCGGACGAGGACACCCTGCTCCCGGACGGTGTGGAGCTGCTGGACGCGACCGAGAAACTCGCTCGGCGCGGTTTCAAGGTCTTCGCGTACACGTCCGACGACCCCGTGCTCGCGCTGCGGCTCGAGGACGCCGGGGCCGTGGCCGTGATGCCCCTCGGTGCTCCCATCGGCACGGGTCTGGGGATCCTCAACCCGCACAACATCGAACTCATCGCGTCCCGCGCGTCCGTGCCCGTGGTGCTGGATGCCGGGATCGGCACGGCGTCCGAGGCGGCCCTGGCCATGGAACTCGGGTGCGACGCCGTCCTGCTCGCGTCCGCCGTGACCCGCGCGCAGGATCCCGTGGCCATGGCGAGTGCCATGAAGCACGCCGTGCTCGCGGGGCACCTGGCCCGCGGCGCGGGGCGGATCGCGCGGCGCACGCACGCCGTGGCGTCCTCGCCCATGGCCGGGCGCATCGACACCGCCGACGCGCCCCGCGGGGACTGGCCCGCGCCTTCATCCACCACCCCACAGCTGGAATCGCAGGTTTCATGAGCACCCCGCTACTACCCCTCGTGGCCCCCGCCTCCGATCTGAGTCGCGAGGAACTCGAACGCTATTCACGCCACCTCACGTTGCCGCAACTGGGCGAGGAGGGGCAGCGTCGGCTCAAGAACGCACGCGTCCTGGTGATCGGCGCGGGCGGGCTCGGCGCTCCCGCGCTGCAGTACCTCGCGGCCGCCGGGGTGGGGACCATCGGCGTGGTCGACGACGACGTCGTATCCGTGTCCAACCTGCAACGCCAGGTGGTCCATGGGATGGCCGACATCGGCCGGCCCAAGGTCGATTCCGCCGCGGATGCCGTGGCCCGGCTCAACCCCCTGGTCACCGTGCACCGCCATCCCGAGCGGCTGAGCACCGACAACGCCCTGGAGATCTTCTCCGGCTACGACCTGATCATGGACGGCGCGGACAACTTCGGCACACGCTTCCTGGTCTCGGACGCCGCCGAACTCACCGGCATTCCCGTGGTGTGGGGCTCCATCCTGCGTTTCGACGGCCAGGTCTCCGTGTTCTGGTCCGGTCACGGCCCCGTGTACCGCGACCTGTTCCCGGAAGCGCCCGCGCCGGGCCAGGTCCCCTCGTGCGCCGAGGGCGGTGTGCTGGGCATGCTCCCGGCCACGATCGGCTCGGTCATGGTCACCGAGGCGCTCAAACTCATCACGGGCATCGGCCGTCCCCTGCTCGGCAGGGTCCTCATCCACGACGCCCTGGCCCAGACGTGGCGCGAGCTCACGGTCCTGCCGGACCCGCACCGCCCGCCCGTCACGGATCTCTCACGGGTGGCGCTCGCGTGCGGTCTGCCCTCCGACGACGACGCCGCTCCCGCCCCCCACGAGACCGTCACCGCCCCGGAGCTGGCCGAGCTACTGACCGCCCGGTCCCTCGGGGAGACGTCCTTCACGCTCGTGGACGTGCGCGAGGACTGGGAGCGCAAACTCGTGGCCATCCCCGGATCCGTGCACGTGCCGCTGCAGGACGTCCTGGACCGGGGTGTCACGGCTCTTCCGGATGAGGCGGAGGGCACCGTGATCCTGCACTGCAAGGCCGGTGCCCGTTCCGCCCAAGCCCTCGCGGCACTGCGCAGGGACTACGCCCTGCGGGAGGACACCGTGAAGCACCTGGACGGCGGGGTGCTCGCGTGGATCGACCGGGTGGACCCGGCACTGCCGCGCTACTGACCCGTTCGATCATCGCTCCGTACTTGAGGAGCGGTTTCCGCACGTGTGCCACCATGAGGTCCAGGGCCGCGCCATCCGGGCCGGTCATGACCCCGAGGAGAGATCGTGCCCACCACAGACGTCGCCGCCCCTCGCGTGTACGTGGTCACCGGAGCCGGATCCGGTATCGGACAGGCCACCGCCGCTCAACTCATCGACGAAGGCCACCGGGTCATCGGCGTGGACCTCAAGAACACGGAAGTGGTCGCGGACCTGTCCACCGAGGACGGCATCGCCGCCATGGTGGAGGAGATCGCCGCGCTGACCTCCGTGGTGGACGGGGTGATCGCCAATGCCGGTACCTCGCTGCAGGCACCCATGGACGTGGCCATCGACTTCTTCGGCGCCGTGGGCACGGTGGAGGGTCTGCTCCCCCTGCTGCGCGCTTCCGACGCCCCGCGCGTGTGCATCACCGCGAGCGCCGCTTCCCTGCACCCGGCGAACGACGACCTCGTGGACGCCATGCTGAATGGTGATCGTGAGACCGCGGCCGCGATCGGTGAGCGCCTGGTCGCCGCCGGTGGTGGAGCGGGGTACCTCAACTACTCGTCCTCCAAGCAGGCCGTGGCCCGGTGGGTGCGCCGCAACGCCCTGGCTGAGCGCTTCGTGGGCGCCGGGATCACCCTCAACGCCGTGGCCCCGGGCCTGGTGCTCACGCCCATGACCGAGCCCCTGCTCGCCACGGAGGAGGGCCGCCAGCAGGTGGAGGAGGGCATGCCCTCCCCGCTCAACGGCCCGGCACGGCCCGAGGACGTCGCCGCCGCGATCTGCTTCCTGACCTCCACCGCGGCCGGGAAGATCGGTGGTCAGGTGTTGTTCGTGGATTCCGGGTACGACGCCCTGACCCGTGGGGACGACTCGTGGTGAGCAGCCGTTCGACGTGAGTGACCGCTCGTAGGGTCCGGCAACTCCTGATGAGCGGTCGCTGCTGGTGAGCAATGTACAAGAAAGAAGGTCCCCGTCCCCGCGATAGCGCGGGAAGGGGACCTTCTCCAATTGGTGCGAGCACGCGGCCTCAGCCCAGCAGGATCACGTCCAAGGTGCGCGGACCGTGGACACCCTCCACGCGTTCGAGCTCGATGTCCGAGGTGGCCGAGGGCCCCGAGATCATGGTGGTGGGCGCCGAACGCTCCACCCGGGACATGGCCTCCGGGATCAGTTCCACCACGGTGTCCAGCGGCACGATGCAGATGTGGTGGTCCGGCACCAGGGTGATCGCGCGCCGCCCCTCATCGGGGCGCGCGGACAGGAAGATGGTCCCCGTCTGGGCACACGAGACCGTGGAGGATGTGACCACGGCGTCCACCCGGTTGAGATCGCGCACAGTCAGCGCGGACGCCTTGCGGGAGTCGTTGGGGTCCACGATCGCCCGGCGCGCCGCGGTGTCCTCCGGGAGCAGGGCGGTGTCGAAACCCTCCGGGATCACGTAGCGCGCGGACGCACCGAGTTGCGTGGCGATCCGATCCGCGACGGTCTGCGCGGTCTCCCGGAACACGTTGGCCTTGTAGTCGACCAACCGGTCCTCGAGCATGTCCACGATCTCGTCGAGGGACAGCTCGGACGTCCGGCGGTAGTCGCGCGGCACCTCGGGGGCCTGGGGCCGGTCGGAGAGCGCGCCGGCCAACCGCGCCAGGATCTCGGTCTTCGCGTCCATGCTCATGCGTTCTCTCCGTCGTGTCCTGCGGTCCGGCCGCCTTCGGTCGGGTTGCCCGCGCCGCGGGCGTCGTTCTCGTCCCCTGCAGAACCGGAGCGAACGGTTCCCTCGGCTGCGGGGGTGGCCGCAGCGGCGTCGTCCCCGGTGGACGCGGGAGCCGCGCCGTCGCGTTCGAGGCGCTGGGCGGTCTCCCCCTCGTGCTTCTTCCACCAGTTGCGGAAGGACTCCTTGGGCGGCTCGGGGATATCCCGCTCGTCCGTCCAGCCGCCCACCATGCCGGGCAGCCAACCGATCGCGTGGTCCCGCCCGGCCACCACACGGCCCAGGGGTAGGCCGCGTTCGGCCAGGGACATCCGCTTCCCGGAGGACATCACGAAGGACGCGCCCTTCATCATCGCGTCCATCTGGGACGGCACCGCGCGCGTGGGAACGGCCTCGCGCACCTTGCGACCCGCGCGGCGAGCGCGCGTGGCGAGGCCCTTGAGCGAGGTCTCACGGGGAGCGCCGTCGTGCCCGCCCTCCCCGTGGTCAGCAGTCAGGGACTTCTCCTCGCGCCAGTTGTCCCCTGCGTGGATCGCGGGATCGTCCGACGACGGCGCGGGCGCCGCGCGGTCCCGCTTCCCGTGGCGGGTGCGCACGTCCTCGTCCCGCAGGTGCACGAGGATGTCCGGGATGTTGATCTTGACGGGGCACACCTGGTAGCACGCGCCGCACAGCGAGGACGCGTACGGCAGGGACGAGTTCTCCTGGGACGTGATCCCCGTGAGCTGCGGGGAGAGGATCGCGCCGATCGGACCCGGGTAGGTGGACCCGTAGGCGTGACCGCCGGCCTGCTCGTACACGGGGCACACGTTCAGGCACGCCGAGCACCGGATGCAGTGCAGCGCGGAACGGCCCTGCGGGTCGGAGAGCACCGCGGAGCGGCCGTTGTCGAGCAGCACCACGTGGAAGTTCTTGGGCCCGTCCCCGGGCGTGACCGCGGTCCACAGGGAGGTGTACGGGTTCATGCGCTCCCCGGTGGACGAGCGCGGGAGGAGCTGGAAGAAGACCTCCAGGTCCTGGTAGGTGGGCAGCAGTTTCTCGATGCCCATCACGGTGATGAGGGTCTCGGGCAGGGTCAGGCACATCCGCCCGTTGCCCTCCGACTCCACGACCGAGAGGGTCCCGGTGTCCGCGATGCCGAAGTTGGCGCCGGAGATTGCGACCTTGGTCGTGAGGAACTTCTCCCGCAGGTGTTTGCGCGCGGCCTCCGCGAGCACGCGCGGGTCGTTGGTGAGCTCGTCCGTGGTCTCGGGCATCTCCCGGCGGAAGATCTCCCGGATCTCGTCCCGGTTCTTGTGGATCGCGGGCACCAGGATGTGGGAGGGCTTGTCCTTGCCCAGCTGCACGATCAGCTCCGCGAGGTCCGTCTCCGTGGCGGTGATGCCGTGTTCCTCGAGGTGCTCGTCCAGGCCCATCTCCTGGGTGGCCATGGACTTGACCTTGATCACGTCCGTGGCGTCCTGTTCCTGGATCAGGCGGGTGACGATCGCGTTGGCCTCGTCCGCGTCCCGCGCCCAGTGCACCACACCGCCGCGTGCGCTCACGTTCTGCTCGAACTGTTCGAGCAGTTCCGGCAGGTGCGCCATGACGGTTTCCTTGATCGCGGAGCCGGCGTCACGCAGTTGCTGCCAGTCCGGGACCTCGCCCACCACGCTCGCGCGCTTGGCGCGGATCGAGTGGGTCGCGTGGCGGATGTTGGCCCGCATCTGCTCGTTCTGCAGTTCTTTCTTGGCCGCGCGGGGGAAGGCGACCTGCGCGTGCAGATTGCCCTGCCCGTGCACGGGCCGCACACCGGGCATGCCCAGTTCGGTGATGCTCATCGCTGACCTCCGGTCGTGGCCGCGGCGGGCTTCGCCGGCGCGGGGATGGACAGTTCCACGGGGCCCTCCACCGTGAGGGTGTTCTGCCGGGTCGAGGCGAGGATCTCCGCGAAGTGGACGGTGCGCACGGGGACCCGGCGCTTGGACGCCGCGCCGCTGAGGTGCATGAGGCAGGACGCGTCACCGCCCGTGCACAGCGAGGCACCCGAGTTCTCGATGTTGCGCAGTTTGGCCTCCGCCATGGCCCCGGAGACGTCCGGGTTCTTGAACGAGAACGTGCCGCCGAAACCGCAGCACTCCTCCGCGTCCGGCAGTTCGCGGAAGTCGATCCCGGCCACCGAGCGCACGAGGTCCTTCTGCCGGTCCCCCAGCTCGAGCAAACGCATGCCGTGGCACGAGGGGTGGTAGGTCACTGTCTCCGGGAAGTAGGAACCGAGCTGCTGCGCGGCGTCCGTGACGTGCAGGACGTCCACGAGCAGTTCGGCCAGTTCGTACGTGTTGGCCGCGACCATCGCGGCGTCCTCGGCGAGCGCGGCCTCCCCGCACTGGCGGGCAACCATGGGCTGCTGGTGCCCCAGGGACGCGACGCACGAGGCCGACGGCGCCACGGCGACGTCGTAGTCCACGCTCGTGAAGGCGCGCACGTGATTGCGGATGACCGGGACGGCGTCGTCGAAGTATCCGCTGTTGACGTGCATCTGCGAGCAGCACCCCTGCCCCTGGGGGAACACGACCTCGTGTCCGAGCCGCTCGAGGATCCGCACGGTGGCCAGCGCCACCTTGGGATACATGGCATCCACAATGCATGTGGCGAAGAGCGCGATTTTCATGTGTGTGGTCTCCTAACCGTCTGCCCCGGTCCATACTCTGTGGTCATACCAGGCTACGCCCGTGAGCCCGGTCACAACAACGTACGGCGTGGCATGGGACAGGCATGAAAGGCCGCGCGCGGGCTCCCCGCGGCGGGGCGCGAGGTGTTCACCATGTGACCTGCATCATGTACGCTGTGCGGTAGGACCAATGTGGTCTGACCACTCATCGTACGACTTGCCCGGACGTGGCGCACACCGCCCCGCCGAGACCACACTCTCGATCCGGGAACCACGGTTCCGATCCGGCCCCACCCCTTGGAGAACGCGTGAATACCTTTACCGCCGCGACCGACGCCGTGGGAGGCAGCGTCGGGCTGTCCGCCCTGGTCGGCTGCCTGCCCCTGCTGACCTTCTTTGTGATGCTGCTGGCCTTCAAGGCCAGCGCCTACGTGGCGGGTCTCACGTCCCTCGCCGTGGCCCTGCTGGTGGCCACCCTGGGCTTCGGCATGCCAGCGCACCTCGCCGCACTGACCGCCACCCAGGGCGCCGTCTACGGACTGTTCCCGATCGTGTGGATCGTGGTCATGGCCCTGTGGTTCTACCAGGTGACTGTGCTCTCCGGGCGTTTCGAGGACCTGCGCACCATCTTCGACACCATCGGGGGCGGTGACCTGCGCATCCAGGCCATGCTCATCGCGTTCTGCTTCGGCGGTCTGCTCGAGGCTCTCGCAGGCTTCGGCGCCCCCGTGGCGATCACCGCCACGATGATCCTGGCCCTTGGGCTCAAGCCTCTCAAGACGGCCACGCTGGTGCTGATCGCCAACACCGCCCCCGTGGCCTTCGGCGCGATCGCGATCCCCATCACCACCGCGGGCACGCTCACGGACCTCGACCCGGCCCACATCGGTGCCGTGGTGGGTCACCAGGCCCCGTTCTTCGCGTTCGTGGTCCCCTTCTTCCTGCTGCTGATCGTCGACGGCGTCCGCGGTCTCAAGCAGGCCTGGCCCGCCGCCCTCGTGGTGGGCGGCAGCTTCGCGATCGCCCAGTGGTGGTGCGCCACGCACTTCTCGTACGAGCTCACCGACGTGGTGGCGTCCCTCGCCGGGCTCGCCGGTGTGGTGATCCTCATGCGCTTCTGGCGTCCCAAGGGCGCCGAGGCCGTGCGCGCGGACCTGGGCGTCTCCCGCCCGGAGGATGCTGCGGTGCTCACGGCCGGGCGCGTGTGGATGGCAGTGCTGCCCTACCTACTGGTGGTGGCCGTCTTCGGCGTCGCCAAGCTCTGGACCGCCGGGGTCAATGTGCCCAAGGCGCTGGCGTCCACGGACGTCAAGATCCCGTGGCCCGGCCTGAACGGGCACCTGCTCAATGCCAAGGGCGAAGCCATCTCGGGCACGGTCTACTCTTTCCAGTGGCTCTCCAGCCCCGGCACGCTGCTGCTCATCACCGGCCTGCTGGTGGCCGTGATCTACGCCCTGTTCAACCACCACGGGATGTTCCGACTCTCGATCGCGGATGCCCTTGCCGAAATCGGACGCAGCTTCTGGAAGATGCGTTTCTCCGCCCTGACCATCATGTCCGTGCTGGCACTGGCCTACGTGATGAACTTCTCCGGCCAGACCCTGGCGATCGGCACGTTCGTGGCCGGTCTTGGCGCGGCGTTCGCGTTCTTTTCCCCCGTGCTGGGCTGGGTGGGCACCGCGGTCACCGGTTCGGACACGTCCGCCAACGCACTGTTCGCCAACCTGCAGAAGACCGCGGCCCTGGGGTCTGGGCTGGACCCGTACCTGATGACCGCCGCGAACACGTCCGGCGGTGTGGTGGGCAAGATGATCTCGCCGCAGTCACTGGCCATCGCCTCCTCAGCGGTGGGCATGCAGGGCAAGGAGTCTCAGATCTTCCGCTCCGTGATCCCGTGGTCCCTGGGCATGCTGCTGGTGCTGTGCTGCCTGGTGTTCCTGCAGTCCAACGTGCTCGCATGGATGCTGCCCGCCGCCTGAGCACTCCTGAGATATCAGACCGTCCGGGGCACCGCGGAGCTGCGGGCACCTCGGGGACGCCGAGCACCATGGGGCTCAGCACGCCATGGCACCCGCAACCCTGTGGGCACAGTGAGGAGCCCGGTCCGGCGGCACCTCGCCGCAACGGACCACGGACCCGCCCCGAGAGGAATCAATGAGCACCACCCCCGCCTACACCCTCGTGCTGGACTGGCTCGAACACCAGTTGCGCACGGGCGGGCTGCACGTGGGCGACAAGCTCCCCGCCGAACGCGCGCTCGCCGAGGACTTCGGCATCTCCCGGGCGTCGGTACGGGAGGCCGTGCGGATCCTCGCGGCCATGGGGCTCGTACGGACGGCCACGGGCTCGGGCCCGCAGTCCGGGGCCTCCGTTATCTCGGACCCCTCCGCGGCGCTCGGCTGGGCCCTGCGGATGCACATTGCCACCCGTTCCTTGCCGGTCGCGGACGTGGTGGGCACACGCGTGCTGCTGGAGAGCCACGCGAGTCTTGAGGCGGCGTCGTCGACCGATCCGCACCGGGACGAGATCCTTGCGCAGGCCGGCGAACTGCTCGACCGCATGGACGACCCCGAGGTGAGCGACGCCGAGTTCCACGCGCTGGACGCGCAGTTCCACGTGCGCCTCGCATCCCTGAGCGGGAATGTGGTGCTCGAGACGATCATGGCGTCCCTGCGCGAGGCCACGATCGGGTACGTCCAGGAGACGGTCGCGAAGGTCACGGGCTGGCCGGAGATCCGCGCGCACCTGCAGCAACAGCACCGCGCAATCCTGCGCGCGACCACCGAACGCGACGGCGCCCTGACCGCGCGCCTGCTGCGCGAGCACATCATGTGGTTCTACGGCTTCGTGCCGGATGCGACCGGCACGGCCGACTAGCACCGAGCCGAACAGGGAAAAACCCCGGCGCCTCCTGGCCGGGAGGCGCCGGGGTCAGGCTTGCATCCGCCCTGGCCCGCTGACGCGACGGAGGACCTCGGAACTGCACGCGAGGTGATCCAGGCCTCGCGGAGCTCTGTCACAAGGGGGTACGAGGACCCCCGCCGCGAGTTCAGCGGTCCGCTCCTACTCGGGGCCGCACGCCGTACACTCGCTCGACCCCCGTGGAGCGGTGGACATCTCTTCCGATGTCCACCACTAACTGTGCCGTACCGGGGACCCGCGCCACCATGGCCATTCGGCCAGTCTTCGAGCGTGAACCTGAAGGTAACCTGGGAATCAGGTCAGGCGGGGGTACCGCTCGTCGTCCAGCTCGGGATGCACGAGGCCCCACTGGATGCCCGAGATCAGCACCTGGACCCGATCCCGCACCGCGAGTTTCTCGCACAGATGGGACACGTAGGCCTTCACACTGCCGTGCGAGACGGACATGCGCTCGGCGATCTCATTGTTGTTGAGCCCCTTGGCGATCCACTCGAGCGTTTCGAGTTCGCGCGGCGAGAGCTTGGGCGCGTCCGGGTGGGGTCCCCGGGGTGCGGGTTCGACGGCGCCGGCCGCCGCCGCGCGCAGGTGACCGCGGCGCACGGAGGGCACCGGGACGTCCCCCAACACGTTGTTGGCCAGCGAGCTGGCCACGGACGGGGACAGCGCGAGTTCGTCCTCGCGGATCAGGCTCACGGCGGAGACGATCTCGTCGTGCCGGGCGTCCTTGACGAGGTACCCGGAGGCCCCCGCGCGCAGAGCGGGGACCACGTACTCGAGGGTCGAGAACGTGGTCAGCGCGAGCACCTTGGTCTCCGGACACCGCTGCACGATCTCGCCGGTGGCCTCGATCCCGTCCATGCCCGGCATGCGGATGTCCATGAGCACCACGTCAGGGCGCAGTTCGAGGCACGTGGCCACGGCCTCCGCACCGTCCGAGGCTTCCCCCGCGACCTCGAAACCCGGCTCCGCGCGGAACAGGTTCGCCAGGGCGTCGCGCATGAGCGGATGATCGTCCACCAAGAGAAGCCTGCACAAATCCATGGCCTGATCATAAACTGAGCGCATGACTGAGAACTCGTCCCCCGTGACCACCACCACATCGACCCGCGCACGCTGGGTGCGCACCGCGACCGCCGCCCTCCTGAGCGGCGCCCTCATCCTCAGCGCCGCGCCCGCGCACGCGGCGTCCCCCATGGTCCCGCGCGGCCCCACGAACGTGATCTGCCACTACTGGCCCGTTCTCTGCCCCAACCGGTGATCCCGGGGGGTTCCGTTACCGGGGTCGACCCCACCCCTCGTTCCGGTGGCATGCCGAGTTGGCTGCGCATCGTCGTGGTGCTCTTCGCCGCGGTGGCGCTGCTGGACGACCTGCGCGCCATGCCGTGGTCGTTCATGTCCCCGGTGGCCGCCGTGCTCTCGGGCAGCTTCCTGGTCCTGAGCTACGGTTCCGTGGCACTGCTCGCGTGGTCCCCCCTCGCGAGCGCCGTGGCCATCACGTTCTCGTACGTGTTGGCCACGGTGTTGCATGACTACGCCCTGGCCCTGCTGTGCGCGTGCGTCGTGCTCGTCGCGGTGCTCACCACGCTCTCCCGCGGGGTCGCGCTCGCCCACCTGGCCGTGACCGCCACGTGGGTGGTGGTCTCCGCGGGGGTGCTGCGCAACTCCGACTTCGTGTGGACCGTGGGCATCCCCCTGGGCGTGTCCGCGCTGATCGGCGCGGCCGTGCGGTTCTTCCTGACCCAGTACCGACTCAACACCCGCCGGCTCGCGGTCATGGAGGCCACCCACCAGCGCCTACGCGAACAGGAACGGCTCGCCCTGGCCCGCGACCTGCACGACGTGGTCGCCCACGAACTGACGCTCGTGACCATGCAGGCCGCGGGGTCCCACCGGCAACAGGACCCCGGGGAACTGCATCGCACGATCGACACCATGGACTCCGCCGCCCGTTCCGGGCTGCACGAGCTGCGCACGCTGCTGCACATCCTGCGGGACTCCCCCGGCGCCCCGGACGAGCGCGACAGCAGTTCCGGGCTCACCACGGGATCCCTGTACGGCGTGGCCCGGGCGCTCGCGGCGAGCCTCGAACGCGCCGCGTTGAAGCCGGAGCTCGAACTGGGTGACGGCCTGGACGAGATCCCCACGTCCATCCGCGGCACCGCGGCCCGGGTGCTGCAGGAGGCCTCGACCAACATAATCAAGTACGCGCCCACGGGTTCCCGGTGCGCCCTGCGGGTGTTCGTCCGGGACGGCGCCGTGCACGTCCACGCCGAGAACCAGATCCGCCGGGGTGCCGGCACCGACTCCGGGCGCAGGGAACTGACCTCCGCGTTCGGGCTGCGCGGCATCCAGGAACGGGTCGCCCTGCTCAACGGTCAGGTGGAGTACGGTCCGCGCAATGCCGTGTGGCACCTGGACGTGCGGATCCCGGTCGCGTGAGCGACACCCCGGACGGCCCGCGGACCGGGACGGACGCGGTCGAGGCCGTGCGCGGCGTCGTCGTCGCGATCCCACCGGGCGCGGTACTCAGCTACGGGGACGTCGCGGAACTCGCGTGGTTGAGCACCCCGCGGCTCGCGGCCCGGATCATGGCGCTGGGCATGGCCGGGGCGGACGTCCCGTGGTGGCGCGTGGTGCGGGCGGACGGCACGCTGCCCGACCACCTGCAGATCACCGCGCGGGAACACTACGAACGCGAGGGCACCCCGTTGCGGGAGACCGACGCCCACTGGGTCCGCGTGGACATGCGCGCCGCGCGCTGGGACGGCCGGGTACCGTAGCATCGGCGCGCCGACACGTCAGTCGCGAAAGACCGGGATCCTCCGTGACCCGCAACCCGACCGGGCCGGCGCTCGGCGGGATCGGTACTCCGACCGGGTCGGGGCCCGGCGGGACCAGCACTGCCGCCGGAGGAGTACCCGGCGGGAGCAGGGATCAGTACTCCGGCGGGCCGGCGACCTCGAAGAACGGGCCGCGCGCGTCGAACACGCGGCCCGTGAGCCGCTCGTACGCCTCCACGTAGCGCTCGCGCGTCTTGGCCACGACCTCCTCGGGCAGCTCGGGCACGGGGCCCTGACCGTCCCACCCGGAGGCGTCCGAGCGCAACCAGTCCCGTACGTACTGCTTGTCGAAGGACGGTTGCGGGCGCCCCGGCTTGTACGTCTCCAGGTCCCAGAACCGTGAGGAGTCCGGGGTGAGCACCTCGTCGCCCAGGGTGATGGCCCCGCGGTAGGAATCCAGGCCGAACTCCACCTTGGTGTCCGCCACGATGATCCCGCGCTCCCGGGCGATCCGTTCGGCGCTCGAGTAAATCTTCAGCGAGAGCTCCCGCAGCCGGTCCGCCACGGAATTGCCCACCACGTTCGCCATCTCCTGGTACGTGATGGGCTCGTCGTGCTCCCCCAGCTCGGCCTTGCCCGTGGGGGTGAAGATGGGCTGCTCGAGCCGGTCGCCGTCCTCGAGGCCCTCGGGCAGCTCGATCCCGCACACCGACCCCGTGGCACGGTAGTCCTTGAGCCCGGAACCGGTGAGGTAACCGCGCACGATGTTCTCCACGGGGAACATGGACAGGTTCTTGCACACGACCGCGCGTCCGCGCACGGACTCGTGCACGTCCGTGGTGAGGATGTGGTTGGCGATCCCGTCCAGCTGCTGGAACCACCACAGGGACAGCTGGGTGAGGATGACACCCTTGTCCGGGATGGTGGTGGGCAGCACCTGGTCGAACGCGGAGATCCGGTCGCTCGCGACCACGAGCACGGCGCCCGCGCGGTACTCGGCGTCGTCGTGGATCGCCACACCCGTGGCGCTCAGACGTGATTCGTCCGGGACGTAGAGTTCCCGGACCTTCCCGGAGTAGACGTGCTTCCAGCCCGGGATCTCGCGCGGTGTGCCGTGCTCGCTCATGCCTGCTCCTCTGCTGTGGTCGCTGTGGGCGCCCCGGCGCGACCCTGCGTCCCGCCCGGGACGTCCGTGGTGCCCGGGTGCGGTGCGCCCCCGGGGACCGTGATCCGTCCCTCGGACGCGGCCAGTGCGATGTCGGTGCGGTAGTGCGATCCGGGGAGGGTGATGCGCTCCATCCCACGATAACCACGCTCGCGCGCTTCCCGCAGGTCCGCCCCGCGGGCCACGACGGCGAGCACCCGCCCGCCCGCCGAGACGAGCTCCCCGGCGGCGTCACGGTCCGTGCCTGCGTGGATGACCCACGTGTCCGGATCCTCGGCGGCCTCGGCCAGCCCGGTGATCACGTCACCCTTGCGCGGGGCGCCCGGGTAGTTGTGTGCCGCGAGCACGATGGTCACGGATGCGCCGGGCGCCCACTGCAGCTCCTCGCGCTCCGCCAACCGGCCCTGCGCGGCGTCGAGCAGCAGTTCACCCAGCGGCGTCTCGAGCATGGCCAACACGGACTGGGTCTCGGGGTCGCCGAAGCGCGCATTGAACTCGATGACCTGGACGCCGCGCTCCGTGACCGCCAGACCGCAGTAGAGCACCCCCACGAACGGGGTGCCGCGGCGGCGCAGTTCGTCGATCACGGGGCGGGCCACGCGGCGCACGACCTCGTCCGTGAACCCCTCCGGCAGCCACTCGAGCGGCGTGTAGGCGCCCATGCCGCCCGTGTTGGGGCCCTGGTCACCGTCGCGGACACGCTTGAAGTCCTGGGCGGGTTGCAGCGGGACCACGTTCTCGCCGTCGCTGAGCACGAACAGGGACACTTCCGGGCCGTCCAGGAACTCCTCGACGACCACGGCGCCGCCGGCGTCCAGGCATTCGCGCGCGTGGGCCTCCGCACGGTCCCGGTCGGACGTGACCACCACGCCCTTGCCCGCGGCCAACCCGTCGTCCTTGACCACGTACGGGGCACCGAATCGCTCGAACGCCGCGCGCACGTCCGCGAGGTCGGCCGTGGCCACCGAACGTGCGGTGGGCACACCGGCCGCCGCCATGATCTCCTTGGCGAACGCCTTGGAGCCCTCGATCCGCGCGGCCTGCGCGGACGGACCGAACACGGGGATCCCCGCCCGGGTGAGGGCGTCCGCGACACCTGCGACGAGCGGGGCCTCCGGTCCCACGACCACGAGGTCCGCGTTCAGCTCCCGTGCCAGCGCGACCACGGCGTCCGGGTCCTGCGCGTTGAGCGGGTGCACCGGGACGTCCTGCGCGATCCCCGCGTTACCGGGTGCGCTGTGCACCTCGCTGACGTTGGGGTCCCGCAGCAAGGACGTGATCATCGCGTGTTCGCGGCCACCTGGGCCCACCACCAAAACCTTCACGCGCTCAGCGTATCGGCCGCTCCCCCCGCCCGGGCAACGATTGCGCGGGCCGCGCTGCCATACTGGGGGGTATGCAGACCTTCAGCTCGGACCAGGCCGTGGAACTCGCCGTGGTGCAACGCAGCGGCTTCGTGGAGTCCCGGCACAGCGGATCCGCCGTGGTGCTGGCCCCGGACGGTTCCGTGGCGTTCTCCGTGGGCGCCCCGGACGAGGCGATCTTCCCGCGCTCCACCCTCAAGCCGTTCCAGGCGATCGCCGCGATGAAGGCCGGGGCCCCGCTGCGCGGCGAGCAGGTGGCGATCGCGGCGGCGTCGCACACCGCCACGTTCGACCACCTGGACGCGGTCAGCTCGATCCTCAAGGCGGCCGAGCTGGGCCCCGAGGCCCTGCAGTGCCCGCCGGACTGGCCCCAGGACGAGGACACCCGCGCGTGGTTGATCCGCACCGAGCGCGGCCGCAACCGCATGTGCATGAACTGTTCGGGCAAACACGCGGCGTTCCTGCTCGCGTGCGTGACCAACGGCTGGCCCATCGATTCCTATCTGGACCCCGAGCACCCGCTGCAGCAACTCGTGATCGAGACCATCGAGGAGTTCTCCGGCGAGCGCGCGCAGCATCTGGGGGTGGACGGCTGCGGCGCACCGCTCACGGCGATCACCCTCACGGGGTTGGCGCGCATGTACTCCACGCTGGGACGCGCCGCGCGCAACATCCAGGCGGACGCCCGCGCCGCGACCGTGGCCACGTCCATGCTCGACTACCCCGAGTACGTCCAGGGCCCGGGGCGCTCGAACACCGTGGTCATGGAGGAACTGGACGTGATCACCAAGCTCGGCGCGGAGGGCGTGCTGGGGCTGGGCACCCGTTCCGGGTGGTCCGTGGCCATCAAGATGCTCGACGGCTCCTCGCGCGCCAACTCCCTCGTGGGCCTCACGCTGCTCGCGCACGCGGGTGCCATTTCCCGGGCCGACGCCGATCGCGTCCTCGAACGCGTCACGCACCCGATCACCGGGGCCGGGCGGCCCGTGGGGGCCATCGAGCTCGCCGAACCGCTGCGGGACCTGCTGGGCTGACGGTCCGACGATCCGAGAGGTGGGACATGACGATCCGACGCAAGGTGGACCCGGCGGACGGCAGCCTCGCGCTCGCGCGCTGGCGTGACGCCCCCGATGCTGCGGACCGTCGCACCACGGCCACCGCGGTGCGCTATTGCCTCGAGGAGCTCGCGAGTCGCGCGGAGGGCAATTCCGTGGAGGTGCGCGTCCCGCCCTTCGGGGTGACCCAGTGCGTGCCCGGACCTCGGCACACGCGCGGCACCCCGCCCAACGTGGTGGAGACCGACGCCGCCACGTGGCTCGCGCTCGCGACCGGCCGCGCACGGTGGGCGGACAGCGTGCGCGAGGGCAGCGTGGCGGCGTCGGGAACGCGCACCGACCTCAGCGCGTGGCTCCCGCTGTTCGGCTGACGCATCACCGACGCACCACCGACGCACCACCGGCGACGGTGCGCCGACCCGCGGCGCGGCGCGGGGACGCCCCCGGGGCGTGCGCCCGCGGCGTCGTCCCGCATTCGTCCCGATGCCGTACACGCGGTGCATCGGGAACTCCCAGTGGATCGCAAGTCCTCTCCGGGCCCGCTGTGGCCCGCGCACGCCCGGACGCGCGATAACCTGGAGACCATGAGTTCCGCCGATCCAGAGACTCCCGCGCCCGCCCCGCAGCCCGGTTCCGCCACCGAGCGGATGACGGTGCGCCGCGCCCCGAACATGATCGCGTTCCTGATCACGGGTGCGGCCGTCGGGGCCATCGCGGGGCTGCTCGTGGGAGCACTGGGTCCCGGATCGCTCGCCTACACCCGCGGGGCCATCATCGGGTTCTTCCTCATGACGTTCCTGATCGTGGGCGCGACCGTGGGCGCCGTAGTGGCACTCGTGCTGGACCGGATCTCCCTCAAACGCTCCCGGCACGTGAGCGCGGAGGTCCGGGATCTTCACGGGACGGACGAGCGCCCCGGCACGTGAGACACTGTCTGCGTGGTTCGAGCTGACGGAAAACTCTCTCACGACCTTCTGCCCGGAGAAAAAGGCCCCCAGGACGCGTGCGGCGTGTTCGGCGTGTGGGCCCCGGGGGAGGACGTCGCCAAACTGACGTACTACGGCCTGTACGCGCTGCAGCACCGCGGGCAGGAGTCCGCGGGCATCGCGACGTCCGACGGGGAACGGATCTCGGTCTACAAGGACATGGGGCTCGTGTCCCAGGTCTTCGACGAGACCACGCTCAACACCCTCAAGGGGTACCTGGCCGTGGGACATGCGCGCTACTCCACCACGGGTGCGTCCCACTGGGCCAATGCCCAGCCCACCCTGGGTGCCACCCCGCACGGCACGCTCGCGCTCGCGCACAACGGCAACCTGACCAACTCCGCCGAGCTCTACGACCTGCTGCTCGACAAGTCCGGGTTCCCGTCCCGGGGTGAGATCGCCCGGGGCAACACCACGGACACCGCGTTGATCACCGCGCTGCTCGCGGAGCACCCCCTGAACTCGCTCGAAGAGGCGGCCATGATGCTGCTGCCCCGGCTCGTGGGGTCCTTCTGTCTCACGTTCATGGACGAGGCCACACTCTACGCCGCGCGCGATCCCCTGGGCGTGCGTCCCCTCGTGCTGGGCCGACTGGAACGCGGCTGGGTCGTGGCCTCCGAGACCGCTGCGCTGGACATCGTGGGCGCCTCCCTCGTGCGCGAGGTGGAACCCGGTGAGTTCATCGCAATCGACGAGAACGGCCTGCGTTCCCGCCGCTTCGCGGAGGCGAAGCCCGCGGGGTGCGTGTTCGAGTACGTGTACCTGGCCCGCCCCGACACCACGATCGCCGGGCGCTCCGTGTACGAGTCCCGCGTGGAGATGGGCCGACAACTCGCGCGCGAGCACGCCGTGAACGCGGACCTCGTGATGCCCACCCCCGAGTCCGGGACCCCCGCCGCGATCGGATACGCGGAGGCCTCGGGCATCCCGTTCGGACACGGACTCGTGAAGAACTCCTATGTGGGCCGCACGTTCATCGAGCCCTCGGACACCATCCGTCAGCTCGGGATCCGGCTCAAGCTCAACCCCCTGCGTTCGATCGTGGCGGGCAAGCGCCTGGTGGTCGTGGACGACTCGATCGTGCGCGGCAACACCCAGCGGGCCCTCGTGCGCATGCTGCGTGAAGCGGGGGCGGCGGAGATCCACGTGCGGATCTCCTCCCCGCCCATCAAGTGGCCGTGCTTCTACGGCATCGACTTCGCGTCCCCCGCGGAGCTGATCGCCAACGGGCTCGCCGTGGAGGACGTCCGCGCCTCCCTGGGCGCCGATTCCCTGGGGTACATCTCCGAGGAGGGGATGATCGAGGCCACCGCCCGCCCCCGTCCCACCCTGTGCACCGCGTGCTTCTCGGGTGAGTACCCCACGGCCCTGCCCAAGGCGGACCGGCTCGGCAAGTCCGTGCTGGAATCCCCCGGGGCCCACGCGGAACCCTCCGAGGACCTCGTGGACCCAGCACCGCGCACCGACACCGCCCACGAGGAGACCACCGCATGAGCCAGTCCCGAGCCCACGGCACGGAAGCCGTCACCTACGCGAGCGCGGGGGTGGACGTCGAGGCCGGGGACCGCGCCGTCGAACTCATGAAGTCCGCCGTGAAGGCGACCCACACGTCCGGCGTGGTGGGCGGCGTGGGCGGCTTCGCCGGGCTCTTCGACGTCTCCGAGCTCACGGGCTACCGCAAGCCCTACCTGGCCACGTCCACGGACGGCGTGGGCACCAAGGTCGCGATCGCCCAGTCCCTGGACGTCCACGACACCATCGGGTGGGACCTCGTGGGCATGGTCGTGGACGACATCGTGGTCGTGGGCGCCAAGCCGCTGTTCATGACCGACTACATCGCGACCGGCAAGGTGGTCCCGGAACGCATCGCGGACATCGTGCGGGGCATCGCCGCGGCGTGCGAGGCCGCGGGCACCGCCCTCGTGGGCGGAGAAACCGCCGAGCACCCCGGGCTGCTGGGCGTGGACGAGTACGACGTCGCCGGTGCGGCCACCGGCGTGATCGAGGCGGACGAACTGCTCGGCCCGCAGCGCGTGCGCGACGGGGACGTCGTGATCGGCATGGCGTCCTCCGGACTGCACTCCAACGGGTACTCCCTGGTGCGCCGGGTCATCAACGTGGCCGGGTGGCAGCTGGACCGCCAGGTCGGCGAACTGGGCCGGACCCTGGGCGAGGAACTGCTCGAACCCACGCGCGTCTACGCCGCGGACGTCCTGGACCTCGCACGGGCCTTCCCCGTGAACGGCCCGGACGGCACCACGGGCCACGGCGTGCGCGGTTTCTCCCACGTGACCGGCGGCGGCCTCGCGGCCAACCTGGCCCGTGTGCTGCCCACGGACCTGCAGGCCACGGTGGACCGCTCCACGTGGTCCCTGCCGCCCGTGTTCCAGCTCGTGGCGCAGCTCGGTCAGGTGCCCCTGGCGGACCTTGAGCGCACGCTCAACCTGGGCGTGGGCATGGTCGCGATCGTGGATCCCGCCGTGGCCGACGCCGCCGTGGCCCACCTCACCGAACGTGGGCTGCCGTCCTGGATCATGGGCCGCGTGGGTCCCGTGGACCCGGACGCCTCCCACCACGGCAGCGACTGGGTGCAGGGCGCCAAGGGCGTGGCCGGCGGCGGCGTGCTCATGACGGGTGACTACGCGCGCTGAGCGCACACCGGGCGCCCGCGACGCGGCGGTCACGCAAGGAACCGCCCACACGCTCGTGTGGGCGGTTCCTTGCTCTGCTGGTCACGATGACGACGCCGCCGCGGTGGCGCGGCGAGCGGATCAGTCGTAGTCCGAGTACTTCTCCGCGTAGGTCGAGTAGTCGTCCTCGTCCTCGGGACGTTCCTCGTGATCCACGGCTCGGGAGGACGGTTTGCTGCTGCGCAACTCCCGCTGCAACGCCGAATAGTCGGTCTGCGGGCTGAAGTACTTCATCTCCCGCGCCTGTCGTGTCGCCTTCGCCTTTTGACGGCCGCGCCCCATGGCGTGACCCCCTCTGCGTCTCGTGTCCGATCGGCGGTACCGTGTTGAGCACACAGTACGGCCCCGGAGTGTCTTGTCAGTTTTTCGTGTGTCCAGGGTACATGTTTTGCACGCTTCTCGCGCACCCGCACCGCGTGCGTCCACCCCGGGCCGATCCGGGGCCCTCACGGCGTCGTTCCAGGAGTCTCCCGGCCCGAATCCGGCCGGTACAGTGAAACCGCCCCGGCGGCGCAGTCCGCACATTCCCCGCACCAGAGCAGGTTCGCCATGAGTTCATCCCCGCGGAAGGTCCCGCCCTCCGAGAGTCCGTATCCCCATGACACCCACCCGGGCCTGGTCCCCGGGGTCTCGGTGGAGGAACAGCGGGTGCGCTACCGCACGGACAAGATCACGTTCGGGGTGGCCGGAGCACTGATTGTGGGGTTCGTGGTGTGGGGTGCGGTCTCCACCGAATCGCTCACCGCGGTGTCCAAGGGCGCACTGGACGCGGTGGTGACCTACGGCGGATGGGTCTTCACCCTGTTGGCCGCCGTGATGCTGTTGTTCCTGCTCTTCGTGGGCTTCTCCCGCTACGGCCGGATCCCCCTGGGCAAGGACGGCGAGGAACCGGCGTACTCCATGGGGTCGTGGATCGCCATGCTCTTCGCGGCGGGGATGGGCGTGGGGCTCATCTTCTTCGGCGTCTACGAACCCGTCACGTACTACATGACGCCTCCCCCGGGACGCGCCGCGGCGGAGAGCTACCACGCGATGCACTCCGCACTCGCGCAGACCATCTTCCACTGGGGACTGCAGGCGTGGGCCATCTACGCGCTCGTGGGGGCGGCCGTGGGCTACGCGGGCTACCGCCGCGGGCGGCCCCTGCTGATGTCCGCGATCTTCGGCCAGCGCGCGCACCTGAGCGTGGGCGGGCGGCTCATCGACATGTTCGCGATCGTGGGCATCCTCTTCGCGACCTCCGCGTCCCTGGGGCTGGGCACGCTGCAGATCGGCCGCGGTCTGCAGATCATCACCGGTCTCGGTGAGGTAGGCAACGCGGTGCTGATCGCGATCATCGCCGTACTCACGTGCGTGTTCCTGATCTCCGCGGTCTCCGGCGTGGCCAAGGGGATCCGCAGGCTCTCGAACTTCAACATGGTGCTCGCTGCCGTGGTCGCGTTCTTCCTGTTCGTGGCGGGCCCCACCGTGTTCCTGCTGAACTTCATACCCTCGGTCGTGGGCACGTACTTCGGTGAGATGTTCCAGATGCTGTCCCTCTCCGCGTCCTGGGGCACGGAGGCCGAGGAGTTCATGCGCTCGTGGACCCTGTTCTACTGGGCGTGGTGGGTCTCGTGGGCGCCGTTCGTGGGGGTGTTCGTGGCCCGCATCTCCCGCGGGCGCACCCTGCGCCAGTACGTGAGCGTGGTGCTGCTGGCGCCCACCGTGATCTGCGTGCTCGCGTTCTCGGTCTTCGGCGGCACCGCCATCTGGTTGCAGCGCGACGGCGTGGACATCGCGGGTGCCGCGTCCCCCGAGGACATGCTCTTCCGAGTCCTGGACGCCCTGCCGTTCGCGCAGATCACGCCCATCGCGATCATCGTGCTGCTCGCCGTCTTCTTCATCACGTCCGCGGATTCCGCGACGCTCGTGATGGCGTCCATGTCCCAGCAGGGCAAGCCCGAACCGGACCGGAAGATCATCATCTTCTGGGGTGTGGCCCTGGCCGGGGTGTCCTCCGTGATGCTCGCCGTGGGCGGGGCGAACGCCCTGCAGGGTCTGCAGGACCTCGTGACCGTGGCGGCGCTGCCCTTCGCGGTGATCCTGCTGGCCCTCATCCCGGCGTTCCTGCGGGACCTCTCCACCGATCCCATGAGTCTGCGCCACCACTACGCGCGCACCGCGCTGGACAACGCCGTGCGCCAGGGGATGGACGAGCACGGGGACGACTTCGCGCTCGAGGTCCGCCACCAGGAGGGCCCGGCCGCCGCCGGTCACGACGTGGACTCCACGGGCGAGCGCATGAGCTCGTGGTACCAGCGCACCGACGAGAACGGTCAGCCCGTGGAGTACGACTACCGTCAGGACACCTACGTGGACGAGCGGCCGGCCGCGGGCGAGAGGCCCACCGTGGATGAGCGGTCGCCCCGGAACGGACGACCGCCCGAGCAGCACTAGGCTCCTCGGGCGGTCGCGGTCACCGCGGACGCATCCGCGGTGGCCGGGGTGTCACTCGTCGATGATCTCCGCGTCGACGACGTCGTCGCCGCTGTCCCGCGCCGCGGCGTCGTGGGCGTGCGCGGCGTCGTCGTCCTGCGGGTCGTCGCCGTGCGAAGCGGTGACAGTCAGGCCGTCCTGGGCGACGTCCGGGTTGACGTCCACGAGCACGGTGTCCCCGTCCGTGATGGCGCCGGAGAGCAGACCGCGCGCCAAGCGGTCACCGATCTCGCGCTGCACGAGCCGACGCAGCGGGCGGGCACCGTAGGCGGGGTCGTAGCCCGTGATACCCAGCCACTCGCTAGCCCCGGGCGTGACCTCCAGGGACAGGCGCCGCTGCTCGAGACGGTGCGCGAGCTGGGCCACCTGGATGTCCACGATCTTGGCCAGATCCTCGGTGCTCAGCGGGTCGAACATGATGATGTCGTCCAACCGGTTGAGGAACTCCGGCTTGAACGAGGCGTTGACCACGCCCATCACGGCGTTCTTCTTGGCCTCCTCGTCCATGGTGGGATCCACCAGGAACTGGCTGCCCATGTTCGAGGTCAGGATCAGGATCACGTTGCGGAAGTCCACCGTGCGGCCCTGCCCGTCGGTCAGGCGACCGTCGTCCAGGACCTGCAGCAGGATGTCGAAGACCTCGGGATGGGCCTTCTCGACCTCGTCGAGCAGCACCACCGAGTACGGACGACGCCGCACGGCCTCGGTCAGCTGCCCGCCCTCGTCGTAGCCCACGTACCCCGGAGGGGCACCGACCAGGCGTGAGACAGAGTGCTTCTCCGAGTACTCGGACATGTCGATGCGGATCAGGGCGCGCTCGTCGTCGAACTGGAAGTCCGCGAGGGACTTGGCCAGCTCGGTCTTACCCACGCCCGTGGGACCCAGGAACAGGAACGAGCCGATGGGGCGGTCCGGGTCCGAGATCCCCGCGCGGGAACGCCGTACGGCGTCCGCGACCGCACTCACGGCCGGCTTCTGCCCGATCAGGCGCTTGCCCAGCAGCTGCTCCATGTGCAGCAGCTTGTCGGACTCGCCCTGCAGCATCTTGCCCGCGGGGATACCGGTCCACGCGGAGATCACCTCGGCGATGTCGTCCGCGGTAACCTCCTCCGAGACCATGGTGTCATGCCGGGCCCCGGCCTCCTCCTGCGCCTGTGCGGCGTCCAGGTCCTTCTGCAGAGCCGGGATCTCGCCGTACAGCAAGCGGGAGGCCTCCCCCAGGTCACCGTTGCGCTGGGCGCGTTCGGCCTGCGAGCGCAGGTCGTCGATCTGCGCCTTGAGGTCACCCACGCGGTTGAGTCCGGCCTTCTCGGCCTCCCACCGCGCGTTGAGGGCATCCAGCTCGGCCTCCTTGTCCGCCTTGTCCTGGCGCAGAGCGGCCAGACGTTCGACGGACGCGGGGTCTGTCTCCCCGTCCAGGGCCAGTTCCTCCATGGTCAAGCGGTCCACGGAACGGCGCAGCTCGTCGATCTCCTCCGGGGCGGAATCGATCTCCATGCGCAACCGGGACGCGGCCTCGTCAATCAGGTCGATGGCCTTGTCCGGGAGCTGACGGCTGGGGATGTAACGCTGGGACAGTTGAGCGGCGGCAACGAGGGCCGAGTCCGCGATCTGCACCTTGTGGTGCGCCTCGTAACGCTCCTTCAACCCGCGCAGGATCGCCACGGTGTCCTCGACCGAGGGCTCCCCCACGTAGACCTGCTGGAACCGACGCTCCAGGGCGGCGTCCTTCTCGATGTTCTCGCGGTACTCGTCCAGCGTGGTGGCACCGATCAGGCGCAGCTCACCGCGGGCCAGCATGGGCTTGAGCATGTTGCCCGCGTCCATGGACCCCTCGGACGCACCCGCGCCCACGACCGTGTGGATCTCGTCGATGAACGTGACGATCTGACCCTCGGACTTCTTGATCTCGTCCAGGACGGCCTTGAGGCGTTCCTCGAACTCCCCGCGGTACTTGGCGCCGGCCACCATGGACCCCAGGTCCAAGGAGATCAGGGTCTTGCCGCGCAGCGACTCGGGTACGTCCCCGGCCACCATGCGCTGGGCGAGGCCCTCGACCACGGCGGTCTTACCCACACCGGGCTCACCGATCAGCACGGGGTTGTTCTTGGTCCGGCGCGAGAGCACCTGGACCACGCGGCGGATCTCCGAGTCACGCCCGATCACGGGATCGAGCTTCCCCTCGCGGGCGATCGCCGTGAGGTCCGTGCCGAACTTCTCGAGGGATTGGAAGGTCCCCTCCGGGTCCGGGCTGGTGACCCGGCGGTCACCGCGCACCTGCGGGATGGCCTGTGCGAGCGCCTCCGTGGTCACGCCCGCAGCCTGCAGCGCCTCGGCGGTCTTGTCGCGTCCCGCGGCCAGACCGTAGAGCAGGTGCTCGGTGGAGACGTACTCGTCCTTGAGTTCACGCGCGTAGTTCTCCGCAGCCTGCAGTGCCTGCAGCGCGGTGCGGCTCAGCTGGGGCTGGGCCGTAGAGGTCCCGGATGCGCTGGGCATCTCGTGGATGATGTTGCTCGCCTTGATGGACACGGCGTCCGCGTTGGCACCGGTGGCCTGTAGGACGGCGACGGCCACGCCGTCGCGCTGGTCCATGAGCGCCTTGAGGACGTGGGCGGGCTCGATGTTGGGGTTGCCCGCGGTCGCGGCGTTTGACGCTGCAGCGCTCAGGGCTTCTTGGGACTTGGTCGTGAACTTGGTGTCCACGGCGGCTCCTTCCGACGGTAATGATGACGTTGACTTCAGCTAACTTGAGTCTACTACGCTCAACCACGTGACGGAAGCCCGATATTCCGCTCAACGCGGAATAATTTGTCACTCCATTTTCCGTTCCGCATCTTCGGTCTAATCGGGTGGAAATGAATCATCGAATGCTCTTACCAGTCCCCCGATAATCTGTAACCTTATTGAGTCGACCACATGTTGTAGGAAAGGTGCCACTATGAGCAACAACAACGATCAGCGTCGAGCTGGTCAACAAACCCACTCCCAGGGTTCCACCGAGGTCCCGTCCAAGAAGGACGTCGCCGCGGAATCCGGCAAGGTCGAGGCGCAGCAGCTCAAGAACGAGGCGGCTGGATCCGGCCGCCGCGTGAAAGAGACCGCCAAGGAGCAGGCCGTCGCCGCCAAGGACGAGGCCATGGGCCAGGCGCACGACCTGTGGGGCCGCCTCAAGGAGGACCTGCAGGGCTACGTGGGCCCGCAGCAGGAGCGCCTCGCATCGACCGTCCGCTCCGTGAGTGACGAGGTGGACGCCATCTCCCAGGGCAAGAAGCCGGAGACCGAGTACGTCAGTGGCCTGCTCGGCAACGCCTCGGGCACCGTGAACTCCCTCGCGTCCTCGCTGGAGAACAAGGACCCGCAGCAGCTACTCGGTGACGTACGCCGCTTCGCCGCCCGCCGTCCCGGGACCTTCCTGGCCATCGCGGCCGGCATCGGTCTGCTCGCCGGGCGCGCCACGCGCAGCGCCAAGGACAGCGACGAGATCGGCAACGACCACCACGACACCGTCGCCCGCACCCAGGCACCCGCGTACGGCACCCCCAGCACGGGTGACACGTACGCGTACCGCAACGACACCCGTGGCGAGGGCACCCGCACCTACACCGACCGGGTTCCCGGCACGGTCTACCCGGATCAGCGCGACGCGCAGGTTCCCGGCACCACGTACCCCGGACAGGGCGACACCCAGGTCCCCGGCACCACCCAGCCCGGACAGGGCAACGCCCAGGTCCCCGGCACCACCTACCCCGGACAGGGCGGTGAGCGTCGATGAGTCACCCCATTCCCCCGTCGGAACCCGAACAGCGGGCGGAGCACGAGTCGCTCGGTGAGATGTTCAAGTCCCTGAGCACCAACCTGACCACCCTGATCCAGCAGGAGATCGCGCTGGCCAAGGCCGAGGCGAACGTGGCGATCCAGAAGGCCACGGACTCCGCCAAGGTCACCGGTAAGGGCGCGGGACTGTTGGGTGGCGCCGGTGTGGCCGGCCACTTCGTGCTCCTGTTCCTGTCCCTGGCCCTCATGTGGGCCCTGGGCAACCTGGTGGGTCTTGGCTGGTCCGCCGTGATCGTGGCGGTCATCTGGGCGATCATCGCCGCGATCCTCGCCGCGGTGGGCAAGAAGAACCTGGGCCGCGGCAAGCGCAAGATGGCCCAGGCCACCAAGGACCCGCTGCCCCGAACCCGCGAAACCGTCAGCGAAATCCCGGATACCGTGAAGCCTTCCAAGGAGACCCGATGAGCCAGCAGAACCCCGATCAGATCCGCGCCGACATCGAAGCCACTCGTGCACGCCTGAATGCGGACGTGGACGCCGTGGCGGAGAAGGTGACCCCGGAAAAGGTGGTCGACCGTCAGAAGAGCAAGGCCCGCCACAAGATCCAGGACGTCCGTGAGTCCATCATGGGCTCCGCCGAGGACGCCCGGGACACCGGCCGCGACCTTCGTGACGAGGCCTCCCACCGCATGGACCAGGCCGGCGAGGCCATCAGCAACGCCCCGGCAGCCGCCCGGGCCAAGACCCGTGGCAACCCCATGGCCGCGGGCCTGATCGCCCTCGGTGCCGGTTGGTTGATCGGCTCCCTGCTGCCCTCGAGCCAGAAGGAGCAGGAGCTCGTGGCCGAGGCCGCCGACCGTGTCCAGCCGCACCTGCAGAGCGCCATGGATTCCACCAAGGAAGCCGCGCAGGAGATCGCGGACAATCTGAAGGAACCGGCCAAGGAGGCTGCGGAGTCGGTCAAGCAGACCGCGCAGTCCGGCGCCCAGGAGGTCAAGGAGCAGGGTCAGCAGGAAGCCGGCCAGCTCAAGGGCTCCGCGCAGGAGCACGCCAAGAACGTCAAGGACGACACGCAGCGGGCCTGATCCGCTCGTGAACTCACCCGAGGGCCCCTGACCGGGAACGGTCAGGGGCCCTCGGGCCGTTCTCGCCGGTTTCTCGGGCATGATGGAGGTGGAGCGCTCAAGCGCTCCCAGAGCTCTCGCACCCGCAGCTCTCCCACCCGCAGTCCCCGAAGGAACCCGCCGTGGACACCGATTCACCGTCCGATGAGACCACCCCGCGCAAGCCGAGCCGGCTGCAGCGTTTCAACAAGCTGGTGATGCGCTTCGTGGGCCCAGCCAACCGCAGCTCCATGAACCTGCGGGGCAACACCGAGATGACCCCCGAGGCCCAGGACTGGTACCGCAACCTCCAGGACGACTACGAGATGGTCAGGGGTTCCGACGGCCGCAGCTATCTGCGCCGTCGTGATCGCTAGCGCCCGCGGCACCCGGTCTCACGTCCAGACCCCGGAGGTCCCGCGGCGGTGACTGCCCACCAGGTGGGTGTCCACCATCCCGATCGCCTCCATGAGCGCGTACATGGTCGTGGGACCCACGAACACGAACCCGCGCCGCTTCAGTTCCCGTGACAGGGCCCTGCTCTCGTCCGAGGTGGTCGGCACGTCCGCGAAGCGCTCGGGGCGCGGGGTGCTGCTCGGCATGAACGACCACACGAGCTCCGCGAGCCCGCCGTCCGCGCGCAGGTCCACGGTGGCCCGCGCGTTGGTGACAGCCGCCTCGATCTTGCGGCGGTTGCGGATGATCCGCGCGTCCCCCAGGAGCCGCTCCACGTCCCGCTCACCCATGGCCGCCACGGCCTCCGGGTCGAAGCCGTGGAACACCTCCCGGAACGCCGGTCGTTTCGCGAGCACCGTGCGCCATGACAGCCCGGACTGGAACGCCTCGAGCGTCACGCGCTCGAACACGCCGGTCTCGTCCCGCACCGGCACGCCCCATTCGTGGTCGTAGTACTCCCGCAGCAGGTGGTCCGAGGCCGCCCACACGGGCCGGGCGAGGCCGTCCTCGCCGATCACGAGGTCGGGGTTGCTCACGATGCCTCCCGTTCGGGCGCGGCGGGCGCGCGGAGCTCGAAGAGTTCGCACTCGACGTCGTAATACGCGCGGCTGAGCCCGCGGTGCGTCATGCCCAGCCGAGCGCACACCGCCTGGGACGCCCGGTTGGCCGGGTGCGTCACGGCGACCACGCGGTCCAACCCGCGCCCGAAGGCGTGGGCCAGCACGGTGCGGGCCGCCTCCGTGGCGTACCCGCGCCCCCACGCACGCGGGTGCAGGTGCCACCCGATCTCCACGTCGGACGCCGTGTCTGCGCCGGAATCGGGGATGGGCTTGAGCAGCAGGGTCCCCGCGAGCGAGCCGACCGGGTCGACGATCGCCCACACGCCGAGCACCGGCTCGCACGCGTAGCCGTCGTCCCAGCCCCGGATCTTCTCCTCGGCCTGCGCGATCGTGGTGACGCGCCGCGTGCCGTCCCCGAGGTAGCGCTGCACCTCGGGGCGCGCATACAGGTCGCGCACGAACGCGGCGTCGTCCGCGGTGTAGGCGCGTAGCTCGAGTCGGGGCGTGCGCAACGGGAGCGTCACGGCCGTTCCCGGGACGACGACGCCGCGCTCGCCCTCGCGGGCCCGGCACCGGTCGCGTCCGTGGGCGTGCCGTGATCGCCGGGGTACGCCGCGAGGCGGTCCAGGCGCTCGTCCTCGGTGAGCGGTTCGTCGCGCAACCGGCGCGCGGTGACCCGCAGGTCCGTGAGCGCGAGCAGCACGAGGGCGACCGCGAGCGCCACGGACAGCACCCCGAAGATGTTCACGAACCCGTAGCTCAGCTCCACGTACTCGGCGCCGACCACGTGGGTGAACAGGGACTGCATGCCGTGGGCGGTGGAATCCGGGAGGAAGAACCCGAAGAGCAGCGTGATCACCCACGCGGCCACCGCGGTGAGCATGCCCCGCCGGCTCATGGCGTGGGACGGGTAGTTGAGTGCGTCCCGGCGGAACAGGGCCGCCGCGATGACGTGCAGCAGCAGGATGGGCAGCCCGATCGCCGCGGCGTAGACCGGGGTGAGGGAACCGAGCAGACCCGCGATACCGCGACCGAAGCCGACCCACAAGGCCAATGCCGCGGCCACCGCGATCATGATCACCGGGAAGGCGCGGGACGGCGCGGATCCCGGTCTGTGATGGGCGGACGCGGGATCGGAAGCACTCATACGTCCATCGTAGGGCGCGGTCCGTGTCGGGGCGGGCACGTACCGTGGAGTCATGAGCACCCACGACTTCCCGCAGGCCGTCCTCTTCGACCACGACGGCACCCTGGTGGACACCGAACCGCTGTGGGAACTGGGCAAGCAGCGGATCGTGGCCGCGCACGGGGGCGAGTGGCGCGAGCAGGACACCCAGGACACCCTGGGCAGGCCGCTCGCGGTCACCGTGGAGCGGTTGAGCGCCCTGGGCGTCCCGGGGTCGCTGGAGGAGGTCTACCGCGAGTTCTACGGGGTGCTGCAAGAAGTCCTGGAACAGAACCCGCCCACGTTCATCCCCGGGGTCGTGCCCCTCCTCGAGGAGCTGGACCGCGCGGGGATCCCCGCGGCGATCGTCACGAACGCGACCTCCGAGGTGGCCCGCTACACCGCCTCCCTGGCGCCGGACAACCTGTTCCGGGTGATCATCGGGGACCAGGATGTCGCCCAGGGGGTCAAGCCCAAACCGGATCCGGACGCCTACCTCCAGGCTGCGCAGCGGCTCGGTGTGGCGCCCCACGCGTGCGTGGTGGTGGAGGACTCGCCCTCCGGGGCCGCGTCCGGTGTGGCCGCGGGGATCACCACGGTCGTGGTCCCGGGGGTGCAGCAGGTCCCGCCCGACCCCGGCATCGTGCACGTGGCCGATCACGCGGCGCTCACCCTGGACTTCCTGCGCGGCCTGGCCCCCGCGTAGCGCGGCGGCATCCCGACGACGCCGCCTCCGGTCCCGGGGTTCGCCGGTAAACTGGGGTCCCATACCCCACCCCCAATGCTTCCGAAAGGTGGCCATGACCTACCCCCTGGCTGTGCTCTTCGACCACGACGGCACCCTCGTGGACACCGAACCCCAATGGGCGGCCGCCAAGCGCAAGGTCGCGCAGCGGTACGACCAGACCTGGACCGTGGAGGACGATCACGCGACCCTCGGGGGGACCGTGCCGGACGCGGCCCGCAAGTTCGTGGAACGCGGGGCCACCGATTCCGTCGAGGACATCACGCGGCAACTCGCCGAGCACGTGATCGACAGCATGGACGACCGCGTGCCCTTCCTGCCCGGCATCCGCTCGCTGTTGCACGAGCTGAGCGAGGCCGGCATCCCGGCGGCGATCGTCACGAACGCGCTGAGCTCGGTCGCGGGGACCACCGCCGCGGGCGCCCCGGACGTGCTCACCCGGATCGTCTCCCAGGACGACGTGACCCGCCCGAAACCGGATCCCGAACCGTACCTCACGGGTGCCGAGCTGCTCGGGGTCGCCCCGCGGGACTGCGTGGCCATCGAGGACTCGGAACCCGGGGTGCGCAGTGCGGTTGCCGCGGGGATGACCGTGGTGGTCGTCCCGGGTGACAAGCCCGTTCCGCGCGGGCCCCACCGGGTGTTCGTCAACGCGCACGAGGACGTCACGCTGGACTTCCTGCGCTCGCTGACCCCGCCGGAGTAGGCCCGCGGGCAGGATGCCGGAACCGTCCCGGCCCGGACCAGCGCTGACGACGGGCAATGACGAACTCCCGGTCCGATGAGTCATCGAACCGGGAGTTTTTTGCCGGGAACCGCAGTCCCGCGAGCGCTGTCCCACCCCGGGGTCGAGGTGGCTGCCTCGCGGGCGGGTCGCTCGCGGCGACCCTCCCCGAGCGATCAGCGGGTGGGCTGACCCGCGCGGTTGTTCTCACGACGCCGCTGCGCCGCCGCCGTGGCGCGGTCCGGAACCCGGTCCGCCCCGTGGCTGCGCTGGGCGGAACCGCCGCGCGTGGAGCGGGACGCGCCGGTGCGTGCGCTACCGGAGGCCGCGCCGTCGGCGGCGCCACCGCGGCGTCGTCCACCGGAGCGAGCCAGCGAACGTCCGTTCGAGGTACCGCGCCCGGCACCGGCGTCACCGGAACGAGCGCCGTTGCCGCGACCCGCGGCCTGAGCGGAACCGCGACCGCGGCCCCGGCCCGAACCGCCACGGCCACCCCGGCGGGACCCGGAGGCACCCCCGCCGGAACGAGAAGCGGAGGGCGAACCGGTCGGGGTGGCACTCGGCGCAATGCGCTCTGCGCGCTCGCCCACGAGGTCCTTCACGACCTCGGAACCGGGTGCGACCTGGTCCACGCGGGGCGTGACACCGGCCTTCTTCATGAGCTTGTTGACGTCCGAGCGCTCCTCGGTGGTCGCGATCGTGATCACGGACCCGGAGGCGCCGGCCCGCGCCGTGCGGCCGGAGCGGTGCAGGTAGGACTTGTGCTCGGCGGGCGGGTCGATGTGCACGACGAGCTCGACGTCGTCCACGTGGACACCGCGCGCGGCCACGTCCGTGGCCACGAGGACCCGCACGTCACCCGCGGAGAACGCGGCGAGGTTGCGGTCCCGCGCGCCCTGGGACAGGTTGCCCTGCAGGTCCACCGCGGGGATCCCGGCCTGGCTGAGCTTCTTGGCCATCTTCTTGGCGCGGTACTTGGTGCGGGTGAACATCATCCGCCGGCCGGTGCCCGAGGCGAGGGTCTCGATGAGCGCTTGCTTGTGATCGCTGTCGGTGACCAGGACGTGGTGGTCCATGGTGGTCACCGCGGCCTGGGCGTTGTCCGCCGAGTGCAGCACCGGGTCCTTGAGGAACTTCTTGACCAGGATGTCCACGCCGTTGTCCAGGGTCGCGGAGAACAGCAACCGCTGGGAGCCCTTGGGGGTGCGGGACAGGATCCGGGTGACCACGGGCAGGAAGCCCATGTCGGCCATGTGGTCGGCCTCGTCCAGGACGGTCACGCGGACGTCGTCGAGCGTGAGCAGACGCTGCTTGATGAGGTCCTCGAGCCGGCCCGGGCAGGCCACGACGATGTCCACGCCGCCCGCGAGCGCCTTCTCCTGGTGCTTCTGCGAGACACCGCCGAAGATCACGGTGGTGTTCAGCCCCGCGGCCTTGGCCAGGGGGGCCACGGTGCGGTCGATCTGGGTCGCGAGCTCACGCGTGGGAGCCAGCACCAGGCCGGTGGGGCGGTTGGCCCGGCGGGCCACGCGGGACGAGCCGGGGGCGAGTCCCGCGAGCCGGGACACGAGCGGCAGCGCGAACGCGACCGTCTTGCCCGAGCCGGTGCGGCCGCGGCCGAGCACGTCACGCCCGGACAGCGAATCGGGGAGGGTTTTCTCTTGGATGGGGAAAGCTTCCGTGATGCCCACGCGGGCGAGGTCAGCGGAAAGCGCCTCGGATACACCGAGGTCTTCGAAAGAATGAGACAAAGAACGTCTTTCAGGTTGGTCCGCGCGAAACGATTCCGCGCGCACGCGCCATGTTGGGGCGCGAACTGCGCGCCTCGGACCGGCGCGCCTCTACCCCGCAATGTGTACGGGGGAACCTGGCCATTCTACACGCGTGCCGGAACACCCGTGACCCGCGGGTGTCGCCGCTGCTCAGACCGCCGTGTACCCGCCGTCCACCAGGAAGTAGCCCCCGGTGATGAAGGAGGCGCCGTCCGAGAGCAGGAACGTGGTCAGCTGAGCCACTTCCTGGGAGGTGCCCAGCCGCCCCATGGGGTGCTTGGCGATCAGTTCCGACAGCGTCTGCGGGGGCAGGTTCTTGAGCAGCGGGGTGTCGATGTAGGCGGGACCCACCGCGTTCACGCGTACGCCGCGTCGGGCGTAGTCCACTCCCGTCTGTTTGGTGAGACCCACGAGACCGTGCTTCGCCGCGGTGTAGGCGCTGTTGCCCACGGCGGTGGCCACGGTGGAGTGGATGGAACCGATGTTCACGATGGCCCCTCCCCCGTGCTGTTCGATCACGGGCAGCTGGGCGTGCATCCCGTAGGCCACGCCGGTGAGATCGATTGCGAGCGTGCGCTCCCACGCCTCGATGTCCGTCTCCCCGAGGGCCTCCATCTGCCCGCCCACACCGGCATTGTTCACGGCGTAGTGCAGACCGCCGTACGTCTGCACCGCGAAGTCCACCGCGGCCACGGCGTCCTCGCGCTTGGAGACGTCCTGGCGGATCCCGGCGGCGTCACCGCCGTCCGCCATGATGGCCTGCACCACGTTGTCGATCCCGGTGGAATCGATGTCCGTGACCACCACCTTGGCGCCCTGCCGGGCCAGGTGTCTGGCAATGGCCTCCCCGATACCGGAGGCGGCGCCGGTGACCAGCGCGACACGGGACGTGAACTCTGACATGACAACTCCTGGGCGTCGAATCCATGGGGACCGCTTCCAGTCTCACCCGTGTCGCCGCCGGCCACCAGGGCTTGCGGCAATGAGTCAGGACGCCGTCACTCGTCCTCCTCCGCGGCCTTCTCCGCGTCCCGTTCCGCGCGCAGCTGCTGGGCGGCCTGCTCCTCCTCCGCCTTCTGCTCGCGCACGACCTCGGTGAGCAACTTGGTCATCTCCTTGGCCACGCCCGCTGCGGACTGGGGGTTCTGCCCCGTGACGAGGCGCTCGTCCACCTGGACGTTCTCCTCCCAGTTGTCGGCGAGCTTGACTGTGGCGCCCTGTTCCTCGAGCTTGTCCTGGAGCAGGTACGGCACCACGTCCTGCTTGCCCACGGCTTTCTCCTCCGCATTGGTGAATGCGGCCACCTTGCGCCCGGACAGCAACGCCACGCCCGTGCCGAGCTCCACGTCCACGAGGCCGGCGGGGCCGTGGCACACCGCGCCCACCACGCCACCGGAGTCGTAGACGGACGCGATGAGCTTCTGCAGGTCCGCGTCCCCGGTGAAGTCCCACATGGTGCCGTGCCCGCCCACGAGGTAGACGGCGTCGTACTGGGAGGGGTCCACCACGGAGACCCGCGGCGTGTTGTAGAGGGACGCCTTGACGGTCTCATCCTGCGTGAACTCCACTTGGACGGGGTCGTCCTCCTGGACCTCGTCACGCGGGGGCTGACCCCCGGCGATCGAGGCGAAGTCCACGAAGTAGCCGGCGTCCCGGAAGACCTTCCACGGGTGGGACGCCTCCGCCACGTTGTAGCCGGTGGCCTCCCCCGTGTCTCCCAGGGTGTCCTGGCTGGTCAGCACCAGGAGGATCTTCTTCATGGTCTCGATGTCCACGGGTCTCCTTTCCGAGGGCGCGCGGTGCGCTCGACGTGCCACCACACTAGACACCGGACCGCACGCGGGGGCCGCGCGTTCACTGTCGGCATGTTGCACTCGCCCCGGGGCCGGAAATGGCCCCGCTGTTAGGATGAACAGCGATCCCCGGTGGGTTCCCAGGGCCCTGCTCCGCCCCCACCGCACCTCCCGACGAAAGGCTCAGTCATGCGCATTTCCAACGCCATCCTGCGCGGCGTCCCCGGCGCGTTCCTGCTCCAGTCCGGCTACGGCAAGCTCGGCATGGATGCCGAGTCCGCCGAGGGTCTGAAGCAGTTCGCCTCCACCGGTGTCCCCCAGTTCGCGGACTGGGACTCCCAGACCTTCGCCAAGTTCATCGCCGGCACCGAGCTGGCCCTGGGCACCGCCCTGCTGACCCCGTTCGTGTCCAAGCGCCTGGCCGGCGCTGGCCTGCTCGCCTTCAGCGCCGGGCTGCTGAGCATGTACTTCCGCAACTCGGACATGACCCAGGAGGACGGCATCCGCCCGTCCGAGCAGGGCATGACCCTGTCCAAGGACTCCTTCCTGGCCGCGATCGGCGCGGCCCTCGTGCTGCAGAAGTAATACGGCACCGCGTTCTCCCGACGACGCCGCAGTGGTCCGCCACTGCGGCGTCGTCGTCTTCCGCGCCGGGACCGCGAACCGTGGTGCGCGCCGGGCTGCTACGTTAGTCAGCAATTCGCACCGTTCCTCACGGAAAGCTCCGTACCCCCATGGAAACCCTCCAACACAATCTGGACCTTCTTCGCGACCTGATCTGGGGGCCGTGGCTCCTGATCCCCCTGCTGCTGGGAACGGGAATCTTCCTGACGTTCCGCTTGCGCGGCATCCAGTTCCGGCTCTTCACCAAGGCCATGAGCCTGGGATTCGGGCGCCGTTCCCGGGCCACCGGGGAGAAGGGCGACATCTCCTCCTTCGCAGCGATGTCCACGGCGCTGGCCGCCACGGTGGGGACGGGCAACATCGTGGGTGTGGCAGCGGCCATGTCCATCGGCGGCCCCGGCGCCCTGTTCTGGATGTGGATCACCGCGCTGTTCGGCATGGCGTCCAAGTACGCGGAGTGCTTCCTGGGCGTGCGCTTCCGCACCCGGGACACCGCCGGTCAGCTCACCGGCGGACCGCAGGTGTACCTGGCCCGCGGCATCCCCAACAAGTTCGGCCGCTTCCTGTCCGTGATGTTCGCGGTGTGCTGCGTAGTGGCCACGTTCGGGATCGGCAACATGACCCAGGGCAACGCGATCGCGTCCAACCTGGAACACACCTTCAACGTCTCCCCCGTGATCACCGCCGTGGTCCTGGCCGTGGGCACCGGGCTCGCCCTGCTGGGCGGGATCCAGTCGATCGCCAAGGTCACCACATACATGGTCCCGCTCATGATCGTGCTCTACATCGGTTCGGGGCTGTACATCATCGGCGTGAACTTCCAGGGGATCCCCGAGGCCCTGCGCCTGATCTTCACCGGCGCGTTCACCCCCATGGGTGCCGCCGGCGGTTTCGTGGGCTCCACGGTGCTCATGGCCATCCAGATGGGTGCCGCCCGCTCCCTGTTCTCCAACGAGTCCGGGATGGGCACCGCCTCGATCGCCGCGTCCGTGGCGCAGACGAGCCACCCCGTGCGCCAGGGCCTCGTGTCCATGACCCAGACCTTCGTGGACACCCTGGTGGTCATCTCCATCACCGGTTTCGTGATCCTCACGACCGGAGTGTGGAACGGCGCGGACACCGCGACCATGACCTCCGTGGCGTTCTCCACGGGCCTGCCCGGTTCGTGGGGCGGGATCGTGGTCACCATCTGCCTGGTGCTGCTGGGTTACTCCACCGTCCTGGGGTGGGCGTATTACGGCGAGCGCAACGTGGAACGCCTCGCGGGGGCCCGAGCGGCCATCGTGTACCGCGTGATCTTCTCCTTCGCGGCCGGTCTGGGCGCCCTCGCCCCGCTCACGCTCGTATGGTCCTTCTCGGACATCATGAACGGGCTCATGGCCATCCCCAACCTGATCGGGCTGATCATCCTCTCCGGCCTGGTGGTCCGGGAGACCAACCTGTATCTGAAGAACGATCCCAAGTTCAACGCCACGACCGATCAGATCGACGCGTTCATGGGCACCCACCCCGGTGCCCTGGACGCCCAGATCCACCACACGGTGGACCTCTCCTCGGCCAACCCGGCGCTGTCGGAGACGGGTACGCTGCCCGTGGTCCCGCCCGCCGAGTCCCCGCGCGCCGGGGCCGCTACCGGTGCGGCACCGGGGGGCGACGCCGCGGCGTCGTCCGCCGAGCGCGACTGACGGTCCCGCACCCCGGGGCATTCACCCCGGGGCATTCTCGCACCGGAACGTTCCCCGCGGGGTGCGGGCCGGGCCGAGCGGCGGTCTCCCCCGCGCGCTCGCCGGGCGCGGGCGACGTCGCGTGGCGAGAGCCCGCTCAGGTGTCGTGAGCGGCGGGTGCCCGCTCAGGCGTCCTGGGCGGCGGGCTCCTGCGCGGTGAGGTCCTGCACCTCGATGCTCTGCACGAGGGTGTGGGACTCACCGGCCTCGAGCCGGACCGGGGAGCCCATCACGTTGCCCGCTTCCACGCACAGCATCTGCTGCCACTCGTCGTCCGCGAAGTCCGCCATGGCCACGGACTTGTCCGCCCAGGGGTTCCACACCACGGTGCTGTCCGAGCCCTCCTTGGTGATCACGAGGGTGCGACCGAGCTCGGGGTCGGAAACCCGCACCTCGCCGCGATGGGCGAACACGGCGTCGGTCTCGCCCGTGATCGTGAGTTCCCCGCTCTGGCGCCGCTGCTCCTTGGCCACCTTGTCGTAGTAGGAGACACCGTCGAGGCCGGTCACGCTCACGCGCCGGGAATCGCCCACGTGGAGGTAGCTGTGCAGCGCCTCCTCGAAGTCGAAGGTCCCGGTGCCGGTATTCGTCACGGTGAGCGCCATACGCAAGCGGGCGCCCACGGTGACCCGGAACCGGGCCTCGAACTCGTGGGGGAACGTTTCGCGCAGGTGCTCGGCCACGTCCGCGGGCGTGAGGGTGAACTCGGCGTAGGCGTGACCCTCGGTGTCCTCCCCCTGCTCGGCGAGCTGCCACTCGGTGATCCGCGCGAACCCGTGTGCGGGGTCCATGTCCCCCGTGCGCCCGGGGCCGAACCACGGGAAGCAGATGGGGACACCGCCGCGGACCGCTCTGCCCGTCTCGTTGTAGGAGCGGGAGGAGACCCACAGCACGGGCTCGTGATCCTCCGGTGCCCACGACACCACGTGCGCGCCGTAGCTTAGGACGGATCCCGAGCCGTCGGCGCAGGACAGGGACAGGGGTTCCGGCAGTCGAGTCATGTCCCCAGCTTAAGCATGGGGTGCGTGCTGAACAGGGGGCCAGGTGTGTTCTATCGGGACGGGTGTTCGTGCTCCACGGGGCGGGCCATCTCCTGCTTGAACCACTCGAAGGTCTGCCGGTGGGACTCCGTGCGGCGTACGAAGGCCCACGAGATTCCCAGCACCACGAGCCACGCGGCCACCGCGACCAGCCCCGTGGCTGTCTGGGGATCCGTGCTCAGCGCCCACGCCACGAACACGAAGAACGCGAGCACCACAGCGCACATCACCACGCCGCCGGGCATCTTGTACTCGGAGGTGGCGTGGCGCTCGGGGAACTTCATGCGGTAGCGGATGTAGGAGATCAGGATCATGGACCACACGAACACGAACAAGAGGGACGCCACGGACGTGATCAGCGTGAACGCCTCGATGATCGAGTCCCCCGCGTAGAGCACGGGGATGGTCAGCAGCAGGATGCCCGCCGTGAGGTACAGGGCCCGCACGGGTACGCCCACGCGGTTGAGCCCCTTGAAGATCCCGGGTGCGCTGCCCTCCGCGGAGAGACCGAACATCATCCGGGACGTGGAGAACACCCCGGAGTTGGACGAGGACATCGCGGAGGTCAGCACCACGAAGTTCACCACGGACGCGGCGCCCGCGAGCCCGGCCAGCGCGAACATGGCCACGAACGGGGACTGCTCGGGGTTGATCGAGCGCCACGGGGTGACCACCAGGATGGCCAGGAGGGATCCCACGTAGAAGATGAGGATGCGCACCGGGACGGAGTTGATCGCCCGGGGAAGGGTCGTGCGGGGATCACGGGCCTCGGCCGCGGTGGTGCCCACGAGCTCGATGCCCACGAACGCGAAGACCGCGATCTGGAACCCCGCGACCACGCCCATAGCGCCGTTCGGGAACCACCCGCCGTCGTTCCACAGGTTCGCGAGCTGGGCGGTGTGCCCGTCCGGGGATGCGAAGTGGGTCAGCGCCATGATCGCGCCCACCACGATCAGGGCCAGGATGGCCACGATCTTGATGAGCGCGAACCAGAACTCCATCTCCCCGAAGTTCTTCACGCTCACGGCGTTGAGCAGGAACACGATCACGACCACGAGGACGGTGGGCAGCCACAGCGGGACGGCCGCCCACCAGAACTGGACGTAGCCCGTGATGGCCACGAGCTCCGCGATCGCCGTGACGATCCAGCAGAACCAGTAGGACCAGCCCACGAAGAACCCCGCCCACGGGCCGATCAGATCGGCCGCGAAATCCGCGAAGGTCTTGTAGCGCAGATTGGACAGCAGCAGCTCGCCCATGGCGCGCATCATGAAGAAGAGGAAGAAACCGATCACCACGTAGACGAACACCACGGCCGGGCCCGCCAGGGAGATGGTGCGCCCCGATCCCATGAACAACCCGGTGCCGATCGCACCGCCGATCGCGATCAGTTGGATGTGTCGATTGCTCAGGCCCCTGCTGGGCTCGGAGTGCGTGTGCTGCGGCGACACCGCGGTGGAGCTGTTCGTCATGGAGTCAGAGGGTACACCCGGGCGGGCGCCCAACCGTGGCGGGGCCTGCGCCCGGGTGTCGGGAACAGCTGAGGCCCGAAAAGGCAGGTGATCCGCGGATCACGTGCCGTTTCGGGCCTTGGCTGTTGAGCGCCGTCGGGACCGGTGGTCCCGAGCGGGCGGGGCGTCGGTCAGCGCACGCGCTGCGCCCGGTCCGAGCGCGTGTGCCCGGTGGAGACGTAACTGTCGATGGCCCCGGGGCGGCCCTCCATGAACCCGTCGATCTGCAGCTTGTCCGCGCGCAACTGCGGGTCGTTGCGCAGGTAGTGCTTGGTCTCGCGGGCGATCAGCCCGGAGAGGATGAGCAGACCCAGCAGGTTGGGCAGCGCCATGAGCCCGTTCATGAGGTCCGCGAAGGACCACACGATGGCCAGCGGCACGCTGCAGCCCACGAACACGATCAGTGAGAAGAACACGCGGTACGGCATCACGGACCCGCGGCCGAACAACCGCTCCATGCAGCGCTCGCCGTAGTAGGCCCAGCCCAGGATGGTGGAGTACGCGAAGAGGATCAGACCCAGGGTCACGATGAGGTGGCCCCACCCGCCGGGCAGCCCGTGGCTGAAGGCGTCCCCGGTCATGGTGGCCGCGAAGTCCTTGCCCTGGTCCCACACGCCGGTGGTCACGATCACGAGGCCCGTGCAGGTCACCACGATGATGGTGTCGATGAACGTCTGGGTCATGGACACCAGACCCTGACGGACGGGGTGGGTGGTCTGCGCGGCAGCTGCGGCGATGGCCGCGGACCCCATGCCGGACTCGTTGGAGAAGATGCCGCGGGCCACACCCATCTGCACCACGAGGATGATCGCGGACCCGGCGAAGCCGCCCACCGCGGAGTGCCCGGTGAAGGCCGTGCTGAAGATGGTCCCGAACGCCGCGGGGACGGACTCGATGTTGACCGCCAGGATGTAGAGCGCACCCAGGACGTAGAAGACGATCATGATGGGCACGAGCGCAGCGGTGACCTTGCCGATGGACTTGATCCCGCCCACGAGCACGAGCAGCGTCAGCGCCGCGAGCACGAGGCCCGTGACCCACACGGGCACACCGAAGGAGGACTCCACGTTCGCGGAGATGGAGTTGCCCTGGGTCATGTTGCCGATCCCGAAGGACGCGAGCACCGCGGCGACCGCGAAGAACAGGGAGAGGAACTTGCCGAAACCGTTGGGGATCCCGCGGAACAGGTAGTACTGCGGACCGCCGGAGATCTCGCCCTTGGCGTCTCGGGTGCGGAACCGCACGCCCAGGAAGGCCTCCGAGTACTTGGACGCCATGCCCAGCACGCCCGTGACCCACATCCAGAACAGGGCGCCGGGGCCGCCGATCGAGATGGCCGTGGCCACGCCCACGATGTTGCCGGTACCCACGGTCGCGGCGAGCGCCGTGGTCAATGCCTGGAACTGGGAGACGTCACCGCCGGGGGCGTCCTTGTCCTTGCGTTCGAACAACGCGAGGCGCAGTGCGGGGATCAACTTGGTGATCTGCAGTCCGGACAGCCGGATGGTCAGGTAGATGCCCGTTCCGAGCAGCAGCGGGATCAGGAGGAACGGCCCCCACACGAACCCGCCGATCGTGTCGAGAATGGATTGGAGCGAATCGAGCATGAAGGTGTCCCTCGTTCAACTGGGGCAGGATGCCACGGACGGTGTGTGAACAATGTCACTGTCCCGGACAGTGAACCACATCCCGCGCGGTTCCGGGCCCGTCGGCGCGCGGAGCGGGGGCCATGTCGCACGGCTCGCGGGACGACGCCGCCGGGTCCGGGCATTCACCCGACGGGCGACACCGCCGGGTCGGGACATTCGCCCTCCGGACGACGCGGCCGGGACGTCCGCCCGACGAACGACGTTGCAGCGCCGGGTGGTTCACCGGAGGGGCGTCCCCTGCCGGCGCGCCGTGAGGACCAGTCCCACGGAGATCACGGCGCATGCCGCCATGCTCAGCACCATGGGCACCGCGGTGTACTCCCCGCCGAGGCCCGTGAGGGGCGTGACGAGCCCGGCCAGGATGAACTGGGCCATGCCCACCACGGCGGAACCTGTGCCGGAGAGGCGCAGCCGTTGGGCCTGGCGCTGGGCCATAGCCACGGCGTTGCCCAGGACGAGTCCCATGCAGGACTGGGCCAGGAACAACAACACCAGGGTGATCGCTCCGACCACGCCCAGCAGCACCAGGACCATGTTGAGCACGGAGAAGGTTGCGAGTCCCGTGACCCCCACGAGCAACAGGGAGGAGGGGTCCCGACTGCCCACGAGCTTGGTGTTGACCACTCCCATGGTGATCGAACCGCACGCGTTGATCGCGAAGATCACGGAGTAGACCAGGGCGCTGAAGCCCAGCACGTTCTGGATCACGAACGAGGACGCGGAGATGTAGGAGAACAGCGCACCGAACGCGAAGGCGAAGCTCAGGGCGTAGAGCGTGAAGTGCCGATCACTGATCACCTGCCCGGCGTTGCGCAGGATGCGCCCCAGCCCGCCCCGCGAGCGCTGCCCCGGCGGGAGGGTCTCCGGCACGATGAACACGGAGCACGCGAGCATCACGGCCCCGAAGATCGCGAGCACCCAGAACACCACACGCCAGTCGGCCACGGTCGCGATCACACCGCCCGCGAGCGGTGCGACCACGGGTGCCAGGGACGTGATGAGCGCGAGCACCGAGTACAGCTGGGCCGCGCGGTGGCCATGGGCGATGTCCGAAACCACGGCCCGGGCGATCACCACGCCCGCCGCCCCGGCGAGACCCTGCACGAACCGCAGGGCGAGCACCCAGTGGATGTCCGGGGCCACGATGATCCCCACGGACGCGAGCAGGAAGATCAGGTTCCCCGTGACCATGAGTTTGTGCCGCCCCAGCACGTCCGAGAGCGGGCCCAGCAGGAATTGCCCCAGCGCCATGCCCACCATGTACGCGGTGAGGGTCAGCTGGATCATGCTGGCCGGGGAGCCGAACCACTCGCCCATCTCCGGCATGGACGCGAGGTACATGTCCGTGGCCAGCGGGCTCACGGCGGAGAGGATGCCCAGGGCGCCCACGAGCACGATCCAGTCCAGGCGCGGGCTCAATCCCAGCCTGCTGCGACCGGGCTCGGGGAACGCGGGGTTCTGGGTCATGCGGGCTCTCCTGGCAGGCGCCTGGGCGTTGAGGGGTGGGCGGGTTGTTCAAATAGTAGGTGCCGCGGGTCACCCGATCCCCTCCTGTAACGCCCCCCGCGCCTAGGATGATCCACGATGGAATCCAGCGATCGCACCCCTGACACGTCCGCGCACGACGCGGCCCTCCCGGACTCCCCGGGCAGCGCCCCGGAGGCGTCCCCGGCCCCCGAACACCGCACCGAACAGCCCGCCGAGGCCCGTGCGGCCGGTGCCGCGCCGTCGTCATCCGAGCACACCGATGCCGATGCCACCCCGACGAACGACGGCGCACCGACTGACGCCGGCGCTCCGACGGGTCCCGCCGCGGCGACCGGCGGTGCCCCCGCGGGCGTGGCGTTCCCGCGGCAGCCGTACTCGTTCGTGCGCCGCGGTGACCGGTTGTCCCCCAAGCGCCAGAAGGCGTGGGACGAGCATGCGGACGAGTGGGTCCTGGACATCCCCCGCGTCATGACCGACACCTCCGTGGATCCGGCCTACCGACTGGACCGGGAGGCCGTGTTCGGCCGCGTGGCACCGCTCGTCGTGGAGGTGGGCTCAGGTCTGGGTGAGGCCATCGTGTCCCACGCGGCGGCCCACCCGGAGCTGGACCACCTGGCCGTGGAGGTCTACAAGCCCGGTGTCGCGGACCTACTCATGAAGGCCGCCCAGGCCGGTGTGACCAACGTGCGCGTGGCGCAGGCCAACGCCCCCGAGGTGCTCGAGCACATGCTGGAACCCGGTTCCGTGCACGAACTGTGGGTCTTCTTCCCGGATCCGTGGCACAAGACCCGCCACCACAAGCGGCGCCTGGTCTCCCCCGGTTTCGCCGACCTGGCCGCCCGCGTCCTGGAACCGGGTGGACTGTGGCGGCTCGCCACCGACTGGCAGGAGTACGCGGTGGTGATGCGCGAGGTCCTGGACGGCGCGGACGCGGACTTCGAGAACGTGCATCCGGGTCCGCTCGCGGACGACGAGCACCCCGACACCGCATGGGCCCCGCGCTGGGAGGGCCGGATCCTCACGAGTTTCGAACGCAAGGCCACGGAAGCCGGGCGGATCCCGCGGGACCTGACCTACCGCCGTCGTTAGCCGGACCCGGGACGAACCGGTCCGGGGGCCTACTGTGGGAAGGTCCCTGACCGACCGACCCGCAGGAGTTCCGGTGTCCTCCAGTACACGACCGCCCCATCCGTCGGACGCGGAGCCCGAGCCCTCGCCGCGCGGGGGCGCCCGCAGACCGGCGAACCGCAAGGACGCCACGCGCTCGTTCCTCGACGAGATCAACTACCCCCACAACATCCACCCGGCCGTGGTGCCGGGCGTGTCCGTGGAGGACCAGAAAGTGCGCTACGGGATCGACAAGATCGTGGTGGGCGTGGCCGGCGGATTGATCACCGCGTTCATCGTGTGGGGCGTCCTGGACACCGCATCACTCACGGCCGTCTCCGGGGCCGCGCTGAACTGGACGATGCTCAACATGGGGTGGGCGTTCAACGTCCTGGCGATCGGGCTCTTGCTCTACCTGCTGTACATCGCGGTCTCCCGCTACGGGCGGATCCCGCTGGGTCTGGACGGGGACCGGCCCGAGTACTCCACGGCGTCGTGGGCGGCCATGCTGTTCGCGGCGGGGATCGGGATCGGGATCATCTTCTTCGGTCCGTTCGAACCCATGACCTACTTCCTGTCCCCGCGCCCGGGGTCCGCGGATCCCGGCACGGTGGACGCCATGAAGAAGGCCTCCGCCCAGGCCGCACTGCACTGGGGGCTCAACGCGTGGGCCATCTACGGTCTCGTGGGCGTGGCGGTGGCCTATACCTCCTACCGGCGCGGACGCGTGCCACTCATGAGTTCCGTGTTCGCACCGTTCTTCCGCAACGGCAACACCGACAACCTGGCCGGTCGGATCATCGACATCCTGGCGATCCTGGCCACCCTGTTCGGCACCGCGGCGTCCCTGGGCATCGGTGCCCTGCAGATCGGGCGCGGCGTGGAGATCTTCACGGGTCTGGGCCCCTCGGGCAACGCCGCGGCGGTCATCATCATCGCGGTGCTCACCGCGGGGTTCATCGCCTCCGCGGTCTCGGGTGTGGCCCGCGGGATCCGGTGGTTGTCCAACATCAACATGGTGCTCGCCGTGGGTCTGGCCCTGTTCTTCTTCGTCCTGGGTCCCACCGCGTTCCTGCTCAACTTCGTGCCCTCCGTGATCGTCACGTACTTCGCCGAGCTGCCCACGATGCTCTCGGCATCCATGTCGGACGGTCCCGAGATGCAGGCGTTCCTGTCCTCGTGGACCACGTTCTACTGGGCCTGGTGGGTCTCCTGGGCACCGTTCGTGGGGGTCTTCGTGGCCAAGATCTCCCGGGGCCGCACGATCCGCCAGTTCATCCTGGGGGTGCTGTTCATCCCCTCGTCCATCGTGGTCATGGCCTTCACGGTGCTCGGCGGGACCGCCATCCACCAGCAGATGCAGGACCACGCGATCGCCCCGGACGGCACCGCGCAGACCCTGCCGGCCCCGGAGGAGATCTTCTTCACCGTCCTGGACGGCATGCCCGCGGCCGGCGTCATGGCCGGGATCGCGGTGCTCATGCTGGCCATCTTCTTCATCACCACCGCGGACTCCGCCTCCGTGGTGACGTCCCAGATGTCCCAGCGGGGCAACCCGAACCCCAAGCGGCGGATCACCGTGTTCTGGGGTCTGTGCATGGCCGGGATCGCCGTGGTGATGCTGTTGATCGGCGGACAGAACGCGCTCACGGGTCTGCAGAACCTGATCACCGTCACGGCTCTGCCGTTCACGCTGATCATGTTCGCCATGGCCGTGGCCTTCCACAAGGACCTGCGCCGGGACCCCATGGTCATCCGCGAGCAGTACTCCCGCTGGGCCGTGGACAAGTCCGTGCGCCACGGTATCGACGAGTACGGGGACGACTTCACGTTCTCGGTGGAACGCGCCCCGGACAGCAAGTGGGCGGCGGGCGCGGACTTCGACTCGAGCGCCCCCGAGGTCACCGAGTGGTACCGACGCACGGACGAGGACGGCAACACCGTGGCCTACGACTACGAGACGGGCGAGTTCACCGATTCGCACGACGTCGTACACCCCGGCGAGCGCGCGGCAGCGCCTAGGGTGGAACCCGACGCACCCTCCACGGACCCCGAGAGAAAGTAGCCCCGCATGTTGTTCCTGGCCCGCATGGACGTGGTCTTCCCGGAATCGATGACCGACGAGACCAAGGCTGATTACCAGCACCGCGAGAAGGCCTACTCCGGTGAACTCCAGCGCACGGGTGTCTTGAAGGGCATCTGGCGCGTGGTGGGCGAGTACGCCAACTACTCGATCTACGACGTCGAGGACAACGACGAGCTGCAGACCGTCCTGTCCGGGTTCCCCATGTTCGCGTACATGAACGTCAAGGTGACCCCGCTGGCCAAGCACCCCAACGCCACCACGGACGACTTCTTCGACGGCAACACGATTCAGGAGTAGGCCTTCGCGGTACCCCCGGATGACGAGATCCCTGCGGCCCCTCCCGAGAGGAGCCGCAGGGATCTCGCCGTTCGCGGGTCGTCTACTTCTGCGAGCCGCGCCACTTCGTGGACGACGACGACGTCGCATCCCGCCGCGCGGATGCCGCGTCCCAGCCCGGGGCCGTATCCCGGCCCAGTATGGCGTCCCGGCCGGTGGCCGCAGCCTCGGGCTTGGCCGGGCGGTAGAGCATGAGCGCCTGGGACACCTTGCGGGGTGAGCGCTGGGTGCCACGGGCCATGCGCACCACATCCCCGGCGGAACCGGCGGTGAAGATCATGTCCCGCTCCTGCCGCGCCCGGCGCTCCCGTTCGAGTTCCTCGGACAGTTTCGTGACCCGGGTCTGCAGCGCCTGCACCTGGTTCTCGAGCTGGATGATCCGCTTGATCCCTTCGAGGGACACGCCCTCCTGGGAGAGCTCCTGGATCTGACGCAGTTTCTGCACGTCCAGCTGGGAGTACCGGCGGGCCCGCCCGGAGGCCCGGGACGGGGTCACGAGACCCATGCGGTCGTACTGGCGCAGGGTCTGGGGGTGCATGTCCGCGAGCTCCGCGGCCACCGAGATCACGAACACGGGCTGGGCGAAGTCGATAGCCATGTCAGAGCGCCGCCTTCTCGCTCAGGTTCGCGCGGGGGTCGAAGTCCTCGGTGGCCCGCGCGAACTCCTGCAGTGCTTCCTGCGCGGCGTCGTTCAGGTCCGCCGGGAACTGGATCTGCACGGTCACGATCATGTTGCCCGTGGTGGACCCGGACGTGAAGCCCTTGCCCTTGACGCGCATCCGGTGCCCGGACGACGTCCCCGCGGGGACCCGCACGGTCACGTGGCCCCCGTCCAGTGTGGGCACCTGCACGGTGGTCCCGAGTCCGGCCTCCGCAGCGGTCACCGGGATGTCCACGTGCACGTCCTGGCCCTCGCGGGTGAAGAACGGGTGCTCCTTGACCTTGACGGTCACGAACAGGTCCCCGTGGCCACCGGGCCCCGAGTGTCCCTTGCCCGCGATCTTCAATCGCTGCCCATCCTTGACGCCCTTGGGCACGCGCACCGTGGTGGACTGGCCGTTGCCCCGGCGCAGTTTCACCGTGGTGCCGTTGTACGCGGAACGCAGCGGGATCGTGGTCGTGGTGTGGATGTCCTCACCCTTGGCGGGCGGTGCCTGGTAGCCACCGAATCCGCCCTGACCTCCGCCGAATCCGCCCTGGCCGCCACTGAAGCCCCCGCCGAACCGCGAATTGCCGCCCTGGCCGCCGAACTGCGCGAACAGGTCCTCGAACCCGCCACCCCCGGAGGTGGAGTAGCTCCTGCGGCCACCGCCGCCGTTGAACAAACCCCCGAAGAGGTCCTCGAACCCGGCGCCGCCAGCGTTGCTCGCGCCACCGGGGCCACCGGCGGTGAACCGCGCCCCGGAACCCATGGCCCGGATCGCGTCGTACTGTTCGCGTTCCTCGGGGTCCGACAGCACCGAATTGGCCTCGGTGATGTCCTTGAACTTCTTCTCCGCGGCCGCATCCCCCGGATTCTGGTCCGGGTGGTACTTGCGGGCCAGCTTGCGGTAAGCCTTCTTGATGTCCGCCTGGGATGCGTCCTTGGAGACGCCCAGGACAGTGTAGAAATCTTTGTCGATCCAGTCCTGACTGGCCATGACGCCTCCTTCCTCCTGGTACTTCCCTGTGTGACTCGGGGCGGGTCCCGTCATGCGGACCCGCCCCGAGGAATTTCTTGCGTTACGGCTTCGTGGCCACGGCCACCTGGGCCGCCCGGACCACTCGAGCGCCCACCCGGAAGCCCGAGCGCAGCACCATGGACACGTGGTCCGGTTCCACCTCGTCGGTGGGTTGCTGCAGCACGGCCTCGTGGACGGTGGGGTCGAAGACCTCCCCCACCTCCCCGATCCGGGTAAGGCCCTTCTTGCCCAGGGCGTCCTCGAGCTTGGTCGCGATCGCGGCGAACGGGCCGTCCTCGAGGTCCCCGGCCTTGCGAGCGGCGTCGACGTCGTCCAGGACCGGCAGCAGCGCGGTGATCATCTCGCCGGAGACGAAGTCCCGCAGCTGATCCTTCTCCCGCGCGGTGCGGTTCTTGAAGTTCACGAACTCCGCCTGCAGCCGACGCAGGTCCTCCAGACGCTCGTCCGCGAGCTTCTGCGCGGCGGACTCGCCCGCCGGGGCGGCGTCGTCCTGCGACGACGCCGCGTCCGCGGCCTGCGTGTCCCCGGTCTGGGCGTCCTGGGACTGAGGGGTGTCCAGGATGTCGTCCACGGTCAGCCCCTCACCACCCTCGGAACGCTCGGTGCCAGTGGAGTCCTGAGCTGAATGATCCGGGTCCTCCGGCACGGACTCGCCGTGACCCTTGGTGTTCTCGGAATCGCTCATGCTCACTTCCTCCCGTTCTTACCGTCTTCGTCGTCCACGACCTCGGCGTCGACGATGTCGTCGTCGTCCTTGGCCTGCGCACCCTGAGCGCCCTCGGCACCCGGCTGGGCACCGGCGGCACCCTCGCTCTGGGCCTGGGCGTACAGCGCCTCACCGATCTTGGTCTGGGAGGCCTGCAACTTCTCGAACGCGGTCTTCACGGCGTCGTCGTCGTCACCTTCGAGGGCGGACTTCACGGCGTCGACGTCGGCCTGGACCTCGGTCTTGACGTCCTCGGGGATCTTGCCCTCGTCGTCCTTGAGCAGCTTCTCCACGGAGTACGCCTGCTGTTCCGCGTTGTTGCGACGGTCGGCGGCCTCACGGCGCTGCTTATCAGCATCAGCGTTCGCCTCGGCGTCCTTGACCATGCGGTCGATGTCCTCCTTGGACAGCGAGGTACCGCCCGTGATGGTCATGGACTGTTCCTTGCCCGTGCCCTTGTCCTTGGCGGACACGTGCACGATGCCGTTCGCGTCGATGTCGAACGTGACCTCGATCTGCGGCATGCCGCGCGGGGCCGGGGCGATGCCCGTGAGCTCGAACGTGCCCAGGTTCTTGTTGTCCCGGGTGAACTCGCGCTCGCCCTGGAAGACCTGGATGGACACGGACGGCTGGTTGTCCTCCGCGGTGGTGAAGGTCTCGGACCGCTTGGTGGGGATGGCCGTGTTGCGCTCGATGAGCTTGGTCATCACGCCGCCCTTGGTCTCGATGCCCAGCGACAGCGGGGTCACGTCGATCAGCAGCACGTCCTTGCGGTCGCCCTTGAGCACACCGGCCTGGATCGCGGCGCCGATGGCCACGACCTCGTCCGGGTTCACGCCCTTGTTGGGGGCCTTACCCGCGAGCTCGGTGACCTTCTCGACCACGGCGGGCATACGGGTGGAACCACCCACGAGCACCACGTGGTCGATGTCGGAGACGTTGATCCCGGCCTCGGAGATGACGTCCTTGAACGGCTTCTCGGTGCGGGCCAGCAGGTCCTTGGTGAGGTCCTCGAACTTGGCACGGGAGAGCTTCTCGTCCAGGTGCACGGGGCCCTCGGGGGTCACGGACAGGTACTGCAGGGAGATGGTCGTGGACGTCGCGGAGGACAGTTCCTTCTTGGCCTGCTCGGCCGCCTCCTTCAAGCGCTGCAGGGCGATCTTGTCCTTGGACAGGTCCGCACCGGTCTTGGACTTCACCTGCTCCAGCAGCCAGTCCACGATGCGCTGGTCCCAGTCGTCGCCACCGAGGCGGTTGTCACCGGCGGTGGCGCGGACCTGGATGGTGGAGAAGTCGTCCTCGTCCTTGCCGACCTCCAGCAGGGAGACGTCGAACGTGCCGCCACCGAGGTCGAAGACCAGGATGAGCTCGTCCTCCTTGCCCTTCTCCAGACCGTATGCCAGGGCCGCGGCGGTGGGCTCGTTGACGATGCGCAGCACGTTCATGCCAGCGATCTCACCGGCCTCCTTGGTGGCCTGGCGCTCGGCGTCGTTGAAGTACGCGGGAACAGTGATCACGGCATCCGTGACCGTGTCGCCCAGGTAGGACTCGGCGTCCGCCTTGAGCTTCATGAGCGTACGGGCGGAGATCTCCTGCGGGGTGTACTTCTTGCCGTCGATCTCGGTGGTCCAGTCCGTGCCCATGTGGCGCTTCACGGAGGCCACGGTGCGGTCCACGTTGGTCACGGCCTGGCGCTTGGCCACGTCGCCCACGAGGGTCTCGCCATCCTTGGAGAAGGCGACAACGGACGGGGTGGTGCGGTTGCCCTCGGCGTTCGCAATGACGACGGGCTCGCCCCCTTCCAGTACGGATACCACGGAGTTAGTGGTACCGAGGTCGATTCCTACTGCACGAGACATGTTCTATCCCTTCGTTGTTCCGATGCGGTCCGGGAGGGGCACCGACGCGGCCCGTCCGTGAACCTTCAAGACTTGAGCTTTCGAGACTCAAGTTTACACCTTGAGCTACCCCTGTCAACCTAAGTTGAGTCGCAACGGCTCAAGTATCTGCACACCGCGTTTCGCCCGAGCTGCCGGGAATTCCACAGCAATTCGGGGGTGGACACTTAGCCGCGTTACACTGATGGGTTTGTACGCCCAGGGCGAAACGTGCCGGTCCCGCACTGCCCCCGACCCCTCCAGGAGCGCCACCGCACCACACGAGCTCACCGATCACACACCGCCGCAGTCAGGAGAACTGTCTTGAGCACGCCACCGCATTTCACGGACCGAGAACCATCGACCACCCCGCCCGACGACCACACCACCCAGGGATCGACCGCGCGCAGCAGGTCCCGTCAGATCATCGACGAGCTCACCTACCCGCACGGCATCCACCCCGCGCTCGTCCCCGGTGTGGGCGTGGAGGACCGCAAGGTGCGCTTCGGCACCGACAAGGCCGTCTTCATCGTCACCGCCCTGCTGATCGTGGGTTTCATCCTGTGGGGCGTGCTGGGCACCGACAGCCTCACGAGCGTCTCGAGCACCGCACTCGCGTGGGTCACGGCCAACACGGGGTGGTTCTTCATCCTGCTGTCCACCGCGGCGGTGCTGTTCATGCTGGTCATCGGTTTCACGCGCACCGGGCGGATCAAGCTCGGCCGTGACGACGAGGAACCCGAGTACTCCTTCTTCTCGTGGCTCGCGATGCTCTTCGCGGCGGGCATGGGCATCGGCCTGATGTTCTACGGCGCGTTCGAGCCCATGTCCTACTTCGAGGGCGGCATCCCCGGTTTCTCGCACGTGTCCGAGCCGGGCCAGGACTCCATGGTGGTCTACTCCCTGGTGCAGTCCGCATTCCACTGGGCCCTGAACCCGTGGGCGATCTACGCCGTCGTGGGCGTCTCCGTGGCCTACGGCGCCTACCGCCGCGGCCGCGCACCCCTGATCTCGCGCGTGTTCACCTCGCTGCTCGGCCACAAGCGCGTGGACGGACCCCTGGGCAAGCTCATCGACGTCTTCGCGATCTTCGCGACCCTCTTCGGCACCGCCGCCTCGCTCGGCGTGGGCGCCATGCAGATCGGTTCGGGCATCACGATCGTGGGCGGGATCGGCCCGCTGGGCAACAACGCCCTGATCGGGATCATCGCCGTGCTGTCCGTGTGCTTCGTGATCTCGGCCGTGTCCGGGGTCTCCCGCGGCATCCGCTACCTCTCGAACATCAACCTGACGCTGGCCTTCGTACTCGCGCTGTTCGTCTTCTTCGTGGGCCCCACCGTCTTCCTGCTCACGCTGATCCCCTCCACGTTCTCCACCTACATCTCCGAATACCTCTTCATGACCGGGCAGTCGGCCGCGTGGGGTCCCGACAGCGCCGAGTTCTCCAACACCTGGACCGTGTACTACTGGGCGTGGTGGCTGTCCTGGTCCCCGTTCGTGGGCATGTTCATCGCCAAGATCTCGCGCGGGCGTTCCATCCGCCAGTTCGTGACCGTGGTCCTCGTGGTCCCGGCCTCCGTGTGCATCCTGTGGTTCATCGTCTTCGGCGGCGCCGCGATGTACTTCTCCAAGAACGGCGCGGACCTCTCCGTGGCGGACGGCGCCGAGTCCATGCTCTTCGGACTCTTCGACCAGCTGCCGCTGACCGGCGTCACCTCGGTGCTGGGCATGATCGTGATCGGCATCTTCTTCGTGACCAGTGCGGACTCCGCGTCCGTGGTCATGGGCACCATGACCCAGCGCGGGCGGCCCAACCCCAGCAAGTGGATCGTCATCTTCTGGGGTGCGTGCCTCGCGGGCATCGCGATCGTGATGCTCCTCGTGGGTGGCGACGACGCCCTGGCCGGCATGCAGAACCTCGTGATCGTCTCCGCGCTGCCGTTCGCGGTCATCGTGGCCGTGATGATGGTCGCCCTCTACCGGGACCTGCGCAACGACCCGGCCACCCTGCGCACCCGCTTCGCGGTGTCCGCCGTGGAGAAGGCCGTGTCCGCGGGTCTCGCCGAGCACGGCGACAACTTCGCCCTGCAGGTGGAGCACGCCAAGGGTCACCGCGCCGCGGGCAACACGTTCGACTCCCACGATCCGGCGATCACCGAGTGGTACCGCCAGACGGACGAGAACGGGGACGAGACCGACTTCACGTACAAGTCGGCGTGGGTCTCCTCGGCCGCCGACGACATCGCGGACGGCACCCCCGAGGGCGAGGCCCCGTGGGAACAGACCACTCCCAAGCACCGCAACGACCAGTGACACCGAGGGCCCGCTGAACCGGGTCCCCCCTCCCGAACGCGGGGTGCACGTCCTGAGGACGCGCACCCCGCGTTCGCGTACCGGGACACCGTTTGGTCCCGCGCGGCCGCGCTGCGTACCTTGGTGCGCATGAACGACGGCCCACCACGATCCCCCGATCCGGACCCCGACTCCCGGTCCCGGCCCATGAGCCCGTCGGGAGACGGCCCCGACGACGCCGCGCGCGAACACGCGCCCGGCGCGCCCAGTACGGGCGGGGCGAGCGGGAAGGGGACCCCGCGGCGTCGTGCGTCGCTGTCCCTGGAGACGATCGCGGACACCGCGATCGCGATACTGGACCGCGAGGGGTCACAGCGCCTGACCCTGCGCGGGCTCGCGGCCGAGCTCAACAGCGGCGTGGCGAGCCTCTACTGGTACACCACCGGCAAGGACGACCTCATGGCCCTGGTCACGAGCGAGGTCCTGGGCCGGGCACTGACACAGTTCCACGCGCTGTGCGGGGACGGGGAGAAGGGGCCGCGGGAGTTCATGACCTTCCCGCCCCCGAGCGCGGATCCCCGCACGAGTGCCGCCACGGCGCAGGCACTCCAGGAACTGCGCTGCCTGTGCCTGTGCCTGTTCTCGCAGATGCGCGAACACCCGTGGCTCGCCGGGCAGTTGCTCGGCACCGCGCGCGGTGAGGAGAACGCGTTGCGCACGTGGGAATGCACGGGACAGCTGCTGCAGCGCATGGAGCTCGACGCCGAACAGCGCTTCCACGCGTCCTTGGCCGTGGCCAACTATGCGTTCGGCACAGGAGCGGGAATCGCCCACCGCCGCAACCGACCCGGAGCGGAGGAAGCCGCCCGACTCGTGCGTGAACAACTCGAACGCGCGGGCCGTTCGGGGCAGGGGACGCTTCCCGGCGTGCGCGCCATGCTGGGCTCGTTCGGGGACCACGACGACCGCTCGGAATACGTCGCGGGCCTGGAACTGATGCTCGCGGGAATCGAACGTCAGACATGGGGTGTCCCCTCGAATCCTTGACGCCACTCACGGGGAACGGATTTTTCGTACAGTGGAGGTCATGTTCTCCATCGTCACGGTCTGCACCGGCAACATCTGCCGCTCGCCCATGGCCGAGGCCCTGCTGCGATCCGAGCTCACCGACGCCGGTCTCGCGCAGCGCGTCCACGTCAGCTCGGCGGGTGTGAGCGACGAGGAACACGGCAACCCCGTGGATCCCCGCGCCCGCACCGTCCTGAGCAGGAACCACCTGGAACTGCCCGAGCATCAGGCACACAGGGTCACGGACGCCGAGCTCGCGGACGCGGACCTGATCATCGCCATGACCGAGTCCCACAAAGATCAGTTGCAGCGCCGGCTGCCCGCGGACGACGCCCGGAAGGTCCGGCTCATGCGCAGCTTCGACCCGGCCGTGGCCGACTCACAGGCGGACCTCGACATCGCCGACCCATGGTACGGCGGTTCGGACGACTTCGACACCGCGTGGGAACAGATTACGGCCGCCACCCCGGGCGTGGTCTCGTGGGTCGAGGATCGGATCGACGCGCGGTGATCTCCCCGGACGAGGGTTTCCAGGACGACGAGATCGCCCAGTACCCGGAAGGCGTCAACCTCGCACGGTTGCTGCCCCCACCCACGCGCAAGCCGTTCATCGTGGGCATCGACGGCCGTTCCGGAGCGGGCAAGACCACGCTGACCGAGCAACTCTCGCAGGTGCTGGAGCGCTCGCACGACGTCGTGAGCTTCCACCTCGAGGACATCTACCCTGGGTGGAACGGACTGCTCGAGGGCATGGAACGGTACCGCGGTGAGATCCTCGAACCGCTGCGCCGCGAGGAGGACGCCCACTGGACCGCGTGGGACTGGCTGACCAACGAGCCCGGCACCCCGCGTCTGACCCGCACCGCTCAGATCGTGCTCGTGGAGGGCGTCGGGGCGTGCCACCGCGAGGCCCGGGCGTTGCTGGATGTCTCGGTGTGGGTGGAACTTCCCACCTCACAGCGCAAACAGCGCGCCCTGGACCGGGACGGCGCCACGTACGAGAAGTACTGGGACGTGTGGGCGGAGCAGGAGGAGCAGTACCTCGACGAGGACCCCGTGTGGGAGTCCGCCGAGATCCTCCACCCCGGACCCTCACCCCAGGAACCGGGCACGGAGCAGCGGGACACCCCGTGATTTCGCCCGGTGCCGGGACACCCGTTCCGTCCCCCGCAGCGCCCGTAGCCGGGCCTGCCGCGGCTGTGCTGATCTCCCCGATCGGTGCCCCGCCACGACTCGTGGACCCGCACGAGGCGCACGTGAGCCTCGAGGACCAGGGTCTCACCCGCGGGGACGGCGTCTTCGAGACCCTCCACGTCCTGGACGGCACCGCGTACAAGCTCGACGCCCACCTGGCCAGGCTGGGGCACTCCGCCGGGACCGCCCAATTGCCCGCACCGTCCGCGGATGCGTGGCGCGAGGCCCTGTCGACGGCGCTCGCGGCGGCCGGCCCCGGCTCCCGGGACCCTTCGGCCGATCTCGGGGCGGAGCACACGGTCAAGTTGAGCATCAGCCGCGGTGTCCCCGGCGGTCAGCCGTGGGCGTGGCTCACGGCCGCGCCCGTCCCCGAGCGGACGTTCGCCGCCCGGCGCACGGGGGTGTCCGTGGTGTTGCTCGAGCGCGGCCACGACCCCGCGGAGGACACCGGGTTGCCGTGGCTGCTCCCGGGGGTCAAGACCCTGTCCTACGCGGTCAACATGGCCGCCGTGCGGTACGCGCACGCCCACGGTGCCCAGGACGCCGTGTTCATGACCTCCACGGACCACCGGATCCTGGAGGGCGCCACGTCCTCGGTGGTCTGCGCTCGGCTCGACGACGGCGCCGCGCCCACCCTGCTCACGCCCGAACCGTCCCGCGGGGTGCTGCCGGGGACGTCGCAGGCGCGGATCTTCGACGCCGCCCGCGAGCGCGGTTGGGCCGTGGACTACGGCCCGCTGTATCCCGAGGACCTGTTCGCGGCGAGCGCCGTGTGGCTCACGTCCTCGGTGCGGCTCGCGGTCCCGGTGACGAGCGTGGACGGGCGGCCCGTGGCCTCGGACCCGCAACTCACCCGCACCCTCACGGATTTCCTGCTGGGCCGCCCGGGGCGCTGAGCGCGTCACGGGTGGTCGCGCCCGCACCGCCCGTCCCATCTCGACATGCCCGGGCGCGAGTGCTCCCCCGTCACCTTCGGCGCATCACTGCCAGATGAAGCGGTGCGCCCCCGTGAGCAGGGACAGCGTCACCGCAGCGACCGCGATGAGCACGGTGGCACACCCCACGACCACGTCCACGCGGCCGAAACGGGGCACGCGCGCCCATGTGCGCGGACCCGCCCCGAAACCGCGCGCCTCCATGGTCATGGCCAGGCGCGTGGCCCGGCGCAAGGACTGCACGAGCAACGTGAACGCGAGACCGGCGAACTCGGTGAGAGCGGCCCACGGGCCCCGCGCTCCCCCCGCACCGCGGGCGCGCCGGGCCGCCGCGAGCACACCCCACTCGGTGACCATGACCTCCACGAGCCGCAGGGCTGCGAGCGCCGCGAGCACGAAGCGTGCCGGCAGCTTGAGGGTTTGGGCGAGACCGTCCGCGAGGTCCGTGGGGTCGGTCGTGAGCAGCACGGTGATCCCGGGCAGCGCGATCGCGAGACCACGCAGGGCGATCGCCCCACCGGCCGCGAGCGACCCCGTGGTGATCGTGATCCACCCCAGGTGTAGCAGGACGGGACCACCCTCCGGGGAGAGCACCGCGGTCCCCCACCCGCTGATCAGGGCGGCCACCACGATCGGCCACAGGGTCGTGAGCAGCCGCCACGGACCGATCCCGGCGGCAGCGAGCAGGAGCAGTTGGCCCCCGAGTGCCACGCCACTCGTCACGGGGTCCGCGCTGACCACGAGCACCGCCGTGATCACGAGAGCCCCGAGCAGTTTGACCACGGCATTTGTCCGGGCGAGTAACCCCGTGCGGGCCACGGTGGGCAGCACGCTCGCGACCGTGCTCATGAGCCGAGCCTCAGTTCGTGCGCGCCCAGGGCTGCGACCAGATCCCGGTCGTGGGTCACGACCACCACGGCCGTTCCCCCGTCCAGCTCCTCGACCAACAGGTCCACGAGCTCCTTCCAGGTCCGGGCGTCCTGACCGAACGTGGGTTCGTCCAGGATCAGCACGCGCGGGGACGCCGCCAGGACCGTGCCCACGGACAGTCGCCGCTTCTGCCCACCGGACAGGGTGAACGGGTTGGCCTCGGCGAGCTCCTCGAGGCGCAACCGTCGCAGCAGCTCGGCCACCCGGGCGTCGTCCGCGTCCGCCATCGCGTCGGTGGCGCGCGCATCCCGACGGCCCGCGCGGCGTCGTCGTTGTCGGGGACCGAACGCGAGTTCCTCGCGCACCGTGGGGCGCAGGAACTGGTGCTCGGGGTGCTGGAACACGGTGCCCACGCGGGAGACCAGTTCCGCGCCGTCCCACAGGGAGGGATCGGCGGGCGCGTCGGTCGCGAGGGCGTCCGTGGCCCGCACGGTACCGCGCACGGGCAGCAGCAGTCCGGCGAGGGTCAGCGCGAGGGTGGACTTCCCCGCGCCGTTGACGCCCGTGACGGCCAGCGCGTGCCCCGCGCGGACGTCCACGGTGATGTTCTCGGCCGCCGGAGCCGCCCCCGGGCGCACGTCCGGTTCCGGGTACGTCTCCCCACGCCGCCACGCGGTGAGCGCCCGACGACGCCGCCGCGCGAGCGCTCGCCGACCCGGTTGGCTCCGGGACACGGCGAGGTCGCGCGCACTCAACAAGGTGGTGCCCGGTGCGATGGGGGCGGAGGGGGTCACCCGATCCGCGGGGTTCCCCGAGGCCACCGCGTCTCCCGCGTTCCCCGGGGCGTGCGCGGTCGTCGCCGTCTCCGGGATCGCCCCGAGCGGCGTCGTGCCGTCTGAGGTCTCTAAAGCGGGCGCCTCTACGAGCGGCGCGGTGGCGTGTGAACCCGGTGCCGTCTCCCCCGCCTCGGGTGACATTCTCCGCGAGGCATGCACGGGAGTGCGAGTGCGCGGCACCCAGCCGGGGACCCACGTCCCCTGGTGCTGCAACAGCTCCCGGGCGTCCTGCAGGGTCTGCTGCGCGGGGCCGTCGAAGGCCACCCGACCGTCGTCGCCCAGCACGATCACGCGGTCCACGACCGGTTCCCACAGGGCCACCCTGTGCTCCACGACCATGAGGGTCGTCCCGTCCTCGCGCACCGCATCGGCCACGGCGCGGCACAACTGCTGCGCCCCCTCGTGGTCCACGCTCGCCGTGGGTTCGTCCAGCAACAGCAACCGCGGGCGCATGGCCAGGGTCCCGGCGAGCGCGAGACGTTGTTTCTGCCCCCCGGACAGCGCCGTGGTGGGGTGGTCGAGCGGGATCTCCAGACCCGTGCGCGCGAGTGCTTCCCGCACGCGCGGCCAGATCCGCTCGCGAGGGACCGCGAGGTTCTCGAGGCCGAACGCGACGTCGTCCCCCACGCGCGAGAGGACCACCTGCGTCTCGGGGTCCTGGTGCATGAAGCCCACCGTGCCGCGCGCGTCGCGCGGGTCGACACCCGCGACGCTCAACCCGCCCGATGCGGAGCGGCCGTCAGGGTCCTGGTCCACGCCGGCCAGCGCCTGCAGGAGCGTGGACTTGCCCGCCCCGGACGGGCCCAGGAGCAGGACGCGCTCGCCGGGCTCGATGATCAGGTCCAGGTCCATCAGACTGGGCGTCTCGCGGCCGGGGTGATGCCATCCGAACCCCTCCAGGACCACCCGCGCGCCCGTGAGCTGCGCGGTCGGTTCCGCGGTCATCGGCGCACGGCGCCGGAGGCCAGTGCTCCGAGGACACCCGTGGCCTGCAGGGCTTTCATCACGGCCCACATGAGCAGCCCGGCGATCACGGCCCCGGAGAGCGTGGTCAGCGCCGCGTAGACGACCTGCTGGTCCAGGGCCCACTCGAAGTTGTACATGATGTTCTCGCTCACGCCCAGGAACAGCCCGGACACCGCCCCGCCGATCGCCGCAGTCACGGGACCGAACCGGCGGTAGCGGGTCAGGAGGAACACGACCTCCACGCCGAGGCCCTGCACCAGACCGGAGAGCACCACGAGCCACCCGAAATGCGTACCCAGGAAGCCCTCGATCACGGCCGCGAGCAACTCGCAGAACAGGGCCGCGCCCGGTTTGCGGATGATCAGGGCGCCCAGGGTACCCGCCACGAGCCAGCCCCCCGCGATGAGGCCCGCGGACGGCGGGTAGGCCACCGTGCCCGCCGAGACCGCCGGGTACAGGAGGTTGGACCACATCCAGAAGATCACGGCGCACACCGCGGCCAACACGGCGGTGACCACGATGTCCACGACCCGCCACGACGAGCTGCGGTTGCCGCCTGCGCGCGGTGTACGGGTGGGGGTGTTACCGACCTGCGTCATACTGAATCCTCCTGAAGATCCCAGGAGGGGAAGAACACCACCCGCCGTTGCGAGCGGGTCCTTGAGATACTCGACTCCCTAGCGCCGGTACGAGCCGGATCAGGTTCGAGGGTCTGCGCTCACGCGCACTCTCAGCGCCGCGGTGGCGCTCCCCTGTCGTTGAGACGCCAGTCTAGACCACGACGGCGGGTGGCCGGGCATCTCGCGTGCCCGGCCACCCGCCGTCGTACGTGCGTCCTACGCGGCCCCGGCCCACCCATACGGGGGCGCGGGACCCGCGGCTCAGATCTCGCTTTGGGAGCTGCGGGAGGGATCGGAGTCCTTGGACTCGAACTTGGCCACCTGGCGGGAGATCCCCACCTTGATGACGGTGCCCACGACACCGGTGATCACGGCCCAGATGATGATGTCGGTCCAGGCCTCGTCCGGGTCCGGGTTCTTGGCGGGGGGCTCGTTGCCCGTGACCTGCTTCCACACCGCGGACAGACCCTTGTTGGCCAGGGCCACGCCACCCAGGGACGCCACCGTGCCGAAAATGTCCATTGCCTTGTTCATGAGGTTTTCTCCTTGTCTTGTGGGGTGCCGGCGGCACCGGGCAGCCGACGACGTCGTGCTCGTTGCCCAGCATACGAAGCGCCGGGCGCGACGGGGCGGAAGGGACCCGGCCCCACCGAGAATTACGTCCTCAGCGAGATTCTTCCTCGCCAGCGCGAGCGACGACCTCGCGCAGCTCGTCCTCCACGAGGTTCTTCTCGTTCAGGTGCTTGGAGCGGTAGGCGGCGCGGCCCACCATGTGCGCGGACACGGGCACCGTGAGCAGCTGGAACAGCCACGCGAGGATCATCAGCGGGATCATGCCGGGATTGCCGCTCTCGATCGCCACGGCCGTGAGCAGCAGGAGCAACCCCAGGACCTGGGGCTTGGTGCCGGCGTGCATGCGCGAGAGTAGATCGGGGAAGCGCACCAGACCCACCGCCGCGGCCAGGGACATGAGGGAGCCCCCCACGAGGCACAGCAGCGCGATGACGTCCAGGACGGTGTGCCAGTTCATGAGCGCTCCAACCCCACGTTGCGCGCGACCGTCACGGAGCCCAGGAAGCCCACCAGGGAGATGATCACGAGCAGGATGATGTTGCTGGAGTGGTGGTTGTACACCATCTCGATGGCGAGACCCGCACCCACGATCGCGAGCAGCACGTCCGTGGCGATCACCCGGTCCAGCAGGGACGGGCCCTTGGCCAGCCGGTAGATCGTGCCCGCGGCCGCCACGGTGAGAATCGCACCGCACACCCACACGGCGACGTCGAACATGGTCATGGCCGCTCCTCCCCGAGGCCGTCCAGGGCCTTGTTCATCTTGGTGGTCGGCGACGCGACGGCGCCGGAGGCGTCCGCGCCGCCCGCGTCACCCGAGGCCTCCAGTTTCGCGAGGTCCTCCTTGGAGCCCATGATCTTGATCCACGCCGCCTCGATGTTCAGCGCGGACTCCCGGAACGACTCCGCTTCCTCCGGCGTGGAGACGTCCAGCACGTGGAAGTACAGGATCCCGTTGCCGCGATCCACCTCCACCACGAGCGAGCCCGGGATCAGCGCCATGGTGTGACCCACGGCCGTCATGAGCAGGTCGTTGTTCTGCCGCAGCTTCACTCGCAGCACCGCGTTGTGCACCTTGGGGCCCTGCATGAGCGCGACACCGAACACGTGGATGCTGGCCCGGGCCACCTGCCAGATGAACGTGATCACGAACAGCGCGAAGTGCAGGACGTTGAACCGCCCGGACAACCGCACCGGGGGCAGCGTGAGCGTGCGGGTCACGAACACCGCGAGAATCAGCCCGAAGACCAGGTTGCCCACGCTCCAGTCACCCCACAGGGCACCCCACACGACCACGAGCCACAGGATCAGGGGCAGCTCGGCCCGCAGGGAGTTCCGGGAGCGGCGCTGCATCGGGGACGTACTCATCGGCCCTCCTCGCTCACACCGCCGGGACCCACGGGGGCCAGCACGGCATTGACGTATCTATCCGGATTGATCAGGTTCTCGGACGCGTTGTCCGCGAGATCGAACAGCGGCCCGGCGAAGACCGTGAGCGCCACGCCCACCGCCACGAGCGCGGTGGTCGCGCCCACCATGGTCCCGGGCAGCAGTACCACGGGGGACCGGCCGGAGAAGCGGCTGCCGGACTCGCCCGCGACCGCGCGGGACGTGCGGGGGCGGCGGCCCTCCGCGGTGGTGGCGCGCAGCACGGGGTCCGGGTACTCGGCGTCGTCCACGTTGCGCAGGAACACGCGGTTCCACACGCGGATCAGGGCCATGAGCGTGAGCAGCGAGACGAACACGGACACGCCCACGAGCAGGTAGCTCAGCCACGTCCCGGCCTCGACACCGGCCTCCAGCAGGCCCACCTTGCCCAGGAAGCCCGAGAACGGCGGGATGCCGCCCAGGTTCAGGGCCGGGATCACGTACAGCACACCCAGCAGCGGGGAGATCTTGAGCATCCCGGCGAGGCGGTCCACGTTGGTGGAGCCACCGCGGCGCTCGATCAGTCCGGCGACCAGGAACAGGCTGGTCTGGATCACGATGTGGTGCGCGATGTAGTAGACCACCGCGGCCAGTGCGGCCTGCGTGCCCAGCGCGATGCCGAAGATCATGTAGCCGATGTGACTGATCAGCGTGAACGAGAGCATACGTTTGATGTCGATCTGGGCGAGCGCGCCCAGGATGCCCACGACCATGGTCAACAACGCGACCCACATCAACAGGTCGTTGATCTGCGTCCCGGGGAACAACAAGGTCTCGGTGCGGATGATCGAGTAGACGCCCACCTTGGTCAATAGACCGGCGAACACCGCGGTCACCGGTGCGGACGCGGTGGGGTAGGAGTCGGGCAGCCAGAAGGACAGCGGGAAGATCGCGGCCTTGACCCCGAACGCGATCAGCAGCATCAGGTGCAACTGCATCTGGGTGCCCTGCGGCAGGTCCGCGAGCTTCACGGACAGGTCCGCCATGTTCACGGTGCCCGTGGCGCCGTAGATCATCCCCAGGGAGATCAGGAACAGGATCGAGGAGATCACCGAGACGACCACGTAGGTCACGCCCGCACGGATCCGCTGCGCCGTACCGCCCATGGTGAGCAGGACGTAGGAGGCGGTCAACAGGATCTCGAAGCCCACGTAGAGGTTGAAGAGGTCACCCGCGAGGAACGCGTGGGACACACCCGCGACCAGCAACAGGAACGTGGGGTAGAAGATGGAGATGGGACCCTCGTCGTCCCCGCTGGCCACACCCTCACTGACCGCGTAGATCAACACCGCGAGGGACACCACCACGGAGACCACGAGCATGAGCGCGGACAACTGGTCCACGACCATCACGATGCCGTACGGGGCGGCCCAGTCCCCCAGGTGCACGACCTGCGGGCCCTGGTTCCATACGTTCGCGAGCATGAACGCGTTCAGGATCAGCGTGAGCACCATGGCGCCCACGGTCACCCCGCGCTGCAGCCGGTTGCGGTGGACGATGATGAAGTTCAGGGCGGCGCCGAGGAACGGGATCAGGACCGCGAGCGGCGCGAACTGTGCCGGATCAGTGGTCATGCGGGCTCCTCCCTCGCGCCTCGGAGAACTTCTCGGCCCTGTAGTGACCAGGCGATTCGGCGGCCTCTTCCTCGTTGTGACGCGACGGTGCGAACCGGGCGTCCGCGTGGTTGAACTCGGAGGTGTCCTGCGGCAGGGCGTCGTCGTCCTCGGCGTCGTACGAGGACTGCTGCGCCACGCGGCGGTCCTGGAGGTCGTCCTGGATCTCGTCCCGGCGGGCCAGGATCCACGAACGCCAGATCATGCTGAGGATGAAGGCGGTCGTGGCGAGCGAGATCACGATCGAGGTGAGCACGAGCGCCTGCGGCAGCGGGTCCGAGTACTCCGAGGGGTCGCGGGCGGCGTCGTACAACGGCGCGATGCCGGGTGCGCCGCTCGTGTGCAGGATCAGCAGGTTGGCCCCGTTGGTGAGCAGCATGATGCCCAGCAGTACGCGGGTGAGCGAGCGTTCCAGCAGGAGGTAGACCCCCACGGAGAACAGCACACCCATGATTACCAGGAGTGTGAGATTCACGGTCATCGCTGTGCCTCCTGGGGCTCGTCCCCGGAGACCAAGGAGCCCTCGGGAGCGTCGGGGTCGTCCACCCTGTGCGCGGTGACCTCGGGGCCGTTACGGGTCAGGCGGATCCGGGCGCCGCGGCCCGCGCGCTTCTTCCGGGACTCCACCGCGGAACGCTCGATCCGTTCATCGATCCGCCCGCCCAGGGAGCGCAGGATGTCCAGCACCAGGCCCACCACGATCAGGTAGACACCGATGTCGAAGATCACGGCGGTGACGAACTTGACGTGACCGAAGACGAGCATGTCCCACTCGAACGTGTAGCTCTCCATCACGGCCCCGCCGAAGAACACGGGGACGATCGCGTACAGGGAGGCGATCGCCAGGCCCGCGCCGAGCATCCAGCCCGCGTTGACCGGGGTCGCGCGTTCGAGCTCGTAGCGTCCGCCCGCGAGGTAGCGCAGGGTCAGGGCGAGGGAGGCCATCAGGCCGCCGGCGAAGCCACCACCGGGGATGTTGTGGCCCGCGATGAGCAGGTAGAAGGACACGAGCATGAAGGTATGGAACAGCAGCCGGGCCACGACCTCGAAGATGATCGAGCGCCGCTCCGGGGCGAGCGTGCGCCCCGCGAGCAGGAACGGGTCCGCGTCCGGGCGGGAGGTGAACCGGCGGGCGACCTCGAGCTGGCGGGTGTTCGCGTGCGGGGAGTGCGCCGCGGAGTCCGCGCCACGCACGACCTTCAGCTGCTGGGTGTCCAGCTCGTGGCGTTCGCTGCGCAAGCGGTCCCCGCGTCCCTTGACGAAGATCAGGGAGGCGATGCCCGTGGCGGCCACCGTGAGCACGGTGATCTCACCCATGGTGTCCCACGCGCGGATGTCCACGAGCAGGACGTTGACCACGTTGGCGCCGTCGCCCATCTCGTAGGCCATCCGCGGCAGTTCCAGGGAGATCCGTTCCGCCGACCGCGAGGAGATGGAGAACACCGCGAGCGCCATCATGAACAGTCCGAACACCACGGCGAAGACCGCGCGGAACACGCGGTGCCCGGCGGGCCGGCGGTTCCACAGGGGGCCGGGCAGGGAGCGCAGCGCCAGGACGAACGCCACGAGGGAGATCGTCTCCACGAGCGTCTGGGTCAGGGCGAGGTCCGGCGCGCCGTGGAGCGCGAAGGTCAGGGCCAGGCCGTAGCCCGTGACCGAGACCAGCAGGACGGCCAGGAACCGCTTGCCCGCGGTGAGCACGAGCAGGGCCGCCACGATCATGGCGATCCCGGTGACCAGCTGGGCCGGGGAATCCGCGTAGCGGAACCCGGCGAGCGGCGGGGTCTCGTACCAGAACAGGGCCACGAGCGGCACCACGATCGCGGTCACGAGGATCACGGACAGGTAGAACATCAGCGAACCACGCTGGGTCCGGCCGGTGAGCCACACCGCGACCATGTCCAGCACGTTGATGATCTTGCGGTAGACGAAGTCACCGGTGGGCAGTTTCGGCAACCGGTCCTGGAACGAGCCCACGGGCCGGCGCGCGACGTACAACAGCGCGCCCACGCCGATGATCAGCGCGGAGAGCCCCAGCGCCGGGGTCAGCCCGTGCCACAGCACCAGGTGCACGTGGGATTCGGCGACGTCCGGGAACTGTTCCTGGTAGCGCACGATCCCTGCCTCCACGGGTGCGGGCCACAGGCCGAACACCACCGTGAGCAGGGCCAGCACCGCGGGCGCCACGAGGAAGGCCCACGGCACCGGGGTGAACTCGCCGATGACCGACTGACCGTCCTCGGCGGCGTCGAGATCGGAGAACTGCGCGGGCTTGCGCGCGAAGCCGCCCCACAGGAACCGCGCGCTGTACGCGAAGGTGAGGATGGAACCGAGCACTACGCACACGAGCGCGATCATCGCGAGCGGGTCCGAAGCGTGGTCCACGAACGCCGTGAGGACGGCTTCCTTGGTCACGAAGCCGAGCAGCGGCGGGATGCCGGCCATGGACGCCGCACCGATCATGGCCACCACGAACAACATGGGTGCCGTGCGACCCACACCGGAGAGCCTGCGGATGTCGCGGGTGCCGGCCTGGTGGTCGATGATGCCCACGCTCAGGAACAGGGTGGCCTTGAACAGACCGTGTGCGATGACCATGCCCATGCCGGCCATCGCGGTGTCCGCGGTGCCGAACGCGACGACCGCCGTGATGAAGCCCAGCTGGCTCACCGTGCCGTACGCGAGGATCAGTTTGAGGTCGAACTGGCGCAGTGCGACCCAGCCACCGAAGATCATGGTGCCCAGGCCCAGGGTCAAGGTGACGGGCAACCACCACTGGGTGTCCACGAAACCGGGAGCGAGCCGCGCCACGAGGTAGATCCCGGCCTTGACCATGGCCGCAGCGTGCAGGTAGGCGGAGACCGGGGTGGGCGCCGCCATGGCGGCGGGCAGCCAGAAGTGGGTGGGGAACAGCGCGGACTTGGAGACTGCGCCGGCCAGGATCAGCACGAGCGCCACGTCCACCATGGTGGAGCCCAGGAGCTCGGGGGCCGCCTCCAGGACCCCTGAGATCCGGAAGGTCCCGGCGGCGTTGCCGAGCATGACCAGGCCCACGAGCATCGCCAGACCGCCCGCGGTGGTGATGATGAGCGCCTGCAGGGCCGCTCGACGCGCGGCGAGCTTGGTGCGCGAATAGGAGATCAACAGGAAGGAGAGCACCGAGGTGATCTCCCAGAACACGAACAGCACCATGAGGTCGTCCGCGGTGACCAGACCGAACATGGCGCCCGCGAAGGCCACGAGCTGGGCGGCGAACGGGCCGATGCCCTGGGCGTCCGGCTTGAAGTAGCGCGCACAGTACGCGAGGACGAGCGCTCCCACGCCCAGCACCAGCAGGCACATCATGTACGCGAGGGAATCCATCCGGAAGGACAGCGAGATCCCCAGCTGGGGGATCCATTCCACGGTGGTGGTCCACCCGTCCACGTCCGCGTGGGCGCGGGATGTCTGGGTGATAAGCCAGATCAGACTCGCGAGTGGGACGAGGGCCACGAGGTAGAAGCCGGAGCGTCCGGTGCGCTTGAGGATCGCGGGTGCACACAGGGCCGCGAGCCCGTGGACAAGCAGCACCGCGATCATAGGACCTTACCTCTCGAGCCACGGATTACCCACGAGTACCTGTAAATGGGCCCACGGGGATCCGGGCGGAAATGGGGTGTCAGTTTCGAGGTCCCCAGCATAACAAAGCAGGGTGACTGTCCGTTTCGCCGCACGTCACGGGCCCCTCACTCGGCGCCCCCACTGCCCAGGGGCGCCGGACCCTGGGCGGGAGGGCACAGGGCCCGTAGGGTGAGCCCATGACCGGTCAGCACCCGTCCACGGCGGCCCCTGGACGTCCCCCGCACGCCCAGCGCCCCGGCGAGGGCGGTTCACGCGCCCGCGTGCTCATGTGGTGCCTGTGGGACACCGGCACATCCGCGTACAACGCCGTGATGCTCACGTTCGTGTTCACCGTGTACCTCACGAGCCCGGCGTTCGGGTCGAGCGAGTACACGTCCACGGTGCTGAGCATCGCCATGACCGTCGCGGGTTTCGCGATCGCGTTGACGGCTCCGCTGATCGGCCAGCGCAGCGATTCCCCGCGGTCCCGCGCCACGTTCCTCACCGGCAACACCGTGGTGCTCGTCCTGTGCACGGGTCTCGCGTTCCTCGCCCGACCCGATCCCGCCTTCCTGTTCCTGGGCGTGGGGCTCGTGGCCGTGGGCAGCGTGGCCCAGGAGTTCGCCACGGTCAGCTACAACGCCATGCTGCCCGCGCTGGCCGGTCCGCAGCGCATGGGCAAGGTCTCCGGGTGGGGCTGGGGCGCGGGGTACGTGGGCGGGATCTTCGCCCTCGCCTTCGTCCTGTTCGGTTTCGTCACGCCCGGGTTCCTGGGCATCCCCACCGACGACGCCCTCAACTATCGCGCCGTGGCACTGTTCAGCGCGGCATGGATCCTCGTGTTCTGCCTGCCCCTCATGCTCAAGGCGCGAAGTATGCCGTTCCGGGCATCCATCGACGACGCCGCTGCGGTCCCTGCACAGCCCCGCCGCCGCGGCATCCTGGGCGCCTACGCCGAGCTCTTCCGCACCATCGCGGCCCTGTGGCGGGTCTCGCGTGCCACGGTCGTCTTCCTGCTCAGTTCCGCGGTCTACCGGGACGGACTTGCCGGGGTCTTCACGTTCGGCGGGGTCCTGGCCGCGGGCAGCTTCGGCTTCTCGCTCACCGAGGTCATCATGTTCGCGGTCGCGGCCAATCTCATCGCGGCGCTGGGTGCGTTCGTGGGCGGCGCGCTCGACGACGCGCTGGGCCCGCGCGCCGTGATCACCGCGTCCCTCGTGGGCGTGCTCGTGGCGGGAACGGCCCTGCTGTTCTGGCACGGCAAGATCGCGTTCTGGGTGTGCGGGCTGGCACTGTGCCTGTTCGTGGGACCCGCACAGGCCGCGTCGCGCACGTACCTGGGCCGGCTCATCCCCCCGGGCCGTGACGGGGAGATCTACGGTCTGTACGCCACCACGGGCCGCGCGGTGAGCTTCATGGCCCCCGGGTTGTTCGGGGTGTTCGTGACCCTCATGGGTGCCCAGATCTGGGGCATCCTGGGAATCCTGGTGGTCGTGGCCGCGGGCCTCGTGCTGCTGTTGCTCACGCCCCGTCCGCCCGAGGGGTTCACCACGGCGCGCGTGTGAGCCGCCCTCACACGCGGGCTCACTCGATGATCGTGCGGTGGAAGTTCAGGTGGCTGCGCGACGCGGTGGGGCCCCGCTGGCCCTGGTAGCGGTTGCCGTACGCGCCGCTGCCGTAGGGGTGCTCGGTCGCGGAGGAGAGCTGGAAGAAACACAGCTGCCCCACCTTGGAGCCGGGCCACAGCTTGATGGGCAGGGTCGCCATGTTGGACAGCTCGAGCGTCACGTGCCCGCTGAAGCCCGGGTCGATGAACCCGGCGGTCGAGTGCGTGAGCAGGCCCAGCCGCCCCAGGGAGGACTTGCCCTCGAGGCGCGCCGCGACGTCGTCCGGCAGGGTGACCTTCTCGTACGTGGCCCCCAGCACGAACTCCCCCGGGTGCAGCACGAACGGCTCGTCCGGGGCCACCCCCACGAGCCGCGTGAGGTCGGGCTGCTCCTGGGAGGGGTCGATGTGCGCGTACTTGTGGTTGTCGAACAGCCGGAACCACCGGTCCAGGCGCACGTCCACGCTCGCGGGCTGGACCATCGCGGGATCGTACGGTTCCAGGCACACGCGCCCGGAGTCCAGGTGGCGGCGGATGTCGCGGTCTGAGATGAGCACGTGTCCACGGTAGTCCACGGTCCCGCGCGGGCGCCGGGCACGACGCCGCGGGTCCCGGTCACCACGCCGCTACCCCGCCCTCGCGGCCACGGAACGGCGATGCTCGGGACGCCGCACGGCCGGGAGCGTGACGCCGCCTCGTGAGGGCGGCGGGGCGTCGTCGAACCCGCGAAGCGCCACCGGAACAACCACGCACCGAAACGTGTTGTAGAGTGGTGGGCGTTCAAACGTGGACCGCACGGTCCCGCACGAACGATGCGGCTGTAGCTCAATGGTAGAGCGCACGCTTCCCAAGCCTGATACGCGGGTTCGATTCCCGTCAGCCGCTCCGCACGAATCGTGAAACGCCCCGGGAACCATCTGGTCCCGGGGCGTTTCGCGCCGAGGGCCCGCGTCGAACACCGCCCCGGCCCTCACGGCGGGCGGCCGGCAGGTCCGAACCGCGAACCACACCACCCATCGCATCAGGAGCGATCATGCTGCGCACCATGTTCACCGGGAAGATCCACCGGGCCACCGTGACCCAGGCGGACCTGCACTACGTGGGGTCCGTGACCGTGGACCAGGACCTGTTGGACGCCGCGAACATCCTGCCCGGCGAGCTCGTGGCGATCGTGGACGTCACCAACGGCGCGCGGCTCGAGACGTACACGATCGCAGGCGAGCGCGGCAGCGGCGTCGTGGGCATCAACGGCGCGGCGGCGCACCTGGTGCACCCGGGTGACCTGGTGATCCTGATCGCGTACGGTCTCATGGACACCGCCGAGGCGCAGAACTACGAACCCCACGTGGTACACGTGGACGAGCACAACAGGATCGTGGCGCTCGGTTCGGACCCCGCGGACGCCGTGGTGGGGGACATGCTCCGCCCGCCGCACGCCCGCGCCCACCTGCAGGCCCGGGAGGACGCGGCCGTCGCGGGCCTGTGACCCTGCCGCGCTCCCGGTGCACCCGGGCGCGCGGACCCGCCGACGCGAGGAGATGAGCTCATGAGCGGAGTCGTCTCCGGGTTCTTCATCGTATGGGCCGTGATCGGGCTGGGTTACGTGATCGGGCGCGCAGGGGTGCTCGGCCCGGACGGCCAGCGGGTGCTGTCCAAACTCGCGTTCTACGTGGCGTCCCCGCCGCTATTGTTCACCACCATCTCCGAAGCGGACATCCACCACATCTTCTCCGCGCCGCTGCTCGTGGCGGCCACGTCCGCGTGGCTCACCATGATCGCGTACGCACTGCTCTCCCGGTTCGTGTTCTCCCGGGACGCCGCCACCGTGGTGATGGGCGCGCAGGCCGCCGGGCAGGTCAACGCCGCCAACCTGGGGATCCCCATCGCCTTGTTCGTCCTGGGGGACGCGTCCCAGGTGGCCCCGGTGATGCTGTTTCAGCTGGCGATCAACACGCCGCTGTACCTCACGATCATGGACACCCTCACTGGCGGGCGGCGCCCCACGGTCGGCTCGGTGCTCAAGAACATCGTGACGAACCCGCTCATCATGGGCTCCGCCCTGGGCATCATGTCCGCGGCCACGGGGATCCGCCTGCCCGACCTCGCGATGGAGCCCGTGCGCATCGTGGCGGGTGCGGCCGTTCCCGCGATGCTGCTCGCCTTCGGTCTCTCGCTGGTGGGCTCCCGCCCCCTGGCCTCCCCCGGCGCCCGGGTGGACACGCTGCTCGCGACCGGGGCCAAGGTCGTCGTGCACCCCGGGCTCGCGCTGTTGCTCGCGTGGGCGCTCGGGCTCACCGGGCACGCCCTGTACGCGGCCGTGATCATGGCCGCGCTGCCCACCGCGCAGAACCTCTACGTAGCGGCCGTGCGCTACGACCGGGCCACCACGGTGTGCCGGGACACCGTCCTGCTCACCACGGTCGTGTCCATGGCCACGATGGCGGTGGCCGCGGTCTTCCTCTCCTGACACACCGGCCGCCACGCCACCATCCCCGAAAGCGGGTAACACACGGTCCGTGACCCACGCCACGCCTACACTGAGCAGATACTGAAATGACCGGTATTCCTACGGGGAGCGCCGGACCCATTCCGTCAGTACAGGCGCTCATCAGGGGAGGAACCATTGTGAAGTCCACTCACCACTCTCGCAGGGCAGGCAAGCCTCGCACGGTCCGCAGCGTAGCGGCCGCTGCGGCGGCGTCCGCCATGCTGCTCACGGGGTGCAGCGGCGGGGAGTCCGGCCCGCCCACGCTCACGTGGTACATCAACCCGGATGACGGCGGCCAGGACGTCCTCGCCCAGCAGTGCTCGGACGCGTCCGGCGGCAAGTACAAGATCCAGACGTCGCTGCTCCCGCGTGACGCGGCGTCCCAGCGCGAACAGCTGGCCCGCCGCCTCGCCGCGGGCGATACGTCCATGGACATCATGAGCCTGGACCCGCCCTACGTCCCAGAGCTCGCGGAACCCGGCTTCCTCGCCAAGCCCCCGCACGACGTCGTGCAGGCGACCACTCAGGACACCCTCGAGGGCCCGCTGGAGGGCGCCAAGTGGAACGGCGAGATCGTGGCCATCCCGTTCTGGGCCAACACGCAGCTGCTGTGGTACCGCGAGTCCGCGGCCAAGGCGGCGGGTCTGGACATGGCCGAGCCCGTCACGTGGGACCAGCTCATCAAGGCGGCCAAGTCCCAGGACAAGTACCTGGGCGTGCAGGGCGTGCGCGGTGAGGCCATGTCCGTGTGGGTCAACGGCCTCGTGGAGTCGGCTGGCGGCCAGGTGGTCTCGGACGGCCAGGACGGTCAGGACGCCAAGATCACGCTAGACTCCGACGCCGGCAAGAAGGCCGCGGAGATCATCGGCACCATCGGCAAGGAGGGCCTCGGCGGACCCGGCCTGGCCACCCAGGACGAGAACGCCTCCATGATCCAGTTCCAGGGGGACAAGGGCTCGTTCATGGTCAACTGGCCGTTCATCTACTCGGCCTCCAAGGCCGCCGTGGAGGAGGGCGCGCTGGACCAGTCCGTGGTGGACGACATCCGCTGGACCACGTGGCCCCGCGTGGACGCCGACACCCCGTCCGCTCCGCCACTGGGCGGGATCAACCTGGGCGTGGGTGCGGCCTCCGAGCACCAGGATCTCGCGTGGGACGCGGTGCAGTGCATCGTCTCGCCGGAGCACCAGGCGCAGTACTTCGCGACCAACGGCAACCCGCCGGCGTCGGCCAAGGCCTTCGACGACCCCGCGGTGAAGAAGGCCTACCCCATGGCCGACACCATCCGTAAGTCCCTGGACAACGCCGCGCCCCGCCCGCAGACCCCGTACTACAACGAGATCTCCACGGCCATCCAGCAGCACTGGACCCCGCCCGGCGACGTCACCGAGGACACCCCTCGTGAAACGACCGAATTCATCCAGGAAGTCCTGAAGGGAGATGCGCTGTTGTGAGTAGCACCGTCGATTCGCGCGCTCGCGCGTCCGCGCCGGAAAAGCCCCGCGGGAGAGGCCATCTCTCGGACCGGGCCCGTTCGGAACGGAAACTGGGGTGGCTGCTCGCCGGCCCCGCGTTCGTGATCATGCTCCTGGTCACGCTGTACCCCATCGTCCAGGCGTTGTGGGACTCGCTGTTCTCCTTCCGCCTCACCGCACCGGGTGACCGGGAGTTCGTGTTCCTGGGCAACTACGCCACGGTGCTCTCCGACATCGTGTTCTGGCGGGACCTGGGTGTGACCATGTTGATCACCGTGGTCACGGTGGCCGTGGAACTCGTGCTGGGCCTGGCCCTGGCGCTCGTGATGCACAGCGCCATCAAGTCCACGCGCGGCCTGCTGCGCACCGCTATCCTGGTGCCCTACGGCATCATCACGGTGGTCTCCGCGTTCGCGTGGTTCTACGCGTTCGACATCACCACCGGCTACGTCAACAACTGGTTCTCGTGGTTGCCCGTGATCGGTCCGGACTTCAACTGGTTCGCGTCCGCCGGGCCGGCCCTGACGGTGATCATGGCCTCCGAGATCTGGAAGACCACCCCGTTCATCTCGCTGCTGTTGCTCTCCGGGCTCGCACAGGTCCCCGGTGAGCTCTCCGAGGCCGCCCGTGTGGACGGTGCGTCCTCGTGGCAGCGGCTGACGCGGGTGATCCTGCCGAACATGAAGGCCGCGATCATGGTGGCCGTGGTGTTCCGCGCACTCGACGCGTTCCGCATCTTCGACAACGTCTTCATCATGACCCAGGGCCAGTACGGCACCGAGACGCTCTCGCTGCTCGCCTACCGCACGTCCATCGGTCGTCTCGAAATCGGCCTGGGTTCGGCCATCTCGGTGATCCTGTTCATCTGCGTGATGATCATCGCGCTCGTGGCGATCAAGATCTTCAAGGTGGACCTCACCGGTGGCTCTGGGAAGGGGAGGTAACCCGCCATGTTGAGCACGAAACAGAAAATCGGTTGGACCGTCGTCTCGATCCTGGTCCTGGTCTACGCCCTGTTCCCGGTGCTGTCGATCCTCATGATGTCGTTCAAGTCCCCCGCGGACCTGAACTCCGGGAAGTTCCTTCCCACGTCGTTCGTCTCCGACAACTACCAGCAGATCTTCGTGGGGGACGCCAAGGACCTGTTCCTGCCCGCGCTGCGCAACTCGATCGGGATCTCGCTGATCGCCACGTTCATCGCGGTGGTCCTGGCCACCTTGTGCGCGTACGCGATCGCCCGCCTGGACTTCCCGGGCAAGAAGATCATCCTGACCACCGCGTTGATGGTCTCCATGTTCCCCGTCATCTCCATCGTCACGCCGCTGTTCAACCTGTGGCGGCAAGTGGGTCTGTACGACACGTGGCTCGGTCTGATCATCCCCTACCTGTCGCTGACCCTGCCGATCTCCATCTGGACGCTCGCGGCGTTCTTCCAGCAGATCCCGTGGGACCTGGAGCGCGCGGCCCAGGTGGACGGCGCCACCACGTGGCAGGCGTTCCGCAAGGTGATCGTCCCGCTGACCCTCCCGGGGGTCTTCACGACGGCGATCATCGCGTTCTTCATCGCATGGAACGACTTCGTCTACGGCATCGGTCTGACGTCCACGTCCGCCGCTCGCCCGGTCCCCGCGGCGCTCGCGTTCTTCACGGGCGCCTCGCAGTTCGAGGAGCCGGCCGGTGCGATCTCCGCGGCGGCGATCATCGTCACGATCCCCGTGGTGCTGCTCGTGCTGGCCTTCCAGCGACAGATCGTCTCGGGTCTGACCCAGGGCGCGGTCAAGGGCTGAGCCCGCGTCCCATCCTTCACGCTTAGACACAGTTAGGACTGAGTAGACATGGCAGCAATAACCATGGAACACCTCGTCAAGAAGTACGACGACGGGTTCCCGGCCGTCAACGACATCTCCATCGACATCGCGGACGGCGAGTTCCTGATTCTCGTGGGCCCGTCCGGTTGCGGTAAGTCCACGCTCCTGCGCATGGTCGTGGGTCTCGAGGACATCACGAGCGGCGATCTGCTGATCGACGGCGAGCGCGTCAACGACAAGCAACCCCGTGATCGCAACCTGTCCATGGTGTTCCAGAACTACGCGCTGTACCCGCACCTGTCGGTGTACGAGAACATCGCGTTCCCGCTGCGCCTGGCCAAGGGCCAGTTCGGGGAGGACGAGATCGACCGCAAGGTCCGCGCCGCCGCGGACACGCTCGACCTCAACGAGCACCTCGAGCGCAAGCCCGCCAACCTCTCGGGTGGTCAGCGTCAGCGCGTGGCCATGGGTCGCGCGATCGTGCGGGACGCGGACGCGTTCCTGTTCGACGAGCCCCTGTCCAACCTGGACGCCAAGCTGCGCGGTCAGATGCGCACCGAGATCGCCCAGTTGCAGCGGCGCATGGGGATCACATCCCTCTACGTGACCCACGACCAGACCGAGGCCATGACACTCGGTGACCGCGTGGCTGTGCTCAAGCGCGGGCAGCTCCAGCAGATCGCGTCCCCGCGGGAGCTGTACGAACAGCCCGTCAACCTGTTCGTGGCGGGGTTCATCGGCGCGCCGTCCATGAACTTCATCCCGGCGCGCATCAACGGCACCGTGTTCCAGACCCCCATCGGGGAGATCCCGGTGCCCGAGCGCGTCCAGCAGCGGTTGTCCGGGGCGCCCGAGATCGTGTTGCTGGGTCTGCGCCCGGAGCACTTCGAGGACGCCAAGCTCGTGGACGAGGCCAAGGCGGGTCACGGCACCACGTTCGACGCCGAGTTCACGCACACGGAGTGGTTGGGTAACCAGCAGTACGGCTACATCCACTACCAGCAGGACGAGGCCGTCCAGCACAAGCTCAACGAGCTCGCGCAGGAACTGGACGCGGACGAGATGCCCGCCCAGGTCATTGTGTCCCTGGACGCGTCCTCGCGGATCCGCGGTGGTTCCACGCACACCATCTGGTTGGACAGCCGCCGGATGCACGTGTTCAACCCGGAGACCGGTGAGAACCTCACGCGTGACGCGGAGGCCGGTGCCGAGTTGACCCGCGAGGCCAACGAGGAGCGCAAGTCGGAGATCGAGCGTTCGCGCCAGCGCGACGGCGCGGCGGGCTCCCCCGATCGGTCCGACGCCGCGGCCACCGGCAACCGCATGGACGGCAGCAGCGCCGCGCGCTGAGCGTCCCGCACGGGTCGTGGGACACCGCGACCCCGCCGGCCGCGCGACGGCCGGTCCCCGACGGAGGGGACCGGCCGTCGTCGTCCCCGGAACCGTTCACGGTGCCACGGGCCGTGGCCGGAACGAAAGACGGGGGCGAGGGCCCTACTGGTGGGGCCAGGGAAGGGAACCGAGCGCCGTCGTCCCCGGAAAGATGGGCCCCGTTGGAGCGGATGGATCAGGCGGGGCCCCGTGTGAAGGCCCAGCACGCGAACAGGGCGACCGCGGCGATCAGTGCGGCCGACGTCGCGATGTACCGCACGCGCGGGTAGCGCACCCGCCACGCGACGAGCCGGGGCCAGTGCTCCGTGAGCTGCGCGGGCGTGGCCCGCTGGAAGTTGACGTGCTGGGCGCCGCTCGCCCGGGCCAGCTCGTCCAGTGTGCGCGCGTCCCAGACGGTCCCGTCCAGGAAGAGCGCCGAGCGCCCCGCGGGGGTGACGAACCACAGGCCGGGGCGACCGCGGGAACCACCGCCGCGCGGACGCGGTGCGAGCAGCATCCGGACCGTGACCACCTGGGCGATCCGATCACGGGGCACGGCACGGAAACCGACCCACCGGGAGAGCAGGACATGATCAGCGGTGAGTACCACGAGCGCTGGGCGGAGGTAGGCGTAGGCCGTCACGAGTCCCACGAGGGCGAGCAGGAGCAGCACGCCCATGGCGGGGCCGGCGGGGCGGCGGTAGCCGATCACGAACACCGCGACGACCACGAGCAACAGCGGAGGCAGTGCCGCGCCGAGCCTGCGTCCGTACGACCCCATGCGGGGGTGGAACACGTGTTCCGGTGCCCCGTACTTCGCCGGGATCTGTCGGATGGTTTCCGCCATGAGCCGCCCTCGTGCCTGCCGTCCTCGGGGATCGCACCGGAGCGTGCGGTGACGCCGTCCGGGGGCGGTGCCCCCGCGCCGCCCGGTTCAGCCTAGCGGCCCGGTACCGGGTGGGTCATCGCCGGGACACGCGGGGCCCGCTCCCCGGGACGTCCACTAACGTGGGGACTCATGGAACGCAGTGAACGCATCGTCAGGGCCGTGGGGGCATGGTTCGTCCTGATCCTGCTGGCCCTCGCGGGCGCGGCTGTGACCATCGCACTCGTGAACATGTACGCGTACGGGCCCGAGACCGATGTTCGGGACTACTTCCAGGCCCTTCAGGACGGGGACGGCGGTAAGGCCCTGGGGCTGCTCAACGCCCGCGTGCCGGACTCCAATGCGGCGCTGCTGGACGGCGAACCACTGGCCGAGGCGAGCAAGGGGCTCCAGGACGTGACCGTGCGCACGGTCGCCTCGTCCGGGGACCGTGCCGTGGTGCGCGCGAACTACACGCTGAACGGTCAGGAGGCGTCCTCGGAGTTCACCCTCCATCCGGCCGAGACGCAATGGGGTTTCTTCACGGTGTGGGACTTCGACCCCTCCACGCTGCCCACCATGACCGTGACCATGCCGGGTTCCACAGCGGTGGACATCAACGGTGCGTCCGTGGCCCTGCCCGGGTCCTCCCGGGAGTTCGCCGTCTTCTACCCCGGGACCTACACGGGCTCCTACTCCTCCCCCATGGTGCGCGCCGAGCCGCAGGAAGTGGCCGTGAGCGATGCCCGGGAGAACACCACCATGACGCTCGAGGCCGAGCCGACCGAACGGCTCACCCACCAGGTGGACGAGCAGATCCGCGAGCACCTGGACGAATGCACCGCGCAGGACAGTCTCTACCCCGCGGGGTGCCCGTTCTCCTACGAGTTCGACGGCCGCATCCAGGGCCGCGTCTCCTGGAGCATCAAGGATTACCCCACCCCCTTCGTCTCCCTGGACGACGCCGCCGCGGGCCGCTGGCACGTGCCCGACAGCCGGGGGATCGCGCGCATCGAGTTCACCGCGGTGGACCTCTACGACGGCACCACGTCCCAGGTCACCGATGAGGTCCCGTTCCTGCTGAGCGCGGACGTAAGGGTCACCGGGGACGAGGTGACCCTCACGCCGCGCTGATGGGCGGGCATCACGCTGACGGGCGGGCACCGCGCTGATGGGTGACCGCGGGTGCAGGTCCGCCCGGGTTCGCTCGGGTGGCCCAACATCCATGCTGCGATCCGCACGGGAAAACACCGTTTTCGCGTGCGGATCGCAGCACACGTGTCGTGGAGGGCGGTTGCCGCGGGGGTGGAAGGGTAGCGGGGAGCGGGATGAAGGGGATGGGGCCGATGGAGCGGGTGGTGGGAGACGGATTGGGCCGGGTGTGGGAGAAGGGTGGGCCGTGGGGCCCTTGTGTGGCCCCGCTCAGTCCGTTCCGCGCAGGTCCAGCGTGAGTTCTGCCGGGGCCTGCGGGTCCACCGTGAACGGGATCCCCCAGTCCTGCTGGTAGAGGTGGCACGCCGCGTGTTCCGGGATCTCCCCGTCCGGGGAACCGTCGCACGCCGCCGCGCGGGCCGTGATGTGCAGGACCCCCTCCGTGACGCCGTCCGCGATCCGCAGGGAGCGGGTCAGCCCCTGAGCCGTCCCGTCACCCTGCACGAGCGCGTCCTCCGGGGACGAGGACACCTTCAGCTGCGTGGGATCACCCCACCGGGTGTCGAGCTTCTGACCCGTGGGGGCCGAGAACCGCACCGTGAGCTCGAGTTCTCCCGGGGCCACCGCGGTGCGCTTGCGCTGCATGGTGGCCGCACCCTCGTCCACCCTCTGGGCCTGCTTGGGAACCGCCACCCGCACGAGCCGGTGGGCATTGGCCTCCACGACCACCAGGACGGGCTCGTCGTGGCTCGTGTCGAGCAACACGTCCGAGGGCTCGGCGAGTCCGCGGGTCAGCGTGGAGACCTCACCGGTCGCGGGGTCGAACCGGCGCACCGCACCGTTGTAGGTGTCGGCCACGGCCACGGATCCGTCCGGGAACACGCACACCCCCAGGCAGTGCTGGAACCGTGCCTGATCGGCCGGCCCGTCCCGGAAGCCGAAATCGAACAGTCCGAGTCCCACGGCGGATTCCACCGATGCGGATCCGTCCTCGCCGAAGCGCACGCTGCGCAGCGCGGAGGACTCGGAGTCCGCGACCCACACGACCCCGTGCGCGTCCTGGGTCAGGCCGGAGGGCTGGGCGAACCAGCTCTCGGGCGCGGAACCGTCGCGCAGTCCCTCGTCCCCGGTGCCCGCCAGCACCGCGAGCGCCCCGGTACGCGGGTCGAACGAAAACAGTTGGTGCGTCCCGGCCATCGCGATCACCAGGGTGTCCGCGGCGTCGGACCACGTCACGTCCCACGGGGAGGACAGCGCCACGGACGTGGCCGGGGTGTCCTGCGGGATCTCGTTGGGGTCCACGCCGCGCGCGCGGGCGTCGTCGAGCAGGCGCTGGACGCCGTTGCCCGCCAAAGTGCGCACCGCGCCGGTACCCAGTTCGACGCCGCGCAGCCGGTGGTTGACGGTGTCCGCGACCACGAGGTCGTAGCCGACGTCGGCACGCACGCGCTCGGGCAGCACGGCAATGCCCTGGGGTTCGTTGAACCGCGCGGCGTCCCGGGGGCCGTCCGCCCAGCCCTTGGTGCCCGAACCGATGGCCCGACGAACCGTGGTGAGGTCCTCCTCGAGCTGGACCAGGCGGTGGTGGCCGGTGTCGCTGACCATGAAGGAACCGTCCGGAAGCGCCACGACCTTGCCGGGGAACCGCAGGTCCCCCTCGGGCTGCGGACGCGGGACATAGGGGCCGTCCCCGCGGTGCAGGGTCCCCTTGGCGTCGTGCTCGGCCACGAGTTCGGACACGAGGGATTCCAGCCCCTGGACGTGGCCCTCACCCGAGAGGTGCGCCACGATGTAGCCCTCGGGGTCCACGACCACCAGGGTGGGCCACGCGCGCGCCGTGTAGGCGTCCCACGTGCGCAGCTCGGGGTCGTCCAGCACGGGGTGGGTGAGCTCGTAGCGGTCCACCGCGGCGGCCAGGGCGTCCGGATCGGCCTCGTGCTCGAACTTCGGGGAGTGCACGCCCACCGTGACCAGCACGTCCGCGTACTTCTCCTCGAGGGGGCGCAGCTCGTCCAGCACGTGCAGGCAGTTGATGCAGCAGAAGGACCAGAAGTCCAGGATCACGATCTTGCCCCGTAGCGCCTGCAGGTCCAGTCGCTCACCGCCGGTGTTCAGCCAGGCTCTGCCCTCAAGTTCCGAGGCGCGGACGGGTGTGTTCATGCGTGCGGAGGTCACGGTGTCTGGGTCCTTCCACCGGGGGTCAAGGGTTTCTTCCTGGGACAACGTTATCCGCGGGGCAGAGCTTCCCGTGCGTTACGTAACGCTCCCGCACACCCCGCGGACCCGTCCTCCCCGGGCCTACTCACCGCGCACACGTGCGACCCGGGGCCTCCGTCTCGCGCGCCCGTCCCGGCGGACGTCAACGACGCCGCTCGTCCCGCTCCGCGAGCTCGGCCATCATCTCGTTGTAGGCGCGCAGTTCGGCGTCGTCGGTGCGATCGGCCTGCCGGTCCACCCGGCGGTTCTCCTTGGCGCCCTCCATGGCCCACAGCACGGCCACGATGACGGCGAGCAGGAACGTGGGGAACTCGCCAATCCCCCACATGAGCATGCCGCCGAGCTGTTGGTCGTCCAGGGCGCTGGGACCCCACGGGCGGCCCATGTTGCCGAACCACGAGGCCTGCAGCACCGTGGTCAGGCTCATGATGCTGATGCCGATGAACGCGTGCGCGGCCATGGTCGCGAGCAGCAGCACGAGACGCATGGGGTAGCTGGGCCGGCGCGGGATGGGGTCGATGCCGATCAGCACGAGCGCGAACATGTATCCCGTGAACAGGAAGTGGACCATCATGAACTCGTGGCCCACGTGGTAGCGCAGCGTGAAGCGGAACAGGTCCGTGAAGTAGAACAGCACGATCGAGAACGCGAAGTTCGCGGCCGCGAAGATCGGGTGGGTCACGATCCTGCCCCACGTGGAGTGCACGAGGCGCAGGATCCATTCACGCGGGCCGCGGGTTCCGTCCCGGCGCGGTTCGAGGGCCTTGAGCACCACGGTGACGGGTGCGCCCGAGACCAGGAACAGCGGCACGATCATGGTCAGGCTCATGTGCTCGACCATGTGGGCGGAGAACAGCACGCGGGCGTAGACGGCCACCCCTCCACTCGTCGCGTAGAGCAGTGCCGCCAGACCCACGAACCAGGACACGGTGCGCAGCACGGACCACGAGTCCCCGCGGCGCCACACCTTGATCGCGGCCCACAGGTACACCACGGCCAGGAACACGACCACGGCCACCCAGAACCAGTCCAGGCGCCACGTGGTGAACCAGCGGGCGAACGTGGGCTCCGGGGGCAGTTCGTACCACGTGAGGATCCGCGCCGGGGAGGCGTCCGGTGCGAGCTCCTCCGGGACGGGTGGGGCGGTGCGGCTCAGGGCCGTGGCGATGCCCATGAGCAGACCCATGAGCACCATTTCCACGACGAGCACGCGCCACAGGGTCGCCGCACGGGACCGGGAGCCGTCCGCGACCCCCGGGATCAGCCACTGGCGGTGCGCGAAACCCGCCAGGGCCAACAGGATGGTCAGCACGAGTTTGGTGAGCGCGAGGATCCCGTAGGAGGAGGTGAGTTGCTCCCACGTGCCGATGCGCACCGCGGCGTTGATGATCCCGGACAGCAACACCAGCAGGTAGCAACCCAGTGCCACCACGGAGTAGCGCCGCAGCACCACCGCGAGCAGCGGTTCGGTGTGGCGGGAGCCCCCGCGGCCGCTGACCGTGAACTCGCGGGACAACAGCGGCCCCGCCCAGATCAGCACCAGCAGCCCGCCGACCCACAGGCACACGCCCAGCAGGTGCAGTCCCAGGGAGTTCACCGCGCCCATGTGGTCCGCACCGCCGGCGGCATGCCCGTTGAGGGCCAGCGCCACGAGTGCCACGAAGGACAGCGCGAGGGTGCAGAACAGTCCCAGCAGGGCGCGCACGCCGAACACCAGGGTCGTGACCACGGCGGCCACCATCACGATGACCGCTTGGGACTGACCCGTGGAGATCCCGGTGATGTAGTGCAGCAACTGTTGGGTGTAGTTCTCCCCCGCACCGATACCGGACCCGGAGACGTCCGAGTACGTGAAGATCAGCACGGCCACGGCCGCCACGGTCCACACCACGGCGGCGGCCTCCACGAGCTGCATGACGCTGCGGAACACGGGATGCTCCGGTTCACCCGCTTGGTCCTTGCTGTTGCGCGGGGGCCGTTTCCGGGAACGGTCCGCGAACCGGGGCACCACGCCGATCGCGAGCAGCAATCCGCCCATCACCACCGTCATCGCGATGTTGTGGACGGTCTCCACCACGGGCAGCCCCCACCGCACGAGCGTCCCCGGGTCCGCGACCTGCCGGGGCGCGGCCGCTCCCCCGTAGACGAGCGCCGCGGTCATCCCGATCATCGCCGCGACGAGCACCACCGTGATGGTCCACGGACTCACGCTCACAGCCCCCACGGGAGCGGTCCCGCCGTTCGACGAGCTCGCGCCCTTCGGCGAGCCGGCACCGGGCGAGCGCCCACCGTCCGGTGCGCCGGCGCGCTCACGGCCGCGAGCGACGTCCCCCCGCGAACCGCCCCGGCGCGGGCCGGTGTCCCTGGTGCGTGCGCTGGTACTCATCGTGGCGTTCCTCCGGCCCGTCGACTCTCTTGTTCTGCTGCTCCGCGCGAGTGTTCTGCTGCTCGGCGCGAGGGGGTCACGTGAACAACGCGTCCCCGATGAACCCGCCCGCTTCGCAGCCCGGCGGGATCGCGAACACGGCGGATCCGATGGGTACGGTCCACGTGTTCAGCATGTCCAACTCAGCCAACCGCTTCTGGATGGGCACGAACTGTTTCGCGGGGTCCGACTGGTAGGACGCGAAGATCAGACCCGTGTTGGACACACCTCCCCGGACGTCCCCGGACCGGCTCTGCCCGGATGCACCGCTCACCGCCAGATTGTAGTTGTACACCCTGCGGAAGATCTTCTCGTCCGGGTTGTCGCTGCGCGAACGCCGCACATGACTGTAGGACGAGATGACCGGGAATCCCAGCGGACCCTTGGCGTCGAAGTCCGGTTCGTCGTGCTCGGCGGTGCCCGTCAACGGCGCACCATTGGAGAGTTTGCGTCCCACGGAGTCCTCGCGCGCGGGGGTGTCGGCCTCGTCCCACGTGTCCAGGTTCATGTGGATGCGCCGGATCACCACCGATGTCCCGTTCTCGATCCACGGGGTGAACCCGCCCTGACCGTAGACGACCTTCTCGTGGTCGGCCTCCCCCGGGTACGGGTTCACGGTGCCGTCCACCTGCCCGAAGAGATTGCGCGTGGTTTGGCCGTCGGGGGTGGCGCCCACGGTGTTGCGGAAGCCGTCCTGCACCCAGCGTACGGTCGCGAAGGAGCGCACGTCTTTGAGCAGCACACGCTGGGCGTGGGCCAGGGTCAGCTTGTCGTCGCAGCACAGCTGCAGCAACAGGTCCCCCTGGTTCCACCGCTCCTGCAACTTGTCGATCGTGAACGCGGGCAGGGGTTCGAGCCACCGCGGGGCCCGGGCGGCGTCGATCAAGGACACGGCCCGGGGTCCGAAACCCACCGTGACGGTCAACCGCGAGGGGTTCTGGGCGAGCCACGGTTCCTGGTCGTTGACGGGAGCGGTGCCCTGGGTGAGGGCCGCGGCGTCGTCCGTGAGCACACGCAGCAAGCGCCGCAGCGCGTCCCGGTCCACGTCCTTGTGCAGGTCCAGGCCGATGAACGCGCAGAACGCCTGCGGGAGCGTGGCCACGCCGGCCTGTCGGGCGCCGTAGAAGGGTTCGGTCCGCAGCCCGGGCCGGTCGGTGTCCTGTCCCGCCGCCGCGAGTCGGGGGTCCACGGCGCCGAGGGCGGCGGCGGAGACCGCCCCGAGCCCGGTGGCGCCGGCGCCGGCGACCGCGCCCGTGAGCAACGATCGCCGGCTCCAGCCCGAAGCGGAAGGGCTCCGATCAGTGGTCATGACACGTGGGCAGGGCGCTCGAGGACGGGCTCGTGCTCATGCCCTCGTGCGACCCGTGGTCGTGGGCGGCATCCGACGACGACGAGTGTCCGTCCCCCGAGCCGTGCTCGCCTCCGTGGCCCGCGTGCTCGTCCTCGCCGGGCGCGTACCGCTCCTTCGCGCCCGTGAAGTCGCGCACCGGGACGGTGACGTCCCGGATCCCGCTGTCGGTGCGCAGCTGCAGCGTGAGGTCACTACCGGCCTTGAGCGAGCACGTGAGCCCCATGAGCATGATGTGATTGCCGCCCGGCTTCAGGTCCAGGCTCTCCCCCGGTACGAGGGTGAAGCCACCCTCCTTCTGCCGCATCTGCGTGGCGCCGGAGCCGCCGTCCGCCACGGTCTCGTGCAGCTCGACCGAGCGCGCGACGCCGTCCGCGCCCGCCCCGGTGAACGTGACCTCCTGCCCGGAGGTGTTCGTGAGCTTGCCGAACACGGCGGTCATCCCGGAGTCGGCCGCCTTGGCCCAGCCGTCGCTCAGTTCCAGGGGCGCGGCGGCGGTGCTGTGCGTCGCGGAGTCCGTCCCCGCGGGCGACGACGCCGCCTCCCCGCCCTGCGCCGAGCACCCGCTCAGCGCGGCCAGGCCGAGGCCCAGGACGGCCACGGCGGCCAGCGCGCGGCGCGGGGCGGGAAGGGACGTGGTGTTCAGGTTGTGGTTCATGTGTGTGTCCTTAGGAGTGAATCGTGCTCCGGCTCGCCCGTCCGTTGCGCGTGTCGTCTGACGCGGCGTCGAGTGGCGCGGCACCGTGCCCACTCGACACCGGGACCATGCCCGCTCGATGCCGGGACCGTGCCCACTCGATGCCGGGGCCGCGGTGGGCCGAGTCAGCAGTGGGCCGCATCAGTGGTGCGCGGGGCCCACGTCGAGCGGCATCCGCGGCGTGCCGGAATGCGTGAGCGCGGCGGCGGGAGCCTGACGGGAAAAGGATGATCCGGGGGGGGTGTCCCTATGTTTCGAGTCAAGCCGCGAGAGTGGGTGGCTCGGGGGTCGGGACTGGTGTGGGTGACTGGTAGTACGTGCCGTCGCGGAGCATCGCGAAGATGACGTTGCAGCGGCGGCGGGCCAGGCAGATCACGGCGGCGTTGTGGCGCTTGCCCTCGGCGCGTTTGCGATCGTAGTAGGTCTTCGAGATCGGGTCGTGGTTCGAGGCGACCCAGGCAGAGTAGAACAGGGCGTTCTTCAGCCGCTTGTTGCCCGATCGGGCGGGGAACTCTCCGCGGATCGAGGTCCCGGATCTTCGTGTGACCGGCGCGATCCCGGCGTAGGCCGCGAGGTGGCCGGGAGTCTCGAACGCGGAACCGTCGCCGATGTTCAGGAGGATCTGCGCGGCGGTCTTGAGGCCGATCCCCGGCATGCTCCTCAAGACCGAGGCGAGAGGGAAGTCCTCCAACATCCCCTCGACCTCCCTAGCCACCGTCGCTAGCTGCTCCTTCAGCTCTTTCACCTGGCCAGCGACTCTCGGGATCACCAACTCCACTGCGGCGGTCGCAGGAACGACCACGGTCTGCTCACCCAGCGCCGCGAAGATCTGGTCGATCAGGGCTTCGGGGTCTCGGCGAGAGTGGGCGCGGGCGAACCGTAATACCTTCCCCCGGCCTGCGGTCTTGAGCCCGGTGGGGCCGCCATACTTGATCAGCAGCTCCAGGGTGAGACTGTTGGCGAGGCTACCGCCGGCGAACACCCGTTCCAGGGCAGGATGGATCTGCGTGAGCAGCGACCGGATCCGGTTCAGCGCCCGTGTTGTTTCGTGAGCGAGATCCTCATCAAAGCCAGCGAGGACCTTCAATGCGGAGAGGACTTCGTTGTCACGGTCGACGGCACGGAGGGTGTGCGGCATGGTGCGGGCGGTGTCGGCGATGATGAACGCGTCGCGTGCATCGGTCTTGGACCGGCCCGGATACAGGTCCGCGGCCTTTCGCATCGCTAGTCCGGGCAGGTAGGCCACGGCACAGCCCGCATCCCGGGCGACCGCGATCGGCAGTGCTCCGATGGTGTTGGGTTGATCGACGACCATCAGCACGTTGCCATGCTTCTGGAGTTCGGTGAACAGCTCCCGCAGCTGGGCCTCGTCCTGGGGCAGGGGCTTGTCGAACAACCGGCTTCCGCCGGGGTCCAGGGCGCAGGCATGGTGGCCTGTCTTCCCAACGTCTAAGCCGATCACGACCGCGAATCTTGTCTCCATGATGCTGTCCTCCTTTGACGCATCACTGCTGGTCGCAGTCACGACACCCGATGCCGGCACCCACGTTACGAAGAGACCTCAGCAGTGCTGGGCCGTGTCCCTATCAGCGGTCAACGCGTGTCTCTCGACCGGGCGGCAACACCCCCCGGACCATGGATGGCAGGGCAACAAAGCCATACCCGGCCGAGCGACCAGACCCCCCGACTATCGGGGGTACTCACAAGGTAACGGGCCGCCCGGGTCAGGGAATCAGCGCTGCTTGGGGCGGGTGGCGAAGGCCAGGATCACCAGCAGCAGGACCAGCGCGATGGCGCCACCGGCCACGGGCAGGACCCAACTCGGGATGCCCGTGCCGCTCACGTCCTCCTGGGCTCCGTTCGCGTCCTGGGCCGCGCCCTGGGAGGCGTCCGCAGAGGCCACGGGGGCCGGGGACGCAGCGGTCGCGGAGCCGTCGCCCACGGTGTACGTGAACGTGCCCTCGATGGGGTGCCCGTCCTGGGAGACCACGCGCCATGTGACCGTGTAGGTCTCGTCCTCGCCCCCGCCCTCGCGCAGCGGCTGGGACACCGTGGTGTTCTGCGCGGCCAGCGTGCCGCGCGTCATGTCCGTGCCGTGGGAGTCGGTGACCCGGACCTCGCTGCCGATGTCCTGGATGTTCCCGGAGAACGTCAGTTCGAGCGCCGTGGGGGCCTTCTCGAGCTTCGCGCCGGCCTGCGGGTTGGTCCGCACAAGTTCGTCGTGGGCGCTCGCGGGCCCCGCCGTGGTGACGACCAGGGCGAGGGCCAGCAGCGCGGCGAACAGGGCCGCGAGCGACGTCGTCGAACGTTGCGAAAGGCGGGCGGTCTGCGCGGCCGACGACGCCGCGGCGTCACCCGTCCGCGCCGGGGTCCGCAGAGTGGGCCGTGGCTGAGGTGGTGTTGAGTACGAAGGGTTCATGGGTGTTCTCTCCTGCGCCCTGAGGCGTGGGGGCCGCGTGGTGGGCGGCCGATGGATGCGATGGATGCTCCGGGCGGCATCGGATCCAGGGGAATCCCCGCCGATGCCTAGGCGAGGGCGGGCGGTCCGCGGTATCCGCAGACGGAGGAGAGCAGGAGTTGATCGGTCAGTGCGCGCGGCGAGGTCCAGGAGGTCCGCCGCGGCACGGCCGTGGTGACCGGGCGCAGGGCAAGAACCAGGATGCGCAGCACGCGCAGGGACACGGCGTCCAGCAAGCGGAACGCCGCGGTCTCGCCGTGGCGCAGCAGGGCGTAGGTGGCCACGGCCGCCACGGCGTGGGCGGCGAGCATGCCGCTTCCGTGATGCGCGGCGGGCAACACCGAGATCACTACGGCGGGACCGTCCGCCACGGAGGCCGCGTGGTGGTGGGTGTGGTCGATCGCGTGGGCCATCCCGCCGGACTGGGCGTACAGGGTGTGCAGCAGCGCCTGGCTCAGCAGGACACTGCCGGCCACGCTCCAGCGTGAGAGCACCCGTCCCGCGAGCAGCATGCACAGCGGGGCCGCCAGACACGTGGACAGCGCGATGATCAGCAGGGAGGGCCAGGCCCCGTCCACCGCGGCGTGCGAACCGGCCGCGAGCGTGGTGGCCACGAACGCGGCCACCCAGCCCCGGGCAAGCCGGCGCGCGCGAGGGGACACCGAACACCTCCGGGACTCACGGGAGAAAGGATGGGGTTCCATTATGCGCCACCGCGCGGGGAACCACGAACCTGGCGGCCCCGCGGACGGGGTGGGGTGGCGCACACGCAGAAGGGACCGTTCACGCAGTGCATGAACGGTCCCTTCGAGCACCGGGTCCGAAAGGGACCCACTGGTCCTACCTCACTTGGAGGAGACGGCAGCCTTCAGCTTGGAGCCCGCGGTGAGCTTGACACCGTGGCCGGCCGGGATCTGGATGGCCTCGCCGGTCTGGGGGTTGCGACCCTGACGCGCGGCGCGGTCGGTGCGCTCCACGGAGAGCCAGCCGGGGATGGTGATCTTCTCGCCCTTGGAAACGGAGCTCTCGAAGACCTGGAACAGGGAGTCGAGAACGCCGTTGACGGCGGCCTGGGTGTTACCGGACTTCTCGGCAACCTCGGCAACGAGTTCGCTGCGGTTCATAGCCATGTGCTTGTCCTCCTGGACTGGGTTGGCATTCGCTGGGGAAGGGGCGACCGGGGGTCGGGTCCTTCCGGTGCAGAAATTACCAGCTGGACTTGTAGATACCGGGCAATTCGCCGCGGTGAGCCATGTTGCGGAAGCGCACGCGGGAGATCCCGAAGCGCTGGAAGGTGCCGCGGGGGCGACCGTCGATCTGGTCGCGGTTGCGCACGCGCACGGGGGAAGCGTCACGGGGGAGCTTCTGCAGACCCAGGCGGGCCTCCTCGCGGGCCTCGGGGGACGCGTTCTCGTCCACGAGGGTCTTCTTCAGTTCAGCGCGCTTGGCGGCGTAACGCTCGACGACAACCTTGCGCTGCTCGTTCTTGGCGATCTTGGACTTCTTGGCCATGTCTCAGCGCTCCTCGCGGAAATCGACGTGCTTGCGGACCACCGGGTCGTACTTCTTCATGACGAGGCGATCGGGGTTGTTGCGGCGGTTCTTGCGGGTGACGTAGGTGAACCCGGTACCGGCCGTGGACTTGAGCTTGATGATGGGACGTACGTCCTTGTCCTTGGCCATCTCAGATCTTCTCCCCACGTGCGATGAGTTCGTTGACCACGGCGTCGATGCCGCGCGCATCGATGACCTTGATGCCCTTGGCGCTCAGGTTGAGCGTGACGTTGCGACGCAACGAGGGCACCCAGTAACGCTTCTTCTGGATGTTCGGGTTCCACCGACGCTTGGTGCGGCGGTGCGAGTGCGAGATGCTGTGGCCAAAGCCCGGCTGGGCCCCGGTCACCTGGCAGTGCGCTGCCATAGTGTTCTCCTCCAATGTCCAATGTCGACGAAATGACGGCACGCATGGTCGCCGCCGAGCGGTCTCCCGCCGGCAGCCGTAGCCAAGAGTGGTCCGTCACCTCAAGAAAATGCCACCGTTCGCGCGCCGGGCGTGATGGGTTTACCCCGCGGCAGTACCGGTCAGGGCACTCGCTACGACGAAGACGGTGAAGATCAAGGCGCCGGTAGATGGACTCCACCACACGACAGCCTTAGATTCTAGGCTTCTACGGACTCGCTCGCAAATTCGAAAACGGAAACGGTGCGATTGAGCGCCCCTCGATCCTAGCCGCTGGCTCGCAACGGACCAACTCGTCCGCCCCGCCGTGACGGACCCCACGGGCAGCGCCCACTACGGCACGCCTCGCCGGTAAGCCTCCCCCGGGGAACACGCGGGGGTGGCGGTCCGTCCATGACCCGGCCCGCCACCCCACACGTTTTCTTCGGCCCCATCCCCTCACCCAGGAGATTAGGTAAGGCAATTCTTACCTAATTCCCCCGAGGGGGCAACCCCCTCCGGAACTCGCCCGTGTGCGGGTGCTCAGCACTCCCCCGTGAACGGGTCCGCGACGTCCCGGTGTTCGGGTTGTTCCGGCGCCTTGGCCTTGGGATCCCGGCGATGCGTGCCCAGCGCGCCGTTGACCACGTCCACGAGGGAGTTGACCCGCTCGGACCCCGGGAGGGATTCGAGCATCACGGGCCGGCCATCCGAGTCCGCGAGCGGGACCCGCCAGTTCGGGTACTCGTCGCTCGTGCCGGGCTGGTTCTGGATCCGCTTCTCCCCCACCGCGTCCACGAGGGAGACGTTGATCAACACGGACGGTGCGTCGCACAGGTAGCGGTGGATCGCCTCGATCCTGGCCTGCTCCCCCGGGTCCTCGTCCCGGGGCAGATAGCCGGCGTCCGCGACCGCGGTGAAGAAGGTGTCGAGCTGACGGCGTGCCTCCTCCCGTTCCTCCTCCGGCGAGCGCGCGAGCAGTCCCAGGTCCTCGCGCAGTTGCAGCTGCACGCCCTCGAGGTAGCCCGCCGTGGGCGGGAGGTCGTGCGTGTTCACGGAGGCCATGCACAGTTCGCGGTAGCGGGAGGGGTCCAGGGGGACGTCCCCGTCCATCTCGAACCACATGATGGAGGTCCCCAGCACGCCCTTGCGCTCCAGGAACTCGCGCACGCTGTCCTCCACCGTGCCGAGGTCCTCACCCACGACCACCACCCCGGCGAGCTCGGCCTCGAGGGCCAGGACACCCACCATGGCCTCGTGGTCGTAGTACACGTAGGCCCCGTCCGAGGCCTGGTTGCCGTCGGGGATCCACCACAACCGGAACAGTCCCGCCACGTGGTCGATCCGCACACCCCCGCCGTGACGGAAGATGTTGCCGAGCATCTGCCGCCACGGCCGGTACCCCGCCTCGGCGAGCTTGCGCGGATCCCACGGCGGCTGGCTCCAGTCCTGACCGAGCTGGTTGTACATGTCCGCGGGGGCACCCACGCTCACCCCGGGGGCCAGGACGTCCTGCAACGCCCACGCGTCCGCGCCCTGCTTGTGCACCCCCACCGCGAGATCGTGCACCACACCGATGTCCATCCCGGCCCGGTACGCGGCGCGCTGCGCGGCCTCGAGCTGCTCGTCGAGCAGCCACTGCAACCACACGTGGAAACTGATCCGGTGGCGCAACCGGGTGCGGGCCTCCCGTGCGTACGGCGCCTCCGGGGAACTCGCCTCATCACGCCACAGGGGTGAGTCCTCCCCGAGTTCCTCCCGCAGCGCGCACCACAGCGCGAAGTCCTGCAGGGGTTGCCCGGCATGCGCCACGAACGCCTCGAGCTGTTGCTGGCGGTAGGGCGAACGGCGCACGGTGAACAGCAGTTCGAGGCTCTTCAGCTTCGCGGCGTAGGCGGAATCGCGGTCGATCGTGCTGGGGTCCAGCACGGCCTTGCGCTGCACGGCGGCGAGCTGGGCCACGACCTCGCGGTCCCCCGGGCGTAGGTACGGGAACTCGGCGACGTCGCTGATCCGCAGGTACAACGGGTTGAAGAAGCGCCGGCTCGAGGGCAGGTACGGGGAGGGCTCCACGGGCGGTGCGGGTTCCGCGGCGTGCAGCGGGTTGATGAGCACGTAGTCCGCGCCCTGCACGCCGCTGATGGCCGCCAGTGAAGCGAGGTCCGAGAGGTCCCCCACGCCCCACGAGCGCGAGGACATCACCGAGTACAGCTGGGCCATGTAGCCCCACCGTTGGCGTCCGCGCAGCCGGTCCGTGGTGCTGAGCCGCTGCGGGGTCACCGCCACGTCGATGCTCTTGCGCTGCCCCGAGTCCGTCCGGGCCTCGAGGCGGTACCAGCCCAGCGGGAGGTCCCGGGGCAGTTCGTAGGGCACGCGCTCGCGGACCGTGTCATCGACCTCGCGGGTCTCGGGAGCCACGTCGGGCGCCGGGTGCAGCTCGCGCACCGCGTCCGGATCGTCCTCGGGCCACAACCGCACCCGGACGCCGTCCCCGCGCACGGTGGCCACGGCCACGGTGGTCTCGCGCTGTTCCTCCGCGATCACCACGGGCGGCAGCAGCTCCCGCCACGGGGCCAGTTCGCGGTCGCGCAGACTGCGCCGCGCGGCGTCGTCGTCCGAGACGTCCGCTCCGAGCGCCGTGAGCACGCCGCGCAGCGTCTGCTCGGGCACGGCCTTCTCGTCCCCGTCGAAGCCCCGGTACTCGGTGGCCACCCCGTACTCGGTGGCCAAGCGCTGCACAGTCGTTTCCCCTGAAGTTCCTGCGTTCTCCGCCATGCCCCCACTCTAGCCAGCGGGGACGGGTCCCCACGGTCGACGACGACGACGCTGCCCACCGTGATCACGCCCGGACCGCCGCGCGGGCACGCCGGACGCGTCGGGGGCGCGTGGTTGACTGGAGGCATGGATACCACCCTGCCCGGCCCGGGCCCGCAGTGGCGCCCGCGCGCCGTCGTCTTCGACTGCGACGGCGTGCTCATGGACACCGAGAGCGCGTGGGCGCGCGTGCAGGCGCAGGTCGCCGCATCGTTCGGCGTGACGCTCGACGAGCGCGCGGGCACGTCCCTCATGGGTCTGTCCGCCGCGGACGTGGCCCGGGACATCACCCGGCGCGCGGCGGCCGTGGCCGAGCGGCGGGGCGAGCCCGCCCCGGGATTCGACGCCGTGTACGAACGGCTCGTGCGCACCGAGGAAGAAGTCGTCGGAGAGGTCCTGGAACCCCTGCCGGGCGCGATCGAGACCGTGCGGGCGTGCGCGCGGCGGGTTCCCGTGGCCGTGGCGAGTAACTCCACCCGCGCGATCCTGGACCGCAAGATGCACGCGATCGGCCTCACGGACGTCGTGGTCACATGGGTCAGCGCGCAGGACGTACCCCGCGGCAAGCCCGCCCCGGACATCTACGAAGAAGCCGCACGGCGCCTGGACGTGGCCCCCGCGGATGCCCTCGCGGTCGAGGACTCCCCCGCGGGCACGCAAGCGGCGGTCGCGGCAGGACTGTGGGTGCTGGGGGTTCCCCGCGGACACGACGAACCCATCACGTCCCACTTCCGCGCGGAATCGCTCGCCGACCCCGCGGTCGGGCGGATGCTGCAGGACTGGGGCCTCCCGCTGTGAGTCCGCGCGGGGCCCGCGTGACGGGCCCCGCGGCGGATCAGCTGTTCCAGAGGCCGTAGGTCTCCGCGAGTTCCGAGACCTTCTTGGCACGCGCGAGGCGCGGCAGGTAGGAACCGTCCGCCCCGGCGTGACCGGATTCGGCCTGCTCGATCATCTCGCGGGCCCAGCGGATCTCCTGGTCGCTCGGGGCGAGCGCGTGGTTGATGCCGTCCGTCTGCTCCGGGTTCAGGCACAGCTTGCCCGTCATGCCCATGGACTGCGTGACCTTGCACGCGGCCTCGAGCTCGTCCCCGGACACCCCGTTGGTGGGACCGTCGATGGGACCGGGCAGCTCACCCACGCGTGACGCCGTGACCAGGGTGGAGCGCGCGAACGCCAGGGCCATGGGGTCCCCCGAGGCACCCGTGTCCCGGCGGAAGTCACCCACGCCGAACGCGAGCCGGAACACGCCGGGGGCGCGCGCGATGTCGTATGCGTTCATGAGGCCCACGGCGGACTCGATCAGCGCGACCACGGGGGTCCCCGCGCGGCTCATCATGGCGGTCTTGGTGATGTGGTCCGGGTGCTCGGTCTTGGCCAGCACGATGCCCCGCAGGTTGTCGACCTCGCTCAGCGCGGCCAGGTCCTTCTCCCAGTGCGGGGTGGTGATGTCGTTGATCCGCACCCATGCGCTCACGCCCTGGTGCATGGCCTCGATCATGTCCTCGCGGGCCCGGTCCTTGTCCTCCTCCGGCACCGCGTCCTCGATGTCCAGGATCACGGAGTCCGCTTCCGAGGCCAGCGCGGGCGCGAACAGCGAGGTGTCCGCCGCGGACGTCAGCAACCACGAGCGGGAGAGTCGCGCGGGAAGTGCAGCGGCGCGTTGGTTACGGTACGGGGCCATGGGTCTCCTGGGGAAGTGGGTGGGATCGGTCTGGGGGCGTTCGGGGCGGCTCGGCACACCCCGTGGGACGACGGCGTCGGGGCGCGATTCGTGACCGCGGGACCGGGGCGTCGTCCGGGACCGCGGCGAGCGCCCATCGGGTGCGGTACGGCGGCGGTGCCGCGCGGGTGAAGTCACCCGAACCGCGACATCAACCCTAGTACGAGGGGCCATCGAGCGCCGTCGGGCCGGGGCACAAAAGCCCCCGCCGGGGGTTTGTGGGGATCCCACGAGGATGCGCGAACCACCCCGGCGGCGCGCGATGAGAAGCGACCTCCGTACGGCATGGCGTACCCCCCGGTGAGGGTGCTCGACACCACACGGGTGCACGCGGCACCGCGCGGCCCCCGGACGGGTTCTGCGCATCGTCCGGGGGCCGCGTGAGGTGATCAGGAGGCGAGCGGGGTGTGGTCCGGGTCCACTCGCTCGTCGTCCCGCACGGGACCCGATGCCGTGGCACCGGGGGCGAACGGGGAGCCGCCCAGCGACTCGCGACCGTGGGGGCTCGTCCAGTTCTCCAGGGACGGGCCGAGCGGCACGATGCCGGACGGGTTGATGTCCCGGTGCACGACGAAGTAGTGCTCCTTGATCTGCTGGAAGTCCACGGTGTCACCGAAGCCCGGGGTCTGGAACAGATCGCGCGCGTAACCCCACAGGTTGGGCATCTCCGTGAGCTTGTTCCGGGACGCCTTGAAGTGGCTCACGTACACCGGGTCGAAACGTGCGAGGGTGGTGAACAAGCGCACGTCCGCCTCGGTGATGTGATCGCCCATGAGGTAGCGCTGGCCGGAGAGCCGTTCCTCGACCCAGTCCATGGCCGTCCACAACCGCTCGTACGCAGACTCGTAGGCCTCCTGCGAGCCCGCGAAACCGCAGCGGTACACGCCGTTGTTGATCTCGGTGTAGATGCGGTGCATCACCTCGCGCATCTCGGGCACGAGCTCCTCGGGCCACAGATCGGGGGCGCCCGCCCGGTGGAACTGCTTCCACTCGGTACTGAAGTCCTCGGTGATCTGCGGGAAGTTATTGGTCACCACTTGGCCCGTGGGGATGTCCACGATAGCCGGCACCGTAATCCCCCGGGGGTAGTCCGGGAAGCGCTTGAAGTAGTTCTCCTGCAGCCGCTCGGTGCCCAGCACGGGGTCGCGCCCATCCGGGTCCAGGTCGAAACGCCACGAACGGGAATCGTGCGTGGGTCCGGGCAGGCCCACCGAGATGGCGTCCTCCAGGCCCAGCAGGCGGCGCACGATCAGCGTGCGGTTGGCCCACGGGCACGCCCGCGCGGCCACCAACCGGTACCGACCGGCCTCCACGGGCCACGCCCGGGCGCCTTCGGCCAGTTCCGCGTGCTCGGGGTCCGCCACGATGCGGTCCTCGATGTAGGTGGTGTCGCGGTTGTACTCCTCGCCTTCGTGGACGTAGGCCCCGGCGGTGGAGTAGCGCCCGTCCTCGGCCTGTTCGATGTTCTGGGTCGTGGAATCCAACATGCTGTACCTCCCGTGAATGTATTTTGATGATACGTCACCAATCCCCGGGCGGGGTAGCCCCGGGGTACCCCGGACCGCGCGGATGACTCCCGCAGGGGGCTACAGTGGCCCTGTCGAGACAGCCCGCGCGAGCACACCGCGCGAGCCCGTTGTCCCCTCACCCGAGAACTTACCCATGACTTCTGCCCAGCACCCACGGGACGAGCACGACCCGTCCGATTCCCCCTCCCAGGACGCACCGTCACGCGGCGGCGCGCGGTCGCCCGTGCCCGCTCCCCGCGAGCGCCCGAGCTACGGCATCCGCACCACGGGTCCCGGGGACGCGCAGGGTCCCGGGAACACGCAGGGTTCCGCTGACCGGGACACGCACTCTGCTGCGCGGGGTACGACGGCGCCCGGCTCGGCCGCCGCCCCCGGCTCCCCGACCGCGGCGCCGTCCACCGGGTCCCCGTCCGCTGCAACCCCGTCCGCCGCGACCCCGCGCCCGGCTGCGTCCCCGTCAGCGGAGTCCCGCGCGGCGTCGTCGCGTGCGGCGCGGCGCATGGGCCGCGGGCTGTCCTTCACCGTGGTCCTGCTGGGACTGCTCGTGGGCCTCGGCCTGATCGCGCAGGGCGTGTGGCTCGGCTGGGTCATCGGGGCGGTCCTCACGGTGGCCGGGGTCGCGGGGTACGCGCTCGTGCAGACCCAGGCGCTGCCGATCTTCCGGGATCCCACGCAACCCGTGCGTCGCGCATGGTCCAAGCTGTGGCTGATCCCCGCGGCCCTGCTGCTCCTGGGCCTCGGCTGCATCGCCACGGCCTTCGTGGTCCCCTCCTGGCTCGGGCCCTCCGTGCCCGCGGACCTGCTGGACGACTAAGTCCTGGCGTTCATCGTGGGCGGGATGACCATGATCGTGGGCGCCGGGCTCGGTTTCGGCCTCGTGGCCACGTCCCGGCTCACCCGGCCCGACGACGACGATTCGCCCCTCCGCCCCACGGACTACGCCGAACGACTGCGTGACCGGGACCGGCGGGACGGACGCAACTACTACGATTCGGACTGGATCAGACACGACCCCCGGGACTGACACCCCCGCCCACCCACCAGCACCCGCCCCGCGCGGCGCACCACGAGGAAACACCCATGGACAGCACGACCGGCACCCGGCACACGCCGTGGCTCAGCGACACCGAGGACCGGGTGTGGCGCAGCTTCCTGACCCTGTCCCGCAGCATGGAGCGCGCGGTGGACCGGCAGCTGCAGCGCGACAGCGAACTGTCCGGGTCCGAGTACGAGGTCCTCGTCCCGCTGTCCGAGAGCGACTCGGGGGAACTGCCCTCGCGTGAACTGCTACGGGAACTGGGCTGGGAACGCTCACGGTTGTCCCACATGCTCTCCCGCATGGAACGGCGGGACATGATCTGCCGCTCCCCCAGTCCCACCGATGCCCGGGGGCTCGTGGTGGGGATCACCGAGCACGGGCGCGAGGTCATTGCGCGCGCCGCCCCCGCCCACCTGGACATGGTGCGTGCCGCGTTCATGGACCGGCTCAGCGATGAGGAACAGACGGCCCTGGTGAGCATCGCGGACAAGGTGTTACCGCGCTTGCGGTCCATGGATCTCGCCTGACGGACCTTCGGGCCGTGGTCCGCACGGTGGACCCCGGGGCTCGCCGCGATCGACGGGTCCAGCGGGTTTTCACGAAAAAGGCCCGTTAACAGGGGACGGGTCCTGCCACTTGGGGGATCGGCAGGACCCGTCGGACATCCCGAATCTGGGGGAGATCGGGACGCCGGCCAGCCGGGGGATCATCCGGGCGCGTATTTGGGGGGATGCGCCCGGGCCACTTCGGCCGACAACACCACTTTATGCGGCAACTACATGGATACGCAAGTAAAGCTACTGATGATCCCGGGAATCGACGCGGACCCCCGGAAATCCGGGGGTCGAGTGCATCATAAGTAGACTTATTTCGTTATATTCACATGATTTTGCATTGTCCCCCGGTCAGGTGTGATCGTCCACACCTGTTTCCCGCCGAGGTTCGGCACCCTTGACGGGTGAAGCTGACCGGTGCAGTCGACCGCTGCTATGACCCGTCCTCGGTCGGCGCAGCTGCCCGTTGCCGGTGACCCACGCCGGTGACCCACCTCCAGCTGGCACCGCTGAGCGACGCCACCGGTGGACACGCCAACGAAAGCACCCCACCGCCGTGCGCCAACACGGGGGCGGGGTGCGCCGTCGGAACGGGACCGAGCGGAAGACTCAGCGGCTCTCGCCTTCCTTGGCGAGCACGTAGTCGTACTGGACCTCGTTGCCGGAGCCGTCCGCGCGCTCCTGCACGTCCAGCATGAGCTCGGGCTTCACGGCCGAGGCGATGTCGTCCTCGTTGTGCGGGTCACCCGGGAAGTAGAGCTGCTGGGTGACCAGCTGGTAGCCGGGAGCGGAGACCTTGATGTGGATGTGCGCGGGGCGCCACGCGTGCCAGCCAGCGGCGGCGATCAGCTGACCGCACGCACCGTCCGTGGGGATCTGGTACGGAGCGGGCTGCATGGTGTGGATCTCGAAGTGCCCGTTCTCGTCCGCCTTGACGGTGCCGCGGAAGAGCCACTCGGGCATGTCCGGCGCGTACTGGGAGTAGAACCCGGCGGCGTCGGCGTGCCAGATCTCCACCTGGGCGTCCTTGATGGGGTTGCCGTCGGTGTCGGTGAAGTCACCGTGGAACAGCAGCGGGGTGCCCTCCTCGTCCTCGCGCATCTCGAGCGTGGCAGGGGTCTGAAGCTCGGGGGCGTTCGGCACGTAGTAGGGGCCCTCGATGGTGCCCACGGTGCCCGGGCGCTCCTTGGAGTTGACGTCCTCCACGGTGTGCTCGAGCCACACGTCCAGGAACAGCGGCCACTCACCGTCCGTGCCCACCTTGATGAGCCAGGCCTTCAGGGCGTTGTACTCCTCGTAGGTGACCTCGTGCTCTTCCACGATGTCGTTGGCGGCCTTGATGAGCGCACCCGCGAGCAGCGAGACGCGCTCCTTGGGGACGTCGAGCTTGGACATCTTGCCGGAAGCGGCGAAACGCTCGGTGGCCTTGGTACCGGCTTCGACGGCGGTGCCCTGGCTCTCCTTGAGGTGTGCGGCGGAAGGGTTGTCAGTCATGGTGACCTCCACGGTTCTCGTAGCAGATGGGGACGTCCGGGGGTGATAGCAGCTGCCCCTCGCTCCGCGCTCCGGACCCGTCGATCGGACCCCGGGCCGGACGGCGAACGTGAGACACGCAACTGCGCTCCGTGACGTCCGTCTCAGAGTAGTGCGGCGAATCTATATCCAACAAATATTCAATCGAGTGTTACTCATTACATAACGCGATAAAAATGACCCCAGGTTCAGCCTAGGGTTTCCCCTGATGTGAGTGGGGTCACCCTCCACCAGAATGAGGGATACGCAACTGCTGGTTCACCTGCGGGATCGCGCCCCTCGGGGCCCCTCGGTCCCGCACCCGCACCACCTCGTCGGCTGACGTCGGCGCCCAATGTTCAAGGAGTTACGCCATGACCGAGACCCTGAGCCGTTTGCACGAAGTCCTCGACGGCGCCGTCGAGGACGACCGCGCGGAGGGGATCATCCGCGCCAAGCGCGAGATCTTCACCGACCCCGAGATCTTCGAGCTCGAGATGAAGCACATCTTCGAGGGCAACTGGGTGTACCTGGCCCACGACTCGCAGATCCCCAACGTGGGCGACTACTTCACCACGTACATCGGCCGTCAGCCCATCGTGATCTCCCGGGACAAGAACGGTGAACTGCACGCCCTGATCAACGCGTGCGCCCACCGCGGTGCCATGCTGTGCCGCCGTAAGACCGACAACCGCACCACGTTCACCTGCCCGTTCCACGGCTGGACGTTCCGCAACTCCGGTGAGCTGCTCAAGGTCAAGGACTCCCGCGGCGCCGGCTACCCGGAGAACTTCAACAAGGACGGCTCCCACGACCTCACCAAGGTGGCCCGTTTCGAGAACTACAAGGGCTTCCTGTTCGGCTCGCTGAACCCGGACGTCCTGCCCCTCGAGGAGCACCTGGGTGACGCCACCAAGGTGATCGACTCCATCGTGGAGCAGTCCCCGGAGGGCCTCGAGGTGCTGCGTGGCGCGTCCACCTACACCTATGACGGCAACTGGAAGGTGCAGATGGAGAACGGCGCGGACGGTTACCACGTGACCGCCACGCACTGGAACTACGCCGCCACCACCTCCCGCCGTACCGCGGGTGACTCGACCAACACCACCAAGGCCATGGACGCCGGCAAGTGGGGCAAGGCCAAGGGCGGGTTCTACTCGTTCGAGCACGGTCACCTGCTGCTGTGGCAGGAGTGGGGCAACCCCCAGGACCGCCCCCTGTGGGACCGCCGCGAGGAGCTCGTGGAGAAGTACGGCGAGGAGATGGCTAACTTCATGATCAACATCTCCCGCAACCTGTGCCTGTACCCGAACGTGTACCTCATGGACCAGTTCTCCTCCCAGATCCGTCACGTGCGCCCCATCGCCGTGGACAAGACCGAGGTCACCATCTACTGCATCGCTCCCAAGGGTGAGTCGGACAAGTCCCGCGCCCACCGGATCCGCCAGTACGAGGACTTCTTCAACGCCACCGGTATGGCCACCCCGGATGATCTCGAGGAGTTCCGCTCCTGCCAGAAGACGTACCAGGCCACCTCCGCGCCGTGGAACGACATGACCCGCGGCATGGCCCACGAGATCAAGGGCCCGGACGAGCAGGCCACCGCGCTCGGCATGACCCACGTCCTGGCCTCCGGTGTGCGCACCGAGGACGAGGGGTTGTACCCCGTCCAGCACGGCTACTGGAAGCAGGTCATGGACAAGGCCGTGAGCGAACTCGACGCCGAGGAAGCCGCGGCCGGGATCTATACCAAGTTCGGCATCTATTCCCGCAGCGAGCTCGCGGCGCTGTACCGGAGCAGGAATAACGGGCCCTGCTGGGCCGGGAGTCGAGAGCCGGGACGACCCCGGTGTCGCCACCCGCCCACGACCGCACGCAGGATGCGGCCCGCCCCCGCCCCGCGCGAGGGACGGGGGCGGGCCGCCTCAGCGGGCCCGGTAGTAGGCGAGCTTGTCCTCGTCGATCACGGTGCCGACCCCGGGGACGTCCCGCACGTGGATCTTCCCGTCCACGATCCGCAGGGGCTCGGCCAACAGGTCGTCCGCCATGTCCAGGAAGTTGGACAGCTCCCCCGCGCGTTTGGACGTGTGGGAGAAGGCCGCACCGAAGGTCACGGACGCGATGGTCCCCACCTGAGTGTCGATCTGGTTGCCCACGTAGACGTCCACGCCCAGGCCCTCCGCGAGACCCACTATCTTGGTGGCCTCGGTGAAGCCCGAGCGCGCGGTCTTGATCGCGAGCAGGTTCGCTCCCCCGCTCAGCAGCTCCTTGGCCGCCGTGCCCAGGTTCGGGGCGGACTCGTCCGCGGCAATCGGGATGGGCGAGGTGCTCACGAGGCGACGTCGGCCCATGACTTCCCGAGCGTCGTCCGGCTCCTCGAGGAACTCCATGCCGAGGTCCGCGGTGAGGCGCAGGACCTCGGAGGCCTCGTTGGCGCTCCACCCGCGGTTGGCGTCCATGTAGATCCGCGCCTCGGGACCCAGGCCCTCGCGCAGCACGCGGGCGGCCTCGACGTCGAGCGAGACGGGGTGGCGCCCCGTCTTGAGCTTGAAGGTGGTGATCCCGTAGGTCTCCCGGAACTCCAGGGCGATCTCGAGCAGCTGTTCCGCGGGCTTGAACCCCAGCATGTGGGAGACGCTCATGTGGTCGGTGTACCCGCCCAGCAGCGTGGACACGGGTTGTCCGAGCAGCTGGCCGATCGCGTCCCACACGGCGATGTCCACCGCGCCCTTGGCGGTCTGGTTGTGGAAGGTGCGGTCCATGACGGTCTGCATCCGCTCCCGGGCGAAGGCGTCCAGACCGCTGAGCTGCGGGGAGAAGATGTCCTCGATCACCGCCACGATGGACTTCTGGGTCTCACCGTAGGTGTACGGCCGGGGCGGGGTGTCCGCGGTGCCCACGATGCCCTCGTCCGTGTGCACCCGCACGAGGACGTGGTCCGCTTCCGTCACGGAACCCGAGGCGAAGTGCAGGGGGTGCACATAGGGGATCGAGTAGGGGATCGCCTCGATGCGGGTGATGTTCATGGTCGCCTTTCTTGAGCGGGTGGTGCTCGGGTCAGTCGTGGTCAGTGACGTCCATGACGAGGTTCAGGAAATTGCCCAGCAGGGCCGAGCGGTCGTCCCGCCGCCAGGCCACGGCCATCTCGGTCACGGGGGAATCCTCGAGGCCCGCGTAGAGCACGCCCTCGAGCTGCAGCGCCCGTACGGACTCGGGGACCACGGCGATCCCGCTGCTGGTCGCGACAAACGAGAGCATGGTGGAGGTCTCGTGGGTGACCTGCGCGATGCGCAGCTGGAAGCCCGCCCGGCGGCACATCTCGGACACGGTGCGGTGCACGGCCGATCCCGGCGGGTAGGACACGAAGTTCTGCTCCTGCAGTTCGTTCGCCGCCACGGGCCGCCCGGACGCCAGGGGGCTGTCGCTGGGCATGGCCACCACGAGCTTCTCCCGGCCCACGATCCGGTACTCGATGTCCTGGGATGCCACGGGAGGGCGCAGGATCGCGGCGTCGAGCGTGTGGTCCCGCAGTCCTGCCTCCATGGCTGGCGTCAACATCTCGCCCTGCAGGGTGAGGGAGACTCCGGGCAGCTGCTCCTTGGCGTGGCGCACGAGCCGCGGCATGACACTGTAGGTGGCCGAGCCAGAGAAGCCCACGCGCAGCACCCCGGTGGCGCCGTTGCCCACCTGGTAGACGTCCGCCTTGAGCGTCTCCACCTCGTTGATGATCTGGCGTCCGCGGTCCAGCAGCTCCTGTCCGGCCGGGGTCAGGTCCACGCGCCGGGTCGTGCGGTCCAGCAGTTTGACGCCGAGCTGTTCCTCGAGCTGACGGATCTGTTGCGACAACGGCGGTTGCGCCATGTGCAAGCGTTTGGCGGCACGGCCGAAGTGCCGCTCCTCCGCCACTGCGATGAAGTAGTTGAGTTGTCGAAGCTCCATGGTTCTCCCCGGTCCCCGTCCGCCACCTTGATATGGAGTTTAGCCATAATCACAGGGATTAGAAATAGATATTGTCAGAATTTGACGACGCCCGCCCAGCTCCGTACGCACCTCCCCGGGCAGGGTAGGTGCGCGCGGGCCCGAGTGGGCGTCGTCGTCGTCGGAGTGCACACCGGCGGAAGCCGGGATGCCCTGGAATACGCGCAGCAGGATGAGCAGGATCGCACCCCACGAACCGATGCTCGCGGAGGACGGGATCAGCCCGATCAGCGTGGAGCCGATACCCATGACGAACATGGGCAGGATGAGCATCTTCTTCCGGCCCAGTTTGTCCCCGAAGTGACCGAAGATCGCACCGCCCAGGGGCCGCGCGAGGTAGCCCGCGGCGAACGTCCCGTAGGAGGCGATCACACCGGCCACCGGGTCCAGGTCCTGGAAGAACACGTGCGGGAACACCAGCGCGGAGGCGGAGAGCAGGAAGTCGTAGTATTCGGTGGTGGAGCCCAGGTAGCTGGAGAGGATCACGCGGCGCGCTTTCCTGTCCTGCGGCCTGCGATCCATGGACCGCAGCTCGGTCCCCGGGGCGGTGGTTGATGACATGGTGGTTCCTCGGGATCAGGCGCGTTCGCGTAGGACGTTCTTCTGGATCTTGCCCGTGGTGCGCGGCAGTTCGGCCACGACCTCCACCCGGGTGCGAAGCTTGTAGGTAGCCAGCCCCTCGCGCAGCCGGGTGAGGATCTCGTTCCCGCTCAGCTCGGGGGCGTCCTCGAACAGCACGACGAACGCGCGGCCGGTCTCGCCCCAACGCCCGTCCGGCACACCGATCACGGCCGCTTCCTGGATCTCCTCGAGACCCGGCAGGGCGTTCTCCACCTCGGCGGGGTACACGTTCTCCCCGCCCGAGATGTACATGTCCTTCATGCGGTCCTTGACGTAGAGGTACCCGTCCTCGTCCTCCACGGCGATGCCCCCGGAGTCACCACGTCCGGGGTGCGGAACTGACGGTGGATGATGATGGTCCCGCCCAGCATGAATGGGGGCAGCGTCATCATGGTCAGCCCGGCAATGTGGAACAGGGGCGCCACGGCCAGGTGGTCCTCGTCCTGGCGCGGGTCCTGACCGATCAGGGTGTTGACGTACTGGTAGAAGAGGTTGTCCGGTGCGTGAGCGTGGCACCCTCGGGCCGGCCCGTGGTCCCGGACGTGTACATGATCAGGGCCAGGTCGTCCTGCTCCACCGGTTCGTCCACGAGCTCCTCGGAACCGGAGGCCAGGAACCGCTCGTACTCCTCCCCGGGTCCGCCGCCGTCCATACTCACCCAGGAGCGCACGCCGGTCAGTTCGGCCTCCAGACCCGCAGCATTCTCGCGTTGGTCCTGCCCGAAGACCACGGTGGTGGCACCGCAGTCGCCCAGAATGTACTCCACTTCCGCCTGCCGCAGCCGGGGGTTCACCAGGACTGCGGCCGCCCCGATCGATCCCGCGGCGAAGAACGTCTCCAGCAGGGCGGGGTGGTTGAACCCCATGTAGGCCACCCGGCCCCCGTGGTGCCCGCCCGTTCGGCAGGAGTTGTTCCGACCGAGCTGATCCCGGCCGATGAGGTGTCAGGAGTCCAACAGGTTGTTCTTGATGATGTCCTGCTTGACCGCTCGCCGCAGGGTCTTACCGAGCATCGTGCGGGGCAGGTCGTCCATGGCCACGATCCGGCGGGGCACCTTGTAGCGGGTGACCTTGTCGTAGCAGTGCTTGCGCAGGGCGTCCTCGTCCAGGGTGACCCCGGGTTCCAGGACGACCGCCGCGACCACGGTCTCGTTGCCGTCGTCATTGGGGATGCCCACCACGGCCGCGTCCGCGACGCTGTCGTGCAGTTTCAGTGCGGTCTCCACCTCGGTGGGGGCCACGTTGAAGCCGCCGGTGATCACCACTTCCTTGATCCGGTCCACCACGCGCAGGAAGCCGTCCTGGTCCACCGTCACGATGTCACCGGTGCGCAGCCAGCCGTCCTCCGTGAACAGTTTCGCGGTCTCCTCGGGGCGCTTCCAGTAGCCCTGCGTGACCTGGGGGCCCTTCACCAGCAGCTCACCCTCCGCATCCACGGGGACGTCCTCGCCCGTGTCCGGATCCACCATGCGCACGTCCGTGCTCGGGAAGGGGATGCCGATCGAACCCGAACGGCGGTGCTCGTTGAGCGGGTTGCACGCGACCAGCGGGGAGCACTCGGTGAGGCCGTACCCCTCGATCAGCACCCCGCCCGTGGCGTCCTCCCACGTCTCGACCAGGGGCACGGGCAGTGTCATGGCCCCGGACACCGCGACCCGGATGCCGGTGAGGTCCTTCCCCTGCTCCGCGGCGGCGTCGAGCACCTTCTGGTACACGGGCGGGACGGCCGGCAGCACCGTGGGCATGCTCTTCTTCATGGCCCGCAGGATGAGGTCCGCGCGCACGGTGGGGAACAGGACGAGCTTGGCGCCCAGGGACATCGCGAACGTGACACCCAGGGTCAGCCCGAAGGCGTGGAACAGGGGCAGCACGCCGTAGACGACCTCGTCGGACGAGCTGTCCAACCAGTGCTGGCCCATCACGGCGTTGGACTCCAGGTTGCGGTGGCTCAGCATGGCGCCCTTGGGAAGGCCCGTGGTCCCGGACGTGTACTGCAGCAGGGCGATGTCCGTGGCCGCGGGCCGGGGGTGGTCCTCACGGATCGGGTCGGAGTCCACGAGGGACTTCCACGCGATGGTCCCCGGGGCCGGCTGGGTGAGCTCCCGGCGCTGCTCGGCGAGCTTCTTGAGGGGCAGGCGCAGTCCCACGCGCATCATCGTGGGCATGCTCGCGGTGATGTCCACGGCCACCACGTGCTCGATGGCCAGGTCCTTGGGCATCCCGGTGATCCGTGCGGCCACCTTGTCCCACGCGATCACCACGCGCGCACCGTGGTCCTCGAACTGGTGGCGCAGTTCCGGGGTCGTGTATAGCGGGTTGTGTTCCACCACGATGGCCCCGAGCCGCAGGGCGGCGTAGAAGGCCACGATGTGCTGGGGGCAGTTGGGTAGCACGATGGCCACGCGGTCCCCGGCCTGCACGCCCAGCAGCCGCAGTCCTTCCGCGACCCGTCGCACCTGGTCACCGAGCTGCGCGTACGTCAGGCCCGCGCCGAAGAACTCGACCGCCGTCTTCGCGCCGTGGCGGGCCACCGATTTCTCGAGCATGTGCACCAGGGAGGTCTCGGGCAGCTCCAGGTCCCGGGGGACGCCGGGGTCGTAGCTCGTCGTCCACGGGCGGGTCGCCAGGAAGTCTCGGGAATTCGTCTCAGCCATGTCAGCGAGGCTACCGTCCCGCCCGTCCCGCCGCGGGACATTCGCCCGCGTCCCACGACGACGTCGCACCCGGCGTCCCGGACCCGTCCCACGGTCCCGGTCTCGATAGACTTCTGGGGACCCGCCACCGGACTCCCCGCCGAATCGAGGCCCTCCATGTCCCCCTCCACCGCTCGCGATCCCCTCGATGACGGCAACGCACCCTGGACCGAGCCGATCTCCCGGGTGAGCCCCGCCGGCGATGCCCAGGCCACGCGCCCCCTCCCCCGTCCCGGGGTCCAGCACGACGACGCCGCGTACGGGGACACCGCCGCCCTGCCGTCGGTCTCCCCGTACGACGACGCCCGCTCCCCCGCCCGGGACACCGCACCGCGTACGGGACGCACCGGCGTCGCCTCCGGACGCCTGCACCCGCGGGACGGACGCTCCGGGAACACGGACCCCGTGGGCGACGACCACCTCACGCCCCCGAGCGAGCGGATCTCGGCCGAGGCCGCGTGGGACTCGATGCGCCCCGCGGTGCGTCCGGAGGGCTCCACCACCGCGGCCCGGCCCACGGTGGAGGAGCTGCGGGCGCGGCAGCGGCAGCGCTTCGGCGGCATGCAACTGATCCCCGGGGTGCTGGGCCTGCTCACGGCCATCTCTCTGGGTGGCCTGTTGCTCACGCTCGCCGGGCTGCTGGGACCCCAGCTGGGCCTGGACGTGACCCGGGGAGCGGGCGACACCCTGGCCCGGGCATGGCAGGCGCCGGGCGCGGCCCAGTCGTGGATCGCCGTCGCCGTCCTGGGCGTCGCGGAACTGCTCTCGATGCTCGCGGGAGGGTACGTGGCCGGGCGCATGGCGCGCTTCTCGGGGGTGGCCCAGGGCGTGAGCGTGTGGCTGTGGTCCCTGCTGGCGCGCGCCGTCGCCTCGGTCGTGGTGTTGCTGTGGGCCGACGCCGCCGCGGCGGCCGGTCCCCGCTGGGTCGTGCAGGAGCTGATCGGGCGCGATGTGGGAATGGGTCTCATCGCGCTCGCGGGTCTCGTGCTGCTGGGACTCGCGGGCGCGATCCTCGGCGGGGTGTGGGGCATGCGCTACCACCGTAAAGTGGACGCCTGGACGGTTTCGAATGCAATGAGCTAGTAGACTTCCGTTCTGTCGAGGGCCTGGGCTGGGTCCTCACTGGGGAGTACGGAGGAACTTTCTATGCCTTCAACACTCGTCGCCGTAGTCGACGATCATGAAGTGGTCCGTGAAGGCGTGCGTCTGGTGTCCATGACATCGCTCGCGGACGTCAAGCTCGTGGGGTCATCGGATTCCGTGTCCACCCTGCTGGACCAGTTGGGCCGGGACCCGGAGAATCCCGCCCTGACCGCGCAGGGCTCGAAACGCATCGAGTGCGACGTCGTCCTGCTGGACCTGTCCCTGGCGGACAAGTCCCGCCCGGCGAGCAACGTGGAACGGTTGCGCAGCGCCGGGATGAAGGTGCTGATCTTCAGCATCGGCGAGAACGCCGGATTGATCCGCGAGGCGTTGCGCGCCGGCGCCCTGGGGTTGGTGCGCAAGTCGGACCCGCTCGAGCACGCCATCGAGGAGGCCCGGGCGATCGCGGACGGCAAACCCGTGATCACCAAGGAACTGGCCGCGGCCATCGACGGGGACGTCGAGTTCTCCCGCGCCGCCCTGTCCCCGCGCGAACGCGAGACCCTGCGCCTGTACGCCTCCGGGTTCGCCCAGGTCCAGGTCGCCCGTCGCATGGGGATCAAGCAGTCCGCGGTGAAGACCAACATCGACCGGATCCGTGAGAAGTACGCGCGGATCGGGCGTCCGGCCCCCACCAAGATCGACCTGCGCATCCGCGCGATCGAGGACGGTCTCGTGGACCCCGAGGACGACGTGACGAGCGCCGAGAAGAAGCTGTGATTCCCGCACCGGACACCCCGTGATCCTGCTCGGCAAGCCCACGGACGGCCGGGCCCGCTCCTACCGGACGGTCAACACCCGCTTGCGGTGGAAGCGGTTCTTCGCGACCACCGCACCCGACGAGCTGGGGCTGAACACCTACCGCGCCCACTGGTTCGCGATGATCGGTTTCGGCGTCTTCGCCGTGACCCACCTGATCGAGGCGCTGCCCATCTTCGCGCAGCAACAGCACTCCCTGCGCGGGTGGTACACGGTCTTCCTCTTGGCGCTCGCCGTGCTCACCGGTCTCACACTGTTCTACGGGTTGCGCCACTCCGTGCGGCCCTGGGTGTTCGTGGCCTACACGGCCGTGGTCTCCGCGTCCATCCTGGCGTTGCCCCTGGCGTGGACGGGCGAGCCGATGCCCCAGAACCCCTGGATCTCGGGGTTCATCATCTTGGCGGTGGGAGCCGCGGCGGTGTTGTGGAGTCCCACGGCCGCCCTCCTGTACATGGTGCTCAACGAGGCCGTGTACGCCCTGATCTCCGCCCTGCTCATCACCGCGGAGCCCATCCCGGAGTCATGGCTCACGGCGGGACTCTCCCGCATGGTGTTCGGGCTCGTGCTGGTCGTGGTCCTCACCGCGGGCAAGCACGGGGTCGAGCGTATGGACATCGCCTACGCCGAGGCCCTGTCCCAGACGCTCGCGCTGCGGCGCAGCCGCTCCGAGACCGCCGATCAGGAACGGATCGACCGGCTGATCCACGACAACGTGATGGCCGCGTTGCTGGACGCGTCCCGCTCCCGGGGTGTGCTGCCCAAACGCACGCGCCAGCTCGCGTCACGGGCGCTGGACATCCTGGCCGAGGAGTCCGACCGCGCCTCCGCGAACCACACCGTGATGGTCCACGTGCTCATGGACGAGCTCATGGAGGCCCTGGCTCCGTGGCGCGCGCGCGTGCGGTTCACGAACCTGCGCGCACCCATGCGTCCCGTGGGGGAACCGCGGGTGTTCGTCCCCGCGGACGTGGCCCACGGCTTGACCCAGGCCGTCACGGAAGCTGTGTCCAACAGCGCCCGGCACTCGGGCAGCGAGTACACGACCGTGTCGATGGAGGGCGAGCTCTGTCCGGCCACCGCCATCAACCCCGAGGGGTTCTACCTGCGCTTCACGATCAGCGACGACGGCCGAGGGTTCAACTACCACGACGTCCCCAACCGGCGCCTCGGCGTGCGCGTGTCCATCGTGGAGAACCTCGAGTCCATCGGTGGCCGCGTGTCCCTCGACACCGCGCCGGGGCGGGGGACGCGCATGACGCTGGTGTGGCCCAAGGACGCGGCGGCATGAGCAGCTCCACGCGGGCGGTCTTCGCCCACCGCTACATGCGCATCATCCTGCTGGCCGCGTTCTGTGCACCCTTCGTGGCCGCCGTGGGCTATCTGCGGGAATCCACCCGGCCGGTGGAGTTCGCCGTGTCCATGGTGGCCTACGCACTCGCCGGAGCCATCGTCGCGCTGCCCCGCTGGGACGGGTCCCAGTTCCCCGTGCTCCCCACCGCGCTGGCCTCCGTCCTGTTCCTGGTGGCCGCCCAGCAGGGCTACAGCGCGACCCCCGTGACACTGCAGGCGGGGCAGACCCCGTGGTTCCACCTGGGGTTCATCGCCCTGCTGTTCGGTCTGGGGATGCGACGCCGCCCGGGCTGGGCCTTCGTGGTCTGGCTCGGTGTCTCCGTGCTGTCCGTGAGCCGCTGGCCCGTGGTCAACGGCGTCATCATGCCCATCGAGGCATATCACGTGGTGGGCATCGCCATGGTGCTCGTGACGTGGATGGTCGAACGGCAGTACGACTTCTTCCAGCGGCGCAGACAGGACACCCAACGTCTGCTGGCCACCGCGCGCAGTCACGACGAGGCCGAGAAGGGGATGCGCTACGCGTCCAACCGGCGCGTGGACGAGGTCCGGCGCCTGGCCGGCGGGTTGCTCGAACAGATCGCCAAGGACTCCTCCGAGGTCACCGACTACGACGTCCAGCAGTTCCGCCTCACCGAGGCACAGTTGCGGGACAGCATCCGCGGCCGCTCCATCGCGACCCCCTACGTCCTGGAACTCACCCGCGCGGCCCGTGCCCGAGGGATCTCCGTGGACATCCTGGACGAGCGCGGCAGTGTGCCCTCGCCCGAGGTCATGGAAGCCACCGCGCAGCAGCTCGCGGCGATCCTCGCGGCCGCCGAGTCCGGGGCGGTGACCGTGCGGGCCCTACCCCCGGGTGACCCCACCGCGGTGTTCATCGTCCACGACTCCCAGGACCCGGACGCCGATCCCGTGGCCGTGGAGATCGCGGACGGCACGGGGGCGGTCTCCGTCTTCTAGGGTCGGGCTCGCGCGGGTCCGGGTCGCAACTTCCCGCTCGCGCGTCCCGCGGAGTAGGTTCACAGGGAGGGGCGGCGTGCCGCCCAGACCGCTTCCGGCCCTGAGGAGGACCCGTGACCGACCAGCAACCCGTTCTGATCAGCGATGCCCAGGTGTTCGACGGGACGAGCGACGAGCTGCGCCGCGCGGACGTCCTGGTCACCGGGTCGAAGATCTCGGAGGTCTCCGAAAAGCCCCTCACCGCACCCGACGGCGCACGCCGGATCGACGCCGACGGCCGCGTCCTCATGCCCGGCATGTCCGATGCGCACTGGCACATGATCTTCGCCCCCAACACGATGGACGCCATGCTGGAGGCGGACACGGGACTGATGTACGCCAACGCCGTCGCGGAGGCCGAGTCCACGCTCCTGCGCGGTTTCACCACCGTGCGTGATGTCGGGGGACCCACGTTCGGGGTGAAGAAGGCCATCGACGCGGGGTCCGTCCCGGGGCCGAGGGTCTTCCCCAGCGGTGCACTGATCTCCCAGACGGCGGGACACGGTGATTTCAGCCCCGCGTACGCCGCCCCGGTAACGCTCGGTGGACGGCCCTCCCGTTTCGACGAGATCGGCGTGTTCGCCGTGGCCAACGGTCCCGCGGAGGTGCAGGCCGCGGTGCGCGCCCAGCTCAAGCGCGGTGCGAGCCAGATCAAGCTGGCCCTGGGCGGCGGCGTCATCTCGGACACCGACCCCCTGGACACCCTGCAGTACGCGTCCGAGGAGATCAGCGCGGCCGTGCAGACCGCAGCGGACTGGGGCACGTACGTGTGCGCCCACGTCTACACCGCGGAGGGCATCAAGCGGGCCATCCGGGCCGGTGTGAAGTCCATCGAACACGGCCACCTGGTGGACGAGGAGACCCTGGACGAGATGGCCCGCAACAATGCGTGGTTGTCCCTGCAACCCTTCCAGAAGGGGGACAACCCCCTCACGGAGGAGCAGATCAAGAAGGCCGAACCCACGTCCCACTGGGACCGTGTGGCGCAGTGGGCCAAGGACCGCGGGGTGCGCGTGGCCTTCGGGACGGACATGCTCTTCCAGCCCGGGAAGCTGGGTATCCAGTCGGTGCTGATGACGCGCTTCGAAAAGGTTTTCGGCGCCGTCGGCACCCTGAAGATCGTGACCTCCGGCAACGCCGAACTGTTGGGGCTGAGCGGCAAGCGCAGCCCGTACAGTGAGGCGCCCCTGGGCGTGATCCGCGCTGGCGCGTGGGCCGACCTGCTGGTGGTGGACGGCAACCCGCTCGAGAACCTGTCGATACTGGCCGACCCCGGGAAGTCCCTCGCGCTGATCATGAAGAACGGTGCGGTGCACAAGAACACGTTGGGTGAGTGAGAGCCCCGCGGCAATCGCCCTGCACAGCGCGGGCTTCGGGCGGGTTCGCCCGCCGGTGATCCCCGGGTGTCGGCGCGCCCAGATCATTGGACACCGCCGGTCCTAGCGTGCTGCCATGACGACATCACCGGAGACCACCTCCGCAGACGCCCAGGACACCTCAGTCTCCACGCCCCACGCCGCCTTCCGGGTGGTGCACTGCGGGGACGGCTTGCACCGCTGCCCGTGGGCCGTGAGCACCCCCGGCGCGCTCGCGGATCACGACCACGACTGGGGAACGACCCCCTCGAGCGCGGACGAGTACTTCGCCACGCTCACCCTGGAACTCGTGGACTCCGGCCTGGCCCGGTGGTCGCAGTCGGCGCGCCACGGTGCGTGGTACCTCCACATGGCGGACCTCGAACCGGCCCGGGTGTCCCTGTTCGACGAGGACGACGTGGACGACCTCCTCGTCAACCCCGAGCTCATCCGCAACCGCGCCAAGATCGAGGCCGTGATCCACAACGCGGAGGTGTGCCAGGACTGGGACGTGCCACGGTGGCTCGGCATCCTGGAGGAGGCCGGGGTGCCCCTCCCGGACGACGCCTCGGAGGCCGCGCCGGTCGACGCGCTCGCGCTTGCGGACAGCACCGCGGAGTCCCGCAAGCTGTCCCAGGTGCTGCGCTCCCACGGCATCGTCCTGGTGGGCCCGGTCACCGCCCACCGGTGGTTGCAGCGCATCGGTCGGGCGCCGGGTCACCTGGCCGGGTGCTTCCGGGCGGACCCGGGCGACCACGGCTGAACGGGTGCCGCGCTTGCGGCGCGGGGCCCGCGACGTCGCCCCGGCCCGAGCGCGGGTGCACCCGTCACCTGCGCAGACCGGCGCGCCCGCGGACGTCCCGGCGAGCATGCCGCGCCGTCGAGCTAGCCGTCAGTCCAGCAGCAGCGCGGGCTCCTCGAGGATCCGGGCCACGTCCGCCATGAACCGTGCGGAGAGGTCACCGTCCACCACGCGGTGGTCGAACGAACCCGCCAGAGTCGTGATCCAGCGGGGGATGACGTCCCCGTCCACGACCCACGGCTTCTGCTTGATGGTCCCGAAGGCCACGATGGCCGCTTCACCGGGGTTGATGATCGGGGTTCCCGTATCGATACCCAGTGCACCGATGTTCGTGATGGACAGCGTCCCGCCCTGCATGTCCCCGGGCTGGGTGCGCCCGGCACGCGCGGTCTGCGTCAACTCGTGCAGCGCGATGGCCAGTTCCCGGAGGCTGAGGTCCTGCGCGTCCTTGATGTTGGGCACCAGCAGACCCCGGGGCGTGGCCGCGGCGATGCCCAGGTTCATGTAGCGCTTGATGATGATCTCGGTGTCGGTCCACGTGGCATTGACCTGCGGGTTGCGGGCGGCCGCCCAGATCACGGCCTTGGCCAGGATCAACAGCGGCGTGACCTTCACACCCTCGAAGTGCGGGGACTGCTTGAGCCGCTTGACGAACTCCATGGTCCGGGAGGCGTCCACGTCCACGAAGATCGACACGTGGGGCGCGCTGAACGCGGACTTGACCATGTTCTGGGCGGTCGCCTTGCGCACGCCCTTGACGCGGATGCGTTCCTCGCGCGCATTGGTCGGTTGACCGGTGTGGGTCCAGAACGTGTCCGGTCCGTCCTCCACCTCGCGCAGGTGCGCCGCGTAGGCGAGCAGATCGCGCTTGGTGACCTGGCCGCCGTCGCCGGTGGCCTGGACGTCCGCGAGGTCGATGCCCATCTCCTTGGCCGCTTTACGCACCGGGGGCTTGGCCAGGTTCGGCCGGCGCGGGATCGACGCCGAGGCGGGCCACTGCTGGGCGGGCTCGTCCCGGGACTTCAACCACGACTCCCCGCGGTCCCGGATCTTCCCGGCCTTCTCGGCGAGATCCGCGGCCGCGCTTCCCAGGCCCGTCTTGGACAACCGGTCCGCCCACCCGTGCTTACGCTCGTCGCCCGGCCCCGCGGCGTCGTCGGCGCGGGAGGTCGACGCGCTGAGTCCCTGGGGGGCCTCGGCGTCCGTGCGCATGCCCACGCGGGTACGACGCCGCCTGCGCACCGGGTCCGCCTTGGGGCCCGAACCCACGAGCGCCTTGCCCTGGGCCGAGTCCATGCTGCGCCCCGAACCCGACGTCGCCTCCTCACCGGACGACGCCGCGGTGTCCGGCACGGGAGCGTCGGCGAGACCGTCCTCCGGGGCGGAACCCGTGTAGCCCGGGTCCGTGGCGCCGGCGGGAGCGTCGTCCGCGGAGCTCACCGAGATGATGGGGGTGCCCACCTCCACGGTGTCCCCCTCGCCGACCAGGATCTCCTGGACCGTGCCCTCGAACGGGGAGGGCAGTTCCACCACGGACTTGGCGGTCTCGATCTCCACGAGCACCTGGTTGACGGACACGGTGTCCCCCTCGGACACCTTCCAGGCCAGGATGTCGGCCTCGGTCAGACCCTCACCCACGTCGGGCAGTGTGAATACCTGGGACATGACTTCTCCCTCCGGGCCACCGTGTTCGCGCCGGATCACGATGGGGTGGATGCTCTAGTAGGCGAAGGAACGGTCGAGTGCTTCGAGCACCCGGTCCAGATCCGGGACGTAGTTCTCCTCCACGGCGGCGGGAGGATAGGGCAGATGGTAGGCGCCCACGCGCAGCACGGGAGCCTCGAGCGAGTAGAACGCACGCTCGGTGACGCGCGCGGCGATCTCCCCGCCCAGACCACCGAACGTGGGGGCCTCGTGGGCGATCACCAGGCGACCTGTCTTGCGCACGGACGCCGTGACGGTGTCGAAGTCGATGGGTGACAGGCTGCGCAGGTCGATGACCTCCACGTTGCGCCCGTCCTCCCGGGCGGCCTCGGCGGCGGCGAGCGCCACGGGCACGAGCGGTCCCCACGCCACGATCGTGGCTTCCTCACCCTCGCGGATCACGGAGGCCTTGAACGGGTCCCCCGGGGAAGTCTTCTCGTCCACCTCGCCCTTGAGCCAGTACCGGCGCTTGGGTTCGAAGATGATGACGGGGTCGTCGCACGCGATGGCCTGTTGCGACATCCAGTAGGCGTCCTGCGCGTTCGACGGCGCGAGCAGGCGCAGTCCCGCCGTGTGGGCGAACAGCGCCTCCGGGGATTCCGAGTGGTGTTCCACGGAGCCGATCACACCTCCGTACGGGATGCGGATCGTCACGGGAACCGTGAGCTGCCCGTCCGAGCGGGCGTGGATCTTGGCCAGCTGGGTCGTGATCTGGTTGAACGCCGGGAAAGTGAACCCATCGAACTGGATCTCGCACACGGGCCGGTAGCCGCGCTCGGCGAGACCCACCGCGGTGCCCACGATCCCCGCTTCACCGAGGGGTGTGTCCAGGACTCGGTGCGCACCGAACCTGGACTTGAGTCCCTCGGTCACGCGGTACACGCCGCCCAGGGAGCCGATGTCCTCCCCCATGAGCATGACCTTGGGGTTTTCCTCCATGGCCCGTGCGAGCCCGGCATTGATGGCCTTGGCCACGGTCAACTGTGTCACGCGCCGGCTCCTCGGGTGTCGTGGGTGTCCATCTCGTCCTGGGGTGCGAAGCCCACCTGGTAGTCCAGGTACTCGGCGCGTTCGGCGTCCACCAGTGAATGCTGCTCGGCGTACGCCTTGGCGAAGGAGTCCTCGAACCGGGGCGGGGTCATGGCCAGGACGTCCGCGCGCATGCGCTGCGCGATCTCGTCGTTCTCGCGCGCCACGGTCTCGAAGAACTCGTCCTCGACCCCGTGGGCGTCCCGCAAGTGGGCCCGCAGCCGGTCCACGGGATCCAGGTGACCCCACTGTTCTTCCTCGTCCCGTTCGCGGTACTTGGTGGGATCGTCCGCCGTGGTGTGGGCCCCCATGCGGTAGGTCTCCGCCTCGATCAGCACGGGCCCCTCCCCCGCGCGGATCTTCTCGAGCGCGTACCGCGTGGCGGCGACGACGCCCAGGATGTCGTTGCCGTCCACGCGCAACCCCTCGAAGCCGTAACCGGCCGCGCGCGTGGCCAGGGGCACACGGGACTGGGTCGCGAACGGGACGGAGATGGCCCACTGGTTGTTCTGGATGAAGAACAGCACGGGGGCGTCGTAGGACGCCGCGAAGACCATGGACTCGTGGATCTCGCCCTCGGTGCTCGCGCCGTCCCCGAAGTACGCGATCACGGCCTCCGGGTCCGTCTCCGGCGGGGTGCCCGCATCCTGGGCGGCCTTGCGGTCCAGGGCGGTTCCCATGGCGTAACCCACCGCGTGCGGGACCTGGGAGGCGAGCACCATGGTGTAGAGGTTCAGGTTGTGTTCCTCCGGGTCCCAACCCCCGGCCGTGATCCCGCGGAACAACCGCATCAGATCGGACGGCGCCAAACCGCGCTCGAAGGCCACGGCGTGTTCGCGGTAGGACGGGAAGATCCGGTCGGTGGGCAGCGTGGGCCACACGGATCCGACCTGGGCGGCCTCCTGACCCCGCAGGGGCACCCACAGCACGAGCTGGCCCTGGCGCTGCAGCGAGGTCCCCTCCTCGTCCACGCGCCGCGCCGCGGTCATGGAACGGTAGAGGTGCTGCAACTGTTCGACCGTGACGTCCGCGACGTACGGGGACAACAGGGGGTCGTCCGCGATCGCCCCCTGTTCGTCCAGGATCTGGTGCCGCGGGAGCGTGCTGGGCACGGCGCCTGCGTGGGTGCGTGATGCCATGGGTGGTGTCGGTCCTTCCGCTGTCCTCGCCTGCCGTCTCGCCGCCGTCACGGCGATCCGGGCGTGCGCGGGGGTCTCGGTACTCGTAACGGTCTCAGGGCTGCCCGGGCAGGGGCATGGTGCTGGGGTGCGGGAACGCGGCGCACAGTTCCAGGAACCGGGTGTTCGCCTCGGGCTCCCCGAAACTCACGCGCACCCCTTCCGCACCGAAACGCCGCACGGACAGGGCGTGCTGATCGCACAGCTGGGAGAACGCCTCGCTGTGCTCCCCGAGCGGCAGCCACACGAAGTTCGCCTGGGTGGGCGGGCACTGCCAGCCCAGGTCGTCGAGCCCGCGCAGCACGCGCTCCCGTTCGTTCACGACCCGCTGGACCCGTTCCTCGACCTGGTCGATGTGCGTGAGAGACGCGATCGCGGCGAGCTGGGCCACCTCCGTGACGCTGAACGCCGGCGCGCTCTGGCGCAGGTACTGCGTGACCTCCTGCTGGGCCACGGTGTAACCCACCCGCAGCCCGGCCAGACCGTGGGCCTTGGAGAACGTGCGCAGGGAGACCACATTGGGGTGATCACGGTAGAGCTCGATTCCGTCGGCCAGGCCCTCGGCGCGCTGGAACTCCCAGTACGCCTCGTCCACGACGACCACCACGTGGGACGGGACCCGCTTCAGGAACTCGCGCACGGCGTCGTCGCGCAGGCTGGGGCCCGTGGGGTTGTTGGGGGTGCACAGCAGGATGACCCGCGTGCGGTCGGTGACGGCGCGGGCCATCGCGTCGAGATCGTGCGAGCCGTCCGGGAGGTTGGGCACCTGCACGCCGAGCGCGCCGGCCAGACCCACCGAGATCGGATACGCCTCGAACGAGCGCCACGCGTGGATCACCTCGTCCGGGCGACCGTCCTCCCCGGAACCGGCGAAGGCCGCGAGCAGTTGGTTGAGTGCGCCCAGGCTGCCCGCACCGGCCACGACGTCCTGCGCGGGGACGTCCAGGTACTGCGCCAGGGCCTCACGCAGGGCGCTCGCGGCGGGATCCGGATAGCGGTTGTAGGCGTCGAAGGACGCGAGCGCGTCCCGGACAGCCGGAACGGGACCGAAGGGGTTCTCGTTGGATGCCAACTTGTAGGCCACGAGACCGGGGATCTCGGCGGCCGACTTGCCCGCGGCGTACGCGGGGAGCTTGCCGAGCGCCGCCCGCGGCGTAACGCGCGTGGTCCGCTGCGGTGACCCCTGCGATCCGAAAGCGGGCGTGGAAGTTTCCATAGCTGCCATGCTAACGCCAGGGACCGCCCCACTTCGTCGGTGCGTCAGTGTTCCTCCCGTCCCTGGTAGACGTACGTTTCGGTGCGCGTCCCGGGCCCATGGGGCACCGCGTCCGCGAGCCGCCGCTCATGAGCCACCACGGCCGGGTGGCGCGAATCGGTGATCCCCTGGGCGCCCACCGTGTACACGTACATCTCATGCGCCCCGACCCCCGCGACCCCCTGCTTCAGGGTCAGCGCATCCTGGTAGGGGGTGTTCACGCGCACCGTGGATCGGTGGCCGGCATCCGGGTTGGGCACGCCGTCCAGGGTGGGCACGACGTCGTCCACGTGTTCCACGGCCATCACGGACGTGCCCTCGGGGATCTCGAAGTCCCCCACGGGCGAACCGAATGTGGTGACCGCGGCGACGTCGTAGCGCTCACGGAACGCGCGGTTCGCGGCCAGCCCCGCGGCGTCGATCCCGCCCAGACTGTGGCCCGTGAGCACCACGGTGTCCCCGGGGCGGATGCCCGCGTCCTGCAGGGCCTGCACGGCCATGCGCTGCGCCTGGGGCAGCTCGGTGAGGGCGGCGTCCGGTTGCGCCGTGATGCCCTGCCCGATCCCCTTCAGATCATGCACGCCGGGACTGTCCTCCCACTTCTCGGTCCCGGTCAGCACCACGGAGTACGCCGTCCTCCCGTTCCCGTCCGTGGCCTTCTGCACCATGACCGTGCTGTTCTCGACCTGCGCCCCGTCCGGGCCCGCGCCCGAGACGATGTTCTTGGCGTCCTTGAGCGCCGCGGCGGTCCCCGCGATCGTGGTGGGCACGGCCCCCGCGTGCCGCACCCCGGCCGGAAGCGGCCGCTCGGGCATGCCCGTCATGTGGTGGCGGGCGGCATTGGCGGGGGTCACCCCGGTGAACACCTCCCGGCGCGCCTCGCGTAACGCGCGCGGCCCGAGCGCCGGTCGCAGGGCAGCCGGCACACCGCGGTCGAAGGCCTCTGCCGGGGTCAACCGGCGCCCGTTGCGATACGGCGTGCACCACGCGATGCCCGCCAGGGAAGCCGGCAGCACGGCTGCCGCGGCGGGTGCGAGCATGGCCTCGAGCACCCCGGGGTCCTCCCCCGCGGCATCCCGCAACGGGTCGCCCGCACCTCCGGTGGTCTTCTCGGACCTGCCGTACGCGGTGAGCAGCCCCACGGCCAGCGCTCGCGCGTGCTGGCCCAGCGTCAAGGGCCTCGGCGCCGACGACGCCGCACCGCCGGTTCTCCCGTCCGGCTCCGCCACGACGGCGCCGGGCCCTGGTACGTCCGCACCGGCTCCCGAGGTGCCCGCACCGGCTCCCGGGGCGGTGTGGGCCCCGGAGGCTTCCCCGCCGGGCACGACGGGGTACCGAAGCAGCCCCTCCATGAGATCGTCCAGGCCGGGACCGCGAATGAGGGCGTCGGTCCCGCGCGGCCCACCTCCCCGGATGATGAGCCCGTACTGCCACGGTTGGACCCGCTCGAGGAACTCGTGCGGTGAGTCGATCCCCGCGCGAGCCAGTGCGACGTCCAGGTCCTCCAGGGTCCGACCGCAATCCCGGGCCAGAGGGCGGGTCACACCGTACAGGGGCAAGTCCCACACCGGCCCCGCCAGTAGGGACGTCAATGCCCTCTCCACGGTCTCGTAGTTCTGTCGCGCGAGAACCAGTCGTGCGGCAGAGGCCTCCAGCCCGGCCATCTGCCCGAGCAGATCGCGGCTCACGAGATCGGCGAGCGCCCCCGCACCCGCCAGGGACGGTTGACCCGTGAGGGACCACAGGTGCAGTTCGGCGGTGACCGGGACGAGCCCGGCGAGGGCGCCGCCCACGGTCTCGGCCACCCCGGCGAGCGAGCCCTCGATCCCCGAGATGACGTCCGTGTTCACGCTGAACGCGCCGCCGCCCGGGACACCACCCGAGACCTCCATGCTGGTTCTCGCGCCTTCCGCGGCGGCTATGACCCGTTCCGGGTCTGCGTAGCCGTCCGGCGCGGGACGCTCCCCGGAACCCGGGGTGAACAGTTCGCTCTGGAGGTCCTCGGCCCGCCCATGGACCTCGGTCACGCCGTGTTCCATGCTCACGGCGGTGTCCCGCGGGGACGAGGCGCCCACATCTTCCGCAACCGGCACGGCGGCGGGGCCACCTCCCGAGACCGGCACGGCCGACCTCCCGGCCTGTTCCTCACCCGCGGCCGGCACAGCTGCGTCCTCCGAGGGTCCGGTGCTCGGGCCTCGCACCGTCCGCGTCGCCGCGGTCACGGCGTCCCACCCCACGACGCGCTCGCAGCGTGACCCATCGCGAGTCCCACGCCCAGCACCGTGCTCAGTGCCGCGGCCATGGGAGCCCCCACCTGGGCGATGCTCTCCACCGCCGCGACCCGTTCCGCGAGCGCGGCCGCCCCCGTTCGCACGAGTTGAGCGGTTTCGCGGCAGCGCTGCGACGCGCCGCGCAGTTCCTGTTCGTGGCGATCGGCACGGGCCCGGAAGGATCTGGCGCCCGGGCCCTCCCAGGCGCCGTGGGTTTCCGCGAGGGACGCGATCCGGGAGGCGAGCCCCGCGAGGTGCTCCGCGGCGTCGTCGTAATGACGTGCCACGACGCAGAGCCGTTCGTGGACCAGCGCCGAGACCGCCGACGGGGACGTTCCCGGGAACACCGGGCTCGCGAGTTGTATCATGACCGGTTCCTTCCCGCGCCCCACCACGCGGGCGCCACGGGACCAGGCTAGGGAGCGGCGACCCTGCGCTCGGGCGGCCCCGGAAGCATGTGAGTCCAGGCTCCGCGCGGCCGTCCCGAGGGCCGCGGTGCAGGGCGTTCACCGCGGCGAGGGGCGCCCCGGCGCGTGAAAGAATGAGGGCCATGTCGAACACCGCGCAGACCCTCCCCTCCGGACGTGTGGCCCTGAGCCAGCAGTCACCCGCCATCGCGCTGGGACCGCTGGACGGCCGTTACCGCCCCCAGACCGCCGTGCTGGTGGACTACCTCTCGGAAGCGGCGCTGAACCGCGAACGGGTGCACGTGGAGGTCGAGTGGTTCATCCACCTGTGCGAGCAGCGAGCGCTCACGGGTCTGGAACCCCTCTCGGACGAGCAGAAGAGCGGTCTGCGCGCGATCGTCGCGGACTTCGACGCCGCGTCGGTCGCGGAACTGGCCGAGATCGAGGCCGTCACGGTGCACGACGTCAAGGCGGTGGAGTACTACATCGGGCGCAGGCTGCCGGAGCTCGGCCTCGAGCACCTGACGCCGCTCGTGCACTTCGCGTGCACGTCCGAGGACATCAACAACCTCTCCTACGCGCTCGGCATCCGCGATGCGATCAACCACGTGTGGTTGCCCGCGGCGCGCGAACTGGTCGCGGCGGTGGCCACGATGGCGCGGGACGCGAAGGCCACTCCCATGCTGTCCCACACCCACGGCCAGCCGGCCACGCCCACGACCCTGGGCAAGGAACTCGCGGTGTTCGCGCACCGCCTGGGCCGCCAGGTGCAGCGCGTGGCGGACACCGAGTTCCTGGGCAAGCTCAACGGCGCCACCGGGACGTTCGCGGCGCACACCGCCGCGGCCCCGGACACGGACTGGCCCGAGATCTCCCGGTCCTTCGTGAGCCACCTGGGGCTCACGTGGAACCCGCTGACCACCCAGATCGAGTCCCACGACTGGCAGGCCGAGCTCTACGCGGACATGGCCCGGTTCAACCGGATCCTGCACAACCTGTGCACGGACGTGTGGTCCTACATCTCGATCGGGTACTTCCACCAGATCCCGGTGGAAGGTGCCACGGGCTCCTCGACCATGCCGCACAAGGTCAACCCCATCCGCTTCGAGAACGCGGAGGCCAACGCGGAGATCTCCTGCTCTCTGTTGGACACGCTCGCCGCGACCCTCGTGACCTCGCGGTGGCAGCGGGACCTCACGGACTCCTCGTCCCAGCGCAACATCGGGGTGGCGTTCGGTCACTCGTTGCTGGCGGTGTCCAACGTGCTCAAGGGCCTCGACCGCCTGGACGTGGCGCAGGAGGTCCTGGCCGAGGACCTGGACCAGAACTGGGAGGTCCTGGGTGAGGCCGTGCAGACCGCCATGCGGGCGGAGGCCATTGCGGGCCGCGAGGGCATGGACAACCCCTACGAGCGGCTCAAGGAACTCACCCGCGGCCACCGCGTGGACGCCGAGCGGATGCGCGAGTTCATCGCGGGCCTCGGCCTCTCCGAGGACACCGCCCGGCGCTTGAGCGACCTGGGCCCCGGGCAGTACACGGGCCTGGCCGAACAGCTCGTGGACCGTTACCTGGACTGAGCCGCCGGTCCCCACCCGGGCATCACCGGGCCACCCGGTCCCGGCCCGACGCCGCCCGGTCCCGCCCCCGGAGCGGCTCCGGGCAGGGCGGATGCAGCACCAAACAGCTGTGTCCCGGAACAGCACGCTCCATGCGTGATCACGTGCTGTTCCGGGACACGGATGTATTCGGGGGTCTCACGGGGCCCGGAGCGGTCCCCGCCCGGGGTCGTGCGCCCTACTTGCGCTTCTTCCGGCCCTTCGTGTCGGGCTCCAGTTCCTTCCGATCACCGTCGGAGGAACCGTCCTCGAACTTCTCCGCGCGCTCACCCAGGGCCAGGTTGGGCGGGAACTCGTCCGGGAACTCCCCGAAGGCCTCGCGCGAGGCCTTGATGACCTGGCGGGCCATGGCGAGGTTGGCGCCGCCACCCACCACGGCACCCAGCCCGAACGGCAGCGCACGGCCCAGCACCGCGCCGGACTGGCGGGCCAGGAACCGCTTGACGAACATGTTGCGGATCGAGCGGCCCACGTCGAAGCGCTTGGAGCTGTCCGGGGACTTGCCGAGCATCAGGCCCCACTTGCTCGTGAGGCTCTTGCTCGCGGACGAGCTGGACAGCAACTGGCCCATGAGCGCGCTGCCGTCCTCGCCGAGCATGAGCGCCATGATCATGGTCCGGTTCTGCTGCTCGTCCTTGGGCTCCACCCCGTGCAGTTCGGCCATGGCCTGCGCGTACAGGGCCGTGGCCTCCAGGTAACCCGCCACGGCGGCGGAGGACAGCCCGAGGGACGCGATGGTGCCGATCCCGGGGACCGCCGCGGTGGCACCCACGGCGCCGCCGCCCACGGTCACGGAGCGCAGGTAGAGCTTCTCGGCGCGCTTGGCGATCTGGGCGGGCGTCTCCTTGGGGTGCTGCGCACGTTCCCGCTTGAGCGCCTTGACCACCCACGGCTGCTGGATGCGCAGCACGTGGTCCAGGAACTTGTTGACACCGGGCTTGGGTTTGCCGTTCTCGTCGAACGCCTTGTTCAGGGGGTTCAAGTCCATCAACGACCACTCCTCGAAACGGGTTGGGGGTGTTCGGCGGGTACCGCCGAAGACATCAGCACCACTATTCCACAGCGCGCAGGGCTTTCGGCGTGCCCGGCCCCCCGGTGTATCGTGCGCGCGGCCGACGACGCCGCCCCGGCCCCGTCCCACGCGCGGCTCACACCGGAGTCCTGCCACCGCATGGCCGCGAGCAACATCATGGGCAGCTGCTCGAAACCGCCCACCGTCTCGATCTTCAGTGTCACGTCCTTGGACGTGGCATCGAGCTCGGACAGCTGTTCCAACAGATCCGCGACATCGTCCGCGCTGCGCACGAAGGACATATTCACGAGGTCCGCGTGCCGCGCCACGAAACGCAGATCAACGGCAGGTGAACTCCGCCCGCGGGTCAGTGCGTGCTGAAGTCGGTGAACGCCCCCGTGGGCGGGCCGAAGTGCTCGTCCACGGTGATCACCGCACCGGGGGTGTCCCGGGAGATGAGCGCCTGCAGCAGCTCACCCACGGCCCAGCGCGGACCCTCGGCCACAACGGTCACGGTGCCGTCCGGGTTGTTGGTGGCACTTCCCACGAGTCCCAATTTCTCGGCCTGGCGCCAGCACCAGTAGCGGAACCCCACGCCCTGCACGGTCCCGTGCACCACGGCGGTGAGGGCGAGGGTCCCGTTCAGGTCCAGCTTGTCCTGATTGCGGCCGGCTGACGCGGCGGGATGAATCGACGGCATCTCCATGCCCCCAGCCTAGAAGACCCCGGTCGGAGCGACCCGGCAGACAGGGCCCGCAGGTCCGGAGCGGCTATCACGACCGGGCGCCGGGGCCGGCTGTCGGGCCGAGCTGCAGGAGCCCGAACCATCAGGGTCTGATTTGCGGGGCCCGATCTGCCGCGACCGGGCGGGAGAAATCGCCCGGCCCACGCGGACCCCGGTGGGGCCCGCCACGGACCGGGCGATCACGACTGACAAAGGCTGCAGATCAGCCCAGGTTCTCGAGCGCCTGTGCGATCGGGGTGTCACCGTCGGAGAACTCGATGAACTTCCTGGCGGTACCCCGCGGATCGGCGAGCACCCGGGCGGCCACGAGGGCCACGTTGCCGCGTGCCGTCTTCTTCTCGTCGTCGCTGCCGGCGCGGCCCAGCGTGATCTCCCCCGAGGGGTCGTCGTCGGTGAGCGCCCCGGGGCCCAGGATGGTCCACTCGAGGGAGCTCGCGCGCAAGTGGTCGTCCGCATCCGCCTTGGACTGCGCGTAGGGGTAGAAGTCGTTGTCCTCGGGGACCCCGTGGTCCTGGCCGGCGCCCATGTAGGACACCATGACGTAGTGCGTGACGCCGGCGGCCTGTGCGGCATCCATGGAACGGATCGCGGCGTCCCGGTCCACGGCGTACGTGCGCTCGGGGTCGCCCCCGCCCGCGCCCGCGGACCACACGACGGCGTCCTGGCCGGAGAACAGCTCTGTCATGGCCTGGACGTCCAGCTCCTGGACGTCCGCGACGACCGGGGTGGCCCCGGTGTTCTCCACGTCCTGGCTCTGCTCCCGCTTGCGGATCACCGCGTTGACGGTGTCCCCCTGCGTGGACAGCAATCGGCTCAGCTGCAGCGCCACCTTGCCGTGGCCACCGATGATCGTGATCTCGGACATTGCGGGTCCTTCCTGTCGGAACGGGTGTCGCGGGGACAGCGCGTGCCCCCGACATCCAGTACAGCATGCGGCAGCGGCGGATTATTCCGAACCCCCGGGGCCCACCCGGTAGCTCTGCCGCCGCTCGATACGGGGGTCCGCCGCGCCCGGCGGTGCCGGAACGCCCCGGCCCCACGGGCCCGTCATACCCTGCGGGACCTCAGTTCTCGGGGCCGCCGTTGGCGAGGCTCGCGTTGAGCACCCGGGCAAGGGTCAACAGGTCCGCGTCCTGCTGTTCGGCGAGTGCGTCCGCGAGCACGCCCAGTAGACCGTGGACCACGAACCGGTCCCGGATCTCGACGACGCCGCGCTCCTCCCCGCTCTCGTGATCCTCCCGGAGGCTGCGCAGACCCGTCATGGCGTGTTCCGCGACCGCCCCGCGTGCCAGGGAGGGCCCGGGCCCGCACAGCACGGCCCGGTAGAACTCCTGGTGCTCGTCCAGGTGCGCCACGAGCGGGGGCAGGACCAGGTCCAGCGGGCTGGCCTCGCGGTTCTGCAGGGTGCTCGGGTCCAAGGGCACGCGAGCCAGCAAGGATTGCGTGGCGCCGAGCAGCACCTGGTCCCGCGAGCCGAAGTTCTCGTACACGGCCTTACGGCTGACGCCCGCGGCCTGCGCGATCTCGGTCATCCCCACCTGGGAGCCCCGGCGCGCGACCAGTTCGACGGCGGCTTCCACCACTGCCGCACGGGTGCGTTCGATCCGCCGGTCCATGCGCGCTCCAATGTCAGGGTCGTAGAAAGGGTGCCCATCTATTGAACGCTTAAACAGGAAATTACGCGACAACCTAAAGGGTGAGACCCGCAACCCCTCCGAGGCCCTCAGCGCGCGGGCGTGACCGCCTCCACGAGGAACACGCGCCCGTCCCCGCTCAGGGTCACCGTGCTCGGGGTGTCCAGGCAGATCAAGGACTCGCCCGACGTCGCCCGCACACCCTCCGCGTCCGCGTCACCGGCGGAGCGCGCGGAGACCTCCACGTCCCCCTCGGTCACGAGCACCATGCACACCCCCGCGAGCTCCCGGGTGACGGGGCGCTGCGGGCTCACGCGCACCGCGGCCAGGGAGAGGGCGGGATCCCACAGCGGGTACCGCACCACGCCGTCCTCGGCCTCGCGCGGCTCCAGGACGCTCACGGGCTGCTGGGCAGTGGCCATGACCCGCAACAGTTCCGGGACGTCCACGTGCTTGGCGGTCAGACCCGCGCGCAGCACGTTGTCCGAGCACCCCATGATCTCCACCGCGGTGCCGCTGAGGTACGCGTGCACCTGTCGGTCCGGGGTGAACAGGGCCTGGCCGGGGGCCAGGTGCACCATGTTCATGCACAGGGCCACGAGCAGACCCCGGTCACCCGGGTAGTGGTGGGTCAACAACCGGATCAGGTGCGTCGCGCGTTCCACGGGATCGGCCTCCGCGGACAACCGGGGTTCGTCCGCGTCCTCGCCGCGGGGCGAGGTGGCCGGGGTGGTATCCACAGCGGTGACGCACGCGCGCACGGCGGCGGCAGCGGCGTCGTCGGCGAGCTCGAGCGCGTACTGCACGGGACACTCGGACGCCGCGGCGTCCGCGAGCCACGGGAGGTTTAGTTCCCGGGAGAGACGCTTCAGGTCGGCCCGATCCTGCTGACCCGCGAGCAACCACATGGGTGACAGCGCCACGACCGTCTCCGGTTTGGCGCGCTCGTCCTTGTAATTACGGTGCGCGGAGTCCCGCGCGACGCCCGCGGCGTTCTCCCGCGCGAACCCCTCACGGGCCTGTTCCTCGGACGGGTGCACCTGGATGGACAGCGGCGCCGCGATCGCGAGGATCTTCAGGAGGAACGGCAGGTCGGGGGCCACTTCGTCCAGGCCGCGCTGGACCCCGTCGAGGGTCACCCGGGACGGAGCGCTCGCGTGGGCACCCATCCACAGCTCGGCCTCGGGTTCCTCGGTGGGTGCGGAGCGCCCCTGCATGCCGGCGAGGACCGATCGCGATCCCCACGCGTAGTGCTGGATCGGATTGGTCATCCTCAAGAACTCGGCCATGTCGAACATGTAACCACAGCGCCCCGGAAAACGCCGGACTACCGGGGTTCACCGATCCCGCTCACGTAGAATCGGGACGGTGACCACAGATCTTTCCTCATCATTCAAGGCGTACGACGTCCGCGGCATCGTGGGCGAGAGCATCACCGCGGACAGCGTGCGCGCCACCGGTGCCGCGTTCGTGGACGTCCTGGGCCTGGCCGGCTCCGGGGTGGTCGTGGGTGGCGACATGCGCCCCTCTTCCCCCGAGTTCGTGGAGGCGTTCGCGGCTGGCGCCACTCGCCGCGGTGCGGACGTCACGGTGATCGGCAGCATCTCCACGGACGAGCTGTACTTCGCGTGCGGCACCCTGGACAGCGCCGGCGTCACCTTCACCGCGAGCCACAACCCGGCCGAGTACAACGGCATCAAGATGGCCAACGCCGGAGCCGTCCCCGTCTCCTCGGACACCGGCCTGTACGAGATCCGCGACGTCGCGCAGCGCTACCTGGACGCCGGGGAGATCCCGGCCTCCGAGCACCGCGGCCAGGTCTCGCGTCGGGACGTACTGGGTGACTACGCCCATTACCTGCGCAGCCTGGTGGACCTCTCCGGGATCCGCCCCCTCAAGGTCGTGGTGGACGCGGGCAACGGGATGGCCGGGCTGACCACTCCGGCGGTGCTCGGGGACGCACTGTTGGACCCACTGCCGCTCGAAATCGTCCCGCTGTACTTCGAGCTGGACGGCACATTCCCCAACCACCCCGCCAACCCACTCGAGCCCGCCAACCTCGAGGACCTGCAGCGGGCCGTGCGCGAGCACGGTGCGGACATCGGGCTCGCGTTCGACGGCGACGCCGACCGCTGCTTCGTGGTGGACCAGAACGGTGATCCCGTCTCCCCGTCCGCGGTGGCCGCGATCGTCGCCGAGCGCGAGATCACCCGGGCCCGCGCCGCGGGTGAGGACCGGCCCGTGGTGATCCACAACCTCATCACGTCCAAGGCGGTCCCCGAGCGGATCGAGGCCTCGGGCGGGCGTGCCGTGCGCACGCGCGTGGGCCACTCCTTCATCAAGGCGGTCATGGCCTCCGAGCGCGCCGTCTTCGGCGGTGAGCACTCCGCGCACTACTACTTCAAGGACTTCTTCAACGCGGACACGGGCATGCTCGCCGCGATGCACGTGCTGGCCGCGCTGGGTGAACAGGACGCGCCGCTGAGCGATCTCATGCGCACGTACGACCCCTACGTGGCCTCCGGGGAGATCAACTCCGAAATCGAGGACAAGGCCGCCGCGGTGGACCGCGTCCGGGCACACTTCGCAGCCACGGACCCCGCCGTGCAGGTCGAGGACATGGACGGCACCACGTTCACCCACCCCGAGCAGGGCTGGTGGTTCAACCTGCGTCCGTCCAACACCGAGCCGTTCCTGCGGCTCAACGTGGAGGCCCCGGACACCGCCGCCATGGAGTCCGTGCGGGACACCGTTCTGAAGCTCGTCCGGCAGATCTGAGTTCCTGGGTGCCGCGGGCTCGGCCCGCGGCTCCCGCCCGGCCCTCCCCTCCGCCCGTTTCGGGCGGCTCGGCACGGCCCGGAGAACACGACGACGCCGCGCGGCCCGGGTGGCCACGCGGCGTCGTCGTCATGTCGGGGAGGCTCAGGCGTTCGCGGCGCGCGCCTCGTCGTGGAGCATCCACTGGTCGGGACCGAAGATCTCGTACTGGATGTTGCGCCCCGGCACACCCTTCTCGATGAGCTGTGAGCGCAGCGCCTTCATGAAGGGCAGGGGGCCGCACATGAACGCGTTGGTGTCCTCGTCCACGTCCAGGTCCACGTCCGCGATGTTCATGAAGCCCTCGTGGTCGCCCTCACCGGGGGTCTCCATCCAGGTGATCATCGTGGCGTTGGGCAGGCTGTCCACGAGACGCTCCATGATCTGGCGGCCGGGCCAGCGTTCCTTGGAGTGATCCGCGTGCAGCACGGTGACCTTGCGCTGCGAACCCTCCTTGGCCAGGCGGTCCAGGAACGCGACGATGGGCGTGGTGCCGATGCCGGCCGAGGCCAGCACGAGCGAGCCGTGGCCCTCGTCCAACACCACGTCACCGTAGGGGTTGGAGATCTCCAGGACGTCGCCCTCGTTGATGTCCTCGTGCAGGATGGGCGTGACCTCGCCGTGGGGATCCTTGCGGATCACCACGCGGCGGTGGCCCTCCTGGGACGGCACCAGTGTGAACTGGCGGGGCTGGCGGATCCCGTCCTTGACCTTGACCTGGATGGTCACGTACTGACCGGGGATGGAGCGGGTCAGCGGGGTGTCGTCCGCGGGTTCGAACTCGAACGCCACCACGCCTTCGGCGATGTCCTCCTTGGACACGAGTTTGAAGGGCGCGAACATGACGTCATTGGCCTGCTGACCGTAGAGGCCCTTCTCAAGCTTGATCAGTGCATCCGCCATGAGCCAGTACACCTCGTCCCATGCGGCCACGACCTCGGGGGTCGCGGCGTCACCCAGGTCCGCGGCGATGGCCCCGAACAGGTGCTCGTGGACGGTGGGGTACTCCTCGGGCAGCAGCCCCAGGGACGCGTGCTTGTGGGCCACGCGCGAGAGCACCTCGTCCGGGTAGGAGTCCGGGTGGTTGAGCAGGTGCGAGGCGAAGGCCGCAATGGAACCGGCAAGCGCCTGCGGCTGGGTGCCGTTCTTCTGGTTGGAACGGCTGAACATGCCGTCCAGCAGATCGGGGCGGGCGTTGAACATGGACTTGTAGAACTCGGGGGTGATCGCGGGGATCCGCTCGGCGATCACGCCGATGGTTTGCTCGATGACCGGGCGGGACTTCTGGGACAGCATGATGATTTCCTCTCATCGCGGTGTGACGAGAGTCAATTTAGCATTTGAAATGCACGTTAAAGAACCGACGCTCCATCCCTGGTGACGGGGGTTCGCACGCTCGGGGGACGCAGCCCCAGTTGCACCGCGATGGGGCCCACCTGGCGGGGGTTCACGAGGTCCGCGATGGTGATGCCGTCCAGTTCCCGGTAGAAGGCCTCTCGCGCCCCGGCCAGGGCCCGGCGCAGCCGGCAGCCGTGGTTGAGCGGGCACGCGACCTCGTCCGCCTCGCACTCCACGATCGCGGTGTCCGCCTCCAGGATGCGCAACACCTGCCCCACGCTGGCCTCCCGGCCCTCGTCCGTGAGCATGACCCCACCAGCGCGCCCGCGTTGCGAGCACAATAGGGACATCCCGCGCAGTTTGGCCACCGTCTTGGCCACGTGGTTGTACGGCGCCCCCACGCCGTCCGCGATGCGCTGCGTGGACATCATGGTGTCCGGGGGCAGCCCTCCCATGAGCAGCAGCACCCGCAGCGCGATGTCCGAAAAAGCCGTCAGCCGCACAGTTGTCCCTTCGTCATCGGCCCGTCCTCAGCCCACCGACGACGACGCCGCGCGGCCGGTGTGGCCGCGCGGCGTGATTATACAGGATGGCTCCGACCGCGTGACCACGCGGATCGGGAGACCGGCGTCAGCTGTTGCGCAACCGGTCCTCGAGCCCGGCGCGCTGTTCGAGGATCACCTCGGGCACGTCACCGAGGCGCGCGAACCACTCGTCGATCCCGGGCAGTTCGTTGAGCCACTCGTCCTTGTCCACGCGCAGCGCGGCCTCGAGATCGGCGTCGGAGATGTCCAGGCCGGTCAGGTCCAGGTCCTCCTTGCCCGGGACCACACCCACGGGGGTCTCGTGCCCCTCCGCGGTGCCCTTGAGGCGTTCGACGATCCACTTGACCACGCGGGAGTTCTCCCCGAAACCGGGCCACGCGAAACCGCCCTCCGGGGTGCGGCGGAACCAGTTGACGTAGTAGATCCGCGGCATGTTCTCCTCGCCCACGCGGGCGCCGGTGTCCAGCCAGTGCTCCAGGTAGTCATTGGCGTTGTAACCGATGAACGGGAGCATGGCCATGGGGTCACGGCGCACCACACCCACGGCGCCCTTGGCGGCCGCGGTGGTCTCGGAGGACAGCGTGGCGCCCTGGAAGACACCGTGCTCCCACCCGAAGGACTCGGAGACCAGGGGCACGGTGGTCTTGCGGCGGCCACCGAAGATGATCGCGGACAGCGGCACGCCCTCGGGGTCGTCGTACTCGGGGGCCAGGATCTCCACCTGCTTGATGGGGGTGCAGAACCGGGAGTTGGGGTGCGCGGCGGGGCGGCCGGACTCGGGGGTCCAGTCGTTACCCTTCCAGTCCGTGAGGTGCTCGGGGACGTCGTCGGTCATGCCCTCCCACCACACGCCGCCGTCGTCGGTCAGCGCCACGTTAGTGAAGATGGTGTTGCCGCGCTCGATCGCACGCATGGCATTGGGGTTGGTGGACCACCCGGTACCGGGTGCCACGCCGAACAGGCCGGCCTCGGGGTTGACCACGCGCGGGGTGTGGTCCTTGCCGAAGCGGATCCAGGCGATGTCGTCCCCGACCATCTCGGCCTTCCAGCCCTCGATGGTGGGCTCGAGCATCGCGAAGTTGGTCTTGCCGCACGCGGACGGGAACGCTCCCGCGATGTAGTGGGACTCGCCCTGCGGGTCCGTGATCTTGAGGATGAGCATGTGCTCGGCCAGCCAGCCCTCGTCGTGGGCGATCGCCGAGGCGATGCGCAGCGCGTAGCACTTCTTGCCCAGCAGCGCGTTGCCGCCGTAACCGGAACCGAAGGACCAGATGGCGCGGTCCTCGGGGAACTGCACGATGTACTTGGCGGGGTTGCACGGCCACGGCACGTCCTGCTCACCGGGCTGCAGCGGGGCACCCAGGGAGTGGACGCACTCCACGAACTCCGCCTTGTCACGGGACATCTTCTCGAGGACGGGCGTGCCGATCGTGGCCATGATCCGCATGGAGCACACCACGTAGGGCGAATCCGTGATCTCCACGCCGTACTGGGGCTTCTGGGCGTCCAGGGAACCCATTACGAACGGGATCACGTACATGGTGCGACCGCGCATGGCCCCGTTGAAACGCTTGGTCAGCGTCTCCTTCATGACCGTGGGGTCTTCCCAGTTGTTGGTGGGACCGGCACCCTTCTCGGTCTTGGTGCAGATGAAGGTGCGCTCCTCCACGCGGGCCACGTCCTCGGGGTCCGAGAACGCCGCGAAGGAATTGGGGAGCTTCTCGTCCGAGAGCCGCACCAGGGTGCCCGCCTCCACCATGAGGTCGGTGAGCCGGGTCCATTCGGCTTCCGAGCCGTCCGCCCAGTGGATGTGATCCGGCTGGGCCAGCTCGGCGATCCCACGCACCCAGTCCACGAGCTCCCGGTAATCCGTGGGGGGATTGTCCAGGGACTGCTGGACCTCGCGGTTCAGGGCGGTGGTCCCGGTGGTTGCTGTGCCGTTGTCAGCCATTGACATGTCTCCTCGTTGAGGCCGTCGTACGTGCCGCTTCCCGCCGAGGTGCGCCGTCCGTTCATGCTTGCCACGTCACTGTGGAACGGTTCCGGGGGCCGACCTCGCAGGGGGTTGCGCGCGGGTGTGCCTGGAGTCTATCGCGGGGGGCCCTTCCGGAACGCGAGTTACACCACATCGCGGCCCCGACCATACGGCTCGCACCGCCCAGCCGCCCCGGCACCGCGCGGGCACCACTCCGGCGCGATTTGTCGCCGGGCACCGGCGGGTGTAAGTTATTACCCGTTGCAAGGGCCTCGGTCGTTGCTTCAGGAGCGCCTGTAGCTCAACGGATAGAGCATCTGACTACGGATCAGAAGGTTGTAGGTTCGAATCCTATCGGGCGCACTTCTTGTCGGACCCCGCATCCCCCAGGATGCGGGGTCCTTCTCATTCACCGCCGCGCCTCGGTATCAGGATCGGCTCCAGGATCGAGGTACCGCCGTGTCCCCTCTCACGACCCCCGTTCGCCGTCTCGCCCTGGGCGCCGCGGCCCTCGCGCTGGCCCTCACGGGGTGCGCGGCCCCCACCGATTCGGCCACACCCTCCCCGTCCGCCTCCGCGACCACGAGTGCTGCGGCCCCGGCGACGACGCCGCCCGCCACGCAGTCCCCCTCCCCCACCCGGGGCGCGGGAGACGCGACGTCCCCCGCGGCGTCGTCGTCCCCGCAGGACCCCACCGAGCACGCGGCGGCCGGGACCGCGCTGGCCGCGCTCGGGGAGCTGCCCGTGAAGGGGCGCGCACCCAAGACCGACTACTCGAGGGACCAGTTCGGCCCGCGCTGGGCGGACACCGATCACAACGGCTGCGACACCCGCAACGACATCCTGCGCCGGGACCTCACGGGGATCGCCGTCAAGCCGGGGACGCACGGGTGCAACGTGAGCTCCGGGACGCTCGAGAGCCCGTACACCGGCGAGACGATCGACTTCGTGGCCGGGCAGGCCACGAGCTCACAGGTGCAGATCGATCACGTGGTCGCGCTGTCGGACGCGTGGCAGAAGGGCGCGCAGCAGCTCGACGCCGCGCGGCGCACCGAACTCGCGAACGACCCCCTCAACCTGCTCGCCGTGGACGGGCCGAGCAACAACACCAAGTCGGACGCGGACGCCGCCACGTGGCTGCCGCCGCGCACCGGCGAGCGCTGCGAGTACGTGGCCACCCAGATCGCGGTCAAGCAGCGCTACGAGCTGTGGGTCACCGACGCCGAGAAGAACGCCATGGTGCGCGTGCTCGACACGTGCCCCGAGCAGCCGCTGCCGGAGGCACGTCCCATCCCGGATCCCGCGGACTCACCCGTGGCCCCCGTGACCGAGGCGCCGGCTGCGCAAGCGCCCGCGGCCGAGGCGCCCTCGACATCGGAGGCATCGGCTCCTGTGGCACCAGCTCCGGCCGCACCCGGTGCGGGCGCGGTATCCGATCCTGCGGACGCTGCCGTCCCGGAGGCCGAGGCGCCCGGTGCGGGGGTCCCGGGCGTTCCGGGTGCGGACGTCTACTTCTCACGCTGCGCCGAGGCGCGCGCGGCGGGGATGGCCCCGCTCTACGCCGGCACACCGGGGTACCGCCCCGGCCTGGACGGCGACGGGGACGGTGTGGCCTGCGAGTCCAGGAGCTGAGGACCGGCCCGGGGTGAACTCCACACCCGAGGGGGCTCCGCATGAGCTGCATCCCCGCGGCGCGTGGAACCGTGCGGGTTCTACTAGACCCCCGGGGCGTGGAAGCGCGTGAGGCGGGCGTCGGCGCCGTCGAGCACGGCCCAGTCCCCGGGGACCTCGAGCACCGCGGTGCCCCCGGTCGGGAAGCCCGTGGCGGCATCCATCATGGCGTCCTGGTCCGAGTCACGGGAGGCCAGGCGCAGGACGGTGTCCAGCACCTCGGGCATGTGGGCGACCACCATGAGGGTGCGCACGGTTTCCGGGGCGTGGTTCACGGCCGCGATGATCTGCGCGTCCGTGGCGTCGTAGAGCCCGTCCCACAACTGCGGCGTGGGGGCCTTCTCCCCGAGTTCGTGGCACACCCACGTGACGGTCTGGCGGGTGCGCAGCGCCGGGGACACCAGGATCATGTCCGGTGCGGCATGTTCGGCCAGCCACCGCCCCACGTCCGCGGCCTCACGGGCACCGCGTGGCACCAGGGGGCGGTCGTGGTCCGGGACGCCCCGCGGGAAGTCCGCTTCCCCGTGCCGCATGATCACCAGGTGCTTGAGGTCGTGGGGTGCCATGGGCCCCAGTGTGTCACGGCGGGGCACAGCCCGGTCACGGGAGCAGCGCGACGGCGCGCTCGCGGGTATGCGCGGCCTCGCGACTGAGCAGGATCAGATGGAGTATTCGGGCGCGGCCCACACGACGACCTCGGGGTGGTCGTAGAACCGGTACCCCTGGCCACGCACGGTGCGCACGGTGTTGGCCAACCGCCCCAGCTTGGAGCGCAGCCGCCGCACGTGCACGTCGATCGTGCGCTCGGAGGGGACTTCCTCGGCGTCGTCCCAGAGGTTGTCGAGCAGCTCGGTGCGGCCCACGGTGCGGGTGCCGTTCTCCACGAGGTAGTTGAGCAGCTCGAACTCGCGGTGGGTCAGGTTCAGCAGGTCGCCGTCCAGGAAGACCTCGCGGCGGGACAGGTCGATCAGCACACCCACGCGCTGGTGGTCGATCGCGCTCCCGGCACCGGCCGCGGGCAGCGGCGCGATGGGCTCGATCACGGGGTCCGAGAACGTGGGATCACCCAGGGCGCTGCGCACGACCTCGAGGTCCGTGCCTTCCGCGTGCACCGGGGCGAGGGCCACGGCGGCGTAGGAATCGGACTCCGGGACCGCGGAGCTGATGAACTGGCGGACGTCCTGCACGAGCTGCACGAGGTTGATCCCGCGGTCGGCGGCGGCCTGCTCGTCCACGCCCACGTAGATCACGAAGCCGCGGGCCTCGGTGGGCTGCTGCCCCGCGCCCGGTTGACGTTCCAGGCGCGAATCGGCGCCGTGTTCGGCGGCGACGGAACGCAGGTGTCGGAAATCCTCAGCGGTCCCCACCATGCGATGCGCCCCGCGGGGTCGGGCCGTGGACTGGGCTCCACCCAGTCGGTGCCGCTGCGAGATGTGGACGTAACCCGGTGCGCCTGACATTCGAACCCCTGCCTCGTGATGCCCCCGTTCCCGTGAATTCCCTGGAAAACGGCGTTATCCTCATGTTCTGTGACGCGCGTCTGGACTGGCAAGTAATATACCTGTTTTTTTCTCACATAGTGAGACTGGCCCTCGATTCATACGATCCCGTGGCGAAATAGGTTGCTTTCTCGCCAAGATGGGGGATCATTTGCCCGTTCAGGGCGCCCCGCAAGGACCGGGCCGGTGGGCCCTCAGTCCACGACGCCGTACAGGCGGTCGCCCGCGTCCCCGAGACCGGGGACGATGTACGCGTTCTCGTCCAGGCGCTCGTCCACGGAGGCCAGGACCACGTTGACCTCGTTGTCGTCCAGTTCCCGCCGCAAACGCTCGAGACCCTCGGGTGCGGCCAGGAGGCACACGCACGTGATCTGTTCGGCACCGCGGCGGTAGAGGAATTTGATGGCCTCGCTCAGCGTGCCGCCCGTGGCGAGCATGGGATCCAGCACGTAGACCTGACGGCCCGTGAGGTCGTCCGGCAGCCGTTCGGCGTAGGTGATGATGTCCAGCGTGGTGTCGTCGCGCGCCATCCCCAGGAACCCGACCTCCGCGGTGGGGATCAAACGGGTCATGCCCTCGAGCATCCCCAGACCGGCGCGCAGGATGGGCACCACGAGCGGCCGCGGGTGCGCGAGCGCGATCCCCTGGGTCTCGGCCACCGGGGTCTGAACGGTGACCGGTTCCACGCGCACGTCCCGGGTCGCCTCGTACGCCAACAGGGTGACCAGTTCCTCCACCAGCAACCGGAACACCGGGGAGGAGGTGTCCTTGTCGCGCAGCACGCTCAGTTTGTGGGCGACCAGGGGGTGATCCAAGACAGTGACTCGCATACCCCAGAATCTAGCAGCCACCGCCACACCCCCGGGATGTCACGGATTCATCACACGCCGCCCAAGATCAGCCGATGGGACGAGGACGTGCCATAGGGTCGTATGGGAGACTCGACACGGTTCTGCGCAAGGCAATCCTCGGAAGGGACACCTCATATGACGGCTCCGGTTCTCGAAACGGAGAATTTGGTCAAGATCTACGGCAGAGGAGAAACCAGGTTCGACGCCCTCAAGGGGATCAACCTGGAAATCGGCAAGGGCGAGTCCGTGGCGGTGGTGGGGAAATCCGGTTCGGGTAAATCCACCCTCATGCATCTGTTGGCATTGCTGGACGCCCCCACGCACGGGGTCGTGGCCCTGGAGGGCAAGCCCACCGGGGACCTCAACGCCAAGGAACTCAACGAACTGCGCAATTCCGCATTCGGTTTCGTGTTCCAGCAATTCTTCCTGACCCCTAATCAGAGCGTGCTGGAAAATGTCACGCTCCCCCTGAAGATCGCGGGTGTCCCCGCCGGTGAGCGTAAACGCCGCGGCATGGAAACGCTCGAACAATTGGACATGGCGGACAAGGCCGAGAACAAGGCCACCGATCTTTCGGGCGGTCAGAAACAACGCGTGGTGATCGCGCGCGCCCTGATCAACGAGCCGTCGGTGATCTTCGCGGACGAGCCCACCGGCAACCTGGACTCCGCGACGTCCAAGGTCGTGGAGGACATCCTCTTCGGGCTCAACCGGGACAAGGGCATCACCCTGGTGGTCGTGACCCACGATCTCGACCTCGCGCAACGGTGCTCCCGGCAGATCTACCTCATGGACGGGCAGATCGTGCCGACCCCCGAGAAGGCCCCGAGCGACGTCGTCGACCGGCAGCCGCGCCCCGCCGCGCAGCAGGTGCGCGCCGACGACGCCACCGGGGCCATCCGGATCACCGAACCCGCGACCGGCGAGGTCATCACCCTCAGCGAGGCCGACGCCGCCGAGCTCGCGCGTGCGGCGCAGGAACCCGCACGGCCGGGCAAGCACGCCGCCCCCTGGGCCACCGACGCCCCCGACCACTCGACCGACCAGCCAGGAGCCACCGCGTGAAATTCCTCGATCTGCTGCGCACGGCGATCGGCAACACGTTCCGGTCCAAAGCCCGCACCATCCTGACCGTGATCGCCATCTTCATCGGCTCCTTCACGCTCACCCTGACCTCGGGCATCGGCACCGGAGTCAACGACTACATCGACAAGACCGTGGCCGCGTTCGGCAACCAGAACGCCCTGTACGTCCAGAAGGTGCCCGAGCGCTCCACCCCCGGCTCCGGCCAGGAGGACGGGCCCACCGAGTACAACCCCGACCGGGCCAATGTGCAGACGGGGTTCGGTTCGATCGCCGGGCTCACGGACGCCGACATCGACAAGATCAGGGACATCGACGGCGTGGAGTCCGTGGACCCCATGTACATGGTCACACCCACCTACCTTGAGGCCCCCGACGGCAAGAAGTTCCAGCTGAGCCTGGGCTCGCCGTCGGAAGCGGAAGGGCTGCAGCTGGAGGCCGGTGAGACCCCGGACCGGTCCGCGGACGAGATCCTGCTGCCCGCCTCCTGGGTGGAACCCCTGGGCTTCGACTCCAACGAGGACGCCGTGGGCAAGACCGTGACGATCGCCATGAGCAACGCCGCCGGCGCGGACCGCGACTTCGACGTGCGCGTGGCGGGTATCAGCCAGGCCTCTCTCGCGGGCACGTCCACCAACCCCATCCCCTCGTCGGATCTGAACAAGAAGCTCTACGAGTACCAGACCTCCGGCTCGCCCCGGGACGCGCCCAACACGTACTTCACCGCCACGGCCAACCTGAGTGAGGGCGCCGACGTGGGTCCCATCAAGTCCCAGCTCGCGGACGAGGAAATGCTGGGCCTGACCGTGGAGGACCAGCTCGGGATGTTCCGCGCCGTGATCAACGGGATCGTGTGGATCCTGAACTCCTTCGCGATCATCGCGCTGCTCGCGGCCGGGTTCGGCATCGTGAACACGCTGCTCATGTCCGTCCAGGAACGCACCCGCGAGATCGGGCTCATGAAGGCCCTGGGGATGAGCGGTGGCAAGGTCTTCGGCCTGTTCTCCCTCGAGGCCATCTTCATCGGTTTCCTGGGCTCCGCGATCGGTGCCGCCGTGGGCGTGGTCACCGGCAGCATCCTCAGCGGGATCCTCTCCAACGGGTTGCTTTCCTCGCTGCCCGGGCTGAGTCTGTTCTTGTTCGACCCGCTCAAGACCGTGATCATCATCCTCGCGGTGATGTTCATCGCGTTCCTCGCCGGAACCATCCCCGCCATGCGGGCGGCCCGGCAGGATCCCATCAATGCCCTTCGGTACGAGTAATCCCCCGACACTCACGCAGTATCACTCGCAAGATGCACAGGAAGGACAGTCCTCATGAGCAACGACACCCCCAACAACAACCCGTACAACCCTCCCTACGGTGACCCGGGCGCTACCCAGCCCGTGCCGCCCCAGCCCCTCGGGCAGGGCGCGGTCAACGGCGCACCCCAGGGCCAGCAGTACGGCATGACCGGCGGCAAGTACGGCACCTCGGAGTACAACCCCAACCAGTACACCGGCACCATGGACCGCCCCTCCACGGTGGACAAGCTGCTCAAGCTGACCCTGGCGTCCCTGGGGCTCTACGTCCTCAACGGCATCATCGGCCTGATCGCGGCGAGCAGCGTGGACTACACCCAGATGTACCGCGACATGGGTCTGAGCACGGATATGGCCAACCAGGCCGCGGGCCAAGCGGCCGCCACCTCCGGTCCCGTGTTCAGCATCATCAGCCTGATCATTGGACTCGCGCTGTACTTCCTGGTCTACAACGGCCTGAAGAAGGGCAAGAACTGGGCCCGCATCCTGGGCACCGTCCTCGCGGCCATCGCCATCCTGAGCGGAATCTTCGGCCTGCTCGGCGTCTTCATCTACCCCGCGCCGTGGAACATCATCATGGCCATCCTGATGATCGTGAAGGTCGTGGTGGACATCCTGTGGATCGTGACCGCGTTCCGCGCCCCCACCTCCGCGTGGTTCAACCAGAACCGCGTCCAGCGCTGACACAGCGTGGCATTGCCGCACACCGCCAGGTCCATCCAGCTCTCGGGCTGGATGGACCTGGCTCTGTCAGAGGCCCGGGCCACGGAAGACGCGGGGGACGTGCCGATCGGCGCCGTCGTCCTGGACCCGAACGGACGGGTCATCGGGCGCGGGTACAACCGCCGCGAGGCCGACGGCGATCCCACCGCCCACGCCGAGGTCCTGGCCCTGCGGGAGGCCTCCCGCGCGCTGGGGTCCTGGCGGCTGGAAGGCTGCACCCTGGTGGTGACGCTCGAACCGTGCGCCATGTGCGCCGGGGCGATCGTGCTGGCTAGGGTGCCCACCGTGGTGTTCGGGGCATGGGACCCCAAGGCGGGGGCGTGCGGATCGGTGTTCGACATCGTGCGTGACCCGCGCCTGAACCACTGGGTGGAGGTCACGGGCGGGGTCCGCGAGGCCGAGTGCGCCGCGCTGCTGCACGAGTTCTTCCGGGGCCACCGCAACCCCTGAACCGGGACGCGCACACCCCTGGTTTGGAGGGGTTGCGCCCCGGGCTGTAAAGTGCTGGGAGTTGGTGACGTGTCCGAGCGGCCGAAGGTGCATCACTCGAAATGATGTTTGGTGTCAAAGCCAACGTGGGTTCAAATCCCACCGTCACCGCCAAATTTCGAGGCCCCTGCCTCCCCGAATTTCCGGGGGAGTAGGGGCCTCGTTCATGACCGGGGCCGGTTCAGCCCCGGCCCGCGAAGCCCTCCACGAGGGCCGCTGACTCCGGCGTCCCGGAGCGCCCCGCGATCTCGCTGATCTCCTCCGCCAGGTGGGTCTCGTACTCCGCGACGGCGCCGCGGCGCAGCAATTGCTTCGTGGGCCCGTAGGAACCGACAGCTCCCGCAACGAAACGGTCCTCCACCTCCGTCAATCGCTCGGTGAACTCCTCCGCGGCGACGGATTCCGCGGCGATCCCCCACTCGACCGCTTTCGCCCCGGTGAGCCGACGACCCCCGAGGGTCAGTTCCACCGATCGCTGATGACCCACTGCGCGGGGCAGCAGATAGGACACACCGGTGTCCGGGGTCAGACCGATCGCGGCGTACGCGGCGAGAACGGTGGCGTCCTCCCGGATGAGCGCCCAATCGGAGTTGAGGATCAGCCCCAGTCCGGCCCCGGCCGCCGTGCCGTTCACCCCGGCGATGATGAGCAGCCGCGAGCGCACCATGGCCAGGGCCAGATCCCGGGCCGCGGAGGCGAGTTCACGCAGGAACCCGGGACGCTCGGCAGCCGGACGACCGGCCATGCGCTTGACGTCGCCGCCCGCGCTGAAGAACCGCCCCGAACCCGTGAGGGTCAGCACGTGGACGGTGGGATCAGCTTCTGCCCATCGCAGGGCGGACAGCGTCTCTCGCGCGAGGTCCAGGTCCACGGCGTTGCCGGTGGCCGCGCGGTCCCACACGATCCGTACCACGCCGGTTCGCTGCTCGACCCGGATGGCATCGGGGTGTTCCACGGCGTCCTCCCGGCTCATGTCCGGTCCGTCCGTTCCGCGCGCAGTTCCCGCTTGAGCAGTTTGCCGGACTGGTTGCGGGGCAGCTCCGCGACGAAGTCCACACGCTTGGGCACCTTGTAGTCGGCCAGCCGGGCTTTCACGTGGGCTCGCACCGATTCCGCGGTGAGTTCTGCTCCCTCCTTGGGGACGACCACCGCCGTGACGGCCTCGATCCACCGCTCGTCCGGGAGCCCCACCACCGCGACCTCCGCGACGTCGGACAGCTCGTAGATGCAGTCCTCGATCTCGCGGGGAGCCACCAGGACACCCCCGGTGTTGATCACGTCCTTGATCCGGTCCACCACCTGGATGTACCCCTGCTCGTCCTGCACCACCTGGTCCCCGGAACGGAACCAGCCGTCCACGAATGCGTCTGAGGTGGCCTCGGGCTTGTTCCAGTACCCGGTCAGCAGCTGCGGGGACCGGTACTGGATCTCCCCCGGTTCTCCGGGGTCGGCGGGACGACCGTCGGGTGTGACCACGCGCGCCTCCACGTTGAACACGGGGCGCCCGCACGAGGCCGGCCGCGCATCGTGCTCGGTGGGCGTGAGGACGGTGCACAGGGGCCCGAGTTCCGACTGCCCAAAACAGTTGTAGAACCCGATCTTCGGATAGCGGGTACGCAACCGTTGCAGCACCGTGACGGGCATGATGGACGCGCCGTACTGCGCCTTGCGCAACGAGGACAGGTCCCGCGCCTCCAGGTCCGGATGATTGCTCAGCGGTACCCACACGGTGGGCGCCAGGAACAGCGACCCGATGTGCTCGGCCTCGACCAGCCGCAGGATCTCGGCGATGTCCGGTTTCCGGGTCAATCGCACCGCCGCCCCGAGCGCGAGATAGGGCAGCAGGAACACGTGCATGGCCGCCGAGTGGTAGAGCGGCATGGCCACGAGCGGACGGTCGTCCGCGGTGAGGTCCAGCGCGATGATCGCGGACGTGTACTCGGCCAACAGAGCGGCGTGCGTCATCATGGCGCCCTTGGGCGCGGACGTGGTGCCGGAGGTGTAGAGCAGCTGCAGCAGATCGTGGTCGCGCACCGTCACCCGGACGGCAGAGTCGTCGGCCCGCGGATCGAGCGCGGTCTCCTGGAGCGAGGCGCCGTCGTCCTCGCCGCCGGGCAGCATGGGCAGGACGCGTTCGACGGCGCGTGCTCGCCCGGAGTCCCGGACCTGTGCCACGAGCGGCAACAGGTCGGGATCGGCGATCACCGTGGTGGCACCGGAGTCCTCCAGGACGTAGGCGAGCTCGTCCCCTTTCAGCGCGAAGTTGACGGGGACGTGGACGAGCCCCGCTTGCGCGCACGCGAGGTACAGGATCGCGTAGACGTCCGAGTTCACGCCGAACGCCGCGACGCGCGTCCCCGGGGTCAGACCCGAATCCGCCAGGCGGCGCGCGACGCGCCGGACCGCGTCCCCCAGCTCCCGGTACGACCAGCGCCGGTCCTCGAAGAGCAACGCGGTGGCACCGCCGTTGCGCGACACGGACCGTTGCAGCAGAGCCCCCACGGTGTCGGCGCGGGCCTCGCCCTGCGGTTCGTCCTCGGTGGGTGGCGGCGTGTGCGGTGCGGAATCGGTCATGGCGGGGTTCCCCTCGTGGTCGGGTCCTCGGAGTCGGCGCGGGATCCGGGGACGACGGCGCTCCCCGGGTCCGCGCGCGTAGTAGCCACAGTGCCCAAGTGCGGGGGTGTTGTCCAGATCACACTCCGCGGCATCCCTCGGCCACCGTCGAATTCCTAGTGGAGCAAAAGCAGCTCGGGGTGCCCGGATGCTGCTTCTACTCAGAAAAAGCAGAGGGGTGCAGGGGGCGCCCACATGGTGGACGCATATTGCACGTTTACTTACTAATGGGTACAACAGGGGTATGGGCCACCCCGGGATCAAGGGATTCTTTCGTGCAGCCGCTGGAATCCTGAGCTACCCCCAGGACCCGCGGTCCTTCGCGCAGATCTTCGGTGCGCTGTCGAGCGCGCACTACACACGAGGCCGCATCACCCGCGTGCGGCGCGAGACCCCCGACACCGTGACCGTGTTCTTCACCGCCGGCGACGGGTGGATCCCGCACCGAGCGGGACAGTGGGCGCGGATCGGCGTGGAAGTGGACGGGAAGCGGATTTGGCGTCCGTACTCCATCAGCGCCCCCGAACACGGTGACCCGTCGATCACCGTCAAGGCGCAGGGCTTGGTGTCCGAACACATCGTTGAGCGCGCCGCCCCGGGCAACGTGCTCTACCTGGAACGCCCCGAAGGGCAGTTCCTGCTCCCGGACACCCCCACGGAACTGCTGTTCATGGTGGCCGGTTCCGGGATCACCCCGGTGATGTCCATGCTGCAGACCCTCATGCCGCGCAGGCCGGATCACGACGTCGTGCTGATCTACGTGTCCCGGAACCGGGAGTCGTGCATCTTCCACGACGAGATCCTGGAACTCGCGGACCAGTTCCCGGGATTGCGACCGGTCTTCTGGTTCACCGAGGAACGCGGCCGCCTCGACGCCTCCGACGCCGACGCCCTGGCCGAGCTGTGTCCCGATCACGCGGACCGGGTGACGTACGCGTGCGGCCCGGACTCGTTCGTCAGCGCCGTGGAGGACCTCGCGGGCAGCCACGGCGGCACGCCCGTGGTGGAACGCTTCGATGTCACCAGGCAGTTCAGCGGCGGCCAACGCGGGGAGGTGCGGTTCACCCGTTCCGACATGACCCTGGAGGTGGGCCCGGACGAAACCGTCCTGGAGGCCGCCGAACGAGCGCAACACCAGCTGCCCCACGGGTGCCGCATGGGCATCTGCCATAGTTGTCTGGTTCCCTTGACGGACGGGGCCGTGACCAACATCCGCACCGGTGAGCTGCACCGTGAACCCGGTCCCGTCCAGACGTGCGTGACCCGACCCGCTCCCCACGCCGTGTTCGACGCCTGACACCCACACCCGGCGCCGAGCGCCTACATCGAACCTCCGGCACCGACACCCGGTGCCACCCGACTCGCCCTCCGGGAACGATCCACCCGGCGGCAACCCCCTCCCACGAAGGAACCCCATGACACTCGCACCCGCCGCCCACCACACGGCCACCACGGCCGTCACGAGCTCACCCCCGCGCCGCGATCCGCTGCGCCTCACGGAGGCCGAGCTCGCGGAACTCGCGGCCGAGTTCGATGCCGTGCGGGACGAGGTCTTCTCCCGCAGCGGCCAGTCGGACGCCCAGTACATCCGCCGCGTGGTGGCACTGCAGCGCAGCCTCGAGATGACGGGGCGGGCCTGCATGCTCTTCTCGCGCCACAAGCCCCTGTGGTGGGCCGGTGTGGGGTGCCTGAGCGTGGGCAAGATCCTGGAGAACATGGAGATCGGCCACAACGTGCTCCACGGTCAGTGGGACTGGATGAACGACAAGGAGATCCATTCGACCACGTGGGAGTGGGACTTCGTGGCGCCGTCGGCGGGCTGGCAGCGCACCCACAACGAAACGCACCACACGTGGACCAACGTGCTCGGCAAGGACCGGGACGTGGGGTACAACGTGCTGCGCATGGACCCCGATCAGCCGTGGAAGCCCGTGAACCTGCTGAACCCGGTGATCAACCTGGGCCTGGCGCCGGCGTTCGAGTGGGGCATCGCGATCTACGACATCGAACTGGACCAGTTCCTGGCCGGCAAGAAGTCCGGGCGGGCCACGTTCGAGGACTTCAAGCGCGTCATGAAGAAGCTGGGTCGACAGTCCGCCAAGGACTTCGTGGTCTCCCCGCTGCTGGCGTCCCTCACGGGTTCGGGGAAGGCGTCGATCAAGGGGTTCCTGGCGGCGAACGTGATCCGCAACGTCTGGGCGCACACGGTCATCTTCTGCGGCCACTTCCCGGACGGCGCGGAGACCTTCACGGAGGAGGACGTGCGCGACGAGTCCCGGGGGCACTGGTACCGCCGCCAGGCCATGGGCTCGGCGAACATCGACGGTTCACGCCTCATGCACTTCATGAGCGGGCACCTCTCCTTCCAGATCGAACACCACCTCTTCCCGGACATGCCGTCCAACCACCTGGCGCGCATCGCACCCAGGGTCCGGGAGATCTGCCGTAAGTACGGCATCCGCTACACCTCCGGCCCCCTGCCTCGGCAGGTCTTCCAGGCGTGGCGCAAGGTGTGCCGGCTCGCGCTGCCCTGACGACGACGCCGCTCCCGCCCCCGCACGCCCCGCGGGCCCGATAGGTGTTCCCGCGGCGCTCCCCTAGGGTGTAATCCGGCACACACTCGCACCGTGGGCGGCCATGTTCCGGGAACCGGACGCCGCCCCGCCCGCGGTCAGGACAGGCAGGAGCACGCATGAGTACCGAAGAAGCCCCCGGGCACCTGGGCGCCAACGGCGAGGACGTCCCGGACGCCCACTACGTGCGCACGAGCGAGCACGGTTTCCGCACCACGGTGTACACGCAGGGAGCGTGGAGCCCCCTGGAACAGCACATGGCGGCGTCGTCCGGGCTGCTGGTGCACGAGATCGAACGCAACCACCCGCGGGAGGACGTGCTGCCGGTGCGTTTCTCGTTCGACATCCTGGGGTTCATCCCCGGCGGTGAGATCGAGGTGCACACGCGCGTGCTGCGCCCGGGCAAAACCATCGAACTGCTCGAGGCGACCATGAGCGCCGGCGGGCGGGACTGCATCCGGTTGAGCCTGTGGCGGCTGAAGACCTCGGACACCCAGGACGTGGCCGGCGGGGAGATCGAGCCGCTGACCCCCGTGGAACAGTGCGAGCCGGTCAATATGTCCGAGGTGTGGGGCGGCGGGTTCATCGGCTCCCTCGAAGCACGCATCGCCCGGCGGCCCCGACCCGGCAACGGCGCGGGCTGGCTGCGGATCACCAAGTCGGTGGTCGAGGGCGAGGAGTCCTCCCCCACCGCCCGGTTCATCAGCTCGGTGGACGCCGCCAACGGGATCGCCCCGCGCGCGGAGATCGGACCGTGGGCGTTCCCTAACGTGGACCTGAGCATCCACATGTTCCGCGCCCCGGTGTCCTCGTGGGTGGGACTCGACACCCGCGTGGAGTTCGGCGGGGACGGCGTGGGCCTGACCCACTCGGAACTGTTCGACGAGCACGGCCCGATCGGCCGGGTGGCCCAGGCGCTGACCCTGCGCCGGATGAGCTGAGAAGCCGGTGGTCCGCCAGGACTTGGGCGGGCCGGAACCGCCCGGCTCCGCCGGGGGTCGAGCGGGGGCCGGGCGAGTGCGGGCCTCATCACACTTCGCCATGCGATGTCCCCGGAGTTGACGCCCGATCATAGAATGGCCGCTAGTTCCCAGTAATCCGCAAGTATCCGGACGGGGTAGAACCCCAGGAGGTCCAGCCGCGTGAGCAGCATCCTGATCAATGTGACCGACCGCGAGGGCGAGCGCACCGAGGGCGTCGAGTGGAAGGACTACGAGACGCTCATGGAGTGCCTCACCCGCCACAAGTTCCCGATCCTCGCCACGTGCGGTGGTAACGCCTCGTGCTCCACGTGCCACTCGTACCTGGACCAGGACACGTTCGTGAAGACGGGCGGGACCAACGAGGAGGAGGAAGACCTCCTGGAGATGCTGGACGACACCCGCCATGACAACTCCCGGCTCACGTGCCAGGTGGAGTGGTCCGAGGACCTCGCGGGCGCGGAGATCACGATCGCCCCCGAGTGGTGATCGTCCGCCGCTGACGCGGTGACAGCACGACGCCGCCGCCCCGGCCCGGCGGTGTCGTCACCGGCGGCCCCGTCACCGGTGACACCGAGTTGGTAACGCGGCGCCGCGTGGGTGAAAGTTGGAGCATGACTGCTCTCCGGGATGATCTCACCACGCGCGCCGCTTACGTCTCGGACGCCTCGATCTACCGCCGGCTGCCCGCGGCGGTCGCGGAACCGCGCTCGGTCCAGGAGATCCGTGAGCTGCTGGCCGCGGCCCGGGAGAACGGCTGGCCCGTGATCTCCCGCGGTGGTGGCACCTCCGTGGCGGGCAACGCGATCGGTGACGGGTTGGTGATCGACACCTCCCGGTACTTCAACCGCATCCTGGAGATCGATCCGCACGCCCGCACCGCCACGATCGAACCCGGCGTGATCTGCGATCAGTTGCGGGACGCCGCGAGCGAGTTCGGCCTGACCTACGGGCCGGACCCCTCCACGCACTCGCGGGCCACCGTGGGCGGGATGGTCGCCAACAACGCGTGCGGTTCCCACTCGGTCGCGTGGGGCACGAGTGCGCAGAACCTCGTCTCACTCACGGTCATGCTCGCCGACGGGCGCGAGGTCACCCTGGACGCGGGTGGCACCTCGGACGCCGCGCTGGATTCCCAACTCACGCAGTTGCGGGACCGACACCTGGCCATGCTGCGCACCGAACTGGGTCAGTTCCCCCGCCAGGTCTCCGGCTACGGACTGCACTACCTGCTGAACGAGAACGGTTTCGACGTGGCCAAGGCGTTCGCCGGGACCGAGGGAACGTGCGGGATCATCACCCGGCTCACCGTGAAACTCGTGGCCAAGCCGCGCTTCACGGCGCTCGCGGTGCTCGGTTTCACGGATGCCATTGCGGCGGCCACCGCGGCCCCGAAGTTCCGCGTCACAGGCGTGACCACGATCGAGGGTATGGGCTCGGACCTGCTGGACGCCCTGCGCACCCGCCCGGGTCAGGAGAACGCGGGCCGTGAGCTTCCCGAGGGCGGCGGCTGGCTCTACTGCGAGGTGGGCGCGGACACCCAGGAGGCCGCGTTCGAGGCGGCCCGGGCACTTCCGGGACTCGTCGAGGAGACCGTGGTGGATTCCGTGGTCGTGGGCGATCCCGCCGAGGCCCGCGCGCTGTGGCGCATCCGCGAGGCCGGTGCGGGGATCGTGACCCGGCTGCCGGACGGTGGTGAGGCATGGCCCGGGTGGGAGGACTCCGCCGTTCCCCCGCACCATCTGGGGGCCTACCTCAAGGACCTCTACGCGCTGCTGGACGAGATGGACCTGCGCGGCATCCCGTTCGGTCACTTCGGTGAGGGCTGCGTGCACATCCGGATCTCCTTCGACTTCAACACGGACGAGGGCGTGGCCCACTACCGCCGGTTCATCGAGCGCGCCGCGGAACTCGTGCACCGCTACGGCGGCTCGGTCTCCGGGGAGCACGGGGACGGCCGTGCCCGCTCGGAGCTGCTCGGCACCATCTACTCCGACGAGGCACGCGGGGCCTTCTCCCGGTTCAAGCGGATCTTCGATCCCGACAATGTCTTCAACCCCGGGGTCGTGGTGGATCCCGAACCCCTCGACCGGGGCATCCGCCCGGGCCCCGGTGCGCGCACGTTCGAGCTGACCCCGGTGCATGCGTTCTCCGCGGACGACGGCTCGTTCGGCCAGGCCATCAACCGCTGCGTGGGCGTGGGCGCATGCCGCTCGGACTCGGGGGCCATGTGCCCGTCCTTCCACGCGACCCACGACGAGGTGCATTCGACCCGCGGGCGCATGCGGTCCCTCGCCGAGATGCTGCGCGGTGAGCACATCACGGACGGGTGGAAGTCCAAGGAGACCTACGAGGCCCTGGACCTGTGCCTCTCGTGCAAGGCGTGCGCCACGGAGTGCCCCGTGAACGTGGACATGGCCACCTACAAGGCCGAGTTCCTGCACCACCACTTCCGTCAGGGCCTGGGCTCGTTCATCGGTAGGAACCGCCGGCCCATGGCGCACCTGACCATGGGGTGGATGCCGTGGCTCATGAAGCTCGTGACCAGGGTCCCCGGTTCGCTGCGCGCGGTGAACTTCCTGGAAGGCTTCCGTCCGATCGAGGAACTGACCAAGAAGCTCGGCGGCATCGAACCGGAGCGGCGGATGATCCGCTTCAACGACACCCCGCTCACGTCGTGGTTCACGGCCCGCACCCAGCAGGGCGCGGTGGCGCGCGGAGGCGGCCGCGCGGCGTCGTCGACGGAGAAACCGTCCGTGGTGCTGTGGCCGGACACGTTCACGAACTTCTCCGCGGACGGGCCCGGCAAGGCCGCCGTGGCGGTGCTGGAGGCCATGGGCTACCGCGTGCTCATGCCCATGGGCAACGTGTGCTGCGGACTCACATGGCACTCCACCGGGCAGCTGGACATGACCCGCAGGACCCTGCTGCAGACCCTGGACGTGATGGAGCCGCTGCTCGAGGCCGGGTACCCGATCATCGGGCTGGAGCCGTCCTGCACGGTGATGCTCCAGCACGACATCACCGAGCTGCTGCCCGAGGACCCGCGCGCCCACAAGGTCCAGGCCCTCACGGTGACGCTCGGCGAGTTCAGTGCGCGCCACGCCGAGGACGGCGGGGACTGGCCGTTCGACACGCTGGAGACCCACGCGGGACCGGGGACCGCGGTGTGCCAGGTGCACTGCCACGAGAAGGCCCAGGGCGACTACACCCCGGAGCTGCGCGTGCTCGAGAAGCTCGGGGTGGACACCGCCGTGGTGGGCGGTGGCTGCTGCGGTCTCGCCGGGAACTGGGGTTTCGAACCGGGTCACCACGAGATCTCCCAGGCCCTCGGGGAACGCAACCTGTTCCCCGCGATCCGTGCCGCGGGGCCCGGTTCGATCGTGCTCGCGGACGGTTTCTCGTGCCGCACGCAGATCGCCCAGGGCACCGACGCGCAAGGAGTTCACCTGGCACAGGTGATGTATGCCGCATTACGCGCGGAAAAGTAGCACACTGTTGCCATGAGGAGTCACTTGCCCGTCCCCCGGGGCACCCACACCGCCACCCGTCCGTTGCTCGCGGCCACCGCGCTGACCGCTCTGCTGGCCCTTTCGGCCTGCGGTTCCTCGGACGATGCCTCGTCCCAGGAGCAGAACACCGCGCCCGCCGGCGCGTCCGTCTCGGCGAGCGCCGCGGCGTCCCCGAGTGCCACGTCCGCGTCCCCGAGCCCGACGGCGAGCCCCTCGGCGAGCGCGTCCGCGAGCGCCGAGGCCACCGAGGCCGCGGCTCCGGAAGCCACCGATGCCTCGACCACCACGCAGGACCGGGAGACCGCTCAGGCCGCGGAGTCGGCGCAGCCGTCCGCCGAGCCCGATCGCCTCGCGTCCGCTCCCGAGCTGGGCATGCCCACTGCGAGCCCGTTCGACCAGGCGAAGGCGGATGCCCAGCGCGCCGGCGGCACGTGCAGTGCCCGGCAGCTCTCCGGATCGCTCACGCCGCAGCAGGGCGCGGCGGGTTCGGTCATCGCGTCCCTCACGCTCACCAACAACGGCTCCGCGCCGTGCACCCTGAGCGGCTACCCCGGTGTGTCCTTCGTGGACGCGAACGGTGCTCCCGTGGGTGCGCCGGCCTCCCAGGACGCCTCGGGTGCGGGCACCGTGACCCTACAGCCCGGCGCGTCCGCGAGCGCCGGGGTGCGGATCACCCAGCCCGGTGTGATCGGTCAGGTGTGCAACCCGCACCAGGCCGCTGGCGTGCGCGTGTACCCGCCGGACAGCTACGAGTCGCTCGTGGTGCCCTACTCGGGTCAAGCGTGCGGCAACCCCAAGGTCTCCCAGTTGCAGGTCAAGGGTTTTGGGTCCTGACCCCGTCCTGAACCTCTTCTCCCCCGCGACCGCGCAGTGGTTCGACGCCGCGTTCAGCGGGCCCACGGCGGCCCAGCGCGGCGCGTGGGAGGCCATCTCGGCGGGCCGCCATGCTCTCGTGGTGGCCCCCACCGGTTCCGGTAAGACGCTCGCGGCGTTCCTGTGGTCGATCGACCGCTTGCTGACCGACAAGAAGGCGGACGGGTCCGACGACGCGGAGGACCGCACCTCGGTGCTCTACATCTCCCCGCTCAAGGCCCTGGGCGTGGACGTGGAACGCAACCTGCGCGCACCGCTGATCGGGATCACCCAGGCCGCCAAGGCCGCCGGCGGGGAGCCCCCGGAGATCTCGGTGGGTGTGCGCTCAGGTGACACCCCGCAGGCGATCCGCCGCGCCCTGTTGGCGCATCCCCCGGACGTGCTCATCACGACCCCGGAATCGCTGTACCTCATGCTCACGTCCAAGGCGCGGGAGACCCTGCGCCACGTGAACACCGTGATCATCGACGAGGTGCACGCGGTGGCCGGGACCAAACGCGGGGCGCACCTGGCGGTGAGCCTCGAACGCCTCGACGACCTCCTGGAACGTCCCGCGCAACGGATTGGGCTCTCCGCGACCGTGGAACCCGTGGACACCGTGGCCGGGTTCCTGGGCGGCTCCCAGCCCGTGGACGTGGTGCGCCCGCCGTCCGAGAAGGACTGGGACCTCACGGTGTCCGTGCCCATCCCGGACATGACCGTGTTGGGCGGGGCGGCGGCGTCGCCGTCGTCCGGGGACCTGGACGGCAACCTGGAGGCGTCCGATCACCAAGCCACGGCATCCATCTGGCCCCATGTGGAGGAACGGATCGTGGATCTCGTGGAGGCGCACCGTTCCACAATCGTGTTCGCGAACTCGCGTGGCCTCTCGGAGAAACTCACTGCGCGACTCAATGAGATCCACGAGTTCCGGCTCGCCAACGCCGCGGAAGAGAGACCCGCGGATTTGGACGATGGCGATCCCGTGGCGCTGGGTGATGCGCTCTCCGACCTCCTGGACGGCGCCGCCGCGCAGGCCGACGACGCCGCGTGCAGCGAGGGCGCGGTCAGCACTTCTCGGGCCCGCGACTCCGCCCCCACGGACATCCCCCGCCAGCACAACCGCCACGAGGGCGCGTCCCCGGTGCTCGCGCGCGCCCACCACGGCTCGGTGTCCAAGGACCAGCGCGGCCTGATCGAGGAGGACCTGAAGACCGGGCGGTTGCGGTGCGTGGTGGCCACCTCCTCCCTGGAGCTCGGGATCGACATGGGCCACGTGGACCTGGTGATCCAGATCGAGTCCCCGCCTTCGGCGGCGTCCGGTTTGCAGCGCGTGGGCCGCGCGGGCCACCAGGTGGGCGAGGTCTCGATCGGGCGGATCTACCCCAAACACCGCGGGGACGTGCGGGACGCGGCGGTGATCGCTGAGCAGATGCTCGCGGGGCACCTGGAACCGCTGTCCGTGCCCACCAACCCCCTGGACATCCTGGCCCAGCAGACGGTCTCGGCGGTTGCCGCGGAGGACGTGGACGTGGAGAGCTGGTACGACACCCTGCGCCGCAGCGCCCCGTTCCGTTCGCTGCCGCGCTCCGCGTACGACGCCGTGCTGGACCTGCTCGCCGGGCGGTACCCCTCCGACGAGTTCGCCCAGTTGCGGCCCCGGCTGGTGTGGGACCGCGAGACCGGGACTCTGCAGGCCCGCCCCGGTGCCCTGCGGCTCGCAGTCACGAGCGGTGGCACCATCCCGGACCGCGGTCTGTTCCCCGTGTTCCTCGTGGGTGAGCAGGACAGCAAGTCCCCCAAGCGCGTGGGTGAGCTGGACGAGGAGATGGTCTACGAGTCCCGCGTGGGGGACATCATCGCCCTGGGTGCCTCGAGTTGGCGCATCGAGGAGATCACGCACAACCGGGTGGTCGTGGCCCCGGCCCCGGGCGTGCCCGGCAAGCTCCCGTTCTGGCACGGGGACGGTCTGGGCCGGCCCGTGGAACTGGGTCGTGCCACGGGCCGGTTCACCCGCGAGCTCGCGGGCGCGCAGGACACCGAGGCCCGCGAACGCCTGGCCGCCTCCGGGCTGGACGAGTGGGCCCGGGACAACCTCATGGCCTACCTCTCGGAACAGCGGGAGGCCACGGAGCACGTCCCGGACGATCGCACGCTCGTGGTCGAGCGGTTCCGGGACGAGCTCGGGGACTGGCGCGTGGTGTTGCACAGCCCGTTCGGCACCCCCGTGCACGGCCCGTGGGCACTCGCGGTCCGAGCTCGATTGGACGAGCGCTGGGGTCTGGATGCCAGTGCGCAGGCCGCGGACGACGGCATCGTGCTGCGAGTTCCGGCCACGGACGAGGAACCGCCCGGTGCAGAGCTGTTCCTCTTCGACCCGGACGAGCTCGAACGCACCGTGACCGAGGAGGTGGGTGGTTCCGCGCTGTTCGCGTCCCGGTTCCGGGAGAACGCCGCGCGTGCTCTGCTGCTGCCGCGCGCGGATCCCGGTAAGCGCACGCCCCTGTGGCAACAGCGTCAGCGCTCCGCCCAGTTGCTGGACGTGGCCCGTAAGTACCCGCAGTTCCCGGTGATCCTCGAGACCGTGCGCGAATGCCTGCAGGACGTGTACGACGTCCCCGCGCTGCTGCAATTGCAGCGCGATCTGGCCGGGCGCAAACTGCGCATGGTCGAGACCACCACGGACACCCCCTCCCCCTTCGCGCGCACCCTGCTGTTCGGGTACGTGGCCCAGTTCCTGTACGAGGGCGATTCGCCCCTGGCCGAGCGCAAGGCCGCGGCCCTGTCCCTGGACCCCTCCCTGCTCAACGAGCTGCTCGGTCGCGCCGAGTTACGCGAGCTGCTGGATCCCGAGGTCATCGAGACCACGGTCCTGCAGCTGCAGCGCCTCGCGCCGGACCGCCGGTTGCGCGGTGTGGAGGGCGCGGCGGACCTCTTGCGCCTGCTCGGTCCCATGACGGCCGACGACGCCGCACTGCGCTTGCGCGCGGAAGGTACCGCAGCGGCGTCGTCCCCCGCGCAGAGCGCGCCGGAGGCCCCCGACGCCCCGGAGACCGACGCCACGGAGACCGACGACACCGAGGACGCCGATGCGACCGAGGACGTGGCCCCCGAGTACCAACCCATCAGCGCGGACGCCGCCCGCGAGCTGCTGGACACCCTGGTGTCCACGAACCGGGCGATCGTCCTGCGCGTGGGCGGGCGCGAGGTCTACTGCGCGGTGGAGGACGCCGCGCGGATGCGGGACGCCCTGGGCCAACCCCTGCCCATGGGTGTGCCCCTCGCGTTCCTGGAACCCGTCGCGGACCCCGTGGGAGACCTCGTGTCCCGGTACGCGCGCACCCACGGTCCGTTCAGCGTGGCGGAGGCCGCGCGGGCCCTGAGCCTGGGGCCCGCCGTGGTCGAGACCGCGCTGCGCTCGCTCGCTAAGCAGCGGCGCGTGAGCGAGGGGGCGTTCCGCCCGAGCGGGGACCCCGCGGCGTCGGAGTCGGAATGGTGCGACGTGGAGGTGCTGCGCACCCTGCGCCGCCGTTCCCTGGCCGCCCTGCGCGCGGACGTGGAACCCGTGGACCCGCAGGTCTACGCCACGTTCCTGCCCGCGTGGCAGCACGCCGTGCCGGGGCATCAGTTGCGCGGGTTGGACGGGGTGCTCACCGTGATCGACCAGTTGGCTGGGGTGCCCGTCCCGGCCTCCGCCTGGGAACCGCTCGTGCTCGCGCAGCGCGTGGTGGACTACCGGCCCGCGATGCTGGACGAGCTCATGGCCGCGGGCGAGGTGCTCTTCTCGGGTGCGGGGTCCCTGGGCGGTGAGGACGGGTGGGTCGCGTTCCACCTGGCCGAGTCCGCGGAACTGTCCCTGCCGCCCGTCCCGCAGCTCGAGGCCGCCGCCGAGGCCCTGGACTCCACGCTGGAACGTGAACTGCTCGCCGTGCTGCGGGCCGGTGGGGCGTACTTCGCGTGGCAGCTCGTCCAACCGCTCGCCGAGGCGGGCGTGTCCGTGGACATGGCCCAGCTGCGCACTGCGCTGTGGAACCTGCTGTGGGCGGGGCTCATCACCAATGACACCTACGCCCCGGTGCGCGCACTCGTCTCGGGCGGGCACTCCGCGCACAAGACGCCCAAGCGCCCGGGCCGTTCCCGTACGGCCGGGCGGCGCGGCGCCGCGCGGTTGCGGGCCGCATCCCGCGGCCCCGGCGGTGTGGATCCGGCGGCGTCCGCGTCCGGCGACGGCGCTCGCGTCGTTCGCGCCGCGGGGGGCGGTGAGGACCGTGTCACGGCCGGGCGCTGGTCCGTGCTGCGCCCCGAGCCACTCAACCCCACCGTGCGCGCGCAGGCCCAGGCCGAGCTGCTGCTCGATCGCTACGGCATCCTCACGCGCGGCCCCGTGGCCGTGGAGGACGTCCCCGGTGGGTTCTCCACCGTCTACAAGGTCCTGCGTGCCCTCGAGGACGCGGGCCGCGCGCGGCGCGGGTACTTCATCGAGGGTCTCGGCGCCGCCCAGTTCACGCAACCGGCAACGGTTGACGTGCTGCGCAGCTTCACGGACGACGACGCCGCTCGCAAGGCCGAACCCCGCGTCCTCGCCCTCGCGGCCACGGACCCCGCCAACCCCTACGGTGCCGCGCTGGACTGGCCCGAAGCGGTGGCTCTCGAATCCAGCACCAAGCACCGCCCGGGACGCAAGGCCGGTGCCGTGGTGGTGCTCGTGGACGGGGCGCTGATCCTCTACCTGGAACGCGGCGGGAAGACCGCGCTCGCGTTCGAGGCGGACCCGGCCCTGCTGCGCCTCGCGGCGGAGGCCGTGGCCGGGCTCGTGCAGCGCAGGGCCATGGACTCGCTCGTGGTGGAAAAGGTCAACGGCGACTCGGTGCTCTCCTCCGAGGACCTCGTGACCGCCGTGCGGGACGGGCTGCTGGCCGGAGGCTTCTACCAGACCCCGCGCAGCGTGCGGATGCGGGCTCCCGTGGGCGGGGGCAGGTCCGGCTGATACCACTTTGATACCTTGAGGGGCATGGCGATGACTTTGCGGCTGACCGAGGACGACGAACGCGCTCTCGCCGCCCTGGCCGAAGCGGACGGCATCAGCCGTCAGGAAGCCACGATCCGAGCCATCCACGAAGTTGCGGCCCGGAGAGGTCACGAGCGGCAGGTGACCGAAGCGTCGGCGCGTGCACGTGCACGCTATGCCGATGTGTTGGACCGGCTCGGGCGGTGACGCGGTACCTCACGACCGAGGACCTACTCGTGGTGATCAACGATCTCGGAGTCGGTCCATTACGCGATGTGGGGTTGCTGGAGGCCACGGCGAGTGGCCGAGCCGATCTCCCTGATATCGCCGCAATGCTGCGACGGTGGCATTGACGCCACAGCTGCGAACTGCCGCCGAGCCCACTCCCGTTCGACACTGAACACCCCACCCTACCTAGGAGGCCCAGGTGCCCGAAGGTGATTCCGTCTACCGGCAGTGCAAGATGCTGCGCGAAGCGCTGGAGGGGTCCGTGATCGTGAGCTCGGACTTCCGGGTGCCCTCACTCGCCACGTCGGACGTTTCCGGCCGCACGGTCGTGGCCGTGGTGCCGCGGGGGAAGCACATCCTCATCCGGCTCTCCGAGGCCCCCGATGCGGGCGAGCTGAAATCCGGGGCCGAGCCCCTCACCCTGCACTCCCACCTCATGATGGACGGCACGTGGCGGGTCTTCGACCGGGAAACGGCCGGGGGCGCCACAACCGGCTCCGGTGAGGAAGCGAAGGCGGCACCCGGTGCAGGTGACGTATCGAGCACAGGCGGGCGAGCGACGTCGTCGTCCCGTGGGAGGAACGGGATGCGCACGAGCCGACCCGGGGCGAGTCCCTACCGACCGCGGGGGCAGGCCCGGCGGGGCGGCAGCGTGCGATCGCGCGCGGAGGTGAAGACGCGGCTCAGCGCGGACGTGTCGATCGGGCAGGGCTCGCACACCATTCGCGCGATCCTGCGCACCGAGGACGTGGAGGCCGTGGGTTTCGACGTCAAGGACGTCCGGCTGGTGCCCACCCGCCTGGAGGACGAGCAACTCGTGGGGTACCTGGGCCCGGACATCCTCGGCCCGGACTGGGACCTGGAGAAGGCCCTCGAGCGGCTGAGCGCGCAACCGGACCGGGCGATCGGCACCGCGCTCATGGATCAGCGCAACCTCGCGGGGATCGGCAACGTGTATCGCGTGGAGGTGCTCTTCATGTCGCGCACCAATCCGTGGGTGACTGTCGGCTCCCTGCCGGAGGGCAAGCTGCGCGAGATCGTGACGCTCGCGCACAAGCTGCTGCACCTGAACAAGGACCGTTCGATGCGCTCGACCGTGGGGCAGGCACCGCAGGGTCGCCCACTGTTTTGGGCCTACGGCAAGGACGGCCAGCCGTGTCGCCGGTGCGGCGCGGTGCTGCGGCGCGGGGAGATCGACGACGCTCTGCTCACCGCCCCCGCGCCGGACGGGACCACGACGGCGTCGGGCACCGCGGTGCAGCACCTGCGCAAGATCGTGTGGTGCCCGCGCTGCCAGAGCTAATGACGGGCTGACGAAAAGGGGATCGGCTGCGGGGTGCGCCCGGGCCCGTCAGGACCGGAACGCACCCCGTGCGCGCGCCGTCGGCGAATCCGGACGTGCCGGTTCGCGGTGCGTCAGCGGGTGACCCAGGTCTTGCCCGTGACCGAGGACCAGTGGACGGTGTAGCCCTTGGAGAAGCGCTGGCGCATCTCGGAGCCCACGCGGTACTCCTCGGTGACGGGGTAGCCCCACCCGCGCTCGAAGCCGGCGGCCTTCCAGCGCTTGCCGATCGCACCGGTCTCTTTGATCACGTGCGCGCCGGAGGACGGGGACCACATGAACTTGTACTGGGCACCGCCCGCGGCCCTGAAGTTCTGGTAGACGCCGCCGTTGACCAGGCCGCCGCGTTCGTTCATGGTCGGGTAGCCGAACTTGGCGGCACCACCCAGTGCCTGGTACCGGCTCTTGATGCCGCCCTTGACGGTGTAGGCCGGGGGTGCCACGCGCTTCGCGGCCACGGGGGCCACGGTGTCGGCCTGCGGGCGCGGCGCGGCCGCAGTGACCGTGCGGGTGACGTCCGAGGGACCGCTGCCGGCCGGGTAGCCGTAGGAATCCACGGTGCCCACCAGGCGCCAGCCTTCACCCGTGCCGGACAACCGGCCATCCACGTAGGTCAGTCCGATCCCGACGACCTGCATCCGGGGATCCGTGAGGACCTTGTTGTGCGCGTGGGATCCCTTCCACCAGTTCATGAGGTCGGGAACCGAGTTCTGCCACGACAACGCGTGGATCTCCCCCGCCGCGTTGTACCCGGCGGCCCGGCGGTCCGTGAGGAACAGGTTGCTGTGGTCGATGACCTCTTGCTTGACCAGTCGGTCGGACTGGCTCTGGGCGATGCCGGACAGCGACTTGGAGTACTTAACCGGGGCCAAGCCCTTGGACGCCCGGTGCTGGTTGATCAGGTTCAGGAGCTTCTGGGCGTCCGCCGCCCGCGTGCTGCTGGACACGGACACGATGTCGGAGGGTGCGGCCTGCGCGGGGGTGCCGGTGAACAGGCCCCCGCTCAGGATCATGAGAGCCGCAATGATGGCTGCGGCCAGGCTCGTGAGGGCTCGTCGGGTCGGGGAGCACCCGTCGATGGCAGGAATGCGGTGATGTGACATGGGGACCATTTCGTCGTTGGGCGCACGCGCCCGCACCTCCGTGGCATGACACCACGAGGGTGTGACAGACGTGCGCGCTGTGGGGGGACAGCTCGTGGTGGCATGTGCCAACCGACTCGGGGCTGTGTGTACGACAACCCCTGTACGGGCCCGATGAGGGGGGAGGACCCGCTGGTAAGGGTACCCCGGGGTAGCCGGGTTTCGGTGTGTTACGTCACGCTCGGTCGGAAAGTTTCGGCATCCTTCGACGGACGTTCAACCTTGCCCTTGCAGGTCAGTGCGCCGGGAGTTCGCTGGACGCCCCGGATCGACGAGCCGCGTGGGAGCTGGGTGACAGACGTGAGTTCACGGTGGTCGTCTTGCCCGTCATGGGATGGGTGAAGGTCAGGGAGCGGGCGATCAACTGCATGGGGTTGTCCGGGTCCTCCACGTCGAAGTCGTCCCGCGGCACCGGGTACAGCTTGTCCCCGCGCAACGGTAGGCCCAGGGAGTTCATGTGCACCCGGATCTGATGGGTACGCCCGGTCAGCGGAGCGATCTCGTAGCAGCCCCACTGCCCCGCATCATCGGTGAAGCGGTCGAGCAGGCGGATGTCCGTGATGGCGTTGACCTCACCCGGTTCCTCGAAGGCTTGCACGACTCCCTGGATCTTGCGGATCCGGGACTCCACCCGGACCGGTTCCTCCCCCACCCGATCGTTGACACGGGCCACGGCCCAATAGGTCTTGGTCACCGTGCGCTCCTGGAACATGCGGTGGAACGCCCCGCGGTCCGCCGCGTGTTTGCTCAGCAGCAGCACCCCACCCGTGGAGCGGTCCAGCCGATGCAGTGCGGAGATCTCGTCGTCGTGGAACTGGCAGCGCGCGGCGACGACCACGGAGCGGCGGACGTTCTCACCCTTCGGTGTGCTGCACAGCCCGTGCGGTTTGTCCACCGCCAGGATCCACTCGTCCTCGTACAGCACGTCGAGGATGATGGGCGCGGCGTCGTCGTCCGGGACCGGGCGGTGGAACCATACCGAGGCCCCCGCTTCGTAGGGGGTGGCCGGGGTGACGACGGCGCCGTCGTCCCCGCGGACGCGACCGGCGGCGACCTCGTGGGCGAACCACGCGGCGTCGTTCGGGAAACGCTGCTGGACGTAGTCCGCGGCCGTGGTCGGGAGACCGTCCAGGGCCCGCAAGACCGGGTCCGGGGAACCCGGGCCGGGCATCCGGACCCGCGCGGGCCCCACGCCGCGCACCGTGGGTAGCGGAGGGTTTACGCGTCGTCTCACTGCGTGTCCGATCCGGCGGTTACCATGGCCTGGAACCTAACACATGACCGTGAGGCGGCCTCGTGAGCGAGCACACCAGCCCGGAGCGCGTGGTGCTCCTGGACGATCAGCACCAACCCACCGGAACGGCCCTGAAATCCACGGTTCACACCGAGGACACCCCCCTGCACCTGGCGTTCTCGTGCCACGTGCTCAACCCCCGCGGCCAGGTCCTGGTGACCCGCCGTGCGCTCGGTAAGCGCACGTGGCCCGGCGTGTGGTCCAACAGTTTCTGCGGCCACCCGGGCCCGGACGAGTCCTTCGAGGACGCCGTCGCCCGCCGCGCCCAGCAGGAACTCGGCCTGGAGATCCGCAACCTCACCGTGGTGCTGCCCGAGTTCCGATACCGGGCCACGGACGCCTCCGGCGTCGTGGAGAACGAGTTCTGCCCCGTGTTCATCGCCGTCGCCGACGACGATCCCCACCCCGCCGAGTCCGAGGTCGCCGAGTACTCGTGGGCCGCCCCGCACGACCTCGTGGCCGCGGTGGAGAGCGCCCCGTTCGCGTTCAGCCCGTGGCTCGCGGACCAGATCCGCGAACCCGTGCTGCGGGAGGCGCTGGGCTGAGGGCCCAGGTTCACCACCCTGGATCGGGTCACCTTTGGCCGTTGTGTGTTGATCGTCCCTCGGGTCATTCGGGGCGTAGAAATCTGGCATCAGTATTCTTCCCCAGTGCACCAAATTACCTCCACCCTCGGTGAGTGGGATCGACTCCACCAGCTTCTCCGGGGAGCACCCGACATACACGAGGCAACGGGAGGCCACCAAGACGGTCAGCGAGGTAGAAAGCACAAGGTTTTTCCTGAGCTGGGTCTGCTTCTCCAGGCCATGGGCGTAGTTGTTCCGCAGACTCTTCTCTTCTCTCTTCCACAGGTCGTGTGCCCCGGCAGCCGTCCCACAGATTGTCGGCACCAGTGGCTGTACATCGTCCACGATGTCCTGGATACGCTGCTCAAGTGTGGGTTCTCCCAACTGGCTATTGAGGACACGATTCTTCAGGGTGGAGGCTAGGAGATCGCCTATTTCCCCTTCATCCTTGACCCTCGCGATGATGTCCCCGATGGCGCGACGGGCCTTTTTTCTTGAGCTTTTGTCAGGGCACCGGTTTTCCCAGAGTGAAGCGTGCGGTGTAGCCCCTCCAGCGACATGACCATCGTGGAGAAGTCTGCGTCCACGAACCGTTCGCCATGCGTGCCACGAGCTAGAACATTCGCTGTCAGTTCAGGAGCCCGCCCCAGTTCTGGACGTCGTTCCAGCCAGGCAGCAATGAGCTCGACGTCAGACTCGCCCCTCCGAGCGGCCATGCCGTCATGACGTTGATCGTCTAGGGGATCTTCAACCATCCAGCCGTCGACCTCCAACGGCCGCTCGGGCCCTCCGGCGATCCGCACTCGGTACCGGTCGACCACAGCCCGGTTCATGCGCAGCAAGGAGAAGAACTCCTACCGTTCCTCAGCTTGGTCAGAAGTGCTCTCCAGGGACGCGATCGGAGCTTGCGCCCAGGCCTCCAATCCGCTCAGATACATGAACAGGCAAAGTGGGGTGATCTGGGTCGATGCCATAAACGAGCTCGCGCACCACGCGCCTATTCCACCCGCAAGTGATTACTCCTCGTGCATTTACTGGGGCCATGCCGAGCACTCGGGCCCGACGGTCGTCCCTGCCGGCCGGCGGTGGCCGAGCACATCCGACTTTTCATGCCCCTATCAGCCATTTCTCCGAGCGGGTACCCGCAACAGGTGCGAGGCCGGCTCCACGGTCAACCATCCTGGGTTTGATTCCAATCCTGCCACTAACTAAGAAGAATCAGGATCACGTCCAGTGTGTACTCTCGAAGCTTTAGCGACCACGCGGTGCGGATGGCGTTGGGCCACAGGGCCGCCCGAAGGTGTTCGCGTATCGCGGCGGTGTTGGCATTGTGCTATCCGTTAGGTTTCGGGAAAGACGCCTAACGGATGCGGATCCGAAAATATGGTGGGGTACAGTCCGAAGAAATGGTTTCTTTAATAGGAACGGTGGGTGAATCCCTCGGTTATGCGATGGTCGAGGCGCTCAAGAGGTGGCGCGAGACCGAGTTGATCTATTCGACAGCTACCTACATCTCGGTTTCAGTGGTCGTGCTGGTCACGGTGGAGTGGGTGCGGTGTGGGGCAACGCGCGTCTGCGCAAGGCCGTGGACTGCGCCACACCAGAAGGAGCGAAGGCCGCCTACCATGAGAACCGGAATCAGATGCTGGTATCGGTCTAACCTCCGGAAGCTAACCCAGGGAGGTTCGCCGGTGGCCCATCCTGCCATGCTTGGCCGGTGGCCATCGACATCATCGAACACCGCGACGACAACGCCGTGCACCGGATCCTTGAGGCACTCCCGGAGTGGTTCGGAATTCCCGAAGCCATCGACGGTTATGCCGCGGACGCCGCGGATGACAGCTACGGACGTCTTATGGCCCTCGATGACGGAGCGCCCGTGGGAGTCGTTCTCACCCGACGCCACTTCCCCGAATCCGCGGAGATCCACCTCATGGCCGTCCATCCGGACGTGCGTGGGACCGGTATTGGCAGGCGTCTCGTGGAACGGGTGGTGGACGATCTGTCCGCCGATGGCTGCACGCTGCTCTCCGTGCACCCGGTGGGGCCGTCCTTCGAGAACGGCCCCCTATGCCCAGACCCGGGCCTTCTACACCAGGATGGGTTTCCTTCCCCTGGAAGAGCACGAGGACCTCGAATGGCCGGGCCCCACGCTCATCCTGGTCCGGGCCTTGCCCGCGACAGGCCGAGGCCACGCTGAGAACCAGGACCACACCCAGGGGACATCAGCACCACCAACCAACGGGGCAGGCGGCGTTGGTGAGAGCGAGATGTCGGGGAATCGATGGGGCCCATGACGCGAGTGTATGGGGAGGTGCTCAGGGATCCGCGCACGCCCCGACGCGAATTCCTAGTGGAGTAAAAGCACCCCACCACGGGGAAAAGCTGCGATAACTCAGAAAAGGCAGCGGGGGCACCGGGCGAGCCGCAGCAGCACCGGGCGATAAACTCCTCACACACCCCACCCGTCCTCCCAGGAGCCCCGCGATGTCCGAATCCCCCGCCCACCGCGCCGCCAAGGCCGCGCACTCCGTGGACCACCTGTTCGGTTCGCGGGCGTTGCGCGTGCCGGGCACGTACCTGGGGGCTGTCGCGTTCCCGCGCCCGTGGCGGGGACCGTGGCACTACTGGTGGCAAGCCCATCTGCTGGACGCGTTCGTGGACGCCGCCGCCCGCGAGCACCAGGCCGGCAACCAGGACACCGCGGAGCTGGCCCGCTCCCGCGGGCACCGGTTGCTGCGGGGCATCGCCGTGCACAGTGGCGGGCGGGTGACCAACAACGTGTTCTTCGACGACATGGCCTGGTTGGCCCTCGCCCTCGGACGCCTGCGGGACGAGGACGTCGCCGCCACGGGCCGCACGTCGCGCGCGGTGCAGGACGACGGCGCCGCTCTGGCCAAGCGCCTCGCCTCCGGTTGCGACGACAACATGGGCGGCGGTGCGTGGTGGAACACCACGCGGGACTACAAGAACACGGCGTCCACCGCCCCGGTGGCCCTGACGTTCCTGCGCATGCACCGCACCGCCGAGGCCCGCGCACTGCTCACGTGGCTGTTCGACACCCTCTTCGACGCCGAGCGCGGCGTGTTCCTGGACGGCATCCGCATGGCCGCGGCGGGCTCCGGGGAGGAGATCACGTCCGTGGACCCGCACGTCTACACCTACAACAGCGGCCCGGCCCTCGGTGCGGCCCTCGAGCTCGCGGGGCTCACCGAGGACCCCGTCGAGCGCGAGCTGTGGCTCGAACGGGCGGCACGGCTCGTCCACGGCGCGGCCCGGGAGTTCACGCTCCCCGGCCCCCACGGTGCACCCGTCCTGCGCGGTCAGGGCGGCGGTGACGCCGGGCTGTTCACGGGGATCCTGGTGCGCTACCTGGGCGAAGCGGCGTCGTCGTCGTTGCTGGACGACGACGCTCGGACCACCGCCCGCGCGCTCGTCACCGACACCGCGGACGCCCTGTGGGACGGGCGCCGGGAATTCGACCCGGACGAGGACTTCACGGTGCCCGCCGCGGCGCGAACGGTGGGCGAGACGGTCGCGGTGTTCTCCCCCGAACCGGCGCAGCACGCGAACCAGGCGCAGCGGGTCGGCGCCCCGGTGGAACTCAGCACGCAGGTGCAGGCGTGGACCGTGCTGGAAGCCGCCGCGCGTTCGGCTGATCGCTGAACTCGGCCGCTGACGCCGTGGGCTCCTGGCCCGCGGGGGCGTCACGAGGGTAGAAACGAACCATGAGTTCAGTACGCACCCCGGACCCCAACCCTGGCTGGCTCAGCGAGGACGACCTCAACCGTGCCCGCGCGTCCTTGCCGATCGTGTACGTGCAGGCCATCCCCGTGCGCCTGGACCCGCTCGGGTGCCTGTCCGAGATCGGGTTGTTGCTCACGCCCAACGACGAGGGCCGCATGGTGCGCACGTTCGTCTCGGGGCGCGTGATGTACCGCGAGACGGTGCGCGCCGCGCTGCTGCGTCACCTCGAGAAGGACCTGGGACCGCTCGCCATGCCGCAGATGCCGTCCACCACGGTTCCGTTCGCGGTGTCCGAGTTCTTCCCGTCCCCGTCCGAGACCGGGCTGACCGACGACCGGCAGCACGCGGTGGCGCTGAGCTACATCGTCCCCGTGCGCGGTGAGTGCGAGCCCCGTCAGGACGCGCTGCAGTTGTCGTGGATGACCCCGGACGAGGCGCTGTCCACGGATGTCCAGGAGGAGTTCGAGGGTGGGCGCGAGGACCTCATCCGCCAGGCGATCGCCCACGCGGGCTGGGGCCGCTGAACGGCGGATGACCTGCCCGGAGGGGGTCACTTGCCCCCGTTGGCCGCTTGCCGCATGAGCGGGATCGCCTGGGTGTCCGCCGCAACCATGGCCCAGTAGCTGTGGGACAACCCACTGAGGCTGCCCAGGATGCCGGCCCCGTGGCCAGGAAAAACCGACCGGCGTGGGCCCGCAGCTGTCCCGTGGTCAGCCCGTGATGCTCCGGGACGGGCACCACCGGTTCCGACGCCCCCAGGTTGGACAGCAACGCACCGAGCATCACGCACGCCGTGATGAGAACCCCCGCCTGGGTCTGGTGCTTGAACCGCGCACGGATGGGCTCGTTGCGTGCGTAGATGGAGGTGAAGGCACCGAACGCCGCGTAGATCGCCAGATCCGTCCGCCCGACGACCAGCAGGAACAACAGGGGCACGGCCACGGACAGGGCGATGCGAGCCGCCGGGACGTGGTCGCGCTGGGACGGTGGGACCCTGAAGAATTCTGTGACCTGACTCACCGGATTGCGCTCGTTCTTTCGGCATCGGGTGGAGGGGACACCACATTGTCTCTCGCTTTCGCGCAACCGGCACAATGGTGTGGTGTCCAGCACCGAATCCCCCTCCCCGTTCACCTTCCGGCTCCACACGCGCCTGCGTGATTCTCCCGTTCCGCAGCAGCGCATCCGGGACAACGGCGGCCAGTTCCAGGCCCGCACGGGCACCATCACCACGCCGCACGGCCCCATCCGCACCCCGGCGTTCATCCCGGTGGCCACGCAGGCCGCCGTGAAGGCCGTGCTCCCGGAGTCCATGGCGGCGGAGGGCGCCCAGGCGATGCTGGCCAACGCGTACCACCTGTTCCTCGAGCCGGGCGACGACGTCCTGGACGCCGCCGGCGGGCTGGGCACCTTCATGAACTGGCCCGGCCCCACGTTCACCGATTCGGGCGGGTTCCAGGTGATGTCCCTGGGTTCGGGGCTCGGCAAGGTCATCGACATGTCCGCGCTCACGCCGTCCCCGGAGGGCGCGCAGCCCGCCCCCGGGCACAAGCGCATGGCGCGCGTGGACGACGACGGCGTGTGGTTCCGTTCCTACCTCAACGGGGACCTGCACCGGTTCACCCCGGAGGTCTCCATGCGGGTGCAGCACAACATCGGCGCGGACATCATGTTCGCGTTCGACGAGCTGACCACACTCCACGATTCCCGCGAGTACCAGGAGGACGCCCTGGAACGCACCCGCAAGTGGGCCCTGCGCTGCGTGGCCGAACACCGAAGGCTCACCGAGGCCCGCGCGGACAAACCCTGCCAGGCGCTGTTCGGGGTGATCCAGGGCGCCCAGTACGAGGACCTGCGGCGTATGGCCTGCCGGGATCTGGCCGAGATGGGCTTCGACGGGTTCGGGATCGGGGGTGCCCTGGAGAAACGTCAGCTGGGGACCATCGTGCGGTGGTGCACGGAGGAACTGCCGGAAGAGACCCCCAAGCACCTGCTGGGCATCTCCGAACCGGATGACATCTTCACGGCGATCGACAACGGCGTGGACACCTTCGACTGTGTCTCCCCCACTCGCGTGGCCCGCTCGTCGGCCGTCTACTCCCCCGATGGCCGGTTCAACCTCACGAACATCCGCTTCAAACGCGACTTCACGCCCATCTCGGACACGTGCCCGTGCTACACGTGCACCCACTACACCCGCGCGTACCTGCGTCACCTGTTCAAGGCCAAGGAGCGCAACGCCGCAACACTCGCGTCCATCCACAACGAGCGCTTCATCCTGGACCTCGTCTCCGGCGCGCGGGACGCCATCGACGCGGGGACGTACTTCGACTACCGTGACGATTTCCTGGCGAGGTACTACGGCGCGCCGTCGACCTCCCCTGTTCCTTCCGAAACGGGAGGCCCGCGATGAGCGACCCCAAGCCCGTGCACGCCACCCCAGGTGTCCTGCGCCGCGTGAGCGCGTGCGCCGGCGTGGTGCTCGCGCCCAATCCCGGGCCCATGACCCTCGACGGCACCAACACGTGGATCCTCTCCGCCCCGGGGGACGGCCCGGAGCACCCGAACTACGGCCACCACCCGTCCGCGCAGGGCCGGGGCGAGTGGCCCGGGCCGGACGTCGTCGTCGTGGATCCCGGGCCCCTGGACGAGGCGCACCTGCAGGCGGTCGCGGCGACCGGGACCGTGGTGCTGATCCTCGTGACGCACCGCCACGGGGATCACACGGACGGCATCGACCGACTCCACGAGATCACCGGTGCGCCCGTGCGTGCGGCCCTGCCCGAGTTCTGCCGGGACAGCGGCGAGCCCCTGCGGGACGGCGACTGCATCCTGGCCGCGGGCGTGAGCATCCGCGTGCTGGCCACCCCCGGGCACACCTCCGACTCCGTGTGCTTCCGGTTGCCCCACGACGAGCCGGAGACGGTCATCACCGGGGACACCGTGCTGGGGCGCGGTTCCACCATGATCGACCACCCGGACGGTTCCCTGGGCGACTATCTGCGCTCCCTCGAACTGCTCGGGCAACGCTCGGACGCCACGGTGCTACCCGCCCACGGCGCACCCCTGCCGGAGCTGCAGGAGGTGTGCGAGGAACTCACGGAGCACCGGCTCGAACGCCTGGATCAGGTGCGGGAGATCGTCGCCGGACTCGGCCGCGACGCGAGCGTCGAGGCGATCACGGACGCCGTCTACGCGGACGTCCCCGCCGGGGTGCGTCGCGCCGCGGAGCGTTCCATCGCCGCGCAGCTCACCTACCTGGGCTACTGATCCGGGGGCGTCTCGCCTACCCGGGCTCGCGAGCCGGGGGCACGACGACGCCGCTCGCGCCCCGCTACCGCGCGTTCGCCTCCTCGAGGGCGCGCGTGTCGTAGCCGGGTTCGCGGCGCTTGATCCAGCCGATCACCGCGTACGTGACCGGCATGATCACGACCTCCACGAGGACCTTGTAGACATAGCCCACCAGGACGTAGTTGAAGAACGCGGACCACGAGTCGATCCCGATGATGGGAGCGGCGATCGAGCAGAAGATCACGGTGTCCACGAGCTCGCCCACCATGGTGGAGGAGATCAGCCGCGCCCAAAGATGCTTCTCCTTGGTGCGTTCCTTGACCTTGACCATCACGTATGCGTTGAGCAGCTGACCCACCAGGTAACCCAGCAGGGAACCCGCCACGATCAGCGGGACCGGGCCCAGCACCGTCTCGAACGCGCTCTGGTTCTCGTAGAAGGGCGCCGGCGGCAGGATGATCACGATCCAGAACACCAGGGAGGAGAACGCCCCGAAGAAGAAGGACGTGATGATCGCCTTGCGTGCGGCCCGGAAACCGTAGACCTCGGAGACCACGTCCCCCAGCACGTAGGCCAGCGGGAACAGGAAGAACCCACCGTCCGTGATGATGGGCCCGAAATGCACGCCCTTGGTCGCGCCGATGTTGGAGAGCACCAGGATCACGCAGTACGCGGCCAGGATCACGTCGAAGTACGTCCGGGGACGGCGCGCGAAGAGGGACTGCCGGTCGCCCTGCGCGGGCGCGGCGGTGCGGGAAGAGGAAGTGTGGGGCGGGGTGGCGTGAGACACGGGTGTCCTTGGGATGTACGGAAGGGTCAGGGACGTCGTCTGCCACCCGGCGTCGAGCCCAGTGTAATGGGGTGGTGCGCCGAGTCGCGGGCGCGTCCCGCGCGGGAGCACAATAGCGTGCATGAGCGAAACCACACGTAACCAACCGCCCGTTGCCATGACCGTCGCGGGCTCCGAGGCCACCGGCGGTGCCGGGGCGCTCGCGGACATCAAGACCTTCACGTCCCTGGGGGTCTTCGGATCGCTCGCGCTGACGTGCATCGTGGCGTTCGATCCCGAGAACGACTGGGGCCACCGCCTCACGCCCGTGGACCAGCAGACCCTGGCGAACCAGCTGCAGACCATTTCCGCGGCGTACGACCTGGACGCCGTGAAGATCGGCATGCTGGGTTCCCCGGACACGATCCACACAGTCGCCACGGCCATGAAGGACCTCGCGCCCCGCCACCTGGTGCTGGACCCCGTGCTGATCTGCAAGGGCCAGGAACCGGGCGCCGCGCTCGACACCGATCAGGCGCTCAAGGCACAGATGCTGCCCCTGGCCACGTTCGTGACCCCCAACCACTTCGAGTCCCTGTCCCTATCCGGGATGGAGGAGATCAACGACGTGGAGGACCTCAAGGAGGCGGCCCAGCGCATCCACGACTCCTCCGGGGCCACCGTCCTCGCGAAGGGTGGCGTGCGGCTCTCCGGCCCGGACGCCGTGGACGTGTTCTACGACGGCTCCACGCTTGAGGTGCTGTCCGAACCCAAGGTGGGCGAGGTCCCGGTCTCGGGCGCCGGCTGCTCGTTGGCCGCGGCCGTCACCGCGGAGCTGGCCAAGGGCGCCTCCCCGCTCGACGCCGCCCGCACCGCCAAGAGCTTCGTCTCCGCGGGCATCCGGCACCGGCTGGGATCCCACCTGCCGTTCGACTCCCTGTGGCAGGGCGGGCTCGCCGCCGAGGTCTGATTGAACGGCGCCGACGAGGTTCCTGAAAGCCTGCGGGGAATGCCCTGAAGTAGGGGGCATTCCCCGCGCTCATGCGGTGGAATGGGGGAAGAACACACACGGCCCGTCAGCGCCCCGCCCTTTTGCTGACAGAATCAGGTAAGGTGTCGTCATGCCCCGCATCACCGCTTCCAGTAATGCCGCCCAGCGCGAGCGCACGCAGCGTGCCGTTCTCGACGCGTTCGGGGACCTGCTGTACAGCAACGGGCTCACCGATCTGACCATGACCCAGGTGGCCAAGACCGCCGGGGTGGGGCGCACCGCGGTGTACAACTACTTCGCGGACATGGGCGAACTGCTCGTGGCCTACGCCCTGGACAAGACCGAGCGCTTCGTCTCGGACCTGCATCGAGAACTCGCCGCGGTGGAAAACCCCGTGGACCAGTTGGGCGTGTACGTGCGGTTCCAGATCGAGGACCTCAGCCGCCGGCACCTGCCTCCCGGCCAGGCCATGCGCACCGTGTTGTCCCCGGAGGACTTCGCCAAGCTCGGCGAGCACGTGCAGCAACTGCAGTCCCTCCTCGCGTCCATCCTGCAGCGCGCCATGGACGAGGGCTACCTCCCGGAGGGCGACACCGACGAGCTGTCCGACCTGGTCCACGGCTCCCTCACCTCCACCGCGGATCGCAGCAAGTCGGTGCAGAGCGAGCGCGCCCAGCGCGAACGCACCCTGGCCACCGTCCGGTTCATCCAGCGCGGTCTGGGCGCCCAGTTCGACGCCGACTTCCGTCCCGTGCGGCTTCCCTCGCAGCCACCCGCTTTGAGCGCGGTCTCCTGACTCCCGAGTCCGGCCCCGCCATCGGGACCGGACTGCCGGCCCCGACGCCTGTCACCCGCCTCCGCGCTGGGCGCTTTCGGCCCCGCGGACGACGACGCCCGCCCGCCTCGTACGCCCCGGTTCTGCGGACCGGGGCGTACGGCTTTAGGGTGAGTCCATGATTTTCAAGGCCGTGGGAGACGATCGCCCCTATCCGGACCACGGTCTGGTCACACCCTCCGACTGGTCCAAGGTGGCCCCGCAGCAGGTGCGCCTGGGAGATCTGGTGACCACCACCTCCACCCTGAACCTGGCCACCCTTCTGGATTCGGACTCCACGTTCTACGGTGATCTCTTCCCCCACGTGGTGTCCTGGCGGGGAACGCTCTACCTCGAGGACGGCGTGCACCGGGCCCTGCGCACGGCCCTGCACCACCGCTCCGTGATCCACGCGCGGGTCCTGGAGCTCTGACCGCGCGGCGGCACGAACCTCCACGGTCGATGTCGCCCGGATCACCAAATCTTCACTTTCCCGCTACGACCTGGTCGTTCACCCTCTCTACCCTCGGGTCATCTCGTCCTGACCTGGAGGTTTGCCATGCGTCTGCGTTCTCGTACCACTGCGGTCTCGGCCGCGGCACTGGCCGGAGTGCTCGCCGTGACCACCGTGGCACCGGCCGCCGCGGGGGAAGGTCCGCGAGCGGCGTCGTCGTCCAAAGGACACGAAAGCCGGGACAAGCACGGACTGCGCGTGGCCACGTACAACGCGTCCCTGAACCGGGGCGAGCAGGGGCAATTGCTGCGGGACCTGTCCACACCGGACAACCAGCAGGCCCGGAACATCGCCCAGGTCATCCAGGTCAACGACCCGGACATCGTGCTGCTCAACGAGTTCGACTACGTCCCGGGCGGACGCGCCGCGCAGGCGTTCCGCGACAACTACCTGGCGGTGAGCCAGAACGGCCACGCGCCCGTGGACTACCCCTACCACTACGTGGCGCCGGTGAACACGGGCGTGCCGTCCGGTCTGGACCTCAACCAGGACGGCACGGTGGGCGGACCGGACGACGCCTGGGGCTTCGGGCTGTTCCCGGGCCAGTACGGCATGGTGATCTACTCCAAGTACCCGATCGCCTGGGATCGGGTCCGCACGTTCCAGCACTTCCGGTGGCAGGACATGCCCGGCAACCACCTGCCCACCGACTACTACGCGCCGGAGCAGGCTGCGCAGCTGCGGCTGTCCTCCAAGTCCCACTGGGACGTCCCCGTGCGCGTGGGCCACAAGACCGTGCACGTGCTGGCCGCGCACCCCACGCCGCCCAGCTTCGACGGCCTCGAGGACCGTAACGGGCGCCGGAACAACGACGAGATCCGGTTCTGGGCCGATTACGTCACGGGCACCAAGTCGGCGCGCTACATCTACGACGACGCCGGGCGGCGCGGCGGCCTGCCCCGCGGCGAGCGCTTCGTGATCGTGGGCGACTACAACTCGGACCCGAACGACGGCGATTCCTTCCCGGGTGCCGCGCGGCAGCTGCTCGACAACTCCCGGGTGCGCGACCCGCAGCCCACGTCCACGGGCGCCGTGGTGGCGAGCGCGCGCCAGGGCGGCGCCAACCGGACGCACGTGACACGCCCGGCACTCGACACCGCGGACTTCTCGGACGATCCCGCCCCCGGGAACCTACGGGTGGACTACGCGTTGCCGTCCAAGAACCTGCCCCTGCTCGACGCCGGTGCCTTCTGGCCCGCTCCGGGCCGGCCCGGTTCCGAGCTGACCGGTGAGTCCCCGTTCCCGACTTCCGACCACCGCCTCGTGTGGGTGGACGTCAAGATCCCGGGCAGGCGCTGATCCCCGCACGACGGCGCGTCCCGGGTCTTCGTGTGAAGCGCCGCCCGCTTCCGTCACCGCCTGTCACGCACCCCCCTGTTCCCACGCCCCCCTTTTTTCGCATCCTCTGTTTGCGTAACCCCGCCCCGGGGCGTGCGATCCCGATCCCCCACCCGACAAACCCTCGACTGGAGACCCCTCATGCCCGTGACATCACCCCTGTTCAGCCTGCGGACCCGCATCGCGACCGTATCCTCCGGCGCGCTCCTGCTGTGCGGCGGCCTGGCCGCAGCACCCGCGGTGGCCGCCCCCGCGCCTTCCGGTTCCACCGGGACCGTGTCGATCGCTCAGATCCAGGGCACCGGGGACGAGACGCCCCTGAAGGGCCAGACGGTCACCACCGAGCCCTCCGTCGTCACCGCCGTGTACCCGGGTGATCCGGGGACCCTGGGCGGATTCGTGATCCAGACCCCCGGAACCGGTGGGCACGTGGACACCTCCCGGGCCTCGAACGCCGTGTTCGTGTACACGGGAGCCACCCAGTCCACGGTGTCCGTGGGTGACCGCGTGCAGGTCACGGGTGTGGCCGGGGAGTTCAAGGGCCTGACCCAGCTCGCGGGCAACGTGGAGGTCACTCCGGTGCGCGACAAGCTCCCCGCAGTGAAGCCCGTGACGAACAACTGGGCGTCCACCGCCGCGAACCGCGAGAACCTCGAATCCATGCTCTACCTGCCCAAGGAGAAGTTCCGGGTCTCGGACACCTATGGCGTGGGCCGCTACGGTGAGCTGGGCCTGTCCGCGGGCAAGGAGCTGCCCACCCAACCCACTCAGGTGGCACGCCCGAACAGCCCCGAGGCGCGCGCCCAGGCACAGCGCAATGACGCCATCTCGGTCACATTGGACGACGGCACCAACCGGGGCTTCGCGGCCTCGCCCACCCAGGAACCCCGCCAGGTCCCGTACCTGACCCCCGAGAACCCCGTGGCCGTGGGCGACACCGCGCGGATCACCGCCCCGGTGATCGTGGACTACCGCTTCGACAAGTGGCGCCTGCAGCCCACCGCCCCGGTGGTCCCGGGCAAGGAACCGGCCCGGTTCTCCGGCTCGGCGGACCCCAAGCCGGGGGTGGGTGGACAGGTGCGGATCGCGTCCTTCAACGTGCTGAACTACTTCACCACCGTGGGGCAGGACAAGGGCTGCCGCGGCGGGAACTACTCCACGGACGGCACGTACAACGTGGCGCAGGGCTGTGACGCGCGCGGGGCCTACGACCGCGCGGACTTCGAGCGCCAGCAGGCCAAGACGGTCTCGGCGATCAACAAGGTGGATGCCTCCGTGGTCGGGCTCATGGAGGTCGAAAACTCCGCGAAGCTCGGCGAGCCCAAGGACGAGGCGCTCGCCTCCCTGGTCAAGGCGCTGAACAAGGCGGCCGGCTACACTAAGTGGGCCTACGTCCCCGTGGCGGATTCCGAGCTGCAGCCGGTCGCAGAGCAGGACTTCATCACCAACGCGATCGTCTACCAGCCCCGCGAGGTCACGCAGGTGGGTCAGGCCCGGGCCCTCGGCTCCGAGGCCGTGGCCGGCGGCGCCTTCGAGAACGCGCGCACCCCGATCGCGGCCACGTTCACCGCGACCAAGGGCGGCGGCAAGCACGGCGCAGCACCCACCACGGTGGTGGTCAACCACTTCAAGTCCAAGGGCTCCGCTCCCCGCACCGGTCCCAACCGGGACACCGGTGACGGCCAGGGTGCCTGGAACGCGTCGCGCGTGGCGCAGGCGAGCGCCGTCGTCGACTGGATCCCCGAACTCACGGCCGCCGCGGGCTCCCAGGACGTGGCCGTGCTCGGCGACTTCAACTCGTACGCGCAGGAGGACCCCCTGCAGGAGTTCTACCGCGCCGGGTACGCACGGGCCGCCGAGGACGACTACACGTACGTGTTCGGGGGCCAGGTGGGTTCGCTCGACCACATGCTGATCTCGCCGTCGCTCGCCAAGCGCATGACCGGCGCGGCCGCGTGGAACATCAACTCGGGCCAGTCGCCCTTGCTGCAGTACGCCCAGTACCGCACCACGGCCCTGGACTACTACGTCCCGAACGAGGTCGCCTCCTCCGACCACGACCCGTTCATCGCCGGGTTCCGGGCGGGCACGAAGTAGCCCTCCCTTCCGGTACGACGACGCCGCCCGGCCCGTTGCGCACGACCGCGGCCGGGCGGCATCATGCTGCCAGCCCCCGCGATCTCGGAGGCGCGGGACTCCCCGGCCGCCACGGGTGGATTGGGGAACTCCGCGGACAGCAGCGACCCCTTCGGCGGGATGGCCGCGGTGACCGGTTCGCTCACGGCCGCCGAGACGTGCGAGCACATCGACGCGTTCCGGGCCAACATGCCGGGCAACGTGAGCAACGATCTCGCGGGTGCCCGCGAGGCCGTGGCGCGACCGCGCTCGGCGGCACCGTAGGAGCTCAGCGGTAACCTGCGCGGCATGAAGCAGGTGCTGTGCAACTTCGAGAACGGCAACAACTCCATGCAAGCGGTCGAGGGCAAGATGACCGGGTTGACCAACCAGTGCCGGGGCCTCGCGAACCGGAGACGGATCCGCGCAGACATGTGCGATCGTAATTATTCGGCGGATATTACTCAGGGGTCATTCCTGTTCCTATGATGTGCTCACCCCCTTGATCGGTGAGTACCGCACAGGCCGGCGGAGCTGTCATCACACGCCCGCCACGGGCTTCCTCACCCTTAACGAAGGATCCGCGCATGTCCGCCGCAACCTCCATCCGCCGCTCTGTCACGACCGGGCTCATCGCATTGTTCCTCGCCTCCGGCACCGTTGCCGTGGGCTCCTCCGCACCGGCGGAGGCCGCCGTGGTCAAGCCGTGCAAGGCCAGCATGTCCGTGACGCAGCCCCGCCAGTACACCAAGACCTCCGTGAAGGTCTCTCAGGTGGGTGCACGCGCCAAGGTCACCACCACGGCCAAGTACAAGACCACCACGACCAAGAAGACTGCGGTCGCCTCGACCAAGGGCACCGCCGTGACGACCTACTCGATCGGCCGGGCCACCCTGAACCGCAAGGTGGTCGTGGACGTCGTCGCCACCTCGGGCAAGACCACGTGGAAGTGCTCCACGTCGTTCACGCCGAAGCGCTGACGCCTCGGGTGGAGGGGCCACCCTCCCACCCCTTCCGCTGGTGAAAATTAAGTGGAGTAAAAGCAGCCTGGCTCATGCGAGGCTGCTTTTACTCCACGAGGAATTCGACACGAGGTTCGACGCAGGGCCCGCGCCCACGCACCGACGTTCATGAATGAGAAATGCGCCCCGTGCTGACACGGGGCGCATTTCGTCGATCACAGCGCGGAGGATGGGGTGTCTAGCGTCAGGAGATCGTTGACAGTGTTGGCTGTGGGACCCACCGGGTGATCGTTGACAGCTGCGTCGGGTCATC
>NZ_JROM01000021.1 GCF_000786655.1 Kocuria marina | reverse complement strand
AACTACCGCCTACGCGCCCTGCTCGCCGCCGGCGGACACCGGCCGTGGCGCAAGACCCCTACCCATGCTCATCTGTGAAGGGCCAGAAATCCCTCGAACTGGCGGCGCGCAACGGGGCCACGTTCTTCGGGACGGGAGCGGGCGTACTGGCCATGATGCAGCGCGCCGGCGTGGTCCCCAACGTGAGCATGGACCTCTCCACGCTGAAGTCGATCCTCGTGACCGGCTCACCCCTGCCCGATGCCACGTGGGACTGGGTGTACGAATCCGTGTCCCAAACGGTGCGCCTCGGATCCGATTCGGGCGGCACGGACGTCACGAGCGCGTTCATCGGCACGAACCCTTATCAGCCCGTGTACAAGGGTGAGCTCATGGGCCCGTATCTGGGAGTGGACGCCCAGTCGTGGGACCCCGAGGGACGGCGGGTGTACGACCAGGTGGGGGAACTCGTGATCACCCGACCCATGCCGAGCATGCCCGTGTTCTTCTGGGATGATCCGGACGGCTCCCGGTATCGCGCGGCCTACTTCGACATGTTCCCCGGCGTGTGGCGGCAGGGGGACTGGGTCACCCAGCTCTCCGAGGGCCCGTTCGTGGTGCACGGGCGCTCCGACGCCACGATCAACCGCGGCGGGATCCGGATGGGCTCGGCCGATCTCACCCACGTGGTGGACCAGGTGGACGGTGTGGCAGCCTCCATGGTGATCGGAGCGGAGCTCGCGGACGGGGACTACTACATGCCCCTGTTCGTGGTCCCGCAACCCGGCACGCGGCTCACGCCGGAGCTCGAGGACCGCATCGTGCGGGCCATCCGCGAGAAGATCTCCCCGCGCTACGTCCCGGATGAGATCATCGAGGCCCCGGCCGTTCCCCGCACCCGCACGGGCAAGCTCCTGGAGATACCCGTCAAGAAGCTCTTCCAGGGCGCGGACCCGAGCAGCGTCAACCGAGCGACCGCGGAGGACGCGGATGTCCTGGACTGGTACGCCGAAGCGGCCCGCAAGTACACCTCGGGAGCCTGACGACGCAGGCCCCGTCCCCCGGGTGTCCGGAGGGCGGGGCCTGCGTCATGGGCGGGTCGGGTCAGGACACGATCTTGCCCGGGTTGAAGTTCGCTCCCGGATCCGCCGCGTGGAACAGCCCCTTCATGAGGGCCACGCCCTCGGGTGAGACGTCCTGTTCCATCCACGGCTGGTGCTCCACGCCCACGCCGTGGTGGTGGGACAGGGTGGCCCCCGAGTCCACGAAGGACTGCTGGATCGCGGACTTGACGATCTCGTACTCCTCGTAGGGCTTCTCGTCGTCGAACACGTAGGCGAACGTGAAGTACAGGCACGCCCCCGAGTGGTACGAGTGCGACATGTGGGACATGATCCAGCCAGTCTTGCCGATCCGCTCGTAGGCGCGCTGAGCGGCGTCGTACGCGGCCTTGTGCACTGTGGTCAGACGCGACCACGGCGCGGCCGTCTCGGAGACGTCACCGACCGTGTTCTGCTCGAGCAGGAAGTCACGCAGGTGCGGGGTGTCGAACTTTTTCTGGTCGTAGAGCGCACCCGGCCCCGAACCCAGGACGACGGCGCCCTGGGCCTTGGCGATCTTCGCGACGGCCTTCTTGCGCTCGGCGACGTCCTTGGGGGTGCCCTCGAAGCACACGTACGAGATGCACATGGCGTCCGTGTCCCACCCGCGCTTGCGCATCACGGCCCACAGGGCGTCCTGGCCCTTGGCGGCGAGCTTGCCCTTGACCGAGGTCGCGGCCTTCTGCGTGGCCAGGGAGAACGCGGTCTCGTGGGCGTCCGACACGCGGGCGAACGTGAGGGGGATCTCCGCCTCGGTATACTGGCGCACCGCGGTCAGGGCCTGTTGCCACGTGGGGAACATGTAGGCGATGACCTCGTGCTCCTGGGGCAACCGGTGCACCTGGACGGTGAGCTCGGTGATGATCCCGAGCCGGCCCTCAGAGCCGATGATCATCTCGCGCAGGCTGGGCCCGGTGGAGGTCGAGGGCAGGGAGCGCAGCACGACCGTGCCGGACGGGCGGACCATGCGCAGCCCGCGCACGATGTCCGCGATGTCCCCGTACTTGTCCGACTGCATGCCGGAGGAGCGGGTGGCCGCCCAGCCGCCGAGCGTGGAGTGGGCGAACGAGTCCGGGAAGTGGCCCAGGGTCCAACCGCGGGCGTTGAGCTGTTCCTCCATGTCCGGGCCCAGCACGCCGGCTTGGATGGTCGCGAGCCCGGAGGTCTCGTCGATCTGGAGCACCTCGTTCAACCGGCCCATGTCCACGGACACGATGCAGCGGGTCTCATCCGCCTCGGCCTGGAGGCTGCGTGAGATGCTCGAGCCACCGCCGAAGGGGATCACCACGAGGTCGTGCTCCACGGCGGCGGTGAGGATCGCGGTGACCTCGTCCTCGGAACCGGGGTAGACCACCACGTCCGGGACGCGCGCGAAATCATTGCGCAGCGTCTGCATCAGTTCCAGGACGGACTTGCCGGCCCAGTGCACGATGCGCAGTTCGTCGTCCACGGACACGTGCTCCGCGCCGCTGATCCCGCGCAGGACGGTCAGCACGTCCTCGGACGCGGTGGACGCGGGGACCCGCGCCGTGGCGAAGTCCACGGTGTCCCGTTCGCGTGGCCGCAGGGACACCCCGATCGCGTTCTTGACGAACGGCGCGAAGGCCGGCTTGTTCTGGTAGTCGAAGAACACGCCTTCCTCGCCCCAGCCCCACCACTTCTGATGCTTCACGTGTGCCACTGAGGGACAACCTCTTTCCTGGGTCCGACTAGTCCTGGATTCTGTGCCGGTTCGCAGCGTACAGCGCACGCACCGCAGCCTCGATGCGCTCGTTGAAGCTGTAGGCGTTCTCGTTGCCCCGCGCGCGCAGGGGTGCACCCACGGCCACGACCACCGGCGGACGACCCCGACGGGGCCAGCTCGTACCGCGCGGCATGGCCTCGTGCGCCCCGATCAGGGCAACGGGCACGACCGGTACCTGCACCGCCAGCGCCAACGACGCCGCTCCCACCTTGAACGGGGCCATCTTGCCGGTCTTCGAGCGGGTCCCCTCCGGGAAGATCAGCAGCGGGACACCCGCGGCCAGCAGCTTCTTGGACAGGCCCTTGTTCGCGCCCTCACCGCGACGGTCCACGGGAAAGGCGTTGAAGATCAGCTGCGTGAACAGTTTCTTGTGCCACGCGGTGAAGAAGTAGTCCGCGGCCACCCCGGTTGCGAGATCGCGGGAGATGTAGTGCGGCACGCCGCTCATCACGAGCGGGGCGTCCAGGTGGCTCGAGTGGTTCGCGACGACCACGCACGTGCCCTTGACCCCGTAGGCCGCGGGATCCACCACATTGGTGCGGGTGATCGTGCGGTTGACGATCCCCCGGAAGAAGACGGTCTGGGTGACCCGGCGCAGGATCCGGCGCACGGGCTGGGTGTAGTGGGCCGCCGTGAGGTCCGCCGACTCCGCCGGGGGAGCGGGCGGATCGGGTTCCTGCCGACCCGCGTGACCCTCGAGGGAGTCCAACACGCGAGGGTGGGGCTCCGGGGTCGACCGAGGCATGGAGCCGGGGCGCTGGCGGGACGCGGCGCGCGGGCGCCGGGCGGGAGCGCCGTCGTGCTGCGGGGAGGAATCCTGGGGTGCCATGGGATCAGGCCTGGAGCTCGCGGCGTCGGACGCCCGAGATCTGACGGGAGATCCACCGGACGGTGGGGCGCGGGAGGTGGCGCAGCGCGGTGACCATGACCTTGTAGCGAAGCGTGGGCACCGAGATCACCTTCCCGCGGGCCACGTCCGCGAGGGCCTCCTCCACGAGCCGGTCCGCGTCGAGCCACATGAAGTCGGGGATCGAGGAGCCGGTGATGCCCGCGCGGCTGTGGAACTCGGTGCGGACCCACCCGGGCAGCAGGGCGGTCACGTGGACCCCCGTGCCGTGCAGCTCCACGGCGAGCGACTCGGTCATGGCGGTCGCGTAGGCCTTGATCGCGGAGTAGTCGCCCATGGTCACGCAGCCCGAGGTGGAGGTGACGTTGACGATCCACCCCGAGTGCCGGGCGGTCATGGCACGGGCCGCGGCCCCCGAGAGTCGCGCGACGGCCGCGCACATGACCTGGAAACCGGCCTCGTGCTGGCTGAAATCCTGCGCGGTGTAGGGCACCTTGACCGAGAAACCCGCGTTGTTCACGAGCATGTCCACGGGACGATCGGGATCCTCGAGCCGCTCGGCCACGCGTAGCAGGTCCTCGTTCTCGGCCAGATCAGCGGTCAGCGTCTCCACGTGGATCCCGTGTGCGGCGCCGAGCTCCCGGGCGGTGCTCTCGAGTCGTTGCGTGTCCCTGGCCACCAGGACCAGGTTAAAGCCTCTGCGGGCGAGGGAACGTGCGAACGCGGCACCGATGCCTGACGTCCCACCGGTCACGAGAGCGGTAAGCATGCCACTAAGATACACTACGGTAGGCGTAGCGCAGCGTCCCCCGGCCCCGCGTGAGCGCCCCTCGGCGAGCCATGACGGAGTATCGAAGGAGCGTCCCGTGAGCCAGCAGTCCTACCTCGCCCGGCATCGCCAGGGCCGGCTCTACGGGCCCGTGGAACAGCCGATCGTGCTGCGCTCGGGCTTCGACGTCAAGGACTTCACGTACCGCGCGCAGGGCAGCCTCCGACCCGAGCTGGACCTCGCCGCCTTCGACCGCGCGCCCCTGGACCCGGCCGTGCTCGAGGACCTGCGCTACCTGCGGGACATGGAACGCTCCACCATGGGCCAGGTGCGCTCCGTGGTGGTCAGCTACACCAACAAGGAGTCGCGGGTCGCCGCGTTCCTGACCACGTGGGCGTACGAGCGGCACTGGATCGCGGACGCCTACCAAGCCGTCCTGGACGCCCACGGACCGCACGCCGGGGCTCCCCAGCCGCCCGAACACTCGTGGGTCGAACGGGTCGAGACCGCCCTGGACAACATCTCACCCATGGTGGACTCCGTGTGGACCAATTTCTCCGGGGAGGCCGTGGTCGCGGGACAGACCGCTCGCGGCTGGTCCCAGGAAGCGAGCACCCGTGCGGCCCTGCGGATGCTCGAACGCCGCGCCGGGCACCCGGAACTGTCCTCGCTGCTGCGGCGCGTGGCCGAGGTCAAGGCCACCCACGAACGCTTCTTCGCCGAGGAGACCACCGCGCGGATCCGTACCGACACGCGCGCCGAGCGCTTCGCCCGTGCCTACCTCACCTTCGCGTTCCACCCGCTGCGGCCCGTGGGCCTGTCCCACGCGCACGCGCGCCGGTTCCTGCGGGACCTGGCGCCCACGGTCGCACAGCGGCGCGAACTGTTCGCGCTCGCGGACGAGCCCTTGCAGGCCACGCCGGGCACCGCGGGCAGCGAACCCCTGCGCCGGGCCGTGGAACGCGAGTGGCGACTGAGCCGATACGCTCCCCACCAGACCCTTCCACCCGCGTCGCGGTCGGCGCGGGTGGCCACCGCGCCCACGGCGCACCCGTTCCCGAGCACCGGAGGATCCCGTTGACCCAGACCACCACGACTCGCGTCCTGCTCACGGGGGCCACGGGCTTCCTGGGCCAGGCCGTCCTCGAGCGCCTGCTCTCCGGCTCGGACGACATCCACGTGACGGCGGTGGTCCGCCCCAAGGGCTCGCAGTCCGGTGAGGCGCGCCTGAAGCAGTTGTTGCGCAAGCCGTCCTTCAAGACCTGGCGGGACGCCGTGGGCCGGGAACGCGCGCAGGAGATCTTCGACGCCCGCACGAGCGTGCTCGAGGGCGACCTCACGGGGCTGCGGGAGATCGCCGAACCATTCGACGTGGTGGTGCACTCCGCGTCCACGGTCTCGTTCGACCCGCCTATTGACGAGGCGTTCCGCACGAACGTGGGCGGCGCCGTGGGGCTCTACGACGCGCTGCGCAGCACGGGTCAGGACCCCCACGTGATCCACGTGTCCACGTGCTACGTGGGCGGGATCGCCAAGGGGTTGCGTCCGGAGGCCCCGGTGGACCACGACGTCGACTGGCAGGTCGAGTACGACGCCGCCGTCCGCGCCGCGGACACCGCCCAGGTGGAGTCCCGCTCGCCCGAGCGCCTCGAGTCCTTCATCCAGCGCGCCACGAGCACGCACGGCAAGGAGGGACCCAAGTCCGTGGCCCGCGCCGCCGAGGAGGCCCGCCTGGAGTGGGTGCGCTCCCGGCTCGTGGACCACGGCCGCACACGCGCGCAGTCCCTGGGGTGGACGGACATCTACACGTTCACCAAGGCCCTGGGTGAGCGCGTGGCGGAGCAGAAGTGGGCCGGGGCCGGGCACCGGTTGTCGATCGTGCGCCCGTCCATCATCGAGTCCGCCCTGCGTCACCCCTTCCCGGGGTGGATCGACGGCTACAAGGTCGCGGACCCGCTCATCATGGCGTACGCGAAGGGCGCACTGCCCGAGTTCCCGGGCCTGCCGGACTCGGTGCTGGACGTGATCCCCGTGGACTTCGTGGTCAACGCGATCGTGGCCCTCGTGCGGGAGGAGCACCGGGAAGCCGACGGCGCACCCACTCCGCGGGACGCCCAGGATCCGGCAGCGCGGTACTACCAGGTGTGCTCGGGGGCCTCGAACCCCCTGCCGTTCCACCAGATGTACGAGAGTGTGCGCTCGTACTTCCGCGAGCGCCCGCTCGAGGACTCCCACGGCAATCCCATCGCGGTGCCCGAGTGGAAGTTCCCCGCGAACAACTCCATGGAGCGCGGACTCGCGGTCAAGGAGAAACTGGCCGCCGCGGGGAGCCGGTTGAGCTCGGTGCTCCCGGCCACGGCGCGCACACGCGAGTGGACCAATTCCCTGCACCGGATGCAGACCGGGCTGGGCTCGCTGCGCACCTACGTGGACCTGTACCAGAACTACACGCGCACGGAGATGATCTTCGACGACACCCACACGCGGCAACTGGACCGCTCCCTGCCGCAGGACACGCCCGAGGACCAGCACTTCGATGTGCGGGCCATCGACTGGCGTGACTACTGGCAGAGCGTGCACCTGCCCGCGCTGACCGAGATGACCCGCGCGTACACCCGGGCCAAGGCGGCGTCGCGCAAGCGGGCCGTGCGCAGCCGCGGACTGAACGAGGGCACGGACGTCGTGGCCGTGTTCGACCTCGAGGGCACCGTGGCCTCGGGCAACATCATCACCCAGTACGCGCAACTGCGCCGCCGGGAGCTGAGCCCGCTGCAGTGGCCCGCGGAACTCACCGAACTGTTCGGCAACGCCCCCACCTACATCAAGGCGGAACGGCGCGACCGGGGCGAGTTCATCCGGGCGTTCCTGCGCCGCTACGCCGGCGTGCCCGTGGCGCGGGTCGAGGAACTGATGGACGGGTCGCTCGGCCGGGTCGTGGAGAACAGTATTCGCCCGGGAGCGCTCGAGCGGATCGAGGAACACCGCCGCGCGGGGCACCGCACGGTGCTCGTGACCGGGTCCCTGGACCTGCTCGTGAGCCCCATCGCCGAACTGTTCGACGACGTCGTGGCCGGGCGGATGGACCAGGTGGACGGTGTGCTGACCGGGTACCTGGCGGCCCCGCCGCTCGTGGACGAGGCCCGGGCGCAGTGGCTCAAGCGCTACGCGCAGGACCACGGCCTGGACCTGAGCCGCTCGTACGGGTACGGGGACTCCGTGGCGGACGTGAGCTGGTTGTCCCTCGTGGGCCACCCGTACGCGGTGAACCCCGACCTGCCCCTGTACCGGCGTGCCAAGAAGGCCCATTGGCCCGTGGAGGACTGGAGGAAGGCCTGAGTCATGGCGTTCAACATCGACAAGTTCGCGGAGACCTCGGCGCGGGTCAACTGGTCGGACCTGGACATGGACGAGTTCCTGACCAATCCGCTGCCCGAGGACTCGCTGCGCTGCCTGCGTTACATGTGCGACGTCGAATACCACACCGTGTGCTACATGCGGGACATGCTCGTCACGCCGTCCCACCAGGACCAGGACGTCTCCACGTTCATGACCATGTGGAACCGCGAGGAGTACTGGCACGGTGAGGCACTCGCGGAGGTGCTCGGGATGCACGGGATCGTGGTGGACTACGACGAGATCAAGGCCAAGCGCATGAAACTCGGCTGGTCCGAGTCGCTCAAGCCCCTCAAGCAGTCGCTGCTGTCCAACATGGTGGGCGTGGACTTCATCGCCACACACATGGCGTGGGGCGCGGCCAACGAGTGGTCCGCCGTGGCGGCCTACCGGCGCATGGCGTCCCTCGAGAAGCACCCGGTGCTCGCGGTGCTGCTGCAGCGGATCGCCCACCAGGAGTCCCGCCACGTGGCCTTCTACGCGACCCAGGCACGACGCCGCCTGGAAGCGTCCCGCAAGGCTCAGCGCCTCACGCGCTTCGCCCTGCGCAAGTTCTGGGCCCCCGTGGGCTCCGGGGTCATGGACGACCGCGAGGTGGGCCACGTGATGCGCCACCTCTTCGGTGGCGAGGGCGGGGCCCACGAGATCGATCGGTTGGACGCGAACATCGCCAGACTGCCCGGCATGGCGGGACTGCAGATCTTCCGCAGGGCCACGGCGCCGGCCCGCGAGGCGCACGTCCGGGACGCCGTCCCCGCCTGATCATGAACGCGCACCCCGCTGGTCCGCGATCCGCGTCCGCGCCCGAACGCGCCGACGCCGCTTCCGTGGACCCCCGCACGGCCCGCACCGATCGCAAGATCGTGGCGGGGGCGTTGCGCCTGCTCCGGGAGGGCGGGCCCCGGCGGGTCACGATCGAGGCGGTGTCCGCCCGCACCGGCGTGGCCAAGACCTCGATCTACCGCCGCTACGCCAACAGCACGCAACTGTTGGAGGCCGCGCTCGAGCACACGGTCACCGCAACCGCGCCGCTGGCGCCGGACGCCACGTGGGAGCAGGCGCTCACCGCGGCCGTGGACCTGCTGCTGCGGGACATGGGGCTCGGCGTGGCCATCACCCTGCTGCAGGAACCGCACTCGGCCACCGCCCGGGTGTTGCGGGCCACCGTGGTGCGCCCGCGACTCGATGCGCTGCGCGAACTGCTGCAACGGGACAAGGACCGGGGACTGATCCGGGACACCGTGGACCTGGACATGGTCGTGGACTTCATCCTGGGGGCGGCGTACGCGCACGTGGCGCGCTACGGCTCCCTGGACGAGAACTGGACCGCGCGGGTGCACCGCGCCGTCACGGACCTGATCACCACGCGACCCGCGGCGGACTAGAACACGTCCTTCTCGTCCGGGCGTTCGGCCAGGTAGGACTGCACGTAGTGCTGGACGGCGTCCTGCGTGGGGACGTCCTTGCCGGCCTTCTCCGACATGAACCAGCGGTGCTCGAGCACCTCGTGGATCATCTGCGCGGGTTCCCGTTTGCGCCGCAACCCCGCGGGGACGGCCGCCATGATGGGCACGAAGATCTCGCGCATCCACAACTGGGCGGTGAGGTCCTCGGGCAGACCGGGGTAGAGCGCGTGCCCGAACTGGTCGATGTCCGTGAGGATGCGCCGGGCCTGGTTCTCCTGGGTGTTCAACCCCGTGAGGTGCAACAACCTGCGGGCGTGGTGGCCCGGTTCCACGACCCGCGGGCGCAGATGGACCTGACCGGACTCGTCCGCGTCCATGGAGGCCTCCTCCACGTCGAAGCCCAGGTCGTTGAGTCGTTGCACGCGCGCCTGGACCCGCCACCGGTCGCCCACGGGGAAGATCTCGGTCGCGGTCAGCTCATCCCACAGCCCGGTGTAGGTGTCCACGAGTCGTTCCGAGACCGCGAACGGGTCCACCGAGGCCGGGTCCACGCCGGCCTGGGCGAGGCGCTGCTGCATGTGCTCCCCGGCCAGCAGGTCCATGACCTCACCGGCCACGTTGGTCCTGGCGAGCTCGATGTCGTACTCGCGCTGACCCCGCGTGAGCTGCGGGTGCAGTTCGCCGGTCTCGGCGTCCACGAGGTAGGCGGCGAACTCCCCGGCGTCGCGGCGGAACAGCGTGTTGGACAGGGACACGTCCCCCCAGTAGAAACCGGACAGGTGCAGTTGCACGATCAGGGACGCGAGGGCGTCCACCAACCGGTCGATGGTCCCCGGTGAGGGGACCTGCTCGAAGATCGTGCGGTAGGGCAGGGAGAAACTCAAGTGTTCCGTGACGAGCGCGGCGGGCAGCAACTCGCCGTCGGGGGAGTAGCGGTCCGTGACCACCGAGTCCGGGACCACGGAGGGCGTGGTCATGCGCTGGAGCTTGCGCAGCAGCTCGTACTCGCGCCGGGCGTAGTACGGAGTGGTCTCCTTGACCGCCACGACCTTCTCCCCGACGCGTGCGAAGCGCACCACGTGGCGCGAGATCCCGCGCGGGTACGCCGCCAGCACCTGCTCGGGCCAGTCCTCGAGGGGCGTGTCCCACGGCAGTTCCAGCAGGCCCGGCTCCGGGAAGGCCGTGCTGATGGAGACACCGCGGTGAGCGGGCGGGGGGCTCGATGCCGCGGGCTCGGGGGACGGGGAGGCGGTCATGTCAGTTCATGCTAGTCGCCGCACGGACCCGCTGCCGGGCGAATTCCGTGAGCAGCCGGGTCAGTTCGTCCGGATCCGCCACGCGCCACGGGGCCGAGGAATCCTTGGTGCCCACCTTGATCCCCACGTCGTGGGGTCCCAGGATCGCCATGGCGTCCTCGTCGGTGTCGTCGTCGCCGGCGAAGACCGTGACCTGCGGGTGCACGGCCCAGCGGATGGCCGTCAGTCCGTCCCCCTTGGTCGCGCTGAGCACCGAGCACTCGATGACCTGCTGGCCGGGGGTCAACCGCAGACCGGGCATCGCGGCGTAGGCCTCGGTCATTTCGTCCAGCGCTCGCCGGGCGGTGTCCGCGTCCTCGATGGGACGCGTGTGGAAGGCCACGCCCGCGGGTTTCAGCTCCGCCCGCGAGCCCGGATAGCGCTGCACGAACCCGTACGTCGCATCGATCGCTCGGTCCAGCAATGCCAACTGGTCCTCGGTCAGCTCGATCCCGGTGTCCGCACCGGAGCCGGGCGCCGCGCCGAGGTCCACCTCCGCACCGTGCGAACCGGAGAGCACCATGCGACGCCGCGGGTCCACCACGGTGCGCAGGAACTCGAGGGGCCGCCCCGAGATGATCGCGACCGTGGTGCGGGGCAGTCCGGCGAGCGTGTCGAGCGCGTCCCGCGCGGCGGGCAGGGGCCGGGAATCCGCCGGGTCCTCGGTGAACGGTGCCAGGGTGCCGTCGAAGTCCAGGGCCAGTAATACGGTCTCGGCCGTGGCCGCGGCGGCGAGGGCGTCCGCGGGCGAGTCAGTCACGGTCCGCTCCGGGCGTCGTGTCGGCCGCGGCGCCGTCGTCGTGCGCGGAATCCTGCCCGGCCGCGGCGCCCTGCTCGTGCTCCGGGGCGTGCGCGGCGAGGTCGTCGAGGAAACGGTGGGACCAGTCGACGACGTCGTGCGTGAGCACCTGCCGGCGCATCGAGGACATGCGCTTGCGGGCCTCGGCGTCGGACATGTCCCGTGCGTGCAGCATGGCGGACTTGAGCCCGTCGATGTCGTGCGGGTTGACGAGCACCGCTTGCTTGAGCTGCTCGGCGGCGCCCGTGAACTCCGAGAGCACGAGTCGACCCGAGCGGTCCTGCCGGGCCGCGACGTACTCCTTGGCCACGAGGTTCATCCCGTCCCGCAGGGCCGTGACGAGCATGACGTCCGCGGCGAGGTACAGGGCCACCATCTCCTCGAACGGGTAACCGTGGTGCAGGTAGCGGACGGCGGTGTGGGAAATGGTGTCGAACTGGCCGTTGATCCGCCCCACCATGCCCTCCACGAGTTCGCGCAGTTGCCGATAGGAGTCCACGCGCTCGCGCGACGGGCTCGCGACCTGCACGAGCACGGAGTTCTCCACGGAGATCTCGCCGTCCTCGAGCAGCTCGCCGTAGGCCTTGATGCGGTGCCGGATGCCCTTGGTGTAGTCCAGGCGGTCCACGCCCAGGAAGACCGTGTCGGGATTGCCCAGCTCCTCGCGGATCTCCCGCGCGCGGGCCTGGACCTGCGGGTCCGATGCGAGTTCCTTGATGGATTCCACGTCGATCGAGATGGGGTACGAGCCCGCGTTGACGGTCCACTCGGTGCTCTGGCCGTCCGCCGTGTCCTCGGAGAACCGGGCGCTGCCCTTGGTGAACTGCACCCCCAGGTACTTGCGCACGCAGCGCTGGAAGTTCTGGGCGTCCCCGGGGCGCTGGAAGCCGATCAGGTCCGCACCCGTGAGACCCTCCAGCACGGCCTTGCGCCACGGCAACTGGGAGTAGATCTCGGTGGGCGGGAACGGGATGTGGTTGAAGAACCCGATGGTCACGTCCGGGCGCAGCCGGCGCAGCATGCGCGGCACCAACTGCAACTGGTAGTCCTGGACCCACACGGTCGCACCCTGGGAGGCCGTCTCCGCGGCCCGGCGCGCGAAGCGCTCGTTGACGCGACGATAGGCGTACCACCACGTGCGGTGGAACTCGGGCGGCGCGATGACGTCGTGGTACAGCGGCCACAGCGTGGCGTTCGAGAAGCCCTCGTAGTAGCGCTTGACCTCGAGCTCCGACAGGCTCACCGGCACGAGGTGGAAGACGTCGTGGTCGAACGGTTCCAGCGTCTCGTCCGGGGCACCGTGCCACCCCACCCACGCGCCGTCGCGCTGGGCCATCACGGGTGCCAGGGCGCTCACCAACCCGCCGGGGGAGCGGCGCCACGTGCTGTTGCCGTCCTCGTCCACGTCCCGGTCCACGGGAAGCCGGTTGGACACCACCACGAAGTCGTAGCCGTCCTGCGGGACGGGCACCTTCTCAAGAGATTGGTCTGCGGACACGATCGCTTCCTTCCCCGGGGCGGCTGTTCACCCCCATCCTAAGGGTGCGTACCACCCGGGCCGGGGGAGAAGTCGCCGCCGGGACGGGAGGACGACGCCGCACCGGTGCGGGGCGGCCGCGACGGGGCCCGAGCGGCGTCGTCCCCGGCAGCTGGGAACGGGCTGAATCGTGACCCCCGCCGGGCCCGGGTAATCTGGGGACGAAGACCGACACCCGTGTAGCACATCGGAAGGAAACCCGGGCCCCCATGGCTTCCAAGAACAACACCGCCGGTTCCTCGTCCTCGGACCAGGCCCGGGAGCGGGCACGCCAGATCGCAGACCGGCAGTCCCGCCGCTCCAACGGCAAACCCGTGGGGCTGATCGCCGCCGTCATCGCGCTGCTCGTGATCATCGCGCTGATCATCGGGGTGGTCGTGTGGCAGAACAACAGGGCAAAGATCCCCGAGGCCGGCCCCGTGCCCGCGAGCGCCAACCAGTACGGCGGCATCACGGTCACGAAGGACGGGATCGTGCAGAACAGCTCGGACGTCCAGGAACGGGACCTCTCCCAGGAGCCCGAGCCCGCCGCCACCGCGGACACCTCCAAGACGCCCCCGGGGGTCGTGGACCAGGACCAGGCTGCGAGCAACGGCAAGCCCGTGCAGGTCGTGATCTTCCAGGACTTCGAGTGCGTGCACTGCGCCGACTTCGAGAAGCAGAACGCGGACGCGATCAAGCGGGCCGTGGACGCCGGTGACGTGCAGGTGGAGTACCGCAACCTCAACTTCCTGGACCGGGCCACCCGCGATCAGTACTCGTCCCGCGCCGCCAACGCGGCCTACGTGGTGGCCGAGCAGGTCGACAGCGACCAGTACATGGAGTTCGCCCAGGAGCTGTTCAGCCACCAGGGCACCGGCGGTCTGAGCAACCAGCAGATCGCGGACATCGCCAACAAGCACGGCGCGAACGTGACGGCGGACCAGCTCGGTGAGAACACCTACCGCCCCATGGTCAACGTGATGTCCCGCGAGTCCATCAACAACGGTGTGGCCGGGACGCCCACCATCTTCATCGACGGCAAGCGCTACGAGGGAGGCAACTTCCAGGACGCGCTGAAGAAGGCGGTCGACGAGAAGAAGTGACGCGGGCAGTGCCCCGACACGACGAGAGCCCCGGTCATCCCGACCGGGGCTTTCGTCGTCCTTCCTACGGGGACGACGACGCCGTGCCCGGGTTCGGAGCCCCCTGCCGGATTCGAACCGGCGACCCTCTGTTTACAAGACAGATGCTCTGGCCATCTGAGCTAAGGAGGCACTGCTGCCCCGTGCGATCACGGGACCGCTCCATGGTACTGGACGACGCGCCGAGGGCGGGCACCCGGCGCGCGGGAACCGGCCGGGGCGGCGGGGCCCGTCATGCGGTGGCGTGCAACCTACCCATGCCGGAGGAAAACTGCTTCGATGGGGTCATGGAAATCAAGGGAAGAATGGCCGAAGCGTTCAACGACCAGATCACCATGGAGCTGCAGGCGACCGTGGTCTACCGCCAGTTGTCCATCGAGATGGACGTGGCGAGTCTGCCCGGTTTCTCGCAGTGGTTCCGCGCCCAGGCGGCCGAGGAGATCACACACGCCGAGAAGTTCATCGACCACATCGTGGACCGCGGCGGTGATCCGCAGATCGGGGACATGGCCGGTCCGAACATCGCCGACAAGTCCGTCCTCGGCTGCTTCGAGGCCGCGCTCGCGCACGAGCGCAAGGTGTCCGAATCGATCCGCAACCTGTACCGGCTGGCGCAGGAAGAAGGCGACATCGACGCGATGCCCCTGCTGCACTGGTTCATCAGCGAGCAGATCGAGGAGGAGGCCACCGTGGAGGAGATCTGCGACCAGGTGCGCCTGGTCCACAACGACGGTCCCGGCCTGTTGCGCCTGGACTCCGAACTGGGCTCCCGGCCGGTCCGGGCCGACTGAACGCACTCCGCGCCCGGTCCGGGCGACCCCGAGAACACTCGAACACGCCCGAACACGCAAGAACCGGCCCCGCTCGAGCGGGGCCGGTTCTTCATGTCCGGCGGGTACTACTCCTGGGTGATCTCCACGTCCGCCTGCTCCTCGCGGCCGAAGGCCCACAACAGCAGCTCGGACGGTTCACCGCGCACGAGTTCCACGCGCCGGGCGGACTTCTTGCCGCCGCGCACCGCACCGAAACCGCCCGCGAGCAGCACCACGGACTCGGACTTCTTGCGCAGCAGCGCCGGGCCCATGAGCTTGAGCACGTTCCACAGGTCCTTCTGCTCGTCGTTGAGCAATTGCCGGGCGTGCCATTGGGGCTGCGCGCGGCGGACGTCCTCGTGGTGGATGAAGAACTCCCCGGTGTTCATGCGCTTGTCGATCGGGGACCAGCGACCCGGGGAGTAGAGCGGGGGGCGCTCCACGAGGTCCACGAGCTTCTCCCACGACATCTCCCGGTAGTCGGCGTCCACCGACTTGGCGTGGCGCCCGAGCACGGGCAGTTTGGGGGAGAGCATCCCGGCGACCGCGTCCGGACGGGAATCACGGATGACCAGGTGGATCGCGAGGTCCCGGGCGTCCCAGCCCTCGCACAGGGTGGGGGCGTCCGGCCCCACACGGCGCAGCAGCGCGGCAAGATGACGACGTTCGACATTGGCGAAGTTGGTCACGTGAACATCCATTCTGTGGGGTGGACCGTCACGTCCACGGTAGACGGGCGCGGCGGTGATTGCCACCGCCGCGCACGCTCACGAGGCCGGGTCCGCCGCGTTGAACTGCGCCCGGTAGAGGTTGGCGTAGGCGCCGTCCGCCTCGATCAGCTCGTCGTGGGAACCCTGCTCCACGATCCGCCCCGACTCCATGACGATGATCGTGTCCGCGTCCCGGATGGTGGAGAGCCGGTGGGCAATCACGAAGGACGTGCGGCGCTCCCGCAGCGCGGCCATGGCCTTCTGCACGAGCAGCTCCGTGCGGGTGTCCACCGCGGAGGTCGCCTCGTCCAGGATGAGCAGGGACGGTTGGGCCAGGAACGCCCGGGCGATCGTGATCAGCTGCTTCTCACCGGCCGAGACCGAGGAGCCGTCCTCCGAGATCACGGTGTCGTACCCGTCCGGCAGGGCGCGCACGAAACGGTCCACGTACGTGGCGCGCGCAGCGGCCAGTACCTCCTCGTCCGTGGCGTCCTGGCGGCCGTAACGGATGTTCTCCCGGATGGTGCCGCTGAACAGCCACGCGTCCTGGAGCACCATGCCCACCTGCGAACGCAGTTCGTGGCGGGAGAGGTCCCGGATGTCGATCCCGTCCAGGCTGATCCGGCCCGCGTCGATCTCGTAGAAGCGCAGGATGAGGTTCACGAGCGTGGTCTTCCCGGCGCCCGTGGGTCCGACGATCGCCACGGTGCGCCCCGGGGCCACGTGCAGGCACATGTCCTCGATCAGGGGCTCGGCACCCCGGGCCAGGGCGGCCTTGTCGTAGGAGAAGTCCACGTGGTCGAAGCGCACCTCACCGCGCAGCGTGCCCGGCAGATGGGAGGTGGGGGTCTCCGGTTCCTGTTCGGGGGCGTCGAGCAGTTCGAAGGTCCGTTCCGCGGAGGCGATGCCGGACTGCAACTGGGTGGCCATGCCCGCGACCTGGGACAGCGGCTGGGTGAATTCCCGGGAGTACTGGATGAACGCGGTGGCGTCCCCCAGGGTCAGCTGGCCCGTGGCCACGCGCAGTCCGCCCAGTACGGCGATGCCCACGTAGGACAAGTAGGAGATGAACTGCATGACCGGCATGATCGTCCCGGACATGAACTGCGCCCCGAACGCCGCCCGGTACAGTTCCTCGTTGCGCGCGTCGAACTGTTGCTGCATCTGGCGTTGCCGGCCGTACGCGTGCACGAGCTCGTGGCCCGAGAACGATTCCTCGATGTGCCCGTTGAGCTGTCCCGTGGCGTGCCACTGCTGTTTGAACAACCGCTGGGAGCGGGTACCGATGACCCCCGCGGCCACAGCGGACAGCGGCAGTGCCACGAGCGCGACGAGCGCCAACTGCCACGAGACGATGAACATCATGACCACGATGCCGAGCACGGTCAGCACGTTCTGCACGAGCTGCGCGAAGGTCTGTTGCAGCGCCGTCTGGATGTTGTCCACGTCGTTGGTCACGCGGGACATCACGTCCCCGCGCTGGCGCGTGTCGAAGTAGCTCAGGGGCAGGGCGTTGACCTTGCGCTCGACCTCCTCGCGCAGGTCGTACACGACCCGCATGACCACGCGGTTGAGCACGTAACCCTGCAGCCACATGAGCACCGAGGCCACGGTGTACATGCCGAGCACCACGAGGATGAGGGTGCCCAGCCGCGTGAAGTCCACGCCCTGTCCCGGGACGAGCGTCATGGCGGACATCATGTCCGCGAGCGTGTCCTGGCCCTGCGCGCGCAGCCCGGCCTCGACCTGTTGCTGGCTCGCGCCCGCCGGCAGGGATCTGCCGACGACGCCGGCGAAGATCACGTCCATGGCGCGTCCCAGCACGCGCGGGGCCCACACCGTGAGCACCACGGACAGCACGACGGCCGCGACGACGACGGCGAGCGCCGCCTTGTGCGGGGCCATGAGCTTCACGAGCCGCCCGGCCGAGGCCCAGAAGCGCTGCGGCTTCCGGACCGGTTCCTGTGTCTCGCTCACCGTTCGCCTCCCGTGGTCTGTTCGGCCGAGAGCTGGGACGTGACGATCTCCCGGTAGGTCTCGCTCGCGGCCACGAGCTCCTCGTGGGTACCGCGCGCGATGATCCGACCGTGCTCGAGGACCAGGATGAGGTCCGCGCCCGTGATGGTGGAGACGCGCTGGGCCACCGTGATCACGGTGGCGTCCCGGGTCACGGGGCGCAGGGCGGCGCGCAACCGGGCGTCGGTCGCGACGTCGAGCGCGGAGAACGAGTCATCGAAGACGTAGACCCGGGGGCGGGCCACGAGGGCGCGGGCGATGCTGAGCCGCTGGCGCTGACCCCCGGACACGTTGGTCCCACCCTGGGACACGGGCGCGTCCAGACCCTCGGGCATCTCGCGGACGAAGTCGTCCGCCTGGGCCACGCGCAGGGCCTCCCACAACTCGTCGTCGGTGGCGTCCGCGCGGCCGAAGCGCAGGTTGGACGCCACGGTCCCGGAGAAGAGGAACGGTCGCTGCGGGACGAGACCCACCCGGCCGGCGAGGTCGTCCGGGGCGTAGTCGCGCAGGTCCACCCCGTCCAACAACACCCGGCCCGCCACGGGATCGAGCAAGCGGGGGATCAGGCTGATGAGCGTGCTCTTGCCGGAACCCGTGGCCCCGACCACGGCCACGGTGCGCCCCGGTTCCGCCGCGAAGTCGATCCCGGACAGCACGGGGTCCTCCGCGCCGGGGTACTGGAACGTGACGTCCTCGAAGCGGACGTGGCCCACGGCGCGGGGTGCTACGGCCGGGCGCTGCGGCGGGTGCATGGTGGGACGGGTGTCGAGCACCTCCCCGATCCGCTCGGCGCACACGACTGCGCGCGGGACCATCATGAACATGAACGTGGCCATCATGACGGCCATGAGGATCTGCAGCATGTACTGCAGGAACGCGGTCAGCGCACCGACCTGGATCTGACCCTGGTCCACGCGGTGGCCGCCGAACCACAGCACGGCCGCGGTGGCCAGGTGCATGACCATGTTGATCACGGGGAACATCAGTACGAACAGCGCACCGATGCGCAGGGAGATGTCCGTGAGGTCCTGGTTCGCGCTGCGGAAGCGGGCGGTCTCGAACGGTTCCTTGACGAAGGCGCGGATCACCCGGATGCCCGTGATCTGCTCTCGCAGCACCCCGTTGATCCCGTCGATGCGTTCCTGCATGATCCGGAACCACGGCATCAGCCGGGAGACCACGAGACCCAGCAGCACGCCCATCACGGGGATGGACACCCACACGAGCCACGAGAGCCCCGGGTCCTCCCGCAGGGCCATGACGATCCCGCCCACGCACATGATGGGCGCCATGACCATGAAGTTCAGCCCCATGAGGGTGAGCATCTGGATCTGCTGGACGTCGTTGGTGTTGCGCGTGATCAGCGACGGCGCCCCGAACCTCCCGACCTCGCGCGCGCTGAACTGCCCGACGCGGCGGTAGACGTCCCGGCGCAGGTCCCGGCCCACACCGATCGCCGTGCGGGCGCCGCACCACACCGCGATGACGGCGGCGATCACCTGGGCGAAGGCCACGGCGAGCATCACGGCACCGGTGCGCCAGATGTAGTCGGTGTCCCCGCGGGCCACACCGTTGTCGATGATCCGGGCGTTGAGGCTCGGGAGGTAGAGCGTGGCGATCGTGGCCGCCAGTTGGAACACGAGAACGCCCACGACCCATGGGATGTAGGGGCGCGTGAACGTGCGTAACAAACGCAGCAGCATGACGGTCGATCCTGACGTCGAGCACGGAGGGAGCCGAATACGCGCCCAATATACGCGCGGGCCGGGACACGCTGAACGGACCGGGGCACCCCGGGCTATCCGGGCGTCACGCGCTAAAGTTTCGGTGCACCGAAACTTGCCGTGCCACGCGGTGCGCGGGACGGTGGACATGAGTAGGAGGCCACCATGACGTCGGGCAATCCAGCGCCGCAGGACGCGACCGGTGCGGGGGGTACGACGTCGCGGGCGTCGTCGCGCGGGACCGCCGCCGCACTCGGGCCGGCCTTCGTGGCCGCGATCGCGTACGTGGACCCCGGCAATGTGGCCGCGAACGTGAGTGCGGGGGCGGGGTACGGATACCTGCTCGTGTGGGTGCTCGTGCTCGCCAACCTCATGGCCATGGTCATCCAGTACCTCTCCGCCAAGCTCGGGATCGTCACGGGGTTGTCCCTGCCGCAGGTCGTGGGCGGTTCGCTGCCGCCCGGTACCCGGGTGCTGTACTGGGCCCAGGCCCAGCTCATGGCGATCGCCACGGACGTCGCGGAGGTGATCGGCGGGGCGCTCGCATTGTGGTTGCTGTTCGGCATCCCGTTGCCCCTGGGCGGGGTGATCGTGGCCGCGCTGTCCATGCTCGTGCTCGCGCTCCAGAACCACCGCGGTCAGCGCGTGTTCGAGACCGTGATCCTGGGGATGCTCGGGATCATCACGGTGGGGTTTCTCGGGGGACTCGTGGTGGGCCCGCCCGATCCGCGGGGTGTGCTCGACGGTCTGGTACCGCGGCTGGAGGGCTTCGAGTCCTTGGTGATCGCGGCGGGGATGCTGGGTGCCACCGTGATGCCCCACGCGATCTACATCCACTCCGCACTGAGTCGGGACCGTCACGGCATGGGCCACGCCCCCGAGCGCGTCTCCCAACTCCTGCGCGCGACCCGCGTGGACGTGGTGCTGGCACTCGTGGTGGCCGGTGCGGTGAACATAGGGATGCTCCTGCTCGCGGCCAGGAACCTCTACGGCGTGGAGGGCACGGACACGATCGAGGGTGCGCAGCACGCGATCTCCGACGCGCTCGGGCCCACCGTGGGGGTCGTCTTCTCCCTGGGGTTGCTGGCCTCCGGGCTCGCCTCCACCGCAGTGGGTGCGTACGCGGGGGACGTGGTCACGGCGGGTCTGTTGCGGTGGCGCATCCCGCTGCTCGCGCGGCGGCTGATCACGGTGATCCCCGCCGTCGTGATCCTGGCGCTCGGCGCGAAACCCACTGCAGCCTTGGTCGGGAGTCAAGTGGTGCTGAGCTTCGGGATCGCGTTCGCGCTCATCCCCCTGGTGCGCGCCACGGGCAGGGCCTCCCTCATGGGCCGCTTCCGCAACGGCCCGGTGCTCGCGGCCATCGGGTGGGTGAGCGCCGCGATCGTTGTGGTGCTGAACGTGGTCCTGCTCGTCATGGGCGTGGGAAATGTGGGTTAGGGGCTAGCAAAACCACATAAACAGACATAAGCTCACATCACACAGGGGTTTCACCGCCGACACCCCGGTCCGTGAGGTGAAGATGTTCGCTGCAGAACGCCACGAGGAGATCACACGCACCGTGAGCCACGAGCGCCGTGTCAACGGTGCGGAACTGGCGAAACGGTTCGGTGTGACCATGGAGACGATCCGCCGGGATCTCGCCGTGCTCGAGTCCCAGGGGAACCTGCGCCGTGTGCACGGCGGTGCCGTGTCCGTGGACCAGTCGACGAGCGGGGAACAGGGGATGGACTCCCGATCGCGCCTCGCGGCCGATGAGAAACGGGCCATCGCCCGCAAGGCCCTCGAGGTACTCGAACATGCCGAGGCCGGTGCCGTGGTCCTGGATGCCGGCACCACGGTCGAGGCGCTCGCGGACCTGTTGCTGGCCCGGGACAACCACCTGCCCGGCGGGCAGGAACAGCTGATCATCACCCACGCCCTGCACATCGCGGCGAAACTCGCGGACGCCGAGGGTGTGGGGCTCGAGCTCGTGGGTGGGCGGATCCGCAAACTCACGTGGGCGGCCACCGGCTCGCGGGCCGCCCAGCACTACGACCAGTTGCGCCCGGACCTCGCGTTCGTGGGCTGCAACGGCGCCCACGCCTCCTTCGGGCTGTCCACCCCGGACCCCATCGAGGCCGTGGTCAAGGCGACGATCGTGCAGGCCGCGCGCCGCGTCGTCGTCCTGTGCGATGCGAGCAAGCAGGACCAGGAGACCCTCACGCGCTTCTGCTCGCTCGAACAGATCGACACCTTCATCACCGACCGCGCTCCCGTGGGGGAGCTGGCCCAAGCCCTCGAAGACGCCGACGTGGAAGTGGTTCTCGCATGATCATCACCGTGACCCTCAACCCCTCCGTGGACCGCACCGTGGACCTGCCCGGCCCGCTGGCCCGCGGTCGCGTGCAGCGCGCGAGCGACACCCGCCAGGACCCCGGGGGCAAGGGTGTGAACATCTCGCGCGCGCTGGCCGCGAGCGGTGTGGAGACTGTGGCCGTGGTCCCGGGGGACGGCACCGATCCGCTGTTCACCGCGCTCGACGCCGCGGGGGTGCGCTACGACAGCGTGTCCATCGGTGCGCCCGTGCGATCCAACATCACCGTGACCGAACCGGACGGGACCACGACCAAGATCAACGAGCCCGGCCCCCCGCTGGACGAGCACACCGTGGATCGGATCGTGGAACGGATCGTCTCGCGCGGCGCAGGTGCGCAGTGGCTCGTGTTCGCGGGGTCCGTGCCGCCCGGGCCCGCCCCGGACGTCTACGCCGTGCTGGCCGCCCGCGTGAGCGGCGCGCTCGGTGCGGCCGCGCCGTCGTTCGCGCTGGACACCTCCGGGGACGTGCTGCGCGCGGCTCTCGCCCCGGGTGTCACCGTCCTGCCGGACGTGATCAAACCCAACGGCCACGAACTCGCGGAGCTGCTGGGCCGCACCGACGGCGATGCGCTCGAGGCCGATCCGCGCGCCGCAGCGGACGCCGGGCGGGAGCTCGTGGCCCGCGGCGTGGGGGCCGTGCTGTGCACTCTGGGCGGCAACGGTGCCGTGCTCGTGACGCCCGAGGGCGCGTGGCACGCCGTGCACGAACCCGTCACGGTGCGCTCGACCGTGGGCGCCGGCGACAGCGCCCTGACCGGGTACCTCGTGGCCGCCCAGCGCGGGGAGGCGCCGGCCGAACGCCTGCGCCGGGCCGTGGCCCACGGCTCCGCCGCCGCCGCCCTGCCCGGGACGCAGATGCCCACGGTCGCGCAGACCACGCCCGACGCCGTGCGGGTCACGCAGCTGACGTCCGCACGGCAAAGCGCCGCGACACCGGACGTCCCGACGCCGAACCCACCGACCCCGGCCGCGCCCCGCGAGACGCAGCCCCGGACCTGATCCACCCACCGCCCCGTAGCCAAGGAGCACCGACATGTCAGATCTGATCAATCCCGGCCTGGTCCTGTTGGACCGGGACCTGGGCGAGTCCACGGAGAGTGTGATCCGTGCACTCGCGGCCACCGTCCACCGGGAGGGCCGCGCGAGCACCGCGGATTCCCTCGCCGCGGACGCCCTGGCCCGGGAGGCCAAGAACGCCACCGGGATCCCGGGCGGGATCGGCATCCCGCACTGCCGCTCCGAGGCCGTCACGCAGGCCACCCTGGTCATGGCGCGGCTCGCCCCCGCCGTGGACTTCGGGGCCAAGGACGGACCGGCGGACATCGTCTTCTTCATCGCCGCACCGGCCGGCGCCGACCAGGAGCACCTCAAGCTGCTGTCCAAGCTCGCACGTTCCCTCATGAAGAAGCCCTTCGTGGCGTCCCTGCGCGCAGCGCAGTCGCCGGAGGAGGTCGTGGACATCGTGGACACGGCCCTCGGTCTCGCTCCGCAGCCGGACGACGCCGCTGCGGCACCCACCGCGGCGACCGGAACCGCGGCCGCGGGATCCTCCGCCGCGACCGGTCCCGCCGCGACCGGTGCCGACGGGTCCGCTGCCACGGGAACCGGCGGTGCCGCTGCCGACGCAGCCGTAGCTGGTGCGAGCGGTGCGACCGCGGCGTCGAACGCCGGGACGCAGGCACCCACCGGAACGCACGCGCCGCTGACCGAATCCGCGACGTCGACGGCGCCCGATGACGCGGGCGCCCGGGGTCCGCGCAGGCTCGTGGCCGTCACGGCGTGCCCCACGGGTATCGCCCACACCTACATGGCCGCGGACGCGCTCGCGAACACCGCCCAGGAGATGGGGGTGGACCTGCAGGTCGAGACCCAGGGCTCCTCGGGTGCCACGCGCCTGGACCCGGCCGTGATCGGACAGGCGGAGGCCGTGATCTTCGCGACCGACGTGGACGTGCGGGAGCGCTCTCGGTTCGCGGGTCTGCCGTACATCGCGTCCGCGGTCAAGCGCGGGATCGACGAGCCCCGCGAGATGATCCAGGAGGCCCTCGAGGCCGCGGACGATCCCCGCGCGCCCAAGGTCACGGGCGACGGTGGAGAGGTCTCCTCCGCCGTGACCGGAAGCGAGGGGTGGGGCACGCGGATCCGTAAGGCCGTGATGACGGGTGTCAGTTACATGATCCCGTTCGTGGCCGCGGGCGGTCTGCTCATGGCGATCGCGTTCATGATCGCGGACCCGGTGCTCGTGGCCGAACAGGCGGATGACATCCTGGCCACCGCGACCCTGGGCAACCTGGGGGACGTGTCCCTGGCCATGTACCTGGGCGCCGTGCTGTTCAAGACCGGCAACCTGGCGATCAGCCTGTTGGTCCCCGCACTCGCGGGTTACATCGCCTACGGGCTCGCGGACCGGCCGGGCATCGCCCCCGGCTTCGCGGCCGGCCTGGTGGCCAACTACATGGGCGCGGGCTTCCTCGGCGGCATCGTGGGTGGCCTGCTGGCCGGGATCTTCGCGTACTGGTTGACGCTGCCCCGACTGCCCCGTTGGCTCGGGTCGCTCATGCCCGTGGTCATCATCCCGCTGCTCGCCACGCTGTTCGCGGGCGGGTTGCTGTTCCTGTTGATCGGTGGGCCCATCGCCGCGTTCATGACGTGGCTCACGGGTGCGCTGACCGGGATGAGCGGCGCCTCGGCCGTGACGCTGGGCGCGGTGCTCGGTCTGATGATGTGCTCGGACCTGGGCGGTCCCATCAACAAGGTGGCCTACTCGTTCGCCGTGGCCGGCCTGGGTGCCGCGACCGTGACCAACACCGCACCGCAGGAGATCATGGCCACCGTGATCGCCGCGGGCATGGTGCCCCCGCTGGGCATGGCGCTCGCCTCGACCGTGCTGGGTCGCAAGTACTTCACCGCCGCCGAGCGGGAGAACGGCAAGACCTCGTGGCTGCTCGGCGCGTCCTTCATCTCCGAGGGTGCCATCCCGTTCGCCGCGGCCGATCCGCTGCGCGTGATCCCCGCCTCGATGGCCGGTGGCGTGATCACCGGCGCGCTGACCATGGCGTGGGGCGTGACCTCCGCCGCACCCCACGGTGGGATCTGGATCCTGCCGGTCGTGGACGGGCGCTGGGGCTTCGTGGCCGCCATCCTGGCGGGCACCGTGGTGACCGCCGTGCTGGTCACCCTGTTCAAGCGCATCGGCAACGTGAAGAAGCACGTGGGCGAGGTCCCCGGGGTTCCGCAGACACAACAAACCGTGGAAGTGTGAGACATCATGACTGACAACGACGTGATGGGTGCCGCGCAGCAGCGCGTGGAACTGCGCGGTGTGGGGGTCAGCCCCGGGCGTGTCATCGCCCCCGTGGTGCACATGGCCCTCGCCGTGAGCGAGCCGCCCGAGGGTGACCCGCTCACCGGGGACGCCGAGGCCGCGATCGACCGCCTCAAGGCCGCCGCGCTCGCGGTCAAGGCGGAGCTCAAGGAACGGGCCGCACGGGCCCGATCGGAATCCGCCGCGGAGGTGCTCAAGGCCACATCCCTCATGGCGGGGGACAAGGCCCTGATCAAGAACGCGGGCAAGCTCGTGACCGATCAACAGCTCAGCCCCGAGCGTGCCCTGTGGCAAGCTGCCACCGCGTACGCGGACCAGATGCGGGCCATGGGTGGCTACATGGCCGAACGCGCCGCGGACATCGAGGACGTCCGCGCGCGCGTCGTCGCCCAGTTGCGCGGGGAGGACGCCCCGGGCGTGCCCCAGCGCAAGGAGCCGTTCGTGCTCGCGGCCGAGGACCTCGCACCGGCGGACACCGCGGTGCTGGACCCGGACGTCGTCGTGGCGCTCGTGACGGCTTCCGGTGGACCCCAGTCCCACACCGCGATCCTCGCGCGCAACCTGGGGCTGCCGGCCGCCGTGGCCGTCGAGGGGATCCTCGAGATCCCCGCCGGGACGCCCGTGTTCGTGGACGGGGCCGAGGGCGGCGTCGTCGCGGCACCCGGCGATCAGGAGCGCGAGGCGGTGACCGCGTGGCAGCGCGCGGCCGCGCAACTCGCGTCCTTCGACGGCCGGGGCGCACTCGCGGACGGCACCGAGGTCCCGTTGCTCGCCAACGTGGGCACCGGCGACGACGCCCGCGCGGCCGCCGAGGCCGGCGCCCAGGGCGTGGGGTTGCTGCGCACCGAGTTCTGCTTCCTGGGCCGGGACAGCGAACCCACCGTGGCCGAGCAGACCCAGGCGTACGCCGAGATCTTCGCGGCGTTCGAGGGCAAGAAGGTGGTCGTGCGCACGCTCGACGCCGGGGCGGACAAGCCCCTGCCCTTCCTCACGGACACCACCGAGCCCAACCCCGCGCTCGGCGTGCGCGGCTACCGCACCGACTGGACCACCCCGGGCGTACTGCAGCGCCAGCTCGAGGCGATCGCCGCGGCGGCCCGGGAGACCGGTGCGCACGTGTGGGTCATGGCGCCCATGATCGCCACCGCGGACGAGGCCGCCCGGTTCCACGAGCTCGCGAGCGCCGAAGGACTCGAGGTGACGGGCGTCATGGTCGAGACCCCCGCCGCCGCCATCACCGCCGAGCAGATCCTCGAGCGCGTGGACTTCGTGTCGCTCGGGACCAACGACCTCACGCAGTACACGATGGCCGCGGACCGGATGCTCGGCGCACTGGCCGAGTTGAACTCCCCGTGGCAACCGGCCGTCCTGCGGATGATCGAGCGCACCGCGGCGGGTGCCCGAACGGCGTCGTCCGCGTCCGGTGCGCCCAAGAACGTGGGTGTGTGCGGCGAGGCCGCCGCGGACCCCGCGCTCGCCGTGGTGCTCGTGGGCCTCGGCGTGGACACCCTGTCCATGAGTGCCCGCTCGCTCGCCGCGGTCGCCGCCGTGCTCGCGCGCGTGGACACCGCGCAGGCCGAGCGACTGGCCGCGCTCGCGGTGTCCGCCACGAGCGCGCGCGAGGCCAAGGAGGCCGTGCGGGCCCAGCTGCCCGTGCTGCACGAACTGGGGCTGTGACCCCGCCCGAACCATCGCCACCCGAACCGACCCAGCAAGGAGCTGACATGTCAGAACGCATTGCCACCGTGGCCTCCCGAGTGGGGCTGCACGCCCGGCCCGCCGCGATCTTCGCGGAGGCCGCCGGCGAGTACGAGAACCTGGAGATCACCATTCGCGCCGAGGGCGAGGACGCCGAGGAGGGCATGGACGCGTCCTCGGTGCTGTCCCTGATGTCCCTGGGCGCGGCCCACGGGGACAAGGTGGTCCTCGCGGCCGACGGCGACGGCGCCGAGGAAGCCCTCGAGCACCTCGCCTCGATCATCGAGACGGACCTCGACGCCGAGTGATCCTCACCACCGCCGACGCCGGGCGCCCCTGTGTGGGCACCCGGCGTCGGCGCTTTCCCGGGGGGTGATCGTCTCATTCCGGTGACCGGGGTCGGGGCCCAGGGCGAGGAGTACGGTGAATCGCATGGTGCGGTTTCTCATTCTGACCGGTCTGGTCGTGGCCACGATTGCCACGGTTCTCGCAGCGGTCTTCGGTCCCTGGGGATGGTGGATCCTCGCAGTCATCTTCTTCCTGCTGTTGCTCGTGGGCATCCGCGATGCGACGCAGCGCAGGCATTCGATCCTGCGCAACTTCCCCGTGCTCGGGCACGCGCGGTTCTTCATGGAGAAGATCCGCCCCGAGATCCAGCAGTACTTCATCGAGCGCAACTACGACGGCAAGCCGTTCAACCGTGACCAGCGCTCGCTCGTGTACTCGCGGGCCAAGGGCTTCAAGGGCGACAAGGCGTTCGGCACCGAGCTCAACGTGAACGAACCGGGCTACGAGTATTTCGTCCAGTCCGTGGCGCCCAAGGCGGCCCCGGAGAGCGAGCACCGCGTGCGCCTGGGCGGGCCGGACTGCAAGCAGCCGTACGACGCCTCGCTGCTGAACATCTCCTCCATGAGCTTCGGCTCCCTGTCCAAGAACGCCGTGCTCGCCATGAACAAGGGCGCGGCCATGGGCGGGTTCGCGCAGGAGACCGGTGAGGGCGGGCTGACCAAGTACCACCTCGCCCACGACGCCGACATTATTTGGGAGTTCGGTTCCGGGTACTTCGGCACGCGTGACGAGAACGGCAACTTCGACCCGGAGGCCTTTCGCAAGAAGTCCAACCTGCCGCAGGTCAAGGCCATCAACATCAAGCTCTCCCAGGGCGCCAAGCCGGGCCTGGGCGGCGTGCTGCCGGGCTCCAAGGTGACCGAGGAGATCGCGGAGGCGCGCATGGTCCCCGTGGGCCAGACCTGCATCTCCCCGGCCAGCCACTCGGCGTTCACCACGCCGCGCGGTCTGATCCAGTTCGTGGCCCATCTGCGGGAACTGTCCAACGGCAAGCCGATCGGCTTCAAGCTGTGCGTGGGCTCGCGCGTGGAGTTCCTGGCCATCTGCAAGGCCATGATCGAGGAGAAGGTCACCCCGGACTTCATCATCGTGGACGGTTCCGAGGGCGGCACCGGCGCCGCACCGCTCGAGTACCAGGACCACGTGGGCACCCCGCTCGTGGAGGGTCTGATCCTGGTGCACAACGCGCTCGTGGGTGCGGGACTGCGGGACCGGATCAAGATCGGCGCCGCCGGGAAGATCACCTCGGGCCACGACATCGTGCGCCACATCATCCAGGGTGCTGACTTCTGCATGAGCGCGCGCGCCATGATGATGGCCGTGGGCTGCATCCAGGCTCAGGCGTGCCACACCAACAAGTGCCCCGTGGGCGTGACCACGCAGAACCCCAAGCTCTACAAGGCCCTCGACATCGAGGACAAGGGTGACCGCGTGGAGCGTTACCACCGCCTGACCGTGGAGGAAGCGGGCCAGATCATCTCCACCATGGGCTGCGAGCACCCCGAGGAGCTCACGCGTCAGATGCTGCGCCGCAAGGTCACGGCCACCCAGAGCATCTCGTACGAGACCCTTTACCGCTGGCTCACGCCGGGCGAGCTGTTCGAGGGCGTCGAAGGCGGTTGGGGTGAGGACTGGGATTACGCCGATCCGGACAAGTTCACCCCGGGTCACCCGGGCAAGTACGTGTTCAAGGGCCGCAGCCCGCTGGAACCCGGCGACGTCATGCCGGCGGATGATCGCGAGCCGGCGCTGTCCGGTGCCCCCGGCGGCGAGCGCGGTACCGAGTCCGCCACGCCGCGCACGAGCGGGCCATCTGCGGGGCAGGCCTCCGAGGCGAACCCCGGGCAGCCCACCGCGGGCACGAGCCGGCGTCCCGAGGGGCAGCCTGGCAACGCGGCCGGTGCCCAGCACACGACGAGCGACCCGTCCCCGGACTCCGATCACGTGGACCCCTCCGACGACTCACGCACCCGCAACCCCGGGCTCGCCTGAGCCCAAGGGATACCATGTGAGGCGGTGCCGCGACAGCGCGGCACCGCCTCACGTCGTCAGTGCCCCCTGTACAGGATTGAGAGAGCCTTGCGAGAATTCACGGCACGTTTTGCCACCGATCAGGAAATCGCCGAGTGGGACTCCCACGTCACGGCCAACCCCTCGGGCGGCAACCTGTTGCAGTCGGAGGCGTTCGCGCTGGTCAAGAAGGACCACGGGTGGAAGCCGCAGTACGTGGTGTACGAACCCACGGACGGTTCGCAGCCCAGTTACAACCTGGTGCTCGAGAAGTCCGTGCCCGCCCTGGGCAGGCTGTGGTACATGATCAAGGGCCCGGACGTGGCGAGCGTGGACGACATCCCCGGCATCGTGGCGGCCAACGAGCGCTTCGTGGCGGGTCCCGCGCGCGGCGTGTTCGCGATCAAGTACGAACCCGAGATCGTGGCCTCCGACTACGCCGCGGGCGTGATGGCGCGCAGTGGACTCGTGAAGTCCTTCGAGATTCAGCCCAACGACTCCACCGCCGTGCTGGACACGGACATGGACGAGAAGGCCCTGCTCAAGTCCCTGCACTCGCGGGGTCGCAACGCGGTGCGCCGTGCGACCCGCGAGGGCTGCGAGGTGGACCAGGTCCCGCTCACGGAGGAGAACATGCGCGCGATGTACGCGCTCATGGATTCCGTGGGTCAGGGTCACGCCAAGGTGACCCTGCGTTCCTACGAGTACTACCGGGCGTTCTGGAACAATTTCGCCGATCGCGGTCAGGGCCGGCTCTACTTCACGTACGAGGACGGCAAGCCCTCGGTGGGTGCCTACGTGATCTCCTACGGGCGCAAGGGCACCTACAAGGACGGCGGCTCCAAGCCGCGGCGCAAGCAGTACGGGGACTCGCACCTCGTGCAGTGGAGCGCCATCACGGACCTGAAGCAGGACCACGAGATCACCCAGTACGACTTCTGCGGGACCCCGCCCTCCGACCAGCTCAAGAACAAGGAGCACCCCTACTACGGTCTGGGGTTGTTCAAGACGAGCTTCACCAAGACTGTCGTGGATTACGTGGGCGTTTGGGATCAGCCACTCAGCCGCGCGAAATACGCTGTGTGGAACAACGTGGCGGAGAAGGTACAGCGCCAGTTGTGGGTGCGCCGCACGGGTCAGCCCTTCTACTGACCGGCGGCCGCGGCCCCTCCACCCGGCCCCCGCTCGCCCGCAGGCGAGGACGTGGGCGAGCACGGGCGCGCGAGCGGATGCGTGTGGGCCGCACCCCAGCACACAGGAGTCGAACAGTGCCTGCGGTGGCAGGGAAGGGTGATCCCACGTGAGCGTGAGCGAGCAATTGACGCGTCTGGCGCACCAGGGCTACCCGTCCTCGGGTGAGAGCACGGGCCCGCACGCGGTGGACGGTGAACCGTTCGGTCCCGCCGGGGACACCGCGCTGCGCGACGCGGTGCAGCACACGAGTCCGGGGCGTCGTACGCGTTACGCAACGCGCCCCACCGAGGAACAGGCCGCCCGGGCGGAACTGCGTAGCGCGCCCGTGCACACCGACACCCGGACGACGTCGCAGCTGCGGGTCCCCGGCGTCCGTCCCCGCAGCGCCGGGCACGGTCCCGCGACCGGCACCGGAACGCCGCAGGTCTCCTCCCTGCCCGTCCTCACACCGGGCCAGATCGCCGCCGACCGCGCGGGCCAGGGGCACCGGGCGGCGGTTCCCGCGGCACTGACCGAACCCATCAGCAGTCCGTCCCGGCGCGGTACCACCCCCGCGAGTTCGCCCGTGGAGCGGCCGGAGACCGTGGCCCACGAACCGGCACCGGCGACCACCGCGATCTCGCGGGGCGTGTACCCGGCCACCCGGGTCAAACCGTCGCGCGCGCCCAAGGCCCTGTTGCGGTCCCTCGTGCAGGGGGACGCCGCGCCCACCGCGCCCATGCGGGTCGTGGACCGGCTCACCGCCACGCCGTTCCAGCACCTGCGCAAGTTCGGGGACAGTACGGACCGTCAGGCCCGGCGCACCCTGAACTTCGCGCTGCGCCTGGCCGAGACCATGTTCCACTACGGCGCGGACGCGCTGGACGTGGAGAACGCGATCATCGCGGTGTGCGCCACGTACGGGGTCGAGAACCTGGACGTGGACATCACCAACCAGTCCGTGACCATCAACTACGTCGCCGAGACCACCACCACGGGCAAGCTCACCGCCGCGGGGGAGGCCCCTCGCCCGACCACCGAGGACGGCGGGTCCTCCGCCCACCCCGCGACCGCTCTGGCGGGCACGCCCGGGACCACGGGCGAGCAGCGCGGGTCCTCGGCACCGCGCACCGGGCAGGACCCGTGGGGGGATTCCTCGACCTCGAGCCACACCGTGATGCGCGTGGTGCGCTCGTGGACCGACAACTACTCGGGTCTCGCGGACTCCCACCAGCTCGTGACCCGGATCATCGAGGGCAACACGCCCCTGCGGGACGCCGAACGGGAACTCGCCCGGATCAACGCCCGGCCCAAGCCCTATCCCAAGTGGGTCGTGTGGCTCGCCACGGTGATCGCGGCGGGGACCATCACGCTGGCCATCGGCGGCAGTCCGGCCGGTGCGCTCGTGGCCGTGGTCTCCTCCGTGGTGGTGCAGTCCGTCACGGCCAAGCTCGGTGCGTGGCGGATCCCGGAGTTCTTCTCCCTCGCGGCCAACGCCCTGGTGGTCACGCTCGGTGCCCTGCTGATCTCGGCCGTGGGGGTGGAGGTGTCCCCGCCCAGGGTCATCGCCGGTGGGATCATCATGTTGTTGCCCACCACCCGCATGGTCTCCACCATGCAGGACGCGATCAACGGGTTCCCCGTGACCGCCGCCGGCCGATTACTCTCCACCGCCATGGCGTTCCTGGGGATCGTGGCCGGGATCGCCCTGGGGATCACACTGTCCGCGCACCTGGGGGTGCCGCGGATCGACGTCTCCCAATCGGTGTTCACACCGGCTGCGGCCGTGACCAACACGGTGTTCATGCTGATCTCCACCGCCCTGATCGCGATCACCATGCAGGCCAAACCCCGCCACCTGCTGCCCACCGTGGTGGCCGCGCTGGTCGGGCTCGCGATCTACCACGGGATCGGCAGTTTCGATCCCAGTACCCGGCTGGCCACGGGCGTGGGGGCCGTGGCGAGCGGTTGCGTGGCCGCGCTGCTCGCGGCGAAGGCCAAGATCCCGCAGGCGATCCTGGCGATCCCCGCGATGACCTACCTGCTGCCCGGACTGAGTTTGTTCCGCGGGATGTACGCGATCACCGTGGAGAACGAGACCACGGGGGAGGGCATCACGGGACTGCTCAACGCCATGGCGTCGATCGTGCTGCTCGCCGCGGGCGTGGTGCTCGCCAAGTACCTCATGCGCCCGTTCATCGAGCGGATGCAGTACCTCTCACAGCGGCGCAACCGCCGCCGCTGACCGGTCAGAGGATCTTGCCCACGGGCAGTTTCTTCTCCGCCTGGAACGTCTCCTCGGCGCGTCCGGCCGCCCAGTACCCGGACAGGGACACCTGCGAGCGTTCGAGCCCGCGGACGTCGAACAGTTGCCTCCGGGCGGCCTTCATGGCCTCGCGCTCGCCGTGCACGAAGGCCTGCACCTCCGCGGGATCCTCGGGCCACTCGGCGTCCGCGAGGCCCGTGACGAGTGCGCGTTCGCCGTCCTTCTGCGCCGCGCGATGCACCCAGCGCACCCGGACGCCCTCGGGGATCGCGACGTCGGTGAGGTCGAGTTCGTGGGAGGCGTCCTCGACCTCGAGGACGGCTTCCCCGCGGGCCGAGGCGGGCAGCGCCTCGAGGTTCGCGAGGATGGCGGGGACGGCGGCGTCGTCGCCCGCGAAGATGCTCCACGCGGCGGCCGGGTCCGGGAGCCATTTCCCGCCCGGGCCGAGCGCTACGATCCGGTCGCCGGGGGACGCGGCATCCGCCCACGGCCCGGCGTAGCCTTCGGTGCCGTGCAGGGCGACGTCGATCCACACGGTCCCGGTGTCGGGTTCCGTGCGGCGCAGGGTCATGTGCCGCGTGACGGGCTGGTCCTGGGGTGCGGCGTTCTCGCGCGCGGCCCAGTAGTCGGGGAACTCGCCGGGCGCGGTCGCCGCGAGCGTGGCGGGCGAGAAGAAGACGAGTTTGACGTACTTCTCCGGTGCCTCGATGTCCTGGAACTGCTCGGCGTTCTCGATCCTGCACACCACGCGCACCATGGCCGGGGAGAGCTGAATCCGGTCCGTGACGGTGAGGTCGAGCTGGGGTTTGCGGGGTCGCGCCGGAGTCTGTGCCATGTACCCAGCGTAGGTGCTGCTACGCGGGCAGTTCCCACGAGACGGGCTGGGCGCCCTGTTGTTGCAGCAGCTCGTTGGCGCGGGAGAACGGGCGGGAACCGAAGAACCCCCGGGACGCGGACAGCGGGGACGGGTGCACCGATTCCACGGTGGGCGCCCCACCCAGCCAGTCCTTGGTGCCGCGGGCGTCGCGACCCCACAGGATGCCCACGAGGGGTTGCTCGCGCGCCCCGAGCGCGCGGATCGCGCACTCCGTGACCGCTTCCCAGCCCTTGCCCCGGTGGGAGGCGGGGGAGCCCGCGCGTACCGTGAGGACCCTGTTGAGCAGCATGACGCCCTGCTCGGCCCACGAGGACAGGTCCCCGTGCTCGGGCGGGGTGATCCCCAGATCGGAGTGCAGTTCCTTGTAGATGTTCTGCAGGGACCGCGGGATCGGGCGCACGTCCGGGGCCACCGAGAACGAGAGGCCCATCGCGTGGCCCGGGGTGGGGTAGGGGTCCTGGCCCACGATCAGCACCTTGACCGCGGACATCGGCTCGCGCAGCGCGCGGAAGATGTGGTCCCCGGCGGGCAGGGTGTGGTGGCCCTCGGCGTGCTCGGTGCGCAGGAACTCGCCCATGGCCCGGATCTGCGGCTCCACGGGTTGCAGGGCGCGGGCCCACTCCTCGTTCATGATCTCGTGCAACGGGGGCGGGGTGTTCACGGTGCGACCTCCAGGGCGTGCGGTCTCCGGGTACCGCCCGGAGGGTTAGGGTTGAGCCCATGTCTACCACGGGCGACGGCCTCGACGAGCTCGACCGGGCCATCCTGGACCTGGAGTCCGAGCACTGGAAGTACCGCGGCGCCAAGGAGTCCGCGATCCGCTCCCGCCTGGGGCTGAGCCCCGTGCACTACTACCAGCGGCTCAACGCTCTGATTTCTTCCGAGGCCGCCGCGCGCCACGCCCCCATGCTGATCTCCCGGTTGCGCCGCGCGCGCAATCGCTGAGCCGGCGCCCGGGCACGCGTGGGATAGTGGGCAGCGCACCGCGGACACCTGACCGCCGCGGGCCCGGGTGGGCAGGGCGCACGCCGTCCCACGGTCCCGGCGCCCGCGGATCGGTGTCCCGGATCCCGCCGTTCGTTGAGGAGAGCCACAGCATGAGCGAGTACCCCCGTGATGAGTTCGACGACGTTCCCGAGGACGGTGCCCGGCAGGGCGCCCACCGGGGCCACAACCCGAACGCCCGAGCGGGCTCCCGGGGCAAGTTCCTGGCGATCCTCGTGACCGGTGTGCTCGCCCTCGTCCTGGGCGCGGTGGCCTTCGTCAACGCCCCGCGCACGGCCCAGGAAGCGCTCGCCCTCCCCGCCGCAGCCGTTGCGGTGTCCCCGGACGACGACGCCGCGGCCGGTGCCTCCGCGGTGGGTGCCGTGGCGCTCGGGACGGCCGCGAGCGACGTCGTGCCCGGAGTCCCCGCGGCCGCCTGGGCCGCCCGTTCAGCCGGGGACGAAACCTGAGTCCACTGGACGCAGGGCGTTTGCGGTTCCGGCATGACGAGTGCCACTATGGGATTAGCACTCAGTCGCGTGGACTGCTAACCGGGTCCGGTGGTGGTCGCGCGGCGGACGAGTGACATCACGGTGAGGTGGTTGCGGCGCGGTGAGGATCGCGGCGCGGCACCGTCCGTCGCGGGCATCGTGATGACAAGTCTTGTTTGTCAACCGTCCAGGAGGGACGAAACACATGGCAAAGATGATCGCATTCGACGAAGAAGCCCGCCGCGGCCTCGAGCGGGGCCTGAACACCCTCGCGGACGCCGTCAAGGTCACCCTCGGCCCGCGCGGACGCAACGTGGTGCTGGAGAAGTCCTGGGGCGCCCCCACGATCACCAACGACGGCGTGTCCATCGCCAAGGAGATCGAGCTCGAGGAGCCGTACGAGAAGATCGGCGCCGAGCTCGTCAAGGAAGTCGCCAAGAAGACCGACGACGTCGCCGGTGACGGCACCACCACGGCCACCGTGCTGGCCCAGGCCCTCGTGAAGGAAGGCCTGCGCAACGTGGCCGCCGGTGCGGACCCGCTGTCCCTCAAGCGCGGCATCGAGAAGGCCGTGGCCGCGGTGACCGAGCAGCTGCTGTCCTCCGCCAAGGAGATCGAGACCGAGGAGGAGATCGCCGCGACCGCGTCCATCTCCGCCGCGGACCCGGAGATCGGCAAGCTCATCGCCGAGGCCATGGAGAAGGTCGGCAAGGAAGGCGTCATCACCGTCGAGGAGTCCAACACCTTCGGGCTGGACCTCGAACTGACCGAGGGCATGCGCTTCGACAAGGGCTACCTCTCCGGTTACTTCGTGACCGACGCCGACCGTCAGGAAGCCGTCCTCGAGGACCCCTACATCCTGATCGTCAACTCCAAGATCTCCGCCGTGAAGGACCTGGTCCCCGTACTCGAGAAGATCATGCAGGCCGGCAAGCCGCTGCTGATCATCGCCGAGGACGTGGACGGCGAAGCGCTCGCCATGCTCGTGCTGAACAAGATGCGCGGCGCCGTGAAGTCCGTGGCCGTCAAGGCCCCCGGCTTCGGTGACCGCCGCAAGGCGCAGCTCGCGGACATCGCAATCCTCACCGGTGGTCAGGTCATCACCGAAGAGGTGGGCCTGTCCCTCGAGTCCGCCACGATCGACCTGCTGGGCCAGGCCCGCAAGGTCGTGGTGACCAAGGACGAGACCACCATCGTGGACGGCGCCGGTACGCAGGAGGAGATCGAGGGCCGCGTGGCCCAGATCCGCGCGGAGATCAACAACTCCGACTCCGACTACGACCGCGAGAAGCTGCAGGAGCGCCTGGCCAAGCTGGCCGGCGGCGTGGCCGTCCTCAAGGCGGGTGCCGCCACCGAGGTCGAGCTCAAGGAGCGCAAGCACCGCATCGAGGATGCCGTGCGCAACGCCAAGGCCGCCGTGGAGGAGGGCATCGTCGCCGGTGGTGGCGTGGCCCTGATCCAGGCCGGCGCCAAGGTCTTCGAGTCCCTCGGGCTGTCCGGGGACGAGGCGACCGGTGCCAACATCGTCAAGGTCGCGATCGACGCGCCGCTCAAGCAGATCGCGCTCAACGCCGGTCTCGAGCCGGGCGTGGTCGTGGACAAGGTGCGCGGACTCGAGACCGGTTGGGGCCTCAACGCCGCCACCGGCGAGTACGAGGACCTCATGGCCGCGGGCATCAACGACCCCGTCAAGGTGACCCGTTCCGCGCTGCAGAACGCGGCGTCCATCGCCGGGTTGTTCCTGACCACCGAAGCCGTGGTCGCGGACAAGCCCGAGCCCGAGGCCGCCGGTGCGGGCGCGGGTGCCGATCCCATGGGTGGCATGGGCAGCATGATGTGATCTCGCTCTTCTGAGTGAGTCCCGCCCGGCACACGGGCGGACATCTCGAGAACCCCGGGGACACGCGCTGTCCCCGGGGTTCTCGCATGTCCGGGAGTCCTCGCGCACCCGGGTGGTGGTAGTCCGGGGTGGTCCGCTGAACCGCGGGCCTCTGCAGGCCCGGGTGGCGACCTGCCTGCGGCGGTGGTTCAGCGTGTCGGGAGGTTTTGCGAGGATGAGCGCATGACGATCATCGCTGCCGCGGACGGCTCCGCGCTCGGCAATCCCGGACCGGCGGGGTGGGCCTGGTACATCGACCCCACCTCGTGGCGCGCGGGGGGTTGGGCCCACGGCACCAACAACATGGGTGAGCTCACCGCGGTGCTCGATCTGCTCCGCTCCACCCGGCACCGCGCGGACGAACCGCTCAAGGTGCTGTGCGACAGCCAGTACGTGATCAACTCGGTCACCAAGTGGATGCCCGGCTGGAAGAAAAAGGGCTGGAAGAAGCGCGACGGCAAGCCCGTGCTCAACGTGGAGATCATGAAGGCATTGGACGAGGAACTCGCCGGGCGGGACGTCAGCTTCGAATGGGTCAAGGGCCACGCGGGTCATGAGCTCAACGAGGCCGCGGATGAGCGCGCTCGTGCCATGGCCGCGGCCTACCAGTCCGGCATGGCGGCGGACGACCTGCCCGCAGGGCCGGGTTTCCGGGACGATGCGGGTTACGGAACCGAGGCGGGGGACGAGGAACCCGATCTGTTCTCCGCATGGGCCTCCTCGGACGACCTCACCGCGGACAGCGCGGCGGGTCCCGCCGGATCCGGGGACACAACCGGTTCCGGGGACGTCCCCGAGCACCTCGTCACGGAGGCGTCCTCGCGTGAGGCCACGGTGCTGGGATGCGGCAACACTGCGGGTGGCCCGGGGGAGTCCCTGCACCCCGACCTGGTGTGCGTGGACCGGCGAGGTGCCACGGCAGCCCCCGAGTCCGTGCTGAGTATCGTCGAAGCGGCGGGGTGCGAGCCCCGGGAGCTGCGGGTCACGGCCCTGGGCGCGCACGCCTACCACGTGAGCTACCGGCTCGAGGAGACCTCCACCGTGACCCGGCGCAGTTCCGTGTGGGTCCGCGAGGACCAGCACCACGACATGGGCCCGTGGCTACTGCGGTACCACCAGGTCACGGCGGAGGTCTGAGCCCGGGCTCACCCGGCGAACATCCGCGCGTTCGCGGCCTCGGTCTCGGCGTACTGGGTGCCCGCGGTCGCGAGTGCTTGGTTGATCTGGGCCACGGCCTGTTCCATCTGGGCCTGTGCGGCGCGCCAGGAGCGGAAGGCCTCCTGGAAGCTGGCCGAGGCGGTGCCCGTCCACGAGGCCTGGAGATCGGCGAGCGTGGCGCTCATGCCGTTGACCTCGGAGCTGAGCCGTTCGATGTGCCCGTGGGCCTGCTGGGACTTGGCGGCAATGGTGTCACTGTCCACGACGAAGTGGGCCATGGTGTTTCCTCCCTGGAGCGGATGCGGTGGCCGGTGGATTGCCGGCCCCGATCCACGCTAGGCGGCACGTGCCGCGCAACACCCCGGAGAGGGAGGGGATGGGGACTCAGGCGTCCGCGGGGTCCTCGTCCACAGGTTTCGTGTGGGGGATCCGCACGGTGAAGGTGGCTCCGCCGCCGTCGGTCTCCTCGAGTTTCACCGCGCCGTCGTGCTGGGCGATGATCGCGGCCACGATGGACAGGCCCAGTCCCGTGCCGCCGGTCTCGCGGGTGCGGGAGGAATCCGCGCGGTAGAAGCGTTCGAAGACGCGCTCGGCGTCCTCCCGGTCGATGCCGGGCCCGTGGTCACGGACCTGCAGCACGGACGTGAACTGGCCGTCCACGGCGCTCTCGAGGCCCACCGCGAGTTCGAGCGGTGAACCGGCGGGGGTGTAGCGCAGGGCGTTGGTGATCAGATTGGCCACGACCTGGCGCAGCTTGGACTCGTCCCCGTGCACCCACGCGGCCTCGGGCTGGGAGTCCTGCAGACCCACGACCCGCACCGTGCGGTCCGGTGCCGTGGCGTGGGCGTCGGACGCGGCGTCGTACGCCAGGTGCAAGAGGTCCACGGGCCGCGTGGTGGCGACCCGGCGTTCGTCCAAGCGGGCCAGGGTCAGAAGGTCCTCCACGAGCTGGGTCATCCGCTTGGACTCGGACTCGATGCGCTCCATGGCCTTGCCCACGTCCTCGGGGGTCTGCAGCGCGCCGTGGCGGTACAGCTCCGAGTACCCGCGGATCGAGACCAGGGGGGTGCGCAGCTCGTGGGAGGCGTCCGCGACGAAGCGCCGCAGCTTGGTCTCGGAGCGGGTGCGGGCGTCGAACGCGTCCTCGATGTGACCGAGCATCGCGTTGAGCGAGCCCGAGAGCTGCCCGATCTCCGTCTGAGGGTTGTAGCCCTCCATACGCTGGGACAGGTCCCCCTCCGCGATCCGGGCGGCCGTGGCCTCCACCTGTCGCAGCGGTTGGAACGCCCGGGTGACCATGACCCACCCCACGGTCATGGCCGCGAGCAGGGTGGCCAGGCCGAAGCTGAACGTCAGCAGCCCCACGCCGGAGATGATGGCGGTGGTGCGGTCCAGGGGCTCGGCCACGACCACGGACATGTCGAACGCCGTGAGTTTGGTGGGCACCACCCGCCACTTGCGCTCGGGGGCGCCCACGGACCCCACGGTCTCCGCCTGGCCGTCGTGGGCCATGACGTAGTCCAGGGTCATCCCGCTCAGATCGGGACTCGAGCTGTCCGGGGACGTCCCGGTACCGCTGCGCGCGCTCGCCACCACATTGCCGTGCTGGTCCAGCAGGTACCCCGAATTGGGCACCGGCGTGGTCACATCACCTTGCAGTGCCCCCGTGAGCACCGGGGCCACGGTGTTCACGGACCCGCGCAGTTCCTGGTCCATGCTCGTCACGAGCGAGTCGCGCAGCACGGACACGGCCACGAGCGTGGTCACCGAGATGCTGATGGCCAGCAACAGCCCCGTGAGGGCCATCAGCTGGGAACGCAGGGACGCGGAGCGGAACCGGCGGGTGAGGACGTTCAACGGTTCAGTGGCGCTTGTCCGCCGAGCGCAACAGGTAACCCACGCCGCGCTTGGTGTGGATCAAGGACGGCTGCTCGGGGTCGTTGTCGATCTTGCGGCGCAGGTAGGAGATGTAGGACTCCACGATGGAGGCGTCCCCGTTGAAGTCGTACTCCCACACGTGGTCCAGGATCTGGGCCTTGGACAGCACCCGGTTGGGGTTGAGCATGAGGTAGCGCAGCAGCTTGAACTCGGTGGGGGACAGGTCGATCTCGCGCCCGCCGCGGAAGACCTCGTGGGCGTCGTCGTCCAGGACCAGGTCGTCCACGCGCAGCCGGGAGTCCTCCTCCTCGAGCGGCTGGGTGCGGCGCAGGACGGCGCGGATGCGGGCGACGACCTCGTCCAGGCTGAAGGGCTTGGTCACGTAGTCGTCACCGCCCACTGTCAGTCCCGCGACCTTGTCGTCGGTGTCGTCCTTGGCGGTGAGGAACAGGATGGGGAAGTGGCGTCCGGCGGCGCGCAGCTTGCGGGTCACCGAGAATCCGTCGATGTCCGGGAGCATGACGTCCAGCACGGCGAGGTCCGGGTCCTCGGCCTCGGCCTTGAGCAGGGCGTCCCGGCCGTTCGCCGCGGTGACCACTTCGAAGCCCGCGAATCGCAGGGAGGTGGCCAGCAGTTCCAGGATGTTGGGTTCGTCGTCGACGACGAGCAGTTTCGCTTCGGGAGTTTTCGTGTTCACGCTCGTCAGTATCTCCAAGTTTCCTGAATGGATTCTGTTGCTCGGCTGTCCGTTATCTGGAAGGACGACGACGCCGCTGCGCGCGCCTCAGCGGGCCGAGCGCCGTCGCGCGCCCCGCAGCAGTTCCACGCACATCAACAGGAAGGCCACGGGGAGGAAGATCGCGGGGAAGATCGTGAACCCGCCCCAGATCACGTGTCCGCCCGCGGCCGCCACGAGCACCGCCACGAGGGACAGCGCGCACAACAGCGCGAGGACCAGTGCGACGACGAGCAAGGGGGACATGCCCCGGCGAGGACGCGGGGAAGTGTGGCCGGATGCGGCGGGAACGGTGGGTTCGGACATGGTCCTCACGGTAGCAAGGACCGGTTACGCGGTGGGTTGAATTCGGGCCCGGGGCGATCATGAGGGGGCTAAACTATTGACTTCGCGAGCCGCCCGCGTTCCCGCCGGTGGCCGCGCAGACACGGCGACGAGAGACTGAGGTGATCCGCGTGCCCACGGGCAAGGTCAAGTGGTTCGACGCAGACAAGGGTTTCGGCTTCCTGGCCACCGACGACGGCCAGGAAGTGTTCCTGCATTCGTCCGCCCTGCCCAAGGGGGTCACCACGGTCAAGCCCGGGACCCGCATGGACTTCGGGATCGCGGACGGCAAGCGCGGGGCGCAGGCCCTGTCCGCGACCCTGCTGAGCAAGCCGCAGTCCGTGGCCCGCAACACGCGCAAACCCCCCGAGGAGATGGCCGTGCTCACCGAGGACCTCATTCGGCTGTTGGACGGGATGTCCAACGGACTGCGCCGCGGGCGCTACCCGGACCACGCGCACGGCAAGAAGATCGCGACCATCCTGCGCACCGTGGCGGATGAGCTCGATGTCTGAGACCACCGCATCCGAGACCACCGCATCCGAGACCACGGCGTCCGAGACCACCACTGAGACCGCACCGCAGCGACCCGCGGGGCGCACGCGCACACCCAAACAGGATCCGATCCTCACGGCCGCGGTGGATCTCGCGCGTGACGCCGTGCTGGCGCCCGTGACGGACGCGTCCTCCGTGGGGGAATACCTCGGTGTCACCGCGCACGAGGACCGGTTGCTCACCCACCTCTTCGACTGCCGCCTGGCCGGCTACCCCGGCTGGACGTGGTACGCGACCGTGGCCCGGGCCCCGCGCAGCAAGCACGTGACCGTGTGCGAGACCGGCCTCGTGTCGGGACCCGATTCCCTCCTGGCCCCGGACTGGGTGCCGTGGGAGGAGCGGATGCAGGCGTTGCAGGAGCAGGAGGCGCAGGACGAGCACGACTCCCCGACGGAGGGGGACGAGCACCCGGACGACGGGCAGGACTCCGCCGACGCCGAGCACGCCGGTGACGGTGACACTGCGCCCGCCGAGGAGACCTCCGCCGAGGAGACCTCCACCGACGGGGAGACCCCCCACCCCAAGGACGAGCCCGCCGCATCGGAAGACGCCGAGGACGGCGCAGCATCGTAGCCCGCGGACCGGCCACCGCACCCGGGACCCCGCCGCCGGCGGTCCCGGAGTCGGGGATGTTCCGGTCCCTGCGGATCCGTAACTACCGCTTGTGGTTCACGGGTGCGCTCGTGTCCAACGTGGGCACGTGGATGCAGCGCACCGCCCAGTCGTGGCTCGTGTTCGACGAACTGACCGACCACGACGCCACGGCCATGGGCGTGGTGATGGCCCTGCAGTTCGTCCCGCAGTTGCTGCTCGCGCCGTACGCGGGCGTACTCGCGGACCGCTACGACAGACGCCGGATCCTGGTGATCACGCAGGGTGTCATGGCGCTGCTGGCCCTGGGGCTGGGCATCCTGTTGCTCCTGGACCTCGCGCAGCTACTCACCGTGTACGCGTTCGCCCTGGGCCTGGGAATCGTCGCCACGTTCGACGCCCCCGTCCGGCAGACCTTCGTCTCGGAAATGGTCCCGGACACCCACGTGTCCAACGCCGTAGCCCTGAACTCCACCTCGTTCAACTCCGCGCGGTTGATCGGCCCGGCGGTCGCCGGTGTGCTGGTGGCCGCCGTGGGCACGGGGTGGGTGTTCATGATCAACACCCTCACGTTCGCCGCCATGATCTGCGCGATCGTCCTGATCGACGCCGCCAAGTTGCGTCCCGCGCCTCGTGCGCGGCGCGCACGCGGGCAGATCCGGGAGGGCATCGGCTACGTGCTCCACCGCCCGGACCTCGTGGCGGTCATGAGCACGATCTTCATGATCGGCACCTTCGGCATGAACTTCGCCGTGTTCCTCGCGGCCATGGGCGGTTCCGTGTTCGGCCGCGGTTCCGAGGAATTCGGTGTGCTCAACTCGATCCTCGCGGTGGGCACCCTGACCGGGGCGTTGCTGTCCGCCCGCCGCGCGCGGGCACGCCTGCGCTACGTCTTCGCGGGGTGCGTGGCCTTCACGATCACGTGTCTGGGAGCGGCCACCGCCCCCACGCTGTGGGTGTTCGCGGTGTGGCTCGTCCCGTGCGGCATCGCGTCGCTCACGATCATGACCACGGCCAACGCCTACGTGCAGACCACCACGGCACCCGCCATGCGTGGACGCGTCATGAGCCTTTACATGGCCATCTTCATGGGCGGTACGCCGATCGGCGCGCCCACCGTGGGGTGGCTGACCGACACGTTCGGGGCGCGCTGGGGCATGGGCGCGGCGGTGCTCGCCGGTCTCGTGGGTGCGCTGATCGGCGCGTGCTTCGCGTGGCGACTGCGGCGGGAACAGCGCCTCGCGGCGTCGTCCGCCCCGAGCAGCGACCCTGCGCCGGCCACCGGGCGCGCAGCGAGCACAGGGCGAGCGCTAAGTACCGACCCCGCGCCGTCGTCCGAGCCCCGGGCGGTGAGCGATCCAGCGTCACCGGGCCGCTCGGACGCGCCGGCCGGGCCGCCCGCCGCGGACGGCCCGAACGCGGAGCCGGGTACGACGCCGCGCGGCTGAGTCCGCTCAGTCCAGGCCGTTCGCCACGGTCCAGTCGATGCATTCCAGCAGGGCCCGGACGTCCTCCGGCGGCACGGAGACGAACGTGGCGATCCGCAACTGGTTGCGCCCGAGCTTGCGATACGGTTCCACGTCCACCACGCCGTTGGCGCGCAGGACGGCCGCGATCCGGGCAGCGTCCACGGCGTCGTCGAAGTCCACGGTGCACACCACGGGCGAGCGGTGCTCGGACTGCGTGACGAACGGCGCGGCGACGTCGCTGCGGTGCGCCCAGTCGTAGACGAGCCCCGAGGTCTCGGCGGTGCGGCGGGCCGCCCAGTCCAGACCGCCCTGGGCGTTGAGCCAGCCCGCCTGCTCGTTGAGCATCACGAGTCCCGCCAGGGCGGGGGTGTTGTAGGTCTGGTGCTTGCGCGAGTTGTCCACGGCCGTGGCGAGGGACAGGACGTCCGGGATCCAGCGATCGGACGCGGCGATGCGCTCGACCCGCTCGAGCGCGGCGGGGGAGAACGCGGCGAACCAGATCCCGCCGTCACTGCCGAAATTCTTCTGCGGGGAGAAGTAGTAGACGTCGGTCTCGGTGAGATCGACCGCCATGCCGCCCGCGGCGGACGTCGCGTCGATGACCGTCAGAGCGCCGTCGTCCGCGTGAACGCGCCGCACGGGCATGGCGACGCCCGTGGAGGTCTCGTTCTGGGGCCACGCGTAGACGTCCACCCCGGGCTCCGGGCGCGGGCCCTCGGGGCGCGAGCCCGCGGGGGCCGCGATCACCACGGAGGGTTCGAGGAACGGCGCGCGATCCGTCACGTGCGCGAACTTGGCGCCGAACTCACCGAAGCTGAGGTGCTCGGCGCGGTCCGTCACGAGGCTGAAGGCCGCGCTGTCCCAGAACGTGCTGGAGCCCCCGAGGCCCAGGACGATCTCGTAACCGTCGGGCAGCGAGAAGAACTCGGCCAGTCGCTCCTGCACCTGCGCCACGAGGTCCTTGACGGGGGCCTGGCGGTGGGACGTGCCCAGCAGGGAACTGCCCCCGCGTTCGAGGGCGGCCACCTGCTCGGCCCGCACCCGGGACGGGCCCGCACCGAAACGGCCGTCCGCGGGCAACAGGGACGGGGGGATCACGGGCATGCTGGTCACGAAGGCTCCTCTGGCGGGCGGTCGGGTGTGTTCCCCATTGTGCCCGCCCGGGGAGTCGATGGCGCGTTCGAGACGCCTGTCGCCGGGGCACCCACTGGCTATAATTATCCTGAATCATTCAGACTAGGCTGAACGGCAACCCCCACAGGGGGTCGTTGACCCGCGCGCTGTGGTGCGCAGAAATCTGAGGACGAACCATGAGCGGCGATCTGATCGACACCACCGAAATGTACTTGCGCACGGTGCTGGAGCTGGAGGAAGAGGGGATCATCCCCATGCGGGCCCGCATCGTGGAACGCCTGCACCACTCCGGGCCCACCGTGTCCCAGACCGTCTCCCGCATGGAACGCGACGGGCTGCTCTCCGTGGCGCCGGACCGCTCCCTACAGCTCACCGAGACCGGGCGCTCCACGGCGGTGTCCGTGATGCGCAAGCACCGGCTCGCCGAACGACTGCTCGCGGACGTGGTGGGCCTGGACATGGCGCACGTCCACGAGGAGGCCTGCCGCTGGGAACACGTGATGAGCGAACGCGTGGAACAGCGGCTCGTGAACCTCCTGGGGAATCCCGAGAACTCCCCGTACGGCACCCCCATCCCGGGACGGGGTGGGCACCACGGTGCCGGCGCCGCGGCCGAGGTCTTCGAAGGGCTCACGCTGCTCGAGGTCGCCGGCGCCCAGGACTCCCAGGAATACGTGGTCCGGTTGCTGCCGGAGGTGGTCCAGGCGGACCAGGAACTCATCGAGATGCTCAGTTCCGCGGGCATCCTCACGGGCTCCAGGGTCACGGCCGAGATCAACCCCGGGGACGAGAACCGGGTCGTGGTGACCCGGGTCGATTCGGGAGTGTCCCTGGACCTGGACTCCGCCACCGCCCGCGCCATCCGGGTGGCCGCCGCCAAGCCCTGATCGCCGCTGCGTCTCTCCGCGGCCGCTTCGGGTAATGGCGGAACGCGACGCGCCGTGATCTTCGAGAAGTCGACCGTGATTTTGCGACTGTGTGGACAATCACGGGTGATCGGCGCGGTTTCGAGCCTCTTTGGCTGGGCGAGCCCTGTATCGCCGCAGGTCAGAAGCCTTTTCCGGGGTGTGGGTGTTCGAGTGGGTGGGCGTGCTGAGGCGGCCGATTGATATCGCCGGGCGTGGTAATCCACGCTAATTCATAGCGACCGATGCCCGATCCGTGACCCGCTGTAATCAAAACGTGACATTTTCGTTATCCGTCCTGTACAGTCATGCCCGTGCCGATCACTGGTCGGATCAGCACTCCCGAGCGTTCGCCGAGTTCTGCCATGCGCTCCGGGACCCGTACACAGAACATCCGCATGGCAGAAGCGGGGGAACCACTTCCGGGCTCGTTGCAATCCGACGGGTCCTTGGGGTCAAGCCAGCACGGCACCAAGGTGCGTGCGGCCGGATGTCTCCCATCCGAACCCGACAGCTCACCTCGTAGGCGCAGGGAGGAACACACATGTCTTTCATGAAGCAGAACTCTGCCCGGCACCGCGCCGAGACGCAGTCGCACCTCGTGCGTAACACCACCGTGGGCGCCGTCGTCGCCGGTGCCGCCGTGGCCGGTCTCGCGGCTCCCGCGCAGGCATCGAGCGGTGTCATCGATCTCGGCACCGCGGCTTCGTACAGCTACCAGGCAACCACCTCTTCGGTGCAGGCCTACAACGCGTCGTACAGCACGCAGGCCACCAACACCGTGTCCTACAGCGCCCCGCAGGCTGCTCCCGCGCAGGCCCCGGCTTCCGACACCCTGGGGAGCGCCGCGAGCGTGACCACGCAGTCGAACCACTCCACGGGTGGTCTGGTGGGCACCGCCTACCAGGGCATCGGCGGCGCGTACGTCTGGGGCGGCACCGGCTTCAAGGCCTGGGACTGCTCCGGCTTCACCCAGTGGGCATACGCCCAGAACGGCATCAACCTGCCCCGCACCACCTGGGCGCAGTTCGCCGCCGGCACCCCCACGTCCAACCCGCAGCCCGGCGATCTGGTCTCCCAGAACGGCGGCTCCCACGTGGGGATCTACATCGGCAACGGCCAGATGATCTCCGCTCTCAACCCCTCGCAGGGCACTCAGGTTCACTCCGTGAATGCCATGCAGCTGGACGGTTACTACACCTTCCGGTGACTCGACCCTGACCGTGCCCGAGCATGAGGCGCGGTCGGCACCGAGTTACATCACGGCCGGGCGCGCTGGCCGGGTTCCCGGACCACGGCCAGCGCCCCACGCCGGAACCACCTGAAAATCGAAAGTAATCTCCCGCCCAAACCCGTGAACCGCTGCTGCGTCCTGACGGATGTGCCGGTCACCGCACACCTCCGTGCTCTGGGTGGACACGAACGTGTTAGGAAACCACACGAATGTCGAACGAAACCGCTTCTCACGCCGCCAAGGGCCTCTTCGCGGGTAAGGCCCGCACCGTGGCCGCCGTCGCCGCCTTCTCCGGCCTGGCCCTCGCGACCACCGTGTCCGTGCAGGCCACGCAGAACGCATCCGAGCAGGCCCCCGCCGCTGCGGTGTCCGAGGCTCCCGCCTCCGACAACACCGTCTCCGCGGAGCCCGCCGCCAAGGCCGACAAGGCTCAGGAGAACGCCGCCAAGGAGAAGAAGGCAGCGAAGGCCGAGAAGAAGGCCGAGCCCGCCGCCCCGGCTCAGGCTCCCGCGCAGCCCTCCGTGGTGCAGGCCGCTCCCGTGGCGAACGTGACCCCGCTGCAGGCTCCCGCTGCTGCTGCCACGGTCGTGACCGCTTCCGAGAACGTCACCCCGGTCGCCGAGCAGGCTCCGGTGGCCCAGGGCCGCCACGCCGCTCCCGCCACCGCTCAGACCGTTGCCAAGGAGGCCGCCGCCGAGCAGCGCGCCACCGTGGCCTCCCCGGTGATCCCGAACTACACCGCGCCCCAGGGTGCCGCTGCCGCCCAGCCGGCGTCCTACGAGGCGCCCAAGGCCCCGGCCGCCCCGAAGGCACAGGCTGCCCCCAAGGCTCAGGCCGCCACTCACGTGACCACGCAGTCCAACACCCAGGCGAAGGCCCAGGCTGCTCCCGCCGCCAAGGCCTCCTCCGTGTCCGGCTCCGCGAAGGGCCAGGCCATCCTGGGCGCCGCCGAGGCTCAGCTCGGTGCGACCCAGGACTGCACCATGCTGGTGACCAACTCCCTCAAGGCCGTGGGCATCAACCACCACGGCTGGCCGGCCAGCTACAAGTCGCTGGGCACCCCGGTCTCCGCGGACCAGGCCCGCGCCGGTGACATCGCCTACTACGCCAACGGCGGTTCCGGCATGGCTCACGTGGCCATCTACGCCGGTAACGGCCAGGCCATCCACGGCGGTTGGAACGGTAACCAGACCGTGAAGACCAGCGCCTACGTGGGCTCCGGCCCCGAGTTCATCCGCGTCGGCTGAACCGGATCGAGTTCGGCACAGCGCTGATCGGCGCGGTGCCACACCTCGTGTCGAGTCGGGACCGGTTGTGTACCCGATCCCGATGAGAGCGATATAGAACGTACGGACCCTGTTGACCGCAGGGTCCGTACGTTTTTTCGTGCCCGGGTGCCGGTCGCCGGCTGCGGATCGGCCCCAGCGAGCGCGCAGCCCCGGCCCGTAGAATGGGCGTCATGCCCTCCGATCTCTCCACCGCAGCACGCACCCCGCAGGACCAGGAATTCACCTACTACGCCGTGGGGATGGTGGCAGGTGCCATCCCGGGGATCGTCGTGGGTTTCATCGTGGCCGCGTTCGTGGGGCACGCCGCCATGTGGCTGTCGGTGTTCGGGGGCGTGGGGATCATCATCGGCCTCGTGGTGGCCACGGTCCTGTTCCGACGCCGCCGCGCGGCCGCCCGGTCGGCGCAGTCCACTGCACCGGATGACGACGCCGCCAACCGCAGCCGCTGACCCGTCCATCTGAGGGGCAGGACGACGTCGCCCGGTATCCGGTGCGCGCCCGTGGCCGTTCTTCCCGGCCCGGGCTCCTCTCGACCCTCAGTTCTTTCCCGCCCCGAGTCGCGTCCCGCCCCGAGCTCCCCGCGGCCGTGAGTTCTCTGCGTCCCTAGCTACTTTCACATGCCCTAGGGGCCAGGCTCAGGCCGCGACCAGTTGAGTGATCTCCCGTTCGAGGTTCTCCCGGGCCCGCCCTTCCCACAGCGTCACCGCACGAGGATCGTGGAACAGGGTGTCCTTGGCCAGGAGGCCGCGCAGGATCTCGGCCCGACCCGCTCTGAACTGCTCGTCCGGTACGTGGGCGTATTCTCGGCGCACAGTGCTCCGGTACCGCTCGTACTCCTCGTCGTCCCCGCCCAGCACGGACAGGTCCGCGTCCACGAGACGACACGCGTCGAGATCACGGGGATCGGGGCGATGGTCCACGGTCACGAGCACGAGGTCCGCCACACGCCGGCCGGTGGTCGCGGGCCAGTCCGGTCCGGTCAGGCGTTGCCGGGCCAGCTCCGCCGAATCCCGTTCGTCCTGTCCCGCTCGCCCGTCGTACACGGCGTCGTGAAACCACGCGGCGAGCACGAGCTCGGAGCTGGGGGCGCCGCGGGTGAGCCGGTCGATGCCTTCCAGCACGTTCAGCAGATGTTCGGGACCGTGGTACACCCGATGCGGTTCACTCCAGCGTGATAGAAGCTCGGCACCCAGCTGCGGGTGCTCGGGGAAACGGTGCGCCCAGCGGCGCGTGAGGGTCGCTGCGAGCTTGGCCGGGCGGCGTCGTGCGGGGACTCGCAGACCACTGCGGATCAGGACCCGGACGAGTTCCTTGCCGTCCACCGCGAGTGCGCCGGCGGCCACGGCATCCGCGTGGCGGTGCGCCGGGACGTCGTAGTGGTCGCGGTCGAAGGCGCGCTCCGAGACCCCCAGGCCGCGGGCGAACTCGTGCAGCTCCTCCACGGAGGTGTCCGAGACCAGGTGGGAGAACACCGTGCCGTGCGCGGGCCAGCGGGGCGGATCGATGTAGACGGTCATGCTTCCATTGTGCGGTGTTCCACTGTGCGCTCAACTCGCGGGGGGAACGCGCCGCGGATACAGTGGTCCAGTGTTGCCCCCGTAGCTCAGGGGATAGAGCACGGCTCTCCTAAAGCCGGTGTCGTTGGTTCGAATCCAATCGGGGGCACCGAGGACGTCCCGCCCGGCACCGGGCGGGACGTCGTCATGTCGGCAGCAGACTAACCCGCCCGGTGGAACCCGCCCGGTGGGATCAGGCGCTCGGGCGCTGGCCCGGCAGCTTGCCCTGGGAGAAGTCGTCGAGTTTGCGGCGCACCACGGACACCGCCACGATCACGGCGATCAGCGCGAGCAGCGCGAACAACACCCACCGGGCGATCACGAGACCCGAGGCGAGCGCCACGGCGGAGGCGTCCGAGGGGTCGGCCACGGCGGCGTCGAGCGCGGTGTTGCCCACCAGGAAGACCACGGCGTACGCGAGGATCACCGTCCAGTACACCCACTTGCGAGCGCGCTTCGGGGTGTTGAGCCCGGTGAACAGCAGCCAGCCCAGGCACATGAGCAGGGGCGTGAAGAGCCCGGTGGTCGCGTGCACGCCCTCGTACTCGGTGCGTCCGTCTGCGCCCAGACCACGGGCGAAATCCGCGAGGTGGTCCTGGGAGAAACCACCCGCCATGAGCTCGGGTGCGGTGACCCCGCCGGCCAGGTTGCCCGAGACGCCCTGCAGCACGAGCAGGTGGTAGTAGAGCCACAGCGCGGCGCCCACGAAGAACGCCACGCCCACCAGGATCCCGGCCGACGACGCCTTGGTGGGTTCCGCGGCGAGCTCACCGGGGCGCATCTCGTGGACGCTCGCGGGGCGCACCCGGGGCGCGCGAGCGGGCGAGGACCCCGCGTTCGCGGTGCCCGCGTTCTCCCCGTACTTCCTGGCCTTCTGCGCTCTGGTCATACCCATGGCCCCATTATCCCCCGGGTTGTACTGTGAATGACTACGGGTACCACGCTCGATGACGAGGTGGCGAACAGGTGCCCCACGGGCACCGCGGAAGGGTGGTGACGGTCATGGAACTCTCCATCGGCCTGCCGGACGGTCTGCTCATGAGCGCGGGTGACGGCACGGAACTCACCCTGTACGAGGCCGATCACACCACGGTCCGGCGCAGGATCAACTGCTCCGTCCTGGAGGGTGCGCGGATCGCGGACATCGTGTGGTCCCACAAACTCTCCGCCGTGGTCGCGGCCGTCCCGGACAAGAACCAGTTGTTCCGCTGGGACCCGTACACCGATTCGCTCCAGGAGTACGGCGGCACGGGTGAGCCCGGGCGCCGGGACGGGAAGATCGCCCAGGCCAAGTTCGCGGCCACCGTCTCGATCACCGAGGCCGGTGACGGCAAGTTGTGGCTCGTGGACAAGGACTCCTCCGCGCTGCGCTACATCGTGATCGACACCGACCGGCCCGACGGCGATCCCCACGTGGTCACGGTCATCGGCCGCCACGGCGCGGGGTACCAGGACGGGCCGGCGGCGGACGCCAAGCTCGCCCACCCCGAGGACCTGCAGATCCTCTACGACGGTTCCGTGGTGGTCGCGGACACCGGCAACGACGCCATCCGCCACCTGGACCCCACCGCGGGGGAGGTCTTCACCATCTACGGCGGGCCCGAGCAGGAGGGGGACGACCTCGACGACGACGTCGTGCTCCAGGCCCCCGCGCGGGTCACCGTGGCGGACTCGCACCTGTGGGTCGAGGACGCCAACGGGCGTCACCTGTTGGAACCGCGCTACGTGTGATCCGGGGTTGTCCACGGGCCGGTGAGGGCGTCCGAGCCCCTCGCTAAACTGGTTCCACCATGGACTTCCTCTCTGACAATCCCCTCCTGTCCGCGGCATCCGTGCGCTCGGCGAACGCGCACGACGCGGACGAGTTCTCCCACCCCGCTCCGGCGTCCGGGGCGCAGCTCGTGGAGGGACTCAACGATCCCCAGCGCCAGGCCGTGGAGCACGCGGGTACCCCTCTGCTCATCGTGGCCGGTGCCGGTTCCGGCAAGACCAGGGTGCTCACGCACCGGATCGCCTACCTGCTGGCCACGGGTCGCGCGCGCCGGGGGGAGATCCTCGCGATCACCTTCACCAACAAGGCTGCGGCGGAAATGCGCGAGCGCATCGTGGATCTCGTGGGGGAGTCCGCGCGCTCCATGTGGATCTCCACGTTCCACTCGCTGTGCGTGCGGATCCTGCGCCGTGAGGCCAAGACCCTGGGGCTGTCCACCAACTTCTCCATCTACGACTCCGCGGATTCCCTGCGCTTGATCACCCAGGTGGCCAAACAGCACGAGCTGGACCCCAAGCGGTTCGCTCCCAAGGCCATCCAGCACAAGATCTCCGCGCTGAAGAACGAGCTCTTGGATGACGAGACCTACCTGGCCCGCGCGAGTTCCACGGACCCGTTCGAGTCCGCCGTGGCCCAGGTCTACCGGGGGTACACCCAGCGGTTGCGCGCGGCCAACGCCATGGACTTCGACGACCTCATTGGCGAGACCGTGCACATGTTCCGCGCGTTCCCGCAGGTGCTCGAGTACTACCGACGCCGCTTCCGTCACGTACTCGTGGACGAGTACCAGGACACCAACCACGCCCAGTACGCGCTCGTGCGGGAACTCGTGGGCGGCGGTTCCGGGAACCACCCGGACGAATCCGGGATCCCGCCGGCCGAGCTCACGGTCGTGGGGGACTCGGACCAGTCCATCTACGCGTTCCGCGGCGCGGACATCCGCAACATCACGGATTTCGAGCGGGACTTCCCGTCCGCGCGCACCATCCTGCTAGAACAGAACTACCGCTCCACGCAGAACATCCTCTCCGCGGCCAACTCCGTGATCTCCCAGAACGCGGACCGCCGGGACAAGAAACTGTGGACGGCGGAGGGGGACGGCGCCCCCATCATCGGCTACGCCGCGGAGAACGAGCACGAAGAGGCCCGCTTCATCGCGGAGGAGATCGACACGCTGCAGGACGAGCACGGGATCCGCCCCGGCGACGTCGCCGTGTTCTACCGCACCAACGCGCAATCCCGCTCCCTCGAGGAGATCCTGATGCGCGTGGGACTGCCCTACAAGGTGGTGGGTGGAACGCGTTTCTACGAGCGCAAGGAGATCAAGGACGCCATGTCCTACCTGCGGGCGATCGCCAACCCCGCGGACGACATCACCGTGCGGCGCATCATCAACGAACCCAAGCGAGGGATCGGGGATCGCGCCCAGGGCTCGATCGCAGCGCTCGCCGACCGCGAGGGGATCTCGTTCTCCGAGGCCATGCACCGCCTGGACGAAGCACCCGCCCTGGCCACCCGCTCGGCGAACGCCATCGCCAAGTTCTCCCAGCTCATGGACGACCTCGCGGAACTCGCGCAGGGCGCCTCGGTGACCGCGGTGCTCGAGGCCGTGCTCGAACAGTCCGGGTACCTCGAGGCCCTGCGCACGTCCACGGACCCCCAGGACGAGTCCCGCGTGGAGAACCTCGCGGAGCTCGTGGCCGTGGTGCGCGAGTTCGAGAAGGACCACCCGGACGCGGGCCTCGGGGAGTTCCTGGAACACGTGGCCCTCGTGGCGGACGCGGACCAGATCCCCTCGCAGCCCGAACCGGAGGGCGGCGCGAGCGCCCAGCAGATCGCGGAGGAAGTGGCGCAAGCGCGGTCGCAGGGCGTGGTGACGCTCATGACCCTGCACACCGCCAAGGGGCTCGAGTTCCCGGTCGTGTTCCTCACCGGCATGGAACACGGGATCTTCCCGCACCAGCGCAGCTTCGCGGACCCCTCGAGCATGGAGGAGGAGCGCCGCCTCGCGTACGTGGGGATCACCCGGGCGCGCAAGCGGTTGTACCTCACGCGTGCCGAGTCCCGGTCCATGTGGGGGCAATCCCAGTTCAACCCCGCGAGCCCGTTCCTGGACGAGATCCCCGCGCGCCTCATCGAGTGGAAGCGCGAGGGCGGAACCGCTGCGGGCGGGTGGGGTTCGCCCGTGCACGCCGGGTTCCAGGCCCGCGACCCGTTGCGCGGCTCCTCGTGGGGTGCGGGCGCCGGATCCGGGGCGAGTTTCCGCAGGCTCTCACCGGCCTCGGCCGGGCGCGTGCAGCCCCAGCGGGAGATCCCGTCCCTGAGCGTGGGGGACACCGTGGAGCACAAGGCCTTCGGTCGCGGTTCCGTGGTGGCGATGGAGGGTTCCGGGGACAAGACGGTCGCCAAGGTGCGCTTCGGCGCGGAGGAGAAGCGCCTCCTGTTGCGCTACGCGCCCATGACCAAGGTTTCTTAGGAGTACGACGCAGCGGCGCCGCCGCCCGCTGTGTCGTCCGGTGCGCAACCGATCGTGGTGGGGTTTCCGGCGCGGGGACGACCGGGATGCGAACCGCTCAGACGAAGATCAACACGAGCACGGTGAACAGCGTGGTCACGCGCAGGGACTCGCCGGAGCGGACGTGGATCACGCCCAGCAGCACGCAGCTCAACAGGGTGGTCAGGGCGGCCGCCTGGCCGCCGGCGAGGAAGGCCACGGCCCCCATCGCGAGTCCCGCCACGAGACCGCCCCACGGGACCCACCGGGATCCCCGGAACGTGAGGACCTCGCGGATGGCGCGGTGCGAGTACGCCAGCAGGCCCGCGACCAGGAAACTACGGCCCACCAGGTAGCAGACCCACGCGACCATCGCGAGCCACCCGAGGGGCCCGTACACGTCGAACAGCTGCAGGTAGCGGTCCAGCGGGGCGAGACCCCACGGCGCCCCGATCAGGGCGGGCAGCACGATCGCGAGCACCACGGCCAGTACGAAGCACAACAGGATCTCCCGCCAGCGGCGGTGGTCGACCGCGTCGTAGGGCCCCGAAGCCCCAGGGGTCCGGTCGGCGACGGCGCGGTCCCGGCTCGGCGCGGCGTCCGCCCTGCCCGTTGTGGCATCCGCCCTGTCCGCTGCGACGTCCGCTCGACCGGCGGCGTCGTCGTCGCGCCCCGCGAGCGCGTCCTCGCTCGGCAGGGGGTCCACCCCGCGGCGTCGGGACCAGGCCACCAGGGCGCGGGCGAGCAGCACCCAGAGCGCCCCGAGACCCACCCACTCCACGACCTGCCAGCCCAGGGGGTAGAAGGCGGAGACCGAACCCGTGAGGGTCAGGATCGTCCCGCTGACCACCAACTCCAGCCCGAGTGCCACGAACGAGAAGGTGGCCAGTGAGGCCATGAACCCAGGGTCCGCCTCGCGGGCGTCCCAGATCTCCGGCAGTCCGATGCGTCGCATGCCCCCAGTCAACCAGCCGCTGACGCGCGGGCGGGAATCCCGGGCCCGGTTCCGCGGGGTTCGCGGGGACCGGGTGTGACGCGAATCAAGAGCCCATGGCCTAAAATGCTCGTGAGGGCTCTGTGAGCGCAGTGCTGCGCCGCATCCCCCCACATCAGGTCGCTCCAACCGGGGGTTCCCGGTGCGGAACGACACACCTCGACGCAGAAGGACACTTATCCGTGGACCTGTTTGAGTACCAGGCACGCGACCTGTTCGAGAAGCACGGCGTTCCCGTGCTGGCCGGCATCGTCGCCACTACCCCAGAAGAAGCCAAGGCAGCAGCAGAGAAGATCGGCGGCGTCACCGTCGTCAAGGCACAGGTCAAGGTGGGCGGCCGCGGCAAGGCCGGCGGTGTGAAGGTCGCGAAGACCGCTGACGAGGCCTACGAGTACGCCCAGCAGATTCTGGGAATGGACATCAAGGGCCACACCGTCCACCGCGTGATGATCGCGCAGGGCGCGGACATCGCCGAGGAGTACTACTTCTCCGTCCTGTTGGACCGCGCCAACCGCTCCTACCTGGCCATGTGCTCGGTCGAGGGTGGTATGGAGATCGAACAGCTCGCCGTGGAGCGCCCGGACGCCCTGGCCCGCGTGGACGTCAACCCCGCGGAGGGCATCACCGAGGCCAAGGCCCGCGAGATCGTGGAGCAGGCCAAGTTCGACGCCGAGACCGCCGAGAAGGTCGTCCCCGTGCTCGTCAAGCTCGGTGAGGTCTACACCAAGGAGGACGCCACCCTGGTGGAGGTCAACCCGCTGGTCAAGACCGGCGACGGCGAGATCCTCGCCCTGGACGGCAAGGTCTCCCTGGACGACAACGCCGAGTTCCGCCATGAGGACCACGCGGCGCTCGCGGACAAGTCCTCCGCGGACCCCCTGGAGGAGAAGGCCAAGGAGAACGACCTCAACTACGTCAAGCTGGACGGCGAGGTGGGCATCATCGGTAACGGTGCCGGTCTCGTGATGTCCACGCTGGACGTCGTGGCCTACGCCGGTGAGAAGCACGGCGACGTGAAGCCCGCCAACTTCCTGGACATCGGCGGCGGCGCATCCGCCGAGGTCATGGCGGCCGGTCTGGACGTCATCCTCAACGACCCCCAGGTCAAGTCCGTGTTCGTGAACGTCTTCGGCGGCATCACCGCGTGCGACGCCGTGGCCAACGGCATCGTGAAGGCGCTGGACATCCTCGGCGACTCCGCCACCAAGCCCATCGTGGTGCGTCTGGACGGCAACAACGTGGAGGAGGGCCGCCAGATCCTGCGCGAGGCCAACCACCCGTTGGTCACCTCCGCGGACACCATGGACTCCGGCGCCGACAAGGCCGCCGAGCTGGCCCACTCCGCCAAGTAACCGCCCACGCGAACAGCTATCAGGAAGAAGACATGTCGATCTTTTTGAACAAGGACTCCAAGGTCATCGTTCAGGGCATCACCGGCGGCGAGGGCACCAAGCATACCGCGCGCATGCTCGCAGCCGGCACCAACGTGCTCGGCGGTGTCAACGCCCGTAAGGCGGGCACCACGGTGAACCACCAGGACAAGGACGGCAACGCCGTCGAGCTGCCCGTGTTCGGCAGCGTGAGCGAGGCCGTGCAGGAGACCGGGGCGAACGCCTCGATCGTGTTCGTGCCGCCGGCCTTCTGCAAGGACGCCGTGATCGAGGCCATCGACGCCGAGGTCCCGCTCGTGGTGGTCATCACCGAGGGCATCCCCGTGCAGGACTCCGCCGAGTTCTGGGCGCACGCCAAGGCGAACACCGGCGCGGACGGCAAGCCCAAAACCCGGATCATCGGCCCCAACTGCCCGGGCATCATCTCCCCGGAGGAGTCGCTGCTGGGGATCACCCCCGCGAACATCACGGGCAAGGGCAAGCTGGGCCTGGTCTCCAAGTCCGGCACGCTGACCTACCAGATGATGTACGAGCTGCGGGACCTGGGCTTCACCACGGCCATCGGCATCGGCGGTGACCCGGTCATCGGCACCACGCACATCGACGCCCTCGAGGCGTTCGAGGCGGACCCCGAGACCGAGGCCATCGTGATGATCGGTGAGATCGGCGGTGACGCCGAGGAGCGCGCCGCGGAGTTCATCAAGGCGAACGTGACCAAGCCCGTGGTGGGCTACGTCGCGGGCTTCACCGCTCCCGAGGGCAAGACCATGGGCCACGCCGGCGCCATCGTCTCCGGTTCCTCGGGCACGGCCCAGGCCAAGAAGGAGGCCCTCGAGGCCGCCGGTGTCAAGGTGGGCAAGACCCCGTCGGAGACCGCGCAGCTCATGCGGGAGATCTTCGAGGGCAAGTAAGCCCCTCCCGGCGCTTCGCCGTCGGTACAGCCACGACGACGCCGCTCGCCCACCTCGGTGGGGGAGCGGCGTCGTTCGTCGTGGCGCCGTTCGGACGCGAGTGCCAGCCGGTGAGGGGCAGCGGCGCGGTTCGTCGCGGTGCGGTTCGGGCGCCGGCCGGACGGGATGCGGGCGCGCGATGCGGACCGTGACTCGGGCCAGGGGCTCAGGCCAGGACGATGGTCCGGTTGCCGGAGATCACCACGCGACCCTCCGCATGCCACTTCACGGCGCGGGACAGGGCCTGGGTCTCCGCCTCGGAACCCACCGCCACGAGGTCCTCCGGGGTGTGCGCGTGGTCCACCGGGATCACGCGCTGCGCGATGATCGGACCCTCGTCCAGGTCCGGGGTGACGTAGTGGGCGGTGGCCCCGACCATCTTGACCCCGCGCTCGTAGGCCTGGTGGTACGGCTTGGCGCCCTTGAAGGAGGGCAGGAACGAGTGGTGGATGTTGATGCACCGGCCCGCGAGCTGTTGCGTGAGCTCGTCCGAGAGGATCTGCATGTAGCGGGCCAGCACCACGAGCTCGGTGTCGTAGGACGCGGCGATCTCGAGCAGTTGCGCCTCGGCCTGCGGCTTGCTGTCCCGGGTGACGGGCACGTGGTGGAACGGCACTCCGTAGAAGTCCACGAGGGGTTTCAGGTCCGTGTGATTGGAGACCACACCCACGATCTCGATGGGCAGCGAGCCCACGCGCGCTCGGTGGAGCAGGTCCACGAGGCAGTGCGAGATCTTGGAGACCATGACGAGCACACGGGTCTTGTGCCGGGCGTCCACCAGACGGAAGCGCATGTCGTGCTTCTCGGCCACCGGGCGGAACCCCTCGATGAGGGACTCGGTGGTCACGGTGCCCGGTTCGCTCATGGTGTGGCAGCGGATGAAGAACTCGTCGTTGTGCCGGTCCGAGAAGTGCTTGACGTCGAAGATGTCGCAACCCTGCTCCGTGAGGTTCGACGCCACGGCGCTCACGAGACCGTAGGCCTCGGGGCAGTGGACGGTCAGGACGTGTTCATCGGACGTGGGCTGCTGGGCCGACATGAGGGGATACTCCTGGGGTCACGGAACGGGGAACGGAGCGGCCCCGGAGCACGGGATGTCATCCGTCCGGGGACCGCAGACGATCTTATCGCCCCGGGCTAGACAGCGCGCGGGACGGTCCGGATCTCGGAAGCGGCGTTAACGACCGGTGGCCGCGGGAGCGGACGGTAGGAGCCCGTCCGGCGCGGGGAGAGGTGCGCCTCTGTGAGAGAACCCGCAGCCACCGGCAGGCGATAACGCCTCAACGGGATCAAGCCGTGGGCTGAGCGGCTACCGACGCACAGCATCAACCACAGAGCACCCCCCAGTGCATGTGTGGCGATTTCCCTGTGCGAAGTCTCCCGTTGCGGTGGTTCGTAGAACCACGCCCCCAGAATATCGGAATTTCTCAGATGACTCGGAGCCGGTGAAGTTTCATGGAGTGTCGTTCGCGCCAATCGGCCCACCGATTTATGCGTGTAAATCAGCCTAAAACTGACCCCTCAAAGCCGCTCTGACCTGCAATAACAGGGTTTTTTACCTAGTGAGCGAAGGTTAACAAACGCTAATGAGCGGATATCTCAACAACACTCACTGCACTTGTGGGCGATAGAGGGGACAAGAAATGCCTCCTGATTGCGAATCCGCACCAATTTTATGTCGTACAACTCACACTTCGGCCCACGGCGGACAGTCGCCGTTCGGTGCTCACGAGACCGTCGTGTTGAACGCGAGCCCCAACAGATAGGTGGCGATCGCGGCCCCGTACCCGATCCCGAGCTGCCGCAGTCCCCGCTTGAACGGGGAGGCGCCGGAGAGCAGGCCCACGAAACCGCCCGTGATCAACAACGCGATGCCCACGAGCGCCATTCCCACGGCCATGGCCACTCCGCCGCCCAGGCCGAAGAGGTAGGGCAGGATCGGGATGATGGCCCCGGACGCGAAGAAGCAGAAGCTCGACGCCGCCGCCCCCAGATCGGTGCCCAGGGCCTGATTGTCGTCCGCGGCGGGGAGCTCCTCGCCCGGTTCCGTGTTGAGCACGCGGCGCGCCTTCTCGTCCTGGAACGAGAGCGAGGGATCGCAGTCGCAGTCGAAGTGCCCGAGTCGTTCGGCCGCCCGGTGCTCGGCCGCCTCTTCGCTCATGCCCCGGGCCCGGTAGATCAGCGTGAGCTCATTGGCGTTCAGGTCCAACGCCGGCGCCACGCGCAGGGTCACCTGGGTGGGTTGGGAGGCGTCCAGCAGTTCCCGCTGGGATCGCACGGAGACGTATTCGCCCGCTCCCATGGACAGGGCACCCGCGAGCAGCCCGGCGATGCCCGAGAACAGCACCAGGGAGCTGGACGTGCCCGTGGCGCCCACGCCCATCACGAGGGCCAGGTTGGACACCAGGCCGTCGTTGGCGCCGAACACGGCGGCCCGGAAGTTCCCGGACAACCGCGTGCGGCCATCGGTCGCGAGCGCGCGGATGATCTCCTCGTGGACCGCCTCGTCCGCCGCCATGGCGTCCGTGGCATCCGGGTCCTCGCGGTACGGGGAGCGGGATTCGGCGCGCTGCAGCAGGGCCAGGACGAAGACGGATCCCACGTGTTTGGCCAGGAACATGAGCAGTTGCGCTTGTAGGGCGGGTCTCGCCGGACGATCGGCGTGGGGTCCGAGCAGTCGACGCCAGTGTTCAGCGTGGCGGCCCTCCGCCTCGGCCACGCTGTGCAGGATCTCGGCGTGGCGGCCCGAGCTGTGGCGGGCCAGGTGTTCGTACGTGGCGGCCTCGGCGAGTTCGTCCGCGAGGTAGTGACGCCACCTGCGGATCTGGGCGGCAGTGGGTTCCGGTGACTCGGGAACGGTGGTGGAAGCGCTGTGGTGCTCGGGCATGTACCCGTATTTTACGCGCGGGTCACCGGTGGTGGTTTCGGGGCTCCGAAGCGCCCCGCGCGCCGTGGGCCGTGGATCCCGCCTCGTATCCGGCTCGCACCTGAACCCGCGCCGAACGCTGTCTGCGCCGCACTACGCTCTGCGCGCCGTCGACCGCGGAGCTGGTCAGCCCGCGCCGCCATCCAGCCCGTGGACCGCTCAGCGCGCGGGCACGCTGCGCGGCGAACGGGCCGGGCGACGTCGCAGGATCGCGTAGGCGATCACGCCCACCAGGATCCCCCAGAACGCGGACACCAGACCGAACGGCTCGATCCCCGAGGCGGTGACCGCGAGGGTGATCAGCGCGGCCTCGATCACGGCGGGCTGATGGTCCCCGGGGTGCATCGAGTCGAACATGGCCGACTGCAGGGCGTTGAGCAGCGCCACGCCGCACAGGGCGGAGATCATCCCGGCCGGGATCGCGGAGAACAGCGTCACGATGGATCCCGCGAAGAGCCCGAACAGGATGTAGAACAGTCCGGACGAGAGCCCGGCGACGTAGCGGCGTCGGTGGTCGGGGTGGGCCTCGGGGCTCGTGGCGATCCCCGCGGTGACGGCGGCGAGGTTGAGCGCGTGGGAGCCCCACGGCGCGAAGACCGCCGATGCCACGGCGCTGATGCCCAGCAGCGCACGGTCGTTGGGCGGGTAGCCCGCGGTGGTCATCATGGCGAGCCCCGGGGCGTTCTGGCCCGCGGCGGTCACGATCACGAGCGGGACGGAAATCCCCACGACGGCGTCGAGGGAGAACGTGGGCCAGGTCAGCACCGGGGCGGTGAGCCCCAGGTGCAGGTCCACCGGCGTGACGGACCCGGCCGCCCACGCGACCAGCACGCCCAGGCCCAGGGCGAGGAACACGGCGTAGCGGGGCGCGAAGCGCCGACCCACGAGGTACCCGATCACGAGGGCCCCGGCCGGGGCCGGGTTCTCGGCGACCGCCGGTGCCACCCGCATCGCGAACGGCAACAGGACCCCCGCGAGCACCCCCGCGGTGATGGGTTTGGGTACGGCGGCCAGGAGCTTGCCGAACAGCCCGGTCACGCCCAGCACGAGACTCACGACGGCGGCGACCACGTAGGCGCCCACGGCGTCGGAGAACTCGTAGTTACCGAGGGACGTGATGAGCAGCGCCGCCCCGGGGATCGACCACGCGATCATGACGGGCTGTCGGCTGACCCAGCTCATGATCGCGCAGCACACGCCGGACCCGATGGACATGGCCCACACCCAGGATGCGGTCTGCCGTTCGTCCAACCCACCCGCGCGGGCGGCCTCGAGCACCACGAGCAGCGGTCCCGAGTAGGAGATGACCACGGCGATGAACCCGGCCATGGTCGCGGAGGCGGACCAGTCCCGGCGCAGGTTGTACCCCGTGTGGGCCTCGTGGGTGGTCTGGGCGGTGCTCATGGGCCTCCCCGCGTCGCTCGAGCGTTGAATGATCGAGAACCACCCTAGGTGTCACACATCACAGTGTGAAGTATCAATTACGGGCTAGTTATTCATCCTGAGATATCAATCGGCGGGGCGGGGTGCCGAGGGTAGCGCGAGCAGACGGCTCGCGGTGATCTCCGGGGCGGGAAGTGACCCCACGCCCCAGTGGAACTCGTACGGGTCCCCGCACGCCCGGTGGCTGCGCATGCCGGCGAGGACGCTGCGCGCGGCCGCCCGCGGCAGGCACGGTCCGCACGTCCACGGCTGTCCGGGGGCGGTGGGATCGTCCCACCCCCACGACCTCAGCCACTCCGCGGGACACCACGGCCCGGTGAACTCGGCGGGTCCGTGGGTGGTGGCCGCGGAACGGCCCGCAACGCGCTGCAGGGCGCACTGCACCCCGCGGGGTCCCGTGCGCACCCACGCGGCGGGGACCTCCGGGGTGCCCTCCGGTGGGTCGTACTCGACCATGAGGAAGTCGTTCCAGAACATCCCGGCGATGGCCCCGGTGAGGACGGACTCCAGCCGGGACCACGGACAGACCGGCGGATCGGGGACGGCGGAGGCGACCCGGGCCAGCACCACACCGATCCCGGCGCGCCGCAGTGCCACCTCGGTACTCGGACCGTGGCCGTGCGGCGTCCTGCTGTGTGACATGCTCGAGTGCCTCCCAACACCGTGATCACGCAACACCCAAGGATCGGGTCAGGGGCCCGCGCACGCGGTGCGGGTGCGCCGGGGCCGGCGTGATCTGTGCCCACGCTAACCCGCTGACCGTGCCGGGTCGACAGGTCGGGGGGGAGTGTGACTTCCACGGAAAAGACCCCGCGCGGTGTTCCCGCGTGCGCCCGAGCTCGACCGTCGGCGTGATCGGGACCGTGCAGGGCACTCAACGGACCCCGGGGTTCGCTCAGACACCAACCAGCGCGCGGATGTCCTCGGCGTCGAGCGTGGCGGAGAAGAACCGTTCATCGTCGAGCACGGCCCCGAACAGGTCCGCCTTGCGGGCCTTGAGGTCCATGACCTTCTCCTCGATCGTGCCCTGCGCGACCATGCGGTAGACCATGACCTTCTTGGTCTGCCCGATCCGGTGGGTGCGGTCCACGGCCTGGTTCTCCGCCGCGGGATTCCACCACGGGTCCAGGAGGTAGCAGTAGTCGGCCTCGGTGAGGTTGATCCCGAAACCGCCGGCCTTGAGGCTCACCAGGAACACGGGGGCGCGTCCGCTGCGGAACTTCTCGAGCGCCCCCGCGCGGTCCCGCGTGCTGCCGTCCAGGTAGCTGTAGGCGATCCCGGCGTCGTCGAGGCGCTGCGCCACGATCTTCAGGAAGCTCGTGAACTGGCTGAACACGAGCGGGCGGTGGCCCTCCTGGACGAGCTGGGGGAGCTGGTCGAAGAGCACGTCCAGTTTGGAGGACTGCGCCTTGGACTCCGGGTCCACCAGGACGGGGTCCAGCGCGAGCATCCGCAGGGTGGTCAGCGACTGGAAGATCGTGAACCGGTTCTTGTCGAAGTCGCGCAAGAGCCCCAGGATCTTGGCGCGTTCGCGCTGCAGCCGGCGGTCGTAGGCGCTGCGGTGTTCGGGGTTCAACCCCACGGGCAGGACGTGCTCGAGTTTGGGTGGCAGCTGCAGGTCCACGTCCGCCTTGGTGCGGCGCAGCATGAACGGACGCATCCTGGCGCGCAACCGGGCCAGGGCATCCGAGTCCATGGCGCGTTCGATGGGACGCTGGTAGTGCTCGGTGAAACGCTTCTTGGACGGGAACAATCCGGGGGCGGTGAGCGAGAGCAACGACCACAGTTCCGAGAGGCTGTTCTCCATGGGCGTGCCGGTGATCGCGAGGCACGTGCGCGCCCGCAGGTTCTTCACGGCGCGGTAGGCCTTGGTCCGGGGGTTCTTGACGAACTGGGCCTCGTCCATGATCACACCGGCCCACTCGACCGCGCGGTAGGCCTCCGCGTCCAGGCGCAACAGGGCGTAGGACGTGAGGACCACGTGGGAGTGCGCCGCGGCGTCGACCACCGAGTCCTTGGTGTGGTTGAGCACGGTGATCCCCAGGGACGGCGCGAAACGGCGCAGCTCGGCGGACCAGTTGGCCACCACGGAGGTGGGTGCGATCACCAGATGGGGTGGCAGCTGCGGGTCCCGGTCCGTGGCGCGCAGGATCGCGGCGATCGTCTGCACGGTCTTGCCCAGGCCCATGTCGTCCGCGAGGATCCCGCCCAGCCCGTGGTCCCACAGGAAGCTCAGCCACCGGAAGCCCTCGTACTGGTAGGGGCGCAGATTGGCCTGCAGGGCCTCGGGGACCGGGGGAGAGGGGATCTCGTGCAGGTGCGTCAGTGCCCGCACGCCCTCGCGCCACTGCTCGGCCTGGCGGGTGTCCGTGGCCAGGTCCTCGAACTGCTCCCACAGGCTCGCCTGGTAACGGTTCAACGCGAGCGGCGCGTCCTTGTCCTCCTGCAGGGTGCGGGCCTCGGCGATGAGCGTGCGCAGCCGCGTGAACTCGGGGCGGTCCAGGGAGAAGTAGGAACCGTCCGGCAGCAACATCACGTCCTGGCCGCGGTCGAGCGCTTGAAAGATCTGGGAGAACGGCAGGTAGTGCTCACCGACCCTGATGGTGACACCCAGGCCGAACCAGTCGTGGTGCTCGGTGGGCGCGGTGGACACCGTGATCTCGGTGGGTTCGGTGACCTCCTGGTACGCGGGACTCCCGCCGGTCTCCACGATGCGCAGGTCGGGGATCTTGCGCAACAGTGGCAACCACACCCGCAACAGGGTCAGGGCGTCCTGTGCGGCGTAGGAACTGCGCTTGAAGTCCAGTTCGGGGATCCGGCGGTGCACGGCCTGGACCATGGAGGACTCCCACCGGGACTCGCGGGCCACGGGCTCGTCCCCGAGCGGGTCCAGGGGGCGGAACGGCAATCGGATCCGCTCGCGACCCTTCTGGTACTCCCACTCCCACTCCACGCGCTCGGTGAGGTCGTCGTGGTGGAGGGTGAGCACGAACTGGGGGTCCGCGACCTGGGGCAGCACCAGGGAGTCCTCGCCCGCGGTCACGTGCATGCTCTGGTGCAACCGGGGGAAGTAGGTGTCGAAGAACTCCTCCACACCGTCCTGCGGGACCGTGAGGGATTCGGCGCGGTCCAGGAAGGAGCGCTGCTGCTGATTGAGCCGGGTACCCAGGGCCACCAGGTGCAACGGGAACTGGTTGAGGTCCTCCGCTGTGTCCAGGGCCGCGGGGGTCGCGTCCGGGTAGAACAACCCGTGACCGGGCTGGCCGATGATCCGGGTCCAGCGCAGCGGGATCTCGCTCTCACCCACGATCAACTGGGGGTGCAGTGCGAGCTCACCGTGCTCACCGGCATCCACGCGCACCTCGAACCGGCCGTCGCGATCCACGATCACGGGTGCTCCCGTGCCCTTGGAGACCAGCGGGATCCCGAGCCCCCGGGCGCGCCCCAGGATGGGCCACAACAGGGGGGAGGTGTAGCGCTCCATGTGCAGCTGGTGCCGGTCTGCCGCGTAACTGCCGCGGTGGGACTCGGAAAGCGCTCGCAGTTCCTCGAACCAGTCCAGTTGTTCCGCGCTCAGGTGCCCGGAGCGGGCGTGGGAGGCCAGGTTGCCCCAGTCGATCCCGGTGTGCACCCACCCGTGGCGCTGCCCGCGCAGCACCGGGCGGGCCGTGAGACTCAGCGGGGTCTCCCGGGGTGATTCCTGCCACGCCTTGGGGGTGCGGTTCTGCACCCGGGCCAGGTCCAGTTCGAGGGCCACCGTGGGCCCGGATTCCGGGTCCGCCACGACCCTGTCCGGGCTCGTACCGGGCACGATCCGGGAGAGTTCGCTGCGCCAGTCCGGGGCGGCGCCCGGACCGCGGGCGTCCGTGAACTGCGCAGCACCATCCATGGCACCTACCGTACCGCCCGGTGCGGACACGGCCGGGCGACGGTGGGCGCGGGGCCGGGCAGCGGCGTCGTCGTCGGCCGGGGCGGGGTACTGAGGGGTCGGGGCAGTGAAGCACCGACGGGCGGGAACTTATAATCGACAGGGATTGTCGTGTTTCGAGCGCGCCGCACGGCGCAGACGGAGGATTTGTGGCTGACGCTGCCGGTTTCCACACGGGGGACCACGCAATGGCATCCGGACCCCAGGAAGTCGAGTACCTGCGCTGGAACGACGCCGTGGCGCGGGCATTCTTCGGCCCCAGGAGGGCCGGGGAACTGGTCCACCTGGACCTGGACGAGAAGATGCTCGAGCAGATCGGTTCCGACTTCGGCCTGGACGGCCCCGCCACGCTGCGCGCGCTCGCGGACTCCGTGACGCCGCTGCTCGTGACGGACGGCTCCCGCCGCTCCGTGTTCGACGCCTTCAACAAGCTCACCGAGGCGTGGTACCGGATGTCCCGGCGCCAGCTCGAGGACCTCACCAAGATCGGCCCGCCGCCCATCGTGGCCCTGCTGGCCCTGTTCGCCCTGGCCGGGCGGCACATGTCCGCGCTCGCCGCGCGCACGGGCAAGAAGTCCGTGTCCACGTTCTACCTCCCGCTCGCGGTGCTGCTGCAAGCGGGCCAGGACAACGTCAAGGCGCTCGAGACCTCGGTGCGCAAGGACTCGGAGACCTACTGGGACGCGTTGCGCTACTGGCTCGAGGCCGTCGACGGCCAGCTCGGGTTGCCGTCCGCGTACGCCGTGAACCACCGCCCCGTGGGCCTCGCGCTGTCCCAGACCCTGTTCGGCCCGTCCGAGCTGCGGCAACTGCACCAGATGTTCGAGGACCTCGAGCTGACCACGGCGCAGGGGATGAGCGCCGCGGAGCTCGGGATCTACATCGACTTCTGGCTCGACATCGCGGACACGGACGTGTCCAAGAGCATGCGCAGCATCTGGACCAACCCCCTCACGCGCGATCCCGCGCTGCAGGTCGCGCTCGCCCAGTTGGACGCGTGGGAATCCGCCCCCGACGACGACGCCGCTGCCGCCGCCCGCGGGTCACGTCACCTGGGGTCGCGCAGCCCCGGGCTGTCCCTCGCGGACGGCACGGACTACGTGGGCAACCCCATCTACGAACTGGGCTTCGTGGTGCCCAAGCGCCTCGTGCCCGGGCGCGAGGTGGATCTCGCGACCACGGCCGGTCCGCGCACCATGTTCCTGTCCTACATCGGGGACGCGTTCCTGGGGATCTCCGCGTACAACGCGCGCATGACGAGTGACACGCTGCTGTCCGGGCAGTTGCAGATCACGGCGGGGGAGCTCACCCTCACGCGCAACCCGCGTCCCGTGGTGGTCTTCGCCAAGGACGCGTACTCGGACACGTTCATCTCCGTGGATCACGTCCCCGCCGCGTGGCCGTGCCGGATCATGGTGCGCAATCAACCCGAATGGGTGGATCAGATCCGCGCGATCCTGGACGACTCCGCCTCACCCGACTACCGCGTGGTGGGCCCGGGGGAGAACGGGGTCTCCGAGGGCTGGGTGCTCTTCGACGACGTCCAGGTGCTGCGCGCCGGTGACCCCGCGCTCACGGTCAACGACAACTTCTCGGCCCTGGTGCCCCGGTTGGTCCCGGCGATCACCCTGTCCGGTGGGTTGCGCATCCCCGGGGACGTGGACCGGTTCTCGGCGCTGCGGCCTCCGCAATTGACCGTGACCTCGGACAGTGACGACCCCCTGTCCGTGGAGTGCGAGTGGCGCAACCCGCACTCGTTCAAGCTCACGAGCACCAAGCTCACAGCACCCCGGGTGCCACCGTTCCAGGTGAGCCTGGGCGGGACCGAACTGGCCCGCGAGGACGGCCACCTCAAGCCCAACGACTACACGCTGGTGCTGCGTTCCGGGCGCACCGTGAAGCAGCGCCTCGAGTTCCGCGTGCGGGACAGCTCCTACTACATCACCCAGCGCTCCCTGGGCTACGACGGCGAGATGGTCCACGTGGCGGAGGAGCCGCTGTGGCCCGTCACCGCGCTGACCCGCGACGAGATCCCGGACGAGTACGTCCAGGGTTCGTTCGACAACATGGACCCCCACGAGGTCTCCGTGGACGAGGTCCCCGTGCCCGAGGTCGCCGGGTGGGAGTCCGCCGAGGGGCAGATGTTCCCCGAGCGCAGCAACGAGCTGCCCGAGGCCCCGGACGTGTCCTGCATGGTCACGGGCAAGCACAAGGTGCTCCTGCCCCCCATGGATCCCAAGGCCAAGGCGCCGTGGGTGTTCGGGCGCTGCAAGTTCTGCGGGCTCACCAAGCGCTACCCCGGCCGGCTCACCAAGCTCTCCGCGGTGGGTCAGACGGGTTCGGTCGAGGCGCTGCAGTTCATCGGTCCGGACGAGGGCGAGTACCCCGGTTCCTGGGCGCCGTTCAAGGACATCCTCACGTTCCTGGGTGGCGGCAAGCGGTCGAGCCTGTCCATCGTGGCGCGTCAGCTCGAGGACTCCGAGCGCTTCGAGGAATGGTTCGTGGGTCACCTGCAGGCCCTCGGTTTCCTGGAGGTGATCCGGGACGAGAACTGGACGGTGCGCCGCTGGCAGGTGTGTTCCCCGGCCCTGACCCAGCTCGTGGACGGCTCCATCCTGCTCACGGGCGGGTGGAAGACCGACCAGGAGGACGCCGTGACGCAGGCGGTCGAGGCCCAGGGCGGTGAGGTCGTGGTGCTCTCCCCGGAGGACCACGCCACCACCATGCTCCAGGACGTGGACCTCGATGCGCTGAGCAAGTCCCTGCCCGAAGGGCTGTGCGACGTCGTCTACGACGCCGGGCCCATCATGCTCGAGACCCTGCCCCCGCTGTCCTCCGTGGTCGCGGGACTGCCGCTGAAGGAGATGCAGTACAACGGGGTCGCGGAACGGTTCGTGCCCGCGGACGCCACGTGGGAGGCCACGGACGACCGCAACCAGGCGGGGCTGTACCGGATCAACCACCACCACAAGACGCGCTACGCCTACCGCACCGCGGAGGACGTGGTCTCGGGTCACGCCCGTCCCGTGTCCTCGGGGCTCGGCAAGCATCTCGCGGCGCGGGACACCGGCACGGCGCTGGTCAGCTACGATCCCGAGCTGCGTTTGCTCTCCGTGCCCATCGGTGCCGCCCTGCCGGGGCTATACGCGCGCGCCACGGTGCTGTGCTCGGGGCTGCTGCCCACGCTCGTGGACGAGGACTTCTCCCTGAACTACGGGGACGTCTCCGAGGAGTTCGCGAGCGCCCTCGTGGCCAAGCTGCTGGGCTGAGCGTCCCGTCCCGGGCGAACCGGGGGCGTGCTCGAGGGCCGCGCGGCTGCATTCGGCTGCTGCGCGGCCCTCCCCTATAGTGAGGTGGCGTGCCATGACTACCGGCTGGTAGTAAGACGCCTCAACCCCGGGTCGTCCGACGTCCGACCCGCATCCACGACGTGACCACACACGATTCCTCGTCCATCCGTCACCCACGCCCGGGCTCGTCGCCCGTCGCGGATCCGCCCTCCTCGGCGGAACCACCCCGCCCCGCGCCACCCCGGTTGCCCGTCAACTGGCGGGTCTTCGTGGCCGCGGGTGCCCTGATCGTGGCGCTGTCGGCGTGGGCCATGGCGGCTCCCGAGCACGCCGACGCCGTGATCGGCGGCGTGGTCGCGTGGGTCGCCTCCCGGCTCGGGTGGTTCTACATCCTCACGGCCGCTCTCGTGATCGTGTTCGTGATCCTGGTCGCGGCCAGCAAGCAGGGCACCATCAAGATGGGCCCGGACCACGCGAAACCACAGTTCAACCTGTTCACGGGGTGGGCCATGTACGCCCTGATGGGCATGGCATTCGGCTACTTCGCCTACCGCTTCGGCATGCCGCTGAGCATCCGCTCCGCTCTCTACCCCTGATCGGGTGCCGGATCCACGGTGCCGCCGGCGACGCCGTGGACACCGCGGCGCTGCTGGGGACCATCTTTGGGGTGGCCGCGTCCCTGGGGATCGGGGTGGTCCAGTTGAACTTCGGACTGCGCTACCTGTTCGGCGTCCCCGAAAACCTGGCGGTGCCGTCGGCACTGACCGCCCTGGGGGTCCTCATGGCGGTGGCTTCGTGCGTCTTGGGCGTGGACAAGGGCATCCGGCGGCTTTCCGAGCTGAGCATCATCCTGGCGATCGGGCTCATGCTGTACGTGCTCATCACCGGGCGCACGGCGTTCCTGCTGGATGCGATCGTCAAGGGCGTGAGCGGATTGCGCGTGGCAGACGCCTCGGTGATGTCCGAGCTCGTGACGGTGAACCCGAAGATCACGGTCTTCATGATCGGTGAACGCGCCGCCGAGCTGATCGCCCAGGACCGGGACGCGACCGCCCGGTGAGCACGGCCGCGAAGAACCGAGCAGGCTGAGAACATGGGTGTGGCCCGGGTCCGTCCGGACCCGGGCCACACCCGATCGTGGAGTTCGCGGTCGCGGGGACCGTGCTCGCGAGGACTACGCGGGCAAGGGCTCCAGCTTGTAGAAGGACACCCCGCCGGTCACCCGGGACGCACCGGGGACCAGGAGTCTGCTGTACTTGGCGCACCACTGGCCGCGCCCCCGTGTGTGCTGTGCGGCGAGTGCGACCTCACGGGCGTCGTCCGCGAAGTACTCGTGCTCGTGACCGTCCGATCCCGTGATGGACACCACGTGCCGGGCGGGGTCCGCCTGAACGGTGACGTCCACCCACTGTTCGCGGGTGTCGGGGTGGGATTTCTGGGTTGTCGTGTTCATGATGTCGGGCCTCTGATTTTTCCGGTCGCTTGCCGGAACCACACGTGTGGCCCCGGCCGCTTCGTCATCCAATCCACCCCTGAACCGAGGGTTGGCGTACGCCGAGTTGGAGCTCTGGGCGCGCGGTGACGTCCTTGTCGTTGCGCGGGCGCATCTCGTGAAGCTGCTTCGAGCGTATCCGTGGATTCGGGGGACCAGCCAGGCGCGGACCGAGAATGTCATCAAAACTTAATCAAGCTTCTGTTGAGTAACATCTGGCACCCGGCGGCGGTTCTCATGGGGTGCGCAGGCCGCTGCGGCGAGTGCCGCGCATCCGGGAGGTGACCGTGCGAGCGCGCTCGTAGTGGCCCAGCAACTGCTCGCACACGGCACCCCACGTGCGCTCCTGCACGCACTGGTGGGCGGTGCGCGCGAAGGCGAGGCGTTTGGCGTCGTCGCCCGCGAGGTCCCGGACGCGCTCGCGCAACCCGGCCAGGTCACCCGGGGCGTAGAGCCACCCGTTGCGCGAGGAGTCCACGAGGTCCAGGGGGCCGCCGCGGCCCACGGCCACCACTGGGACCCCGGAGGCCATGGCTTCCTGGATGGTCTGGCAGAACGTCTCGTGCTCACCGGGGTGCACGAACACGTCCAGCGACGCCATGGCCGTGGCGAGTTCGGTGCCCGTGAGGAAGCCCTCGAAGTGCGCGTTGGGCAATACCGAGCGCAGCGACTCCTCCCCGGGGCCGGAACCGATGATCACGAGCCGGGTGTCCGGCAGGGCGTCGATCGCGGCGAGGTCCGCGACCTGCTTCTCGGGGGCCAACCGCCCCACGTATCCCACGAGTCGCTTGCCGCCGCCCACGCGCTCGCGCCACGCGTGATCGCGCAGCGCGGGACGGAACCGGCTCGTGTCCACGCCGCGGCGCCACATGTGCACCCGCTGGACGCCGTGCTCGTGGAGCTGGCTGATCGACGCCGTGGAGGGAGCGAGAGTGAGGGCCGCACTGTTGTGCATCGCACGCACGTGGGACCACATGGCGGTCTCCAGCACGGACGCCCCGTACCGGGCGGCGTAACCGGGAACGTCCGTCTGGTACACGGCCACGCACGGCAGGCCCAGACCCTTGGCGGCCTGGATGGCCTGCCAGCCCAGCACGAACGGGGACGCCACGTGCACCACGTCCGGGGCGAAGCGGGCCAGGATGCGCTGCATGCGACTCACGGTGCAGCTCGCCACGCGGACCTCGGGATAGCCCGCGAGCGGCAGGGACGGGATGCGCTCGATCCGCACGCCGTCCACGTGGTCCACCGAGCCCAGGAACAGGGTCTTCTCGTAGGAGGGGGCGATCACCATGGCCTCGTGCCCGTGATCCCGCAGGGGTTCCAGGACGCGGATCACCGAATGAGTGACACCGTTGACGTGGGGGAGGAACTGTTCGGCCACCAATGCGATTCTCACGGTTCCCACTGTGGGCCCGGCGCCTCACGGGGGAGTCACCCGGGAGTGGCCCGCAGGTGAAGTCCGGGCTAACTTCGCTGCCCGTGGTGCGCGGGTGAACGTGAAAAGATGTCCGGTGATGAAACTTCCCTCACTGCCCGGCGTGGTCTCGGGCGTACGCGACCGCTTCACGTCGCACGGTTCGTCCCCCGTGCGCGCCGCCGACGTGCCCCGCCCCGAACCGGACGACTCCCCGGGACTGCCCATGCCGCTCGCGCTGCAGGGCGTGATCGAGCTGCTCGCGGTGGCCGTGGTGGGCCTGTTGCTGGGCACCGTGCTCCTGGGCGCGGTATGGGCTGCGGGGGGCTTCGCGACCCTGGGCGCGGGCGGGAGCCTGCAGCTCGCCGGTCAGGTCTGGTTGCTCGCGCACTGCGTGCCCCTCACGATTCAGGCCATCCAGGGCCTGTCGCTGGACGGTGGTGGGACGGTCACGCTCGTGCCCCTGGGGCTCACACTGATCCCGTTCGGCCTCGCGGTGGTCGCGGGCCGCCGGATCGCCCGGGCGTGCTGGCGCGGTCAGTTCCTGATCCCGTTCTTCGCCGGGATGCTCGCCTATGCGCTCTTCGGGGCCCTCGTGGGCTGGCTCAGCCGTACCGAACAGGTCTCGGTGGACCTCGTGGCCGCCGCGCTACTGCCGCTGGTTCCCGCCGGACTGGGCACCCTCGTGGGCGGGTGGAGCGTCTCGCGGTCGCTCGCGGCGGTACTCGGGGCCGACGTCGCGTCCTGGTTGCAGCGCACGAGCCAGTACTCCCGCTGGGCCGGTTCCTACGTGTGGGCGGTGATCCGCGCCGGTTTCCTCGCGGCGGTGGCCGCCCTGGCCGGGGGTGCCCTGTTGTTCGTGGTGGCCCTCGCGTGGAACTGGGACCGCGTGATCACCGTCTACCAGGACCTGGGCACGGGTGCGGCGGGGGACACCGCCCTGACCGCGCTGCAGTTCGGGTACCTCCCCAACATGGTGGTGTGGGCGCTCACGTGGGCCACGGGCGCCGGCTTCTCCCTGGGCACCGGGACCCTGGTCTCCCCGTTCCAGAACACCCTGGGACCGCTGCCGCAGTTCCCGGCGCTCGCGGCACTTCCCCCCGGTGACCCGTGGTTGTACGCCCCCGCGGTGCTGATCCTGCCCGTGCTCGCGGGTCTGCTCGCGGGGTGGTGGTTCTGCCGCGAGGGCGAGAACCACCTGGACGACTGGATGGCCATCCGCCTGCCCCTGCGCTGGCTCACGTTCGTGCTCTCCACGCTGCTCACCGCGGTGTTCATCGCCGTGGTGGGGGCGGGGCTCGTGACCGCGCTCGCGTGGCTGTCCAGTGGCTCGCTCGGGATCGGCCGGCTCACGGATATCGGCCCGCACGCGTGGCACGTGTTCCTCTGGCTGGGCGCCGAGCTCGCCGCAGGCGCCGCGGTGGGTTACCTCGCCGGGCCGTGGCTCGAACGCGAGGGCTACCGTTCCCGCTCCCGCGCCGAGGCGGACGAGCTCCCCGAGTCGGATTCCCCGGCCCCGGAGGACGACGCCGCTGTGGCCCACCACGACGCCCTGCCCGCCGCTGGCGCCGTGCACAGTTCCCGCTCGGCTTCCGGCCCCGGCGCCGGGCAGGATGCTCGCACGGCACCCGGTGGCCGTCCTGGATCCGGGGCGGCCGTCCCGGACGGCGAGGTCACGGCTCGGGGTGTCCGGGGTCTGTTCCGGGGCCGCGCGTCGCGCGCTGCCGCCGAGCCCGAGCAGGAGTCCCAGCCCCGCGGCGGGTCCGCGGCCGTGGGACGATCGGCAGACGAACCGGGACTGTCCCGCCGTGAGGAGGCCAAGCGTCGTCGTGCGCAGCGCAGGTCCGAGAAGCGCAAGGCCGCGCGGCTGGCCGCCCTCGACGACGAGCGGGACTGAGACGACGATGAACCGCTCCTGGCGCCGACGGGCTCGGGCGTCCCAGGACGTGGGACTGGGTCGATGACGAACCGCTCTTGATAGCAATGGACTCGCTGGGAACGGGCGTCTCAGGACCCGGGACCGGCGGAGGTCGGCGAGGTCGCTCCCGGTGTAGCACTCCCCGAAGGGGCAGGGATCGAGGCGCTCGGCGTGGGCGTGACAAGGGAGGCCTCAGGCGTGGCGGTGGCCGTCGGATCGTCCTGCGGCGCACCCGTCTCGAGGGGCGCACCGGAGAAGTGCTTCCACACGTTGTCGTTGAGCTGTTGCTCGCACCGGCTGGTCGAGGACAGCGTGAGGGCCCGCTCGGTGCATTCCTGGTAGACCTGGGTGGCCGGCCACACGAGCAATCGGGTGCCACCGCCCAGTGCATTGATCACACCCCACACGATGGCCAACACCGCGAGCACCGTGATCAGGACCCGTGAGGACGAACCGCGGGAGCGCGCGAGCGCGATGATGCCCAGCACGATCCCGGCGATGGCGAGTACGAGCCCCGCCACGGTGGACCACACGTCACCCACCACGAGTGCGGAGGCGAGCACCGCGAGGGCCGCGGCCACCGCGGCGAACCGGAGCCGAGCGCCGTCGCCGTCGGAGGGGTCCCCGGACTGGGGGCCGCGAGGTGAGGGCTTCTCACCGCGCGGGTCGCCGGCGTGCGGGCCACGGTGCTGCGGGCCGCCGGAGTGCGGTCCCCCTGAGTGGGAACCCCCGGAAGGGGAGCCGCCGGAGGTCGAACCCATCGAGTGCGTGGCGTGGGGCGGCGTGCTCCGGTGGCGGGAATCGTGCATACCCACCACTGTAGGCGAGCCGACGGACCGAGCAGCGCCGCGGGTGCGGCACCGCCGCGGCGCCATCGAGGCAGCCTCGCTGGATAGAGTGGGCCCATGCGTTTAGTGGTTCTGGTCTCGGGCTCCGGTACGAATTTGCAGGCGATGATCGACGCCCTGCACCAGGGGGACGTGGAGGTGGATATCGCCGCCGTGGGTGCGGACCTGGAGTGCGCCGGTCTGGACCGGGCGCGCGCCGCGGGCATCGACACCTTCGTGGTGCCGCTGTCCGAGTACCCGGACCGGGAGCAGTGGAACCGTGCGCTGCAACGACGCGTGGCGTCCTACCACCCCGACCGCGTGGTGTTCGCCGGGTTCATGCGGATCGTGGACGCGGAGTTCGTGTCCGTGTTCCCGGGCCGGATCATCAACACGCACCCGTCCTTGTTGCCGTCCTTCCCCGGTGCCCATGCCGTGCGGGACGCCCTGGCCTACGGCGTGAAGGTTACGGGCGCCACGGTGCACGAGGTTGTCGCGGACGTGGACGCCGGACCCATCCTGGCCCAGGTCGCGGTCCCCGTGGCCGAGGACGATACCGAGGCCGTGCTGCACGAACGGATCAAATCCGCCGAGCGCACCCTGCTCGTCAACGCGCTGGCGAAACTGAGCTGGGACGTCACGAGCACCGACCCCGATCTGCCCCGGTCGTAGACTGAACCGGGCTCCGGCCCGCCTACCGTCCGTACCCTCGTCCCCACTGGAGAGCTCGTGAATACTGCCGACCTGAACCGTGTGCCGCTCAAGCGCGCACTGATCTCCGTGTACGACAAGACCGGTCTGGAGGAGCTCGCGCGAGGGCTGCACGACGCCGGCGTGAGCATCGTCTCGACCGGTTCCACCGCCGGGACCATCCGCGGCGCGGGGGTCCCCGTGACCGAGGTCTCCGAGGTCACCGGGTTCCAGGAGTGCCTGGACGGGCGGGTCAAGACCCTGCACCCGCGCGTGCACGCGGGGATCCTCGCGGACCGGCGCAAGCCGGAACACATGGATCAGCTCACCGAGCTCGAGATCGAGCCGTTCGACCTGGTGATCGTGAACCTCTACCCGTTCCAGGACACCGTGCGCTCGGGTGCGGAGCAGGACGCCGTGGTGGAGCAGATCGACATCGGCGGCCCGTCCATGGTGCGCGCGGCCGCCAAGAACCACGCCGCGGTCTCCGTGGTCGTGGATCCCGCCGGTTACCCGGACGTGGTGCGCGCGGCTCAGGAGGGCGGTTACGATCTCGCGGCCCGGCAGAAGCTCGCGGCGGCGGCGTTCGCCCACACCGCGGCCTACGACACCGCCGTGGCCACGTGGACCGCCCAGCAGTTCGACCACGGCCCCGAGGCGAACTTCTGGCCCCCGTACGCGGGTCTCGCGCTGCAGCGCGCGGAGTCCCTGCGCTACGGCGAGAACCCGCACCAGAAGGCCGCGCTCTACACGAACGACGCCGCGGCGCCCGGGATCGCGCAGGCCGAGCAGTTGCACGGCAAGGCGATGTCCTACAACAACTACGTGGACGCGGACGCCGCCGTCCGCGCCGCGTTCGACTACGACGAGCCCGCCGTGGCCGTGGTCAAGCACAACAACCCGTGCGGCGTGGCCGTGGCGACCCCCGGCGCGCAGGACCCCATCGCGGACGCCCACCTCAAGGCCCACGCGTGCGACCCGCTCTCCGCGTACGGCGGTGTCGTGGCGGCCAATCGCACGGTCACGGCGGACATGGCCCGCAACCTCAAGCCCATCTTCACCGAGGTGGTCGTGGCCCCCGAGTTCGAGGCGGAGGCCCTCGAGATCCTCGGGGCCAAGAAGAACATCCGTCTGCTCGCCCTGCCCGAGGGCTTCGACCGCGATCCCCTGGAGTACCGCGGGGTCTCCGGCGGTGCACTGTTCCAGCAGGCCGACCGCCTCGACGCCGAGGGTGACGACCCTGCCAACTGGACCCTGGTCTCGGGAGATGCCGCGGACGAGAAGACCCTGGCGGACCTCGAGTTCGCATGGCGTTCCCTGCGGGCCGTGAAGTCCAACGCGATCCTGCTCGCGAACGACGGCGCCTCGGTGGGCATCGGTATGGGCCAGGTCAACCGCGTGGACTCGTGCCGCCTGTCCGTGGAGCGCGCCAACACCCTCGCCGAGGATCACGCCGAACGTGCCCGCGGTGCGGTCGCGGCGTCGGACGCGTTCTTCCCGTTCGCGGACGGGTTGCAGGTGCTCCTGGACGCGGGCGTGCGCGCCGTGGTGCAGCCGGGCGGTTCCATCCGTGACGAGGAGGTCATCGAGGCGGCCCAGGCCGCGGGCGTGACCATGTACCTCACGGGGGCACGGCACTTCTTCCACTGAGCGGCATCCACTGCGCCGCATTCACTGGGTGCCACTCACCGAGCCGCTCCCGCCGGGCGAGTACGTTCCCACCCGGCGTACGACGACGCGCGGTCCCGGGCTTCCGGGGTCGCGCGTCGCCGTGTGCTGCGGTTGTCCAGGCAGGCTCAGGAGAACATCGCGCGGTGCTCCCGGGAGAGCTCGATGTAGTTCTGGGCGTTGCGACTGACGGCGTGCTGCTCGTCCACGGACAGCTCCCGCCGGACCTTGCCCGGGACCCCGGCCACGAGGGAACCGGGCGGGATGCGTTCGCCCTCGAGTACCACGGTCCCGGCGGCGATCAGGCTCCCGCGGCCCACCACGGCGCCGTTGAGCACGGTGGCGTTCATCCCCACGAGGACGTCGTCCTCCAGGACGCACCCGTGGATGACCGCGTTGTGGCCCACGCTCACGCGCTCGCCGATGGTCGTGGGGTGGTCCGGGTCCGAGTGCACCGTGACGTTGTCCTGCAGGTTGGAGTTCGTCCCGATCCGCAGGGGGGAGCGGTCACCGCGCACCACGGCGCCGTAGAAGATGCCCGCCCCGGCACCCACCACCACGTCACCCACGATCGTGGCGTTGGGTGCCACGAAAGCGGAGCGGGCCACGGAGGGCCGGTGCTGACCGTAGGGCAGGATCAGGGGTTCGCGGGCGGCGTCGGCGCCCGCGGGCTCGGAGAACTGTGTCATGAGCCATAGCATAGTGCGCGCTCGCGCTCGTCACGACGCCGCCGGTAGCCGCCACGCGCCCGGCGCGTGGCCGGGGCTCGGCGCGGTGTGCGCGCGATGAGCAGGCGCGCCCGAGCCGCGCGGCATTGTCGTACGGCCACGGTTCGGGGCGGGGCTCAGCCTTCGCCGGCGTCGGAAATGAACCGGCGCCGCAGGGCGGCCATGGCCTTCTCGGGACGCCGGGACTCGCGGTGGCGCAGTGACACCGAGATCTTCTGCCCGCCCTTGAGCACGTACTCGGCGCCGTTGACGTGCACCGTGACCGGATCCGCCTTGACCGAGCTCGCCTCGAGCTCCAGGATGTCGTGGTCCAGCGAGACCTCGATGACCTGACCGCAGTACAGGACCGTGAAGTCCACGGCGTCCAACTCGCGGGGCAGGGCGGGCTGGAACTCGAGCCACTGGCCCCGCACACGCAGCCCGGCGTACGCGCGGGTGATCACGTCCACCGAACCGGCCATGGCACCCAGGTGGATGCCCTCGCCCGTGGTGCCGCCCTGCGTGTCGTCCATGTCGATCATGAGCGCGTCCTGGAACGAACCCCACGAGCGGTCCGGGTCGAGCCACGCGAGCACCGCGGCGTTGACCACACGGGAGAGGGACGACCCGTTGGAGGAGCGCGCGATGTAGTGGTCCACGGTGCGCTGGATGGCGTCCAGGTCCGTGGTGTAGCCCATGCGCGCGAGTTCCTCGATCACGCCCTCGGGGCCCAGCAGGTACACGAGCATGATCGTGTCCGCCTGCTTGGACAGCTTGTAGTTGTTGGTCAGGTCGCCCTCGTTCTCGAGCAGCAGGTCCAGGCGGCCGATGTTGCGGTACTTGGTGCGGTAGAAGTCCCAGTCCAGTTCGGCGAGCTCGTCGTAGCCCTCGAACTGCGCGATCGTGCCGTCTGCGTTGAACGGGACGTACATGTTCTCGGCCATCTTGAGCCACTTCTGGACCTCCTGCGGGGAGATCTCGAAGCGGGACTCCAGGTCCTCGCGCTGGTGCTCGACCATGTCGTGGAAGATGTGGGCCGAGTGACGGAACAGCCAGGACGCGAGCACGTTGGTGTAGGCGTTGTCCTTGAGCCCGCCACCGTGCTGGCCCGCGGGGCCGTCGTGGTACTCGTCGGGGCCCATCACACCGGAGATGTGGTACTTGCCGTCGTGCGAGTCGTACTCCGCGAGGGACGCGAACAGGCGGGTGATCCCCACGATGAGCTCGGTCCCGTGGCCGGAGAGCCAGTCGATGTCCCCGGTGGACTCGTAGTACACCCACGCGTTGTAGGCGATCGCCAGACCCACGTGGAACTGGCGCCACGAGTTGTCCGGCAGCCAGCGCCGCGAGTGGTGGTTGTACAGCTCGGGGGGAGTCTCCTCGCGCCCGTCGGAACCGGACTGCCACGGGAACGCCGCGCCGTAGAGACCGAAGTCCCGGGCGTGCTGCTGGGCCATGGCCAGGCGCCGCCACCGGTAGGAGAGCAGGGACCGGGTCACGTGCGGCTGGCGCATGTTGATCACGGGCAGGATGAACAGCTCGTCCCAGAAAATGTGGCCGCGGTAGCCCTCGCCGTGCAGACCGCGGGCGGGGATGCCGGCGTCCCGCAGGGACAGGTGGGGGGCCAGGGTCTGGGCCGCGTGGAACAGGTGGGTGCGCACCGCGAGCTGGGTGGCCACGTGCTCGGGGGTGTCCTCCGCGGCCTCCAGGGTGACCTCGTAGCGGTCCCACAACCGGGCCCACTCGATCTCGTGAGAGGCCAGCAGCTTACGCACCCCGAACGGCGTGCGGTTCAGCTCGGCGAGTGCGCCCTCGCGGGGGGAACCGATCGCGGCGTCACGGCTCGTGACCACCGCGGTCGTGCTGTCCACGAGCACGGGGTTGTGCGGGTCGATCTGCACCGTGTAGCGGCGGAACTCGATCCCGCCGGGGCGCATCTCGCGGCGCTCGCGCGCGGGGGTCTCGGACTCGATGCGCGTGCGCTGGGCCATCGCGATCTCGATTTTGGACTGGGAGGTGCGCACGAGCGACAGCAGGGTCTCGTGCTCGTCCGGCAGGGTCGTGGACTCGAGCAGCGCGAGGTGGTGGGCGTTGAGTTCCCGGTACTCGGCCACGCCGCTGTTGGTCACGGCGGGGTCCACACCGGTGCGCACGTGCAACCGCCCGCTGAATCCACGCGAGACGATCCGGGTCTCCTGGGCGCCCAGGTGGCGGTAGCGCAGGGACACCAGGCGGCGCTGGGTGATCTCCAGGCTGCGCGGGGGTTGGTCCGCGCCGGGGTCCTCGTCCGCTTCCGTGAGCACGAGCGTGCGGGTCAGCAGACCGCGGCGCAGGTCCAGTTCCACGCGTTCCTCGGAGGGCTTCATTCCGCCCTCGGACCACCACTGGCCCCCCGCGAAACGCAGGTCCAGGTGCAGCCAGTTGGGCACGTTGACCATGGACTCGTGTTCCACGTCCCGGCCGTTGATGTGGCTGAGCACCCGGTTGAACACGCCGGCCAGGTAGGTTCCGGGGTAGTGGACGGTGTTCGCGGCGAACTCACAGGCCGCGCCGCGCACGCCCATGTAGCCGTTGGCCAGGGTCAGCAGGGCCTCGCGGCGGGGCTCGGTGGCGGGGTCGAAACCGTCGAACACGAGCGCCCACGGGTCGTCCCGGCGCGCGCCCAGGTCCAGCTCGGCGACGTCGTTGAGCACCACGTGGGCGCCCGCGCGGTAGAGCCGTTCCCGGGCGCCGTCCCGGTTGATCCCCACGACCAGGCCGAAGTCGCCGGCGGCACCGGCCTGGACGCCGGCCACGGCGTCCTCCACGACGACGCTCTCGCCGGGGGCCACGCCCAGCAGGCGTGCGCACTCGAGGAAGGTGTCCGGGGCGGGCTTGCCCGGCAGGTCGTGCGAGGCGGCCCAGTTGCCGTCCACGATGCGGTCGAACAAGTGCTGCAACCCGGCGGCCTCGAGGACCACGGCGCTGTTGCGGCTCGCGGTCACCAGCCCCACGGGCACACCGCCCTCGCGCAGCCGCTCGATCAAGGCCACGGTGCCCGTGAACACGCGCACACCGTGCTCGCGCAGCTCCTCGTGGAAGAAGCCGTCCTTCGCGGCGGCCTGGCCCTGCACGGTCCAGTCACCCGGCTGCGGGTCCTCGTGGCTCTGGGCCTCGGGGAGCATGGTCCCGCGGGCGGCGAGCAACGCGCGGACGCCGTCCTCGCGACGTCGTCCGTCCACGTACGTGCGGTAGTCACCGCCCATGTCGAACGGGCGCCGGTCCACCTCGGTGGCCGGAGCTACGGGCTCGAGGCGGGGATCGGTCAGCAACCGGTCGAAGAGCTTCTGCCACGCGCGGGCGTGCACCCCGGCGGTGTCGGTCACCACACCGTCCATGTCGAAGATCACGGCGGCGTACGGGGTGCGCACCACGTCCACGGGTTCCGGCGGCGACTGGCCGTCGGTGATGCGCGGCATGGAAGCGGTGAACGGGGCGGTGGGAAGAACGTTCACGGCGCGAGAACTCCTAACACGAAGGATCAGGACGTGGGGCGGGACGATGCGAATGCTCGCGCTCGCTGAGCGAGAGCGGCAGCCCGGCTGCGCTGTGACGGCTGCCGCGCGCAGGGGGTACGCACGCGGTACGGGTACACATGCTACCCGCATTCGCTCCCCGGGCGGGACCCGCCCGCCGAGGGCCCGGACGATCCAGGAATTCTACGAGCATCGCCGCGCTCGTGCCCCCGCCGTGCTGAGGCGCAACACCGCGACGCGCGGATATGCTGGAGCGGACCCTCCCGCGCACAAAGAAGGTGGAGCATGACGGAATCCCTGGGACACCCTGTGACCAATCAGCCGCTGTCGGAGGTGGACCCGGACGTCGCACGGGCCATCGAGGACGAACTGGGGCGCCAGCGCTCCACGCTCGAGATGATCGCGTCGGAGAACTTCGCGCCGCGCGCCGTGCTCGAGGCGCAGGGCTCGGTACTCACGAACAAGTACGCGGAGGGCTACCCCGGCCGTCGCTACTACGGCGGTTGCGAGTACGTGGACGTCGTGGAGAACCTGGCCCGCGACCGCGCGTGCGAACTGTTCGGGGCGGATCACGCGAACGTGCAGCCGCACTCGGGCGCCCAGGCGAACACCGCCGTGATGGCCGCGCTCATGCAGCCCGGTGACACCCTCATGGGGCTGTCCCTGGCCCACGGCGGGCACCTGACCCACGGCATGAAGATCAACGTCTCGGGCAAGCTCTACAACATCGCCGCGTACGAGGTGGACCCGGACACCTACCGCATCGACATGGACAAGGTGCGCGAGCAGGCGCTGCAGGCCCGGCCGAACGTGATCGTGGCCGGTTGGTCCGCCTACTCCCGCCAGCTGGACTTCGAGGCGTTCCGTTCGATCGCGGACGAGGTGGACGCCAAGCTGTGGGTGGACATGGCCCACTTCGCGGGTCTCGTGGCCGCCGGGCTGCACCCCAACCCGGTGCCCCACGCGCACGTGACCACCTCCACGGTGCACAAGACCCTCGCGGGTCCGCGCTCCGGTGTCATCCTCGCGGAAGCGGACCTCAAGAAGAAGGTCGACTCCGCGGTGTTCCCCGGCCAGCAGGGCGGACCCCTCATGCACGCGATCGCGGCCAAGGCCGTGGCGTTCAAGATCGCCGCCACCGAGGAGTTCCGCGAGCGTCAGCAGCGCACGATCGAGGGCGCCCAGATCCTCGCCGAGCGGTTGAACTCTCCGGACCTCGCGGAGCACGGTGTGTCCGTGCTGACCGGCGGCACGGAGGTGCACCTGGTCCTCGTGGACCTGCGCAACTCCGAGCTGGACGGCAAGCAGGCCGAGGACCTGTTGCACCAGGCGGGGATCACGGTCAACCGCAACGCCGTGCCGTGGGACCCCCGCCCGCCCATGACCACGTCCGGGCTGCGTATCGGGACCCCGGCGCTCGCGACCCGCGGTTTGGGAGCGAGCGAGTTCGAGGAGGTCGCGGACGTGATCGCCGAGGCCCTCAAGCCCGGTGCGGACGTCTCCGCCCTGCGCTCGCGCGTGGACGCCCTGACCGAGCAGTTCCCGCTGTACCCCGGCCTCGAGGAGTGGTGAGATGACGGCCCAGGTCCTCGACGGCAAGGCGACCGCGGCCCGGATCAAGGAAGAACTGACCGAGCGCGTGGCCGCACTGCGTGAGCGGGACGTGGTGCCCGGTCTCGGGACCGTGATCGTGGGGGACGATCCCGCCTCGCACTCGTACGTGGCGGGCAAGCACCGCGACTGCGAGCAGGTGGGGATCGCCTCGATCCGTAAGGAACTGCCCGCGGACGCGTCCCAGGAGGAGCTCGAGCGCGTCATCGACGAGCTCAACGACGACCCCCGGTGCACGGGGTACATCGTGCAGTTGCCCTTGCCTCCGCACATGGACATCAACGCGGTGCTCGAGCGCATCGATCCCGCGAAGGACGCGGACGGGTTGCACCCCACGAACCTGGGGCGGCTGGTGCTCAACGTCAACGAGCCCATCACGTCCCCGCTGCCGTGCACGCCGCACGGGATCGTGGAGCTACTCACGCGTCACGGGGTGGACCTCGCGGGACGCCACGTGCTGGTGATCGGCCGCGGTGTGACCGTGGGTCGGCCCATCGGTCTGTTGCTGACCCGCCGGGAGATCAATGCCACCGTGACCCTGGCCCACACGGGCACCCGCAACCTGCCCGAGCTGCTCGCGCAAGCGGACGTCGTGGTGGCCGCGGCGGGGCGCCCGCACATGATCGGCGCGGACCAGATCAAGCAGGGTGCCGTCCTGCTGGATGTGGGCGTCTCCCGGGTCGAGGACCCGGAGACCGGCAAGAAGAAGCTCACGGGGGACATCGACCCGGCCGCCGCCGAGCGCGCCTCGTGGCTGTCGCCCAACCCCGGGGGCGTGGGTCCCATGACCCGGGCCATGTTGCTCGTCAACGTGGTGGAATCCTGCGAACGGGCCGTCGAGTCGGCCTGATCCCGTAGCCTTCCGGTCACGACGCCGCGCGGTCGCCTCGTTCGCTCGAGGTGGCCGCGCGGCGTCGTCGTCCCCGGGGTCTGTGGGGCACGCGGGCGACCGTGAAGCCCGGGGAGCTCGTTGTCGGGACACGTGCCGGGAACGAGGTGCCCGGGGCTCAGCCCCGGGACGGCTCCTCGGGGGTGCGTCGGCGCATGTCCGCGATCCCGATCCCCATGGCGATCAGCACGATCACGGTGATCACCGCGAAGCTCGCCGTGAACGCGGCATTCCAGTCGGCACGGGCGAGCACACCGAAGGCCACCGCGGTGATCAGGGCGGTGCCGATCGCGGTGCCCATGCGCTGGCCGGTCTGCAGGACGCCGCCGGCGGCGCCCGCGAAACGCAGGGGCACGTCCGCGAAACTCAGCGTCTGGTTGGGTGCCATGACCGCGCCCTGACCCGCGCCGATGAACGCGAGCGAGACGTAGAACAGGGCGATGTGCCAACCCCAGTGGGACATCCCGTACGCCACGAGCACGGACAGCACGATCCCGAGCAGTGCGAGGCTCATGCCCGCGAGTACCACGCTGCGACCCCAGCGCAGCACCGCGCGCCCGGACAGCGGCGCGATCAGGGCGGAGAGGATGGAGGCCGGCAGCCCGAGCGTCCCCGCCTCGAGGGCGGTGCGGCCCAGGCCCTGCTGGGCGTAGAGGGCCACCACGATCCAAATGCTCGTGACTCCCAGGAAGTAGACCGAGATCAGCAGCGCGCCGTAACTGAAGCTCGCGGTGCGGAACAGCTCGAGGTCCACCATGGGTGCCCTCCCGGCCCGCTTGTACCGCTTCTCCCAGCGCACCCAGCCGTAGACCAGCAGTACGCCCGCGGGCAGGGAGAGCCAGATCCACGGGCCCCACTGGGATTCGACGAACGGCAACAGCAGTGCGAGCACCGCGATCCCGAACACCACCACGCCCAGGGGATCCATGTCCACCTTCCCGGGCCGTCTGCTGCGGCGGGGGAGCCACAGGAACGCCAGGACGATCGCGAGCGCGGCGATCGGTACGTTGAGCAGGAACGTGGAGCGCCACCCGGCGTCCGGACCCAGGACCTGGATGAGCAGCCCGCCCAGGGTGGGCCCGATCGCCACGGCCACCCCCACCACGGAACCGAACAGCCCGAACGCCTTGGCGCGCTCCCGACCCTGGAAGTACTCCTGGATCATGCCCACCGTCTGGGGGTTGAGCATCCCCGATCCGAGGCCCTGGATCACCCGGCCGATGTTGAGCACCGTGGTGTTGGGCGCGAGACCGCACAGCAACGAGGCCCCCGCGAAGACGGCGATCCCCGCGATGAACAGTTTCCGGCGGCCGAACACGTCCCCGGCGCGGCCACTGGCCACGAGCAGCACCCCGAACGCGAGCGCGTACCCGGTGAGCACCCACTGGAGTGCCGAGGAACTCGCCTCCAGGTCCTGCTGGATGGAACTCAGGGCCACGTTCACGATCGAGACGCTGATCAGGGACATGAACAGGGGAACGAGCAGGACCCACAGGATGCGGCGTCGTTCGGCGGGGTCCAGGGCGGGGGAGTCGTCCCCGGGGGAGCGCGGGGAGTCCGCGGAAGATGTGCTCACCCTCCCTTGATACCCCCTCGGGGCCCGGTTGTGCCAAGGGGCTCGGACGACGCCGGCGGGGCGGGTCCCCGGGGACCGGCCCGATTCGGTGCGCCCCGCGCGGTTTGAGACAATGGGGGCATGCAGCCGATCGGATCAGCACACACCCGCACCACCGATTCCCCGGACGCTCCCCGCACCGGACGCACCGCCCTGTGGGGGACGGTGATCGGGCTGGCCGTCCTGGTCGTGATCTTCGCGGTGGCCCTGATCCAGGCCGCCAACTCCAACTCCCTGCTCGGCTGGATCCTCGCGGGGATCGCTCTGGGCTGGCTCATGCTCGCGGTGTGGGCGCTGAGCATGGTGCGAAAGGCCGCGGCGTACGGCCGTGAGCAGGTGCGCCAGGCGCAGGAGCAGTTCCAGGCCCAGCACGGCCGTGCTCCCGCCGCCTCGGCGTCCGCCGGTGCGGGTCAGTCCCTGCGGGACGAGAAGCTCGCCCACGGCATGCAGGTGATCCTGGTGCAGTCCAAGGTCGTGAAGGAACAACTCTCCGGCGCCGAGCCCGATCCCGAGCAGATCCAGCGGGCCCTGGAGACCATCGACATGACCGCGGCCAACGGGCTGCGCAGCCTCAAGGACTCCTCGACGCCCGTGAGCGGTACGGTGGTGGACTGAGAACCACCCCGTAACGAGCGAGGAGACACAGGCACATGGCGGATTCCCAGCAGACGGTGCGCATTGCCACGGTGAACGTGAACGGCATCCGAGCGGCGTACCGGCGCGGGATGGCGGACTGGCTCGCCCCGCGCGGCGTCGACCTGTTGTGCCTGCAGGAGGTGCGGGCGCCGGACAAGATCACGCGCGAGCTGCTCGACGAGGACGTGTGGGACGTGCGGCACACCGAGGCCGCCGCGAAGGGTCGCGCGGGTGTCGCGATCGCCACGCGCCGCGACGCGTTCGACGGCGCCCTGATCCCCACCGAGTCCCGCGTGGGCATCGGGGACGAGTACTTCGACGACTCCGGGCGCTGGATCGAGAACGACGTCCGCCTGCCGGACGGCACCACGCTGACCCTGGTCTCCGCGTACGTCCACTCCGGCGAGGTGGACACACCCCGCCAGGACGACAAGTACCGCTTCCTGGACGCGATGCTCACCCGCATGCCGCAACTGGCCGAGCGCGGCGATCACGCCCTCGTGGTGGGTGACCTCAACGTGGGCCACACCGAGCGGGACATCAAGAACTGGAAGGGCAACGTCAAGAACGCGGGCTTCCTGCCGCAGGAACGCGCGTACTTCGACAAGTTCTTCGGGGACGTGGGCTACGTGGACGTGGCCCGCAGCCTCGCCGGGGACGTCCCCGGGCCCTACACGTGGTGGTCCTACCGCGGCAAGGCGTTCGACACGGACGCCGGGTGGCGCATCGACTACCACATGGCCACCCCCGCGCTCGCCGCGGCCGCCCGGAGCGCCGTCGTGGACCGGGCCGCCGCGTACGACACGCGCTTTTCCGACCACGCCCCGCTCGTGGTGGACTACCGCCTCTCCTGACGCCCGCGCGTCGTCGGACGACGCCGCTGCCCGCACCGCACTTGCCCGCCTCCCATGACCGAGAACCGAAAGAAGATGTCGACCGTGACCGAACAGAACACCGCCGCGAACCCCACACCCCGCGTGGTGTCGGGCGTCCAGCCCTCCGCGGACTCCCTGCACCTGGGCAACTACGTGGGGGCGCTGCGCAACTGGGTGGACATGCAGGACGACAACGACTGCGTGTTCTTCGTGGCGGACCTGCACTCGATCACCGCGGGCCAGGACCCGGCCACGATGTCCGAGCGCACCCGGGTCACGGCCGCGCAGTACATCGCCGCGGGCATCGACCCCGAACGCTCCACGCTGCTCATCCAGTCCCAGGTGCCGGAACACACGCAGTTGTCGTGGGTGCTCAACTGCATCACCGGTTACGGTGAGGCCGCGCGGATGACCCAGTTCAAGGACAAGTCCCTCAAGCAGGGTGCGGAGAACACCACGGTGGGGCTGTTCACCTACCCCGTGCTGATGGCCGCGGACATCCTGGTGTACCAGGCGAACCAGGTCCCGGTGGGGGAGGACCAGCGCCAGCACCTCGAGCTGACCCGCAACCTCGCGCAGCGGTTCAACTCCCGGTTCGGTGAGACCTTCGTGGTCCCGGACGCCAAGATCCTGGAGAACTCCGCGAAGGTCTACGACCTCGCGAACCCCACGGCCAAGATGTCCAAGTCCGCGCCGTCGGACGCCGGGCTCATCCGCCTCCTGGATCCCGCGAAGACGAACGCCAAGAAGATCAAGTCCGCCGTGACGGACGACGGCACCGAGGTGCGCTTCGACCGCCAGGCCAAGCCGGGGATCTCCAACCTGCTGACCATCTACTCGTCCCTCACTGACACCCCGGTGGACACCCTCGTGGCCGAGTACGAAGGCAAGATGTACGGCCACCTCAAGGTGGACCTGGCCGAGGTGGTCACCCAGACCCTGGACCCCATCCAGAAGCGCGCCCAGGAACTGCTCGACGATCCCGCCGAGCTGGACCGGTTGCTGGCCCGTGGCGCCCACAAGGCCCGGGAGATCGCGGCCCGCACGGTCACGGACGTCTACGAGCGGATGGGGTTCCTCCCCGGGGTGTGAGCCGCCGGGCGGGGCCCCGTGCGGCACGCCGTGTGGCGCCAGACGCCGTGGGATAGTCTGGACGGGGCCGACCTGAGGAGGATCGTGTGAGCGAGGGACACCTTTCCCCCACCGTGCGCCCGGGCCGGGTGTACGCGGGTGTGGTCATCCGGCTGCCCGAGCCCATGGGCCAGGAGCTGCAGGACTGGCGCTCGTCCTTCGGTGACGCGCAAGCGGGCACGGTCCCCGCGCACATCACCCTCATGATCTCCGAGCGCGTGGAGGATTGGGCGGAGCTCGCATCCCACGTCCGGGAGGTCGCCGACCGCTGGGAACCGTTCCACGTGGAGATCCGCGGCACGGGGACGTTCCGACCCGTGACCCCCGTGGTCTATCTGCGCATCGAGGGCGGCCACGAGCAGTGCGTCCAGCTGCACCGGGACCTGCAGGACCACCACCTGGAGTCCGCGTCCCCCTTCGACTTCCACCCCCACGTGACCCTGGCCCACGGCACCACCGAGGAGGGGCTGGACCGCGCGCAGGACATGCTGCGCACGTACCACGCGTCCTTCCTGGTGGACCACATCGACCTCTACGAGGGTGATGAACGCGGGGCGTGGCACGTGCGGGACAGGATCCCCTTCGGCGGGGCGCTCACGGACGACCGTGTCACACACTGACCCGCCACCGGTGGTCCCCGCCCTCACGGACCGGGCGGGACTGCACGCGGAACATCGCCGCCTGCGCGAGGTACGCCGCGATCTGGCCGCCCAGCGGGCACCCCTGGGCAAACGGGCCGGCGCCCTGGGGGCGTGGTTCTTCGCCCGGTTCATGTCCGTGTTCCCCGTGCGCGTGGTGGCCCACTACATGTTCCACGGCGGACCGCTCATGTCCGCGGGGCTCGCCTACCAGTTGCTCTTCGCGTCCACGTCCCTGCTGGTGATCTGCTTCGCAGCACTCGCCACGTTCCTGGGCACCGATTCGCCGCTGCAGCAGACGCTCGTGGCCGGGCTCGTGCAGAACATCCCCGGGCTCCTGGACGTGGGCGACGGCAGCGGGGGAGTCATCCCGCTGAGCCTGCTCGAGAACACGGGACCCTTCACCGTGGCCTCCACCGTGGCGCTCGCGGTGCTGTTGTTCACCGCGTGGCGCTGGGTCGCCGGGATCCGCTTGGCCACGCGGCGGATGTTCGAACTCCCGCCCGCCCCCGGGGTGCCCGTGGCGGCCGTGCCGCGCGACCTCGCGTGGCTCGTGGTGATCGGACTGTTGCTGCTCGCGTCCGCGACCGTGAGCGTCTTCGCGTCCGGCGCGGTGGACGGGGTACTGGGGTGGCTCGGCCAGCTCGGTCTCACGGGCCTGCAGCCGTGGTTGGACGGCGGGGCCAAGTCCGCGGTCACGCTCGGCGTGGGTCTGCTCGTGGACGTCCTCATGAGCCTGGCCCTGGTGCGCGGTGTCGCCCAGCTCAAGCTGCACCGCAAGGCCCTGCTGGCCACCATCGTCACGGGTGCCCTGGGCTCCCAGGTGCTGCGCTACGGGGGCAGCGAGATCATCGCCCGCAGCGCGGACAACCCCTACCTGCTCTCGTTCGCGGTGCTCGTGGGTGTGCTGCTGTGGTTCAACCTCTACGGACAGATCCTCCTGCTGGCGGCCGCCGTGGGCGCGCTCGTGCAGGCGGACATCCGCGGGGCCCGCGCCCAGCCGGAGCGCGAGGACCGGGCCGTCACGGTCGTGGCGGCCACCTTCCTGCCCGACGCCGCTCGGGGCCTCGGTCACGCCCCTCCCGTCCACTTCGACCGCCCGGCGGCGGGAAGCAGTGCCGCGCCGGCGTCGTCGTCGGACACCTGAACGGGCGGGAAGAACCGCGGCCCGTGCCGGTGTCGTCGTCGAGGAACCGGCCGCCCGGGAAAGACCGCGGCCCCGGATCCACGAGGGATTCCGGGGCCGCGGGGGTGCCACGAGGGATCACAGGGCGGAGGCGAAGACCGCCTTCTTGACCTCGGCGATGGCCTTGGTCACCTGGATGCCGCGGGGGCACGCCTCGGTGCAGTTGAAGGTGGTGCGGCAGCGCCACACGCCTTCCTTGTCGTTGAGGATCTCCAGGCGCATGTCACCGGCCTGGTCACGCGAGTCGAAGATGAACCGGTGCGCATTCACGATCGCGGCCGGGCCGAAGTACTGCCCGTCCGTCCAGAACACGGGGCACGAGGACGTGCACGCGGCGCACAGGATGCACTTGGTGGTGTCGTCGAAGCGCGCGCGGTCCTCCTGGGACTGGAAGCGTTCGCCGGTGGGGGTGTGGTCCTCGTTCACCAGGAACGGCATGATCTCGCGGTAGGACTGGAAGAACGGCTCCATGTCCACGATCAGGTCCTTCTCGCACGGGAGGCCCTTGATGGGCTCCACGAGGATGGGCTTGGACAGGTCCAGGTCCTTGAGAAGGGTCTTGCACGCGAGCCGGTTGCGGCCGTTGATGCGCATGGCGTCCGAACCGCACACGCCGTGCGCGCACGAGCGGCGGAAGGACAGGGAACCGTCCAGCTCCCACTTGACCTTGTGCAGGGCGTCCAGCACGCGGTCGGTGCCGTACATGGTCAGGTTCCACTCGTCCCAGCGCGCCTCGGAGCTGAACTCGGGATCGTAGCGGCGGACCTTGAGCACCACGTCGTACGTGGGGATCGACTCCTCGCCCTTGTCGCCGGGCTTCTGAGCGTCCTGGGTCTGGTTCTCGGTGGTTGCAGTGGACATCAGTACTTACGCTCCATCGGCTCGTAGCGGGTCATGATCACCGGCTTGGTCTCCTGCCGGATCCCCGCGGTGGGTGACGACGGGTCCTCGTACACCATGGAGTGGACCATGAAGTTCTCATCGTCTCGGTTCGGGAAGTCCTCGCGGAAGTGACCGCCGCGGGACTCCTCACGGTGCAGGGCGGCCACAGACATGACCTTGGCCAGCTGCAGCAGGAAGCCCAGTTCCACGGCCTCCAGCAGGTCCAGGTTGAAGCGCTTGCCCTGGTCCTGGATGGAGATGTGGGAGTAGCGCTCCTCCAGTGCGGCGATGTCGTCCAGGGCCGTCTGGATGGTCTCGGCCGTGCGGAACACCTGCATGTTGGCGTCCATGGTGTCCTGCAGGTCCTTGCGGATCGCCGCGACCTTCTCGTCACCGTGGGGGCTACGGGCGTTGTCCAGCAGGGCCTCGGTGCGCTCGGTGGCGTTGTCCGGGATGGGCAGGAACTCGGCGTCCCGCGCGTACTCCGCGGCGTAGATGCCCGAACGCTTGCCGAACACGTTGATGTCGAGCAGCGAGTTGGTGCCCAGACGGTTGGAGCCGTGCACGGACACGCACGCGACCTCACCGGCGGCGTAGAGACCGGGGACCGTGTTCTCGGAGTCCTGGAAGACCTCGCCCTTGATGTCGGTGGGGATACCGCCCATGCAGTAGTGCGCGGTGGGGAACACCGGCACCGGCTCGGTGTAGGGCTCCACACCCAGGTAGGTGCGGGCGAACTCGGTGATGTCCGGGAGCTTGGCGTCGATGTGCGCCGGCTCCAGGTGGGTCAGGTCCAGCAGCACGTAGTCCTTGTTGGGACCGCAACCGCGGCCCTCGCGGACCTCGTTGGCCATGGAACGGGCCACGATGTCACGGGGTGCCAGGTCCTTGATGGTGGGGGCGTAACGCTCCATGAAGCGCTCACCCTCGGAGTTACGCAGGATGCCACCCTCACCACGGGCGGCCTCCGAGACCAGGATGCCCAGCCCCGCCAGGCCCGTGGGGTGGAACTGCACGAACTCCATGTCCTCGAGGGGCAGGCCGTTGCGGAACGCGATCGCCATGCCGTCGCCCGTGAGGGTGTGGGCATTGGACGTGGTCTTGAAGACCTTGCCCGCGCCACCGGAGGCGAAGATCACGGACTTGCACTGGAACACGTGCAGCTCGCCGGTCGCGAGATCGTAGGAGACCACACCGGCGGGGCGGCGGCCCTCCGGGGTGTCCACCATGATCAGGTCCAGGACGTAGTACTCGTTGTAGAACTCCACGTTGTGCTTGATGCACGTCTGGTAGAGGGTCTGCAGGATCATGTGACCGGTACGGTCCGCGGCATAGCACGCGCGGCGGACGGGGTTCTTACCGTGGTCGCGGGTGTGCCCACCGAAGCGACGCTGGTCGATCTTGCCCTCGGGGGTGCGGTTGAAGGGCAGTCCCATGTGCTCCAGGTCCAGCACCGCGTCGATGGCTTCCTTGGCCATGACCTCCGCGGCGTCCTGGTCCACCAGGTAGTCGCCACCCTTGACGGTGTCGAACGTGTGCCACTCCCAGTTGTCCTCCTCGACGTTGGCGAGGGCGGCGCACATGCCGCCCTGGGCCGCACCGGTGTGGGAGCGCGTGGGGTAGAGCTTGGTCAGTACGGCAGTGCGGGCGCGCTGGCCGGATTCAATGGCGGCACGCATGCCGGCGCCGCCGGCGCCGACGATTACCACATCGTACTTGTGAACCTGCATACCAGATGTTCTTTCTATGTGGGTGAGTGGGAGAAGTATCGGGTCCCGGCCGCTCGGGCCGGGACGACGCACGACGGCGGAGCCGGGGGCTCTGCCGTGGCCGCGATCACGCTCCGGGGCAGAAGGACGCCAGCAGCGCGGGGTCCGCACCGGCGGGGCACGGCTCGAAGGTGAAGATCACCATGGTGCCCAGCAGGATCACGAAGCCCGAGGCCACGAAGAGCAGCACCTTGAGCCAGAAGCGGGTGGTGTTGCGATCGGCGTAGTCGTCGATGATGGTGCGGATACCGTTGGTGCCGTGGAGCATGGCCAGCCACAGCATGACCAGGTCCCAGACCTGCCAGAACGGGTTGGCCCACTTGCCGCCCACGAATCCGAAGTCGATCGCGTGCACGCCGTCCCCCACCATGAGGTTGACGTAGAGGTGACCGAACACGAGCACGAGCAGCACCACGCCCGACATGCGCATGAACAGCCACGCGATCATCTCGAAGCTGCTGCGGGACGAACCGGCGCGGTTGTACTTCACGCCGTCCACCTGAAGGTCCCGGCTGCGGGGGACGCTGATCTTGGTCTTAAGAGGAGTGCTCACGGAATTAACCCCCGAAAACGACTGAGAGGTGACGGATGAGGAACGGGATCATCACGATGACCCAGAGGGCGATGACGCCCCAGAGCAGACCCTTCTGGTTCTTGGTCCCGCCCTTCCAGAAGTCGATCAGGATGATGCGCAGGCCGTTGAAGGCGTGGTAGACGATCGCGGCCACGAGGCCGGCCTCGCCGAGACCCATCACGGGGTTCTTGTAGGTCGCCATCACTGCGTTATACGCCTCGGGGGATACACGCACGAGAGCGGTGTCGAGGACGTGGACCAGCAAGAAGAAGAAGATGGCCACGCCGGTAATACGGTGGGCGACCCAAGACCACATGCCGTACTGGCCGCGGTAAAGGGTGCCCCTGGTTGAGTTCGCCACGGAATGTCCTCCCTGTGTCGCTCGTCGTCGTGCGCACCGAAGAATGGTCGAAGAAGAAGGCAGCGTTCTCGCGCGAGTGCACGGCGATGGCGGAGCCCTGGCTGGCTCTGTCATGGATGATGCGGTAGTTCTCGTCAAAGATACCAGCCCCCCGCACATTTCCTGACAACGTGTCTGCAAGTGTGCCCCCCGGAATAGCGCGGAATTAGCACATTGTTCTGTGTCTGAATCGGCGCCGGCCGTGCGCCGTCCGAACGCCCCGCGAGCGGCCGTCAAGCGGCTCCCAAGCGGCCTGTGATACGCGCCCGAGCGGCCCCACGACCTCCGTTGCGTAGGGTCCCGCCGGCGACGTCTCACGGGGCCTTCGAGGGACCCTCTCGCCCGGGTGCGGGGTCGGGCCCGCGAAGGCTCACGGGAAGTCCCCGTGGGCCGGCCGGCCGCGTCGTGGGTGGGCACACCCGGCCAGTGTGCGGCCCGTATCCCGGGATGTCACGGGTGACGCATCCAGGGCCGCCGGGGGAGGGGGCCGTACACTGACCGTCGTGACTTCGCCATTGCAACGTTTCCATCCGTTCATCCCCGCGGGCGGGGTGGGTTCACGGCTGTGGCCGCTGTCCCGTGCGGATGCCCCCAAGTTCCTGCTGGACCTCACGGGCTCCGGCTCGTCCCTGCTGCGGGCCACCTTTGACCGGCTCGCGGGTCTGTCCGCCGGTCCGGTCATGGTCGTGACCGGGCGCTCCCACGCCGGGGCGGTGCAGGAACAGCTGCCCGAGCTCACGGCGGACGACCTCGTGCTCGAGCCGTCCCCCAAGGACTCCGCGGCGGCGATCGGCCTCGCGTGCACGCTTATCGAGCGCCGCGACCCCACCGCGATCGTCGGTTCGTTCGCGGCGGACCACGTGGTGGAGCCCGCCTCGGCGTTCCAGGAGGTCGTCAAGGAAGCGGTGCGCGCGGCGGACACCGGACGCATCGTCACGATCGGGATCACGCCGTCGTCGCCCGCCACGGGCTTCGGCTACATCAAGGCGGGGCAGTCCCTGGGACTCGATCAGGCACCCCACGCGCTCGCCGTGGAGCAGTTCGTGGAGAAGCCGGACGAGGAGACCGCGCGCGCTTACGTGGCCAGCGGAAAGTACACGTGGAACGCGGGCATGTTCGTGGCGCCCGTGGGTCTCATGCTCTCCTACCTGCGCCGCAGCGAACCCGAGCTCGCGCGGGGCCTGGACCGAATCGCGGACGCGTGGGAGACCCCCGAGCGGGACGCCGTCGTGGACAAGGTGTGGCCCACCCTGACCAAGACAGCGATCGACTACGCCGTGGCCGAACCCGCCGCCGCGGCCGGGGACGTGGCCATGGTCCCCGGGGACTTCACGTGGGAGGACGTGGGGGACTTCGCGGCGATCAACCGGCTCAACAAGGTGGACCCGCGCACGGACGCGCCAGTGTCCATCCTGGGCCAGAACAACCGTGTGCTCACGGACGAGTCCTCCGGGATCGTCGTGTCCGACACGGGGCGGTTGATCGCGCTAATCGGCGTGGCGGACATCGTGGTCGTGGACACCCCGGATGCCCTGCTGGTCACCACGGCCGAGCACGCGCAACGGGTCAAGAACGCGGTGGACTCCCTCAAGCGCAACGGCGACACGGACGTCCTGTGAGCCCCGCCGCCGCCCGCACTGAATCACCGCGCGGGGTCCCGGCGGTACTGTGACACACATGTTGGATCTGCCTCTGCCGTCCGCCGACGACATCGGACTGCCCCCGGCCATCGGCCCCCTGCTCTCGCACTACCTCCCGGACCTCGTGCGCTTCCGCCGGGACATCCACAAGCACCCGGAACTGTCCTACGAGGAGTACCGCACCACGGACCGGATCGTGCACGCCCTCGAGGCCGCCGGGTTGCACCCCGTGCGCTTCGAACGCACCGGGTGCTACGTGGACGTGGGTCGCGGGCCCGTGATGGTGGGCCTGCGCGCGGACATCGACGCCCTGCCCATCCTCGAGGACACGGGCCTGGACTACGCGTCCGTCAACGAGGGCGTGATGCATGCGTGCGGTCACGACATCCACACCACGGTCATGCTCGGGGTGGCCCGCGTGCTCGCCGACGTGCACCGTTCGTCCCCGTTCGCGGGGACCGTGCGCGTGGTCTTCCAGCCGGCCGAGGAGAAACTGCCCGGCGGCGCCCTGACCATCATCAAGGAGGACGTGCTGGCCGGCGTGCCGCGGATGTTCGCCCTGCACTGCGAACCCAAGGTGGACGTGGGCCAGGTAGGCACGCGCATCGGGGCGATCACCTCGGCGTCGGACACCATCCGGATCGAGCTGTCCGGACGCGGCGGGCACACGTCCCGCCCGCACCTGACCGAGGACCTGGTCTACGCGATGAGCCAGATCGCGATCAACGTGCCCGCGGTGCTCTCCCGGCGCGTGGACGTGCGCTCCGGGGTGGCCGTCGTGTGGGGTCAGATCCACGCAGGTGTGGCACCCAACGCGATCCCCATGTCCGGTTTCATGTCCGGGACCATGCGCTGCCTGGACGCGGACGCGTGGTCGCGCGCCGGGGACATGCTGGACGAGGTCGTGGAGCAGGTGGCCGCACCGTATGGCGTGAACGTGGACCTCGAGCACATCCGGGGTGTGCCGCCGGTGGTCAACGGCGAGACCGAGACCACCCTGCTGGAGATCGCCGCGCGAGCGGAGCTGGGGGAGGAGAGCATCCTGCTGGTGGAGCAGTCCATGGGCGGGGAGGACTTCGCGTGGTTCCTGCAGCACGTCCCCGGCGCCATGATGCGCCTGGGGACCCGGGCTCCCGGCGGCCGAACCTACGACCTGCACCAGTCCGACTACGCCCCCCAGGAGGAGGCGATCGGCTGCGGCGTGCAGGTCATGGCCTCCACGGCGTTGCGCGCCATCCGCTTGCGCGTGCGCGAGCTCGCGGACGCGACGACGACGCCGGACGCCCCGCAGTCCTGACACGCCCGCGGTGAGCGTACTGCTGGGTACTTCCGGGGCTACACTGAGCTGACCTATGACCCGGCTCACTGCACGGGTCACCGCCCGGGGGCACGGGCCGGTGACCCGTGCACTGTGTTCCCGGGTCACGACCCACATCTGATCCCAGTCCGACCGGAGGACCTCATGACCACTCGACGTTTGCGCACCCTGGGGACGCTTGGCCTGGCCGGGGTCACCGGCCTGGTCCTGGCGGGTTGCGGTGCCGCCCCGGACAACGCCGGCGACAGCAGCGCCCAGGCCTCCGACTTCAAGGGCTGCATTGTCTCCGACGACGGCGGTTTCCAGGACCGTTCCTTCAACCAGAGCTCCTATGAGGGCCTCAAGGCCGCCGAGGAGCACAAGGGCATCCAGATCAGCCAGGCCGAGTCCCAGTCCGAGACGGAGTTCGAGCCCAACCTGACCTCCATGGCGCAGCAGGGCTGCAACCTCACGGTCTCCGTGGGCTTCCTGCTCGCGGACACCACCAAGAAGGTGGCCGCGGCCAACCCGGACAAGCACTTCGCGATCGTGGACGACAACTCGATCAAGGCGGACAACGTCAAGCCCATCGTCTACAACACCGCCCAGGCGGCGTTCCTGGCCGGGTACCTCGCGGCGGGCACGTCCGAGACGGGCAAGGTCGCCACGTACGGCGGCATGGACATTCCCACCGTGACCGTGTTCATGGACGGTTTCGCGGACGGGGTGAAGTACTACAACGAGAAGAACAAGGCGGACGTGCAGGTCCTCGGGTGGAACAAGGACTCCCAGAACGGCACGTTCCTGAGCTCGTTCCAGGATTCTTCCAAGGCCAAGACCGTCACGCAGAACCTCATCGGCGAGGGCGCGGACGTGGTCCTGCCCGTCGCCGGCCAGGCGGCCCAGGGCACCGTGGACGCCGTGACTGAGGCCAACCGCAGCGGCAAGGACGTCCGGTTGATCTGGCCGGACACCGACGGCTACGAGACCCTGGACGCCGGCAAGGAGTTCCTGCTCACGTCCGTGCTCAAGGAGATGTCCACCTCGGTCGAGGACGTCGTGACGCAGGCCGCGGACGGCAACTTCGACAACACCCAGTACGTGGGCACGCTCGAGAACGGTGGTGTGGGCCTGGCCCCCTACCACGACCAGCAGGACGAGGTCAGCGAGGACCTCGACAAGCAGGTCCAGCAGCTCAAGCAGGACATCATCGACGGCAAGGTCACGGTGCAGTCCAAGAACGCCCCCACCGCCTGAGCGGGGGGGCCGGCAGGAGCAGAACAGTGCAGTTGAAACTGACGGACGTCACCAAGAAGTTCGGTGACTTCACCGCCAACAACCGTGTGAACCTCACGGTGGAACCACATCAGATCCACTGTTTGCTCGGTGAGAACGGTGCGGGCAAGTCCACTCTCATGAACGTGTTGTACGGGCTGTACGAGCCCACGTCCGGCACGATCGAGATCGACGGCGCGCCCGTCAGTTTCTCCGGCCCCGGCGATGCCATGGCGGCCGGGATCGGCATGGTGCACCAGCACTTCATGCTGATCCCGGTCTTCACGGTCGCCGAGAACGTGGCCCTGGGTCACGAGAACACGCGCGGGATGTCCCTGGACCTGGAGACCACCCGGGCCCGGATCCGGGAGATCTCCGAACGCTACGGCTTCGCGGTGGACCCGGACGCCGTGGTCGAGGACCTGCCCGTGGGCGTCCAACAGCGGGTCGAGATCATCAAGGCCCTCGTGCGGGACGCCAAGGTGCTGATCCTCGACGAGCCCACGGCCGTGCTGACCCCGCGGGAGACGGACGAGCTGCTCGAGATCATGCGGCAACTGCGGGACAACGGCACGTCCATCGTGTTCATCTCCCACAAGCTACGCGAGGTCCGGGCCGTGTCGGACGTGATCACCGTGATCCGCCGCGGGGAAGTGGTCGGACAGGTGGGCCCTGAGACGTCCACGGATGAGCTCGCGGCGCTCATGGTGGGCCGTGACGTCTCCCTGACCGTGGCCAAGGACACCGCCCACACCACCGGTACCGCGCTCGAGGTGCGCGGGCTCACCGTGGTGGGGGACAACGGCGTCGTCCTGTTGGACGACGTGGAATTCGACGTCGCGCCCGGCGAGATCCTGGCCGTGGCCGGTGTGCAGGGCAACGGACAGACCGAGCTCACCCAGGCCCTCGTGGGACTCGAGGAGCAGGTGAGCGGTTCCGCGCGCCTGGACGGGCAGGAACTCGTGGGGCTGCGCACCCGGGAGATCCTGGCCAGCGGTGTGGGTTTCGTGCCCGAGGACCGTTCCACGGACGGACTCGTGGGCACCTTCACCGTGGCCGAGAACCTCGTGCTGGACCGTTACCGGGAACGGGAGTTCGCGGCGGGACCGTCCCTGCGCCTCGGTGCGATCAGTGGGCACGCCGGCTCTGAGGTGAACGAGTACGACATCCGCACCGGATCCGTGGACTCTCCGGTGGCCACGCTCTCCGGCGGCAATCAGCAGAAGGTCGTGATCGCCCGCGAGCTCGGGCGGCCCCTCAAACTGTTCGTGGCGTCCCAGCCCACGCGCGGCGTGGACGTGGGATCCATCGAGTTCATCCACAAGCGCATCGTGGCCGAGCGGGACAAGGGCACCGCGGTGCTCATCGTGTCCACCGAACTGGACGAGATCTACGCACTCGCGGACCGCATCGCGGTGTTCTTCCACGGTCGCCTCATGGGTATCGTGGGCCCGGACACCCCGCGCGAGGCCCTTGGGCGCATGATGGCCGGTGAGCCTACGGACAGCGTGCTGCCGCCCGCGCCGTGGGATCACTCGCACGACGACGGCGGGTCCCCGGCGGGTGCCCCCGCGGGCGGCTCGACGGCCGCACCCGCGACCGCTCCCGCTCACGCGGGCGGCGCCGCTGCCGTCACCCTGGATGGGGACGGCCTCGATCCCGGCGCCCACCCCGCCGACCGAACCACCGACCGACCCGAGGGGAACCGCACGGCATGAGCGCGTCCACCGCACCGGCCACCTCCGATCAGGTCTCGGCCCCGCCACCCACCGAACTCTCCGCTGAGGACCCGCGCCGCACCCTGCTGGGCTCCACCCTGCAGTCGGTGCTCGCGGTCGTCGTGGCGCTGATCCTGGGCGGGCTGCTGATCGCAGTCACGGACGAGCGCGTCCGCCAGGCCGCCGGGTACTTCTTCGCCCGCCCCGGGGACACGCTCTCCGCGATGTGGCGAGCGGCCTCGAGCGCGTACATCGCCATGTTCTACGGCGCGGTGTATAACCCCAACGGCAGCACGCTCGCGGACCGGTTGTACCCGCTGACCGAGACCCTGACCGTGGCGACCCCCCTGATCCTCGCGGGTCTGGGCGTGGCCCTTGCGTTCCGGGCCGGGCTGTTCAACATCGGCGCCCAGGGACAGATCCTGATCGGTGCCACGCTTGCGGCGTGGGTTGGTTTCGCGTGGCAGTTGCCCGTGGGACTGCACCTGCTCGCCGTCGTCGTCGCCGGCGCCGCGGGCGGTGCCGTGTGGGGCGGGATCGTGGGACTGATCAAGGCGCGCACGGGCGCGCACGAGGTCATCCTCACGATCATGCTCAACTACGTGGCCCTGAACCTCGTGGCGTGGTTGCTCACGCTGCCGGGGTTTCAGCGCGAGGGCTCGTCCAACCCCATCAGCCCGCCCGTCGCGGACACCGCGATGTTCCCCAAGCTGCTGGGTGACCACTTCCGGTTGCACTGGGGCTTCGTGGTGGCCGTGCTGGCCACCGTGGCCGTGGCGTGGCTGCTCAACCGTTCCACCGTGGGCTTCGAGCTGCGCGCCGTGGGAGCGAACCCCCGCGCCGCGCGTACCGCGGGCATTTCCGTGACCCGCGGGTTCGTCGTCGTCATGCTCCTCGCAGGCCTGCTGGCCGGGCTCGCGGGTACCGCGCAGATCGCCGGTACGGAACACTCGCTGACCTCGGGCGTGGCCGCGTCCTTCGGCTTCGACGCGATCACCGTGGCCCTGCTCGGCCGCTCGCGTCCGTGGGGGACGTTCTTCGCGGGCATCCTCTACGGGGCCTTCCGCGCCGGTGGCGTGACCATGCAGTCCATGACGGGGACCAACATCGACATCGTGCTGGTCGTGCAGTCCCTGATCGTGCTGTTCGTGGCGCTGCCCCCGCTATTCAAGTTCGCTACCCGTCGCTCGCAGGAGGCCGCCGCGTGAGTACCGCTATCACTTCGCAGTCCTCCGGTCCTTCGTCCGGATCTCCGGAGCACCCGCCCGAAGCCGCTCTGGCCACCTCCGCCGCGAACCGCGCCGTGGGTGTGCGGACCCTGCGGCCCGCGATCGGCCTGGGTGTCCTGGCGCTCGTGTCCCTGATCGTCTTCGCGCTGAACGCCTCCGGGCAGAGGGTGGACTTCCGGTTCTCGAATGACGGCGGTGCCATCCGCCTGCCCGACGTCTCCGTGCCCTCCGCCCCCTACGGTTGGGTAGTCACGATCGTGCTCGCCGCCCTCGCGGTGTACGCGGCCGTGCAGGCGCGCAAGCTGCCGCGCTGGGCGGTGATCGTGGCCGGTTTCTTCTTCGTGACCGGGTTCCTGGTGTGGATCGTGGGCACCGCCCAGACGCCCAGCATCTCCATCACGGCGTTGCTCGCCGGGTCCGTGGCACTCGCCACGCCGCTCGTTTTCGGTTCCTTGGGCGGTCTGCTGTGTGAGCGCTCGGGCGTGGTGAACATCGCGATCGAGGCCCAGCTGCTCTTCGGTGCGTTCTCCGCCGCGGTCGCCGGGACCGTGGCCGGCAACCCCTGGGTGGGTCTGCTCGCGGCGATGCTGGGAGCGGTGCTGGTCGCCGCCGTGCTCGCGCTGTTCGCGATCCGCTACCGCGTGAACCAGGTGATCGTGGGCGTGGTGCTCAACGTGCTCGTCTCCGGCCTGACCGGGTTCCTCTTCGCGACCGTGCTCGAGCCCAACGCCGCGTCCTTCAACGCACCGGACCGCTTGCCGCACGTGCGCATCCCGGTCCTCGCCGAGATCCCCGTGGTGGGTCCCGTGCTGTTCGACCAGTCGGTGATCGGCTACATCATGTACCTCGCGGTGATCGTGGTGTGGTTCGCGCTGTACCGGACCCGATGGGGTCTGCGTACCCGCGCGGTGGGGGAGCACCCCAAGGCCGCGGACACCCTGGGTGTCTCGGTGAATGCGCTGCGCGTGCGCAACGTGTTGTTGGGCGGTGCCGTGGCCGGTCTGGGCGGGGCGTTCTACACGCTCGTCTCGGTCTCCGCGTTCACGCGCGATATGACCGCGGGCGCCGGGTACATCGCCCTGGCCGCGCTGATCTTCGGTCGCTGGAACCCCGTGGGGGCGCTGCTCGCGTCCCTGCTGTTCGGTTTCGCATCCAACCTGGAATCCATCCTGTCCTTCCTGGGCACCCCTGTGCCCAGCCAGTTCCTGGCCATGCTGCCGTACGTGGTCACGATCCTCGCGGTGGCGGGTCTCGTGGGCCGTTCCCGCGGCCCGGCCGCCTCGGGCGAGCCGTACACCAAGGAATGACGCGCACCACCGTACGACGACGCCGGCGCATGCGCCGCTCGCATGGCCACGCGGCGTCGTCGACCGTTGGTGCAAACGCGAGACCGAGCAGTTCCAGAACCGAGCAATTCTGACGTTCGAGCGACGAGGAGAGGCAAGGATCATGAGTGACACCCGCAACCCGGTGGACGAGGCCACGTGGCGCGAACTGCAGCGTGCCGCCACGGACGCCCTGGCCCACTCCTACTCGCCGTACTCCCGATACCCGGTGGGGGCGGCCGCACTCGTGGATGACGGCCGCGTGGTCACGGGCGCGAACATCGAGAACGCGTCCTACGGGGTGACCCTGTGCGCCGAGTGCTCCATGGTGAGCGCGCTGTTCATGTCCGGCGGGGGCAAGCTCGTGGCGTTCGTGTGCGTGGACGGTCACGGAGAGGTGCTCATGCCGTGCGGGCGCTGCCGGCAGCTGCTCTACGAACACCGGGCCCCGGGGATGGAACTGCTCACGGTCAGCGGGGTCCGCACCATGGACCAGGTGCTCCCGGACGCGTTCGGGCCGGAGAACCTGTAACCGGGGCGGAGCGACGTCGAGCCCGTCACGGACCGGCGCACGGGCCCGGTTCCCGGTATCCGTGGAGTCCGCGCCACCTATACTTTGCAGGAAACCAAGCCCGGCTCTGGAAGGGAAACGAACACGTGGGTCTGAGAGATCTGTTCCGCAGCAAGAAGAACGACATCCCGACACCCCAGCCGGCTCCCGGCGCCCGCCCCGTCGACCCTGCGGCCGCTCCGCAGAGCGGGCAGGGCGCTCCCGAGGCACCGCAGCAGGCGCAGGAGAACGCGCCGCGTCGTCATGATCCGAACGCAGTCGCCCTGCCGGAGTCCGGTGCGCTGCGCAACCTCGTGGAGCTGTTGCTGTCCCGCGGCGCGGACCGTGCGCGGCTGACCCTCGTGCAGTCGGGCAACATCATGACGCACCAGACCCGCCAGGCCGTCGGGGATGCCCAGGACGAGGTCGAGAACGGCACCGTGGACCAGGGCTCGCCCCTGTTCGACGACGTCGCGGATCTCTACACCCAGGCCATGAACACCCCCGTGGGGCCGTGGCGTCAGCTGGACCTGATCGCCGCCAACCCGCACGACGGGCAGCGCGAGATCACCGTGACCTACGACTTCCCCAACGGAGAGTCCCGCACGGAGCAGTACGTGCACGGTGCCCCGGCGGAGGCGTCGCAGCATGACCCGGTGGCCGGGGCCTCCGTCGTCGACGGCGCGCCCGCCGAGGACTCCCGGCCCGCCGCCGGGGCAGTCCCGGCTGACACCGCCCAGGTCGACGACGATGCCGTGCGGGTGGTGCCCGAGCATGGGCCGAGCGAACCCGCCGAGGACGGCGAGGTGCTCACGGCCGGTCACGCGGTCCCCGTGGTCGCGGAGGACACCGACCCCGCGCCCGTTGTGGAGCACGAGCAGTCCGAGCCCGCGGCCCCGGTCGTGCAGGACGAGTCCCTCGAAACGCCCGCGGTGGCCGATCGGGATGCCGCCGAGCTCACGGCGCAGCAGGAAGAGGCCGAGCAGCTCCAGCGATCGGAGCCGCTCGACGAGCGGGGACAGTTCGAGCAGCGGGAGTCGGCCCTCGACGCCGAGCCCGTCGCGCAGACCACCGAGGATCGTCCCGAGGTGATCGACGCGACCGAGGAACGGGCCACCGAGAACGATGAGTCCAGCCCCGAGGACCTCCCGGCCCACGTGGACGAGTCCGAGTTCGGCACGGAGCCCGCCGAGAACCTGGTTCCGGCCGCACCCGCCGGGGACACCGAGGACGACCCCGCGAGCGCACCGCAGGTCGCGCTCGCCACGGACGTGGCGCCGTCGTACCGCGGGGCCGAGCCGGAGCAGGGACTCGACCCGGACGCGTTGGCCCCCGGCAACCTCGCGCTGACCATGGGCGACGTGATCTCGCGGCTGGCGGACGCGCAGCGGCACCTGTTCGATTCCGAGGGCACCGCGCGGGACGTCTCCACCGTGCTGATCCGCGTGCGCGCCCTGGGCACCTATTATGACGCCCTGACCCACGTGCGCCTCAACGGGTTCTGGGATCAGCGCCCGACCTTCGAGTTGGTCCCCGAGGACCTGCTCAAGGTCCAGGAGCTCAAGGACGACTCCTACGTGGAGGGCTCCGGCGCACCGCTGGCCATGATGTTCCGCTTCCGCCCGGGCGTTCCGCCCGAGGTCACGTTCGACTACTCGGACGAGGAGGCCTTCGTGCGCTACGAGCAGCGTCTGCCGGGGCAGAACTACCTCGAGGAGCTGCGGATGTACCCGCGCACCGGCTCCAACATCCCGGAGCACGTCAACGAGGCACTGCAGGACTGGAACTACTGATCCATGACCACGAGAACCACTCCCGAGGCCCCCGCCCGCACCACGGACGGGGGCCTCGGGCCACACCGCCGAATCTGTCTGCACGATCACCTGGACGGCGCGCTGCGACCGGCCACGATCATCGACCTCGCCGCTGGGATCGGCCATGAGCTGCCCGCCACGGACCCCACCGCACTCGGTCGCTGGTTCCGGGACAGCGCGAACTCGGGCAGCCTGGAGCGCTACCTCGAGACCTTCGCGCACACCGTGGCCGTGACCCAGACCGCGGACGCGCTGCGCCGGGTGGCCCGTGAGTACGTCGCGGACTGCGCGGCGGACGGGATCGTGCACGCGGAAGTGCGCTGGGCCCCGGAACAGCACGTGGCCGGTGGGCTCACGCTCGACGCCGCCGTGGACGCCGTGCAGGCCGGTCTCGCCGAGGGCGTGGCCGAGGTCAAGGCCGCGGGCGGTCACCTCTCGGTCGTGCAGATCCTGTGCGCCATGCGCCACCTGGACCGCTCACTCGAGATCGCCGAGCTCGTGGTGCGCCGCGTGCGTGCCGCGGCGTCGGATCATGCAGCCTCCGACCACGCGGCGTCTGACACCACGACGGCGCACGGGGGCGTCCCCGGCGAACCCGAGCCGGGGTCCGTGGTCGCGTTCGACCTCGCCGGACCCGAACGCGGTTTCCCCGCCTCGGACCACCGCGCGGCTTTGGACCTGCTCGCGGAGAACTTCATCCCCGTGACGCTGCACGCGGGGGAGGCGGATGGCGCGGGGTCCATGGCGGATGCGCTCACCGCCGGGCGCGCTCTGCGCCTGGGTCACGGCGTGCGATTGCTCGACGAGGACCCCGACGCGCAGTCGCCGCTGTCCCGATGGATCCGCGACCGCAGGATCGCCCTGGAGGTCTGCCCGTGTTCCAACCTGCAGACCGGTGCGAGCGCGGTGTGGGGGGAGGACATCGCCCACCACCCCGCAACCCGGTTGCTGCGGCACGGCTTCGCGGTCACGATCTCCCCGGACAACCGGCTCATGAGCGACACCTCCGTGGGCAACGAGCTCGAGCTGTTGCGTGAGCAGGCGGGGTGGGACGAGGCCGATCTGGTCGCGGTGCAGCGCAACGCGGCCCGCGCGGCGTTCGTGCCGCGGGTCTATCAGGAATGGCTCGAACGCCACGTGACGGGTGAGGACGCATGACGGCGCCCGAGGAACCGACACGAGAGGCGTCCGCGGGGTCTGTGACCCCGCACGATGAGTCGGTGCAGAAAGCCAGGACGGGGAACATGACCGCCCATGACCCGGCGGCGCCGGACCGAGGCTCCGCACCGGGCGCGGAGTTCGAGCGGCTGCTCGCCGTCATGGACCGCTTGCGTTCGCCGGGCGGGTGCCCGTGGGATGCCGCCCAGACCCACGAGTCGCTGCTGCGCTACCTCGTGGAGGAAAGCTACGAGGTCGTGGAGGCGGTCGAGGCGCTCGAGCCGTCCGAGCGGCGTCGTACCGAACTCGTGGAGGAACTCGGGGACGTGCTGCTGCAGGTCGTCTTCCACTCGCGCATCGGCCAGGAACACCCCGACGGGCAGCGCTTCGACATCTCGGACGTGCTGGCCGCGGTCACGGACAAGCTCGTGCGACGCCACCCCGCGGTGTTCTCACCGGGCGACGACGCCGCGGCGCGCCAGGCCGCGGGGACGACCGCTGCGACTGCGGGCGCTGTGAAGGCGACCGCTGCGGACAGCACCGTTGTCGAGGGCACCACCCTGGACAGTGCCAGCCCAGGCGGCACTGGCTCGGATGTCACGGGCGCGAGCGGCGTCGTCGGCAACGGGACACCGAGCGATGCGGAACTCGCCGCGCGCTGGGACGCCGTGAAACGCCGCGAGAAACCCCAGCGCACGCGGATCTTCGACGGCATCCCGCCGGCGCTGCCCGCGCTCGCGTACGCCGAGAAGGCCCTGTCCAAGGCGCGCCGGCACGGCGTGGCCGGGCTCCCGGAACCGCGCCCCGAGTCGGACGAGCAGGACCGGCAGGCGGAGGAGGACGCGCTGGGGGAGGAGTTGTTCCGCCGCGTGCAGGACAGCTCCGCGCGCGGCCTCGACGCCGAGCGCGCATTGCGGACGGCGGTGCGACGGTTCGTGCGTGACCACGACGCACCTTTATCGCCCGCACCCAGCGATGCTCGGTAGGCTAAAGACCGGGGGACCGCCCCACGGGTCGACGACCGACAAGGAGATTTTCATGGCAATGATCATTGCGCTGCAAGCCCGCCAGATTCTGGACTCCCGTGGCAACCCCACGGTCGAGGTGGAGGCGCTGCTCGAGGACGGCAGCTTCGGGCGCGCGGCCGTGCCCTCCGGCGCGTCCACCGGTGAGTTCGAGGCCGTGGAGCGCCGCGACGGCGACAAGAAGGTCTTCCTGGGCAAGGGCGTGCTGGACGCCGTCCACGCCGTGGACGAGGAGATCGAGCAGGCTGTGGTGGGCCTGGACGCCTCCGATCAGCGCGCCGTGGATCAGGCCATGCTGGAACTGGACGGCACCGACAACAAGGCCAAGCTGGGCGCCAACGCCATCCTGGGCGCGTCCATGGCCATCGCCCGTGCGGCCGCGAGCTCCGCGGACCTCGAGCTGTACAAGTACCTGGGCGGACCCAACGCGCACGTGCTGCCGGTGCCCATGATGAACATCCTCAACGGCGGTTCCCACGCGGACTCCAACGTGGACATCCAGGAGTTCATGATCGCCCCGATCGGTGCTCCCACGTTCTCCGAGGCCCTGCGCTGGGGCGTGGAGGTCTACCACAGCCTCAAGTCCGTGCTCAAGGACCGCGGGCTGTCCACCGGTCTGGGTGACGAGGGCGGATTCGCCCCGAACCTGGAGTCCAACGCCGCCGCGCTGGACCTGATCCTCGAGGCCATCGAGAAGGCCGGGTACAAGCCCGGTCAGGAGATCGCGCTGGCCCTGGACGTGGCGTCCTCCGAGTTCCACGAGAAGGGTTCCTACACCTTCGAGGGCCAGAAGCGTTCGGCCGAAGACATGTCCCGGTACTACGCCGAGCTGGTCGAGAAGTACCCGCTCGTGTCCATCGAGGACCCACTGGACGAGAACGACTGGGAGGGCTGGGCGGCGCTCACCGAGCACATCGGGGACAAGGTCCAGCTCGTGGGTGACGACCTCTTCGTGACCAACCCGGAGCGCCTGGGTCGCGGCATCGACGAGCACGTGGCCAACGCCCTGCTCGTGAAGGTCAACCAGATCGGCTCCCTCACCGAGACCTTCGACGCGATCGAGCTCGCCCAGCGCAACGGCTACCGCTGCATGATCTCCCACCGTTCCGGCGAGACCGAGGACACCACGATCGCGGACATCTCCGTGGCCGTGAACGCGGGTCAGATCAAGACCGGTGCCCCGGCGCGTTCCGAGCGCGTGGCGAAGTACAACCAGCTGCTGCGCATCGAGGAGGAGCTCGGCGATTCCGCGACCTACGCCGGCGCCTCCGCGTTCCCCCGCTTCACCGGCAAGTGAGCTGTGCGGCGGCCCCCGTGCCGCCGTGGGTTCCCTGACGACGACGCCGCTCGCCCCGTTCCCGGGGCCGGGCGGCGTCGTGCTGCGGGTAGACTGACCGAGCACGAACCACCCACGTCACCCGGGAGGCACCCATGGTCGGACCCCGCCCGCGGATCCCCCGTATGGGCCCCGAACCCGCTGACGACACCCCGCGCGAACCGCGCGGCGGGCGCTCGCGGGACGCTCGGCGCAACCCTCCGCGGGATACGCAACGGTCCGCGAAACGGGACTCGCTGAGGGACACCCCCTCCCAGGACAGCGCTGGCGGCTCGTCGACGCTCGCGGCCCCCACACCCGCCCACTCGTTCAACGGGCGCCTCGTGGCCCTGATCGTGGTGGCCACGCTCATCGTGTTCCTGGCCGCGCCCACCACCAAGATCTTCTTCGACCAGCGCGCGCAGATCTCCGCGCTGCAGCAGAGCATCGCCCACGAACAAGAGCGACAACAGCAGCTCAAGCACGAGGAACAACTGTGGGCGGACGACTCCTACGTGGAGCAACAAGCGCGTGAGCGGATGTCCTACGTGATGCCGGGGGAGAACGCCTACCTGGTGCTCGGCGCGCAACCGGGCGTGCGCCAGAGCGTCGAGTCCTCCGCCGAGCAGGTCGAGGCCGGCAAGCCCGCGTGGGCGGACGGGCTGTGGCAGTCCGTGGTGGACTCCGCGTACCCGCCCGAACAGATCACCCTTGAACCGCAGACCCGAGGAAGTGGCAATCAGTGACCGCAGCGGCCCATGAACACCGCCCGTCCGTGACCGATCAGGACCGCACCGTGGTGGGACACCAGCTGGGTCGGCCCGCGCGGGACGTCGTGGAGATCGCCGCGCGCTGCGTGTGCGGGAACCCGCTGGTCGTGGCCACGGCCCCCCGATTGAGCAACGGTTCCCCTTTCCCCACGGTCTTCTATCTCACGCATCCGGTCATCACGTCCGCGGTGTCCCGGCTCGAGGCCGAGGGCACCATGCACGGCATGTCGGACCGGATCACCGAGGACCCGGAACTCGCCGAGCAGTACCGGGCCGCGCACGAGCACTACCTGGAGCAGCGGCGTCGGATCGGGGAGGAAGCGGGGATCGGCGACGTCCCGGAGATAGAGGGGATCTCCGCGGGCGGCATGCCCACGCGTGTGAAGTGCCTGCACGTGCTCGTGGGCCACAGCCTTGCGGCCGGTCCCGGGGTGAACCCCCTGGGGGACGAGACCCTCGAGCTGATCTCCGACACCTGGACCCGGGACCGCTGCGCATGCGATCCCGCGTGGCGCAGCGCGGACTGACCCTCGTACGGCGTTCGCCCCGGTGGGGTGACGTTCCCGAGGGGCGGTCCGATCATGACTGCCCCGATCACTCATGCGCGATCATGCGTGTGCCGTGACCACCGCGGGCATGGGCGGTGGCGCGTTCGCTGGTCAGAGTTTCGGGTCGGGGTCCACGGCGCGCAGCGCCACGTCCACACCGCCGCGCGCGGACTGCCACAAGAACCACCCGAGCAACGTGAGCGTCCCCGCCGCGCGCCGGAGCTACGTGCGCGCGGCCGCGGTCCAGAACGACCCCCAGCCCCCGTGCCACGGCACCACGATGCCCGCCGCGGCCACGAGCAACCACGAGACCAATTCGCCGTCGGGCCTGCGGCGCGGATCGCGCTCCGCCGTCCATACCAGCCATGTGAACCGCATGAGCAGCAGGGTGGAACCGGTGGCCACGAGCGGCAGGATCGAGTCCAGGCCCACTCCCAGCACGGAGATGGGCGATACGGCTTCCTTGGACACGTGCGTGTCGAACGCGTCCGGGGTCAGCGGGGCGCCAGCGACGGCGGCCAGGTACGTGCCGATGTTGCCCACGAAGGACAAGAGCATGAAGGCGGTGAGCGCACCGTGGTGCCGTTCGGTGTGGCGCAGTTTGAGCTACGTCAGGGCCAGCAGGGACCCGCCGTACAGCAGCGCGGCGATCGACAACAGGGGCCGGGCCACGGCGTCCACTGAGAAGCGGGTGCCGAACAACAACCACGGGACGTCCACGGACTCGCCGCCACCGAACACCGCCAGCAGCCCGGCCGGCACCGCGGCCAGTGGGGCACAGAGGGCGGCGCCGCGGCGCACGGGCGCCGCGCGCTGTGCCGGGAGCACTCCCGCGAGCACCACGACGGCGACCACCGCGATCGGGACCAGGAACGTGAGGGCGAAGAGCATCAGCCGAGCACCCCCTCTGCGACCTGGCGGGCGATCTGCAGCGGAGCGAACTCGAGCGATGCCGCGAGACCCACGAACACGGACGCGGCCGCGGTGATCACGGTGGGCACCAGCAGGCTGGCCGGTTCCCGCATCACGACGGTCGCACCGGGCTGCGCGGCCGTGCTGCCGCCGGACGTCGCGGTGCTGCTGTCCGACGCCACCGGGGTGCCGTCCTCGGACGGTGTCGCCAAACTGTCCTCGGGCCCCGCGGTGCTGGTTTCGGACCCCGCAGCCGAGTCGTCCCCGGCCGTCGCAGGGGAAGCATCCTGGTCAGCGGGGTCGCGGAACCACATGTGGTAGACCGCCGGCAGGAAATACATGGCGTTGAGCAGAGACGAGGTGATCAGCACGCCCACGACCCAGGGGTGTTCCGACTCCAGGGCACCCAGGCCCAGCATCCACTTGGACACGAAACCGGCGGTCACGGGCAGACCGATCATGCCGAAAGCGCCCACGGTGAAGGCCGCGGAGGTCCACGGCATGCGCCGACCCAGACCGTGCATCTGCGAGAGCTTGGTGATGCCCAGGACCTCGGCGAACAGTCCCGCGCAGAAGAACAGGGTGATCTTCATGAGTCCCTGGTGCACCAGGTGCACCACACCGCCCGTGGTGCCCGCGAGCGTGACCAGGGAGATCCCGACCACCACGTAGCTCACCTGCGAGACGGTGGAGTACGCGAGCCGCTTCTTGAGGTCCTCCTGACGCAGGGCCTGGTAGGAGCCGTACAGGATGGTGAAGCACGCGACGATCAGCAACGGGGTGAGCACGCCCAGTTCCGAGGCCACGTTGATCCCGTACACGTCGTCCACCACGCGCACGATCCCGGCGGTCAGCGCGATCTCCACGGTGAGCATGGCCGCGAAGGACCATTCCGGGGACCACCCCAGCCGCGCGTTACCGAGCGAGACAATCAGCGTTCCGGTCAGGATGAAACCGATCATGCCCACGATCAGCAGGGGCCGTAGCCACCGGCCGGTCAGCCGGTCCAGGGGCACCCCGGCGCTGCGCAGCAGGATGAGCGCGCCTGCCAGCACAGCCCCGGACTGAAACGCACCGCCGGAGTCCGAGCTGCTCAGCCGCAGCCACACGAGGATCATGAGCACCCCCCAGACCCAGGAAGGACATGGCCTGCACGCTGCGCACGGGGGAGCACGGTGGCCGCGGTGGTCGCGAGCACGGCGACGCCGAGGGCCACGTCGAGGGCGATGAGTTCGGTCACGGGGCGGGCCGCCTCGGGTCCGCGGTGCCGGGCGCGCTGGGCTCATCTGCCGTGCGCGCGGAACCCCATTTCGCCCACCGCGGGGGAGGCGCCGGGGCCGTCAAGGGTGCGAGCGACGTCGTGCTCCGTGGCCCCAGTGCGGTCAGGGCGTGCGCCGAGACGGACGCCTGGCCGAGGATGAGCACCCACGCGATCGCGAGCAACGCCGCGCTGGACCAGCTCCCCAGGTACACGGCGGCGCCGACCATGATGAGTCCCGGGCCCAGGTTGTCCGCCTTGGTGAGCACGTGCAGTTGACTGCGTATGTCCGGGAACCGGATGAGCGCTGCCGTGCCCGCGGTGAAGAACAACACTCCGCACACGATCAGGACGGCGCTGAGGCCGGTGATCATGCGCCGTCACCGCCTCCAAGCGGCGCGGGGCTCGTCCTCGCGCCCCGAGCGGCACCGGGGGTGCGCGCCGCGGTCATTCGGACGACGGCCGTGAGCGAGGCCAGCCCGATCAGCACCACGGCCACGTCCGGGAATCGCGACGACGCCGCGGGCCCAGCAGCACGGTCAGCAGCGCCACGAGCGCGGCGCCGGTGGTACCGCTCAGCAGCAGCGACAACAGCCAGCGGTCGGTGACGGGGGGCGGGCCGTGACCACGAACGCGACCACGACATTGACCAGGAGCACCACGAAGACCGCGGTGAGCAGGATCTCGAACACATCGGCTCCTCGGATCGCGGGTCACGGGCTGCGCAGGTGATTTACGGGGGAGGGGGCGGAAGTGCCCCGCGACGCGGGTAAATTGGTGGCGGGCCGGTCAACCGGCACGCTTCCACCGAACCGAGGATCCATCACCCATGCGCGTTGCGGCCATCGACTGCGGTACGAACTCCATCCGTCTGCTCATCGCTGACGTGAAGGACAAGGACGGTCACCTCGAGCTCAAGGACAGGGTGCGCGAGATGCGCATCGTGCGCCTGGGCCAGGGCGTGGACGCCACCGGTTGGCTCGCCGAGGCCGCCCTGGAGCGGACCTTCGCCGCCGTGGAGGAATACGCCCGGCTCATCACCAAGCACAAGGTGGACGCCGTCCGGTTCGTGGCCACGTCCGCCACGCGCGACGCCGGCAACCGGCAGGTCTTCGTGGACGGGATCACATCCCGCCTGGGGGTGACCCCGGAGGTCGTGAGCGGTGACGAGGAAGCGGCCCTGTCCTTCCGCGGCGCCCTCAACGCGGCCGCGGGACTGACCCCGGAGGACCGCGTGCTCGTGGTGGACCTGGGCGGCGGTTCCACCGAGTGCGTCCTGGGTTCCCCCGAGCACGTGATCGCCGCCCGCAGCGTCGACGTGGGGTGCGTGCGCATGACCGAACGCCACCTGGGGTCCAACCCACCCACCGAGGAACAGCAACGCCTCGTGCTGCGGGACGTGGACGAGGCCATGGACACCGTGGCCCGCACCGTACCGCTCGAACTGACCACCCGGCTCGTGGGTGTCGCCGGGACGGTCACCACGGTCAGTGCCATGGCCATGGGCCTGAACCGCTACGACGAGGACCGGATCAACGGCAGCGTCCTGGACAGCGACGTCGTTATCCGGGCGTGCCGGGAACTGACCGGGATGACGCGGGAGGAACGCGCCGAGCTCGGGTTCATGCACGAGGGTCGCGTGGACGTCATCGGGGCGGGTGCGCTCGTGTGGCGCCGGATCATCGAACGTGTCTCGGACGCGACCAACGGGCGCGTCAGCACCGTGACCGCGAGCGAACACGATATTTTGGACGGAATCGCCCTGTCCCTCGCGGCCTGAGATCACGGGCCGGTCGCCGTCGCACCCCGGCACACCACCTGCGGGCGCGCGGGGGAGCGGACGCCCGCGCCGGCACCCGGTGTGGACGGGCCCGGAACGTAGGGGGCCCGGAGCGGACGGGTCAGCGGGCGACGTCGTCGTGACGCCGGGCGGGGGGTCCGGTACGTCGACCGCCGGGAGCGGTCGGGAACGCGCGTGCAGCGCGGGAAAGCAGAGGGGTCATGGGACGGCTGAGAACACGCGGTGCGCTGTCACTCGCCGCGGTGGGCCTATTGCTCGGCGGGACCGGTGTCGCCCCGGCGCTCGCCGTGGAACCCATGCCCGCGCCGTCGGTGCCCGTGGAGACCCCCGTGGCACCGCCCCCGAACGGCAAGGTCCCCGTGGAGCCGGTGGACGTGCGCCAGGAGGAGTACTGGCTGGACGACTACGGCGTGCGGGACGCGTGGAAGTCCGCGACCGGCAAAGGCGTGAAGATCGCCGTGATCGACACCGGCGTGGACGGCTCCCACCAGGATCTGCGGGGCGCGGCCGGTGAGGGGACGGACGTCTCGGGCGTGGGCGGCGCGAACGGTCAGGAGGGCCTGGGCGCGGAACCCGAACACGGGACGCTGGTGGCCTCGCTCGCCGCGGGACGCGGTCACGGGCCCGAGAACCCGGACGGTCCGGGTGGCACGCGGGGCATCATCGGAGTGGCCCCGGAGGCGGAGATCCTGCCCGTGTCCCTGTGGGTGGGCAGCGAACACCCCGGCGCCCGCGACATCGACGAACAGATCCCGGACGCCGTGCGCTGGGCCGTGGACCACGGCGCGAACGTAATCAACATGTCCCTGGGCTCGAACGCCACGGGCTGGCCCCCCGCATGGGACTCGGCGTTCGCGTACGCGGAGGAGAAGGGCGTTCTCGTGGTCGCGGCGGCGGGCAACCGGGGATCGGGGCTCAACCAGGTGGGGGCGCCCGCCACGATTCCGGGGGTGCTGTCCGTGGGCGGCGTGGACCGGTCGCGCACGGCGAGTTGGGACTCGTCCTCCCAGGGCATCTCGATCGCGGTGGCCGGGCCCAGCGAGGAGATGGTGGGTGCGATCCCGGGGGACGGCTACGCCCGGTGGTCCGGGACCTCCGCCACCGTGCCCCTCGTGGCCGGGACCGCGGCGCTGATCAAGCAGAAGCACCCCGACCTCACGGCGGCTGGGATCGCCCAGCGGATCGTGGACACCGCGCACGACGCGGGGGCGCAGGGCAAGGACCCGCTCTACGGGTATGGGATCCTGGATGTGCGCGCGGCCGTAGAGGACGACGTCCGGATCTCCGACATCAATCCCCTGGGCAGCGTGCGGCAATGGATTGCGCAGAACCGCCCGCCCTCGCAGACACCCACCCCGAGCAGCTCCCCGACCCCGCCCGCGCCGGACACGCGGCAGGTGACCGGGGAGGCCACCCCACCCGTGGCGCAGGCACCCCTCAACGAGACCGGCGCGCTACCCGTGGTGATCCTCGTCAGCTTCGGGGTGATCGTCGCGGGCCTCACCGTGGCCGCGGTCCTGCACATCCGCAGGCTCTCGCGCTGATTTCACGATCAGCTCACCGGGCCGCTGACACCGCGTCGGCAAAACCGTGCCACGGTGAGTAAGCTTTCGGGTATGGCTTTCAATCAACTTGCTAAGGACCGTCCGCGCCTTCTCATCGTGGGTGGCGGTTACGTCGGTTTCACACTGGCGCAGAAGCTGCAGACCCGCATTAAGGAGTCCGGCGGCGTGGTCACGGTGGTGGACCCGAACCCGTACATGACCTACCTCCCGTTCCTGCCCGAGGTCTCGGCCGGCAACATCGAGGCGCGCTCCGCCGTGATCCCGCACCGTCAGCACCTGGGCGACTGCGAGTTGATCACCGGCCGCGTGGAGAGCATCGACCATGCCAACCGTACGGTCACCGTCCACGGCATCGACGAGGGCCCCGAGTTCGAGCTCACGTACGACGAGATCGTGCTCGCCGGCGGTTCCAACACCCGCACGTTCCCCATCCCGGGGCTCGCGGACAAGGCCATCGGCATGAAGACCATCGAAGAGGCCGTGTCCGTGCGCAACTGGGTGCTCGAGCGCATCGAGGTGGCTTCCCTCACCAACGACGAGGACGAGAAGCGCAAGGCGCTGACCTTCATCGTGGTGGGCGGCGGCTACGCCGGTTCCGAGACCATCGCCGAGCTCGAGGACATGGCGCGTTCGGCCGTGCAGCGCAACGACCTCCTGAAGGTCTCGGACCTGCGCTTCGTGCTGGTCGAGGCCATGGGCCGGATCATGCCCGAGGTCTCCGAGGACCGTGCCGAGAAGGTCGTGGCCGAGATGCGCGCCCGCGGCATCGAGGTGCTGCTGAACACGTCCCTGTCCGAGGTGGACGGTGACCTGGTCAAGCTCATTAATATGCAGGACAAGTCCCCGGCCGGCGAGATGGCCACGGACACCCTGATCTGGACGGCCGGCGTGCAGGCTGCGTCCTTCGCCAAGAACAGCGACCTGCCCATCGACGACCGCGGACGCGTGCGCGTGGGCGCGGACCTGCGCGTGACCGGCGACGACGGGCCCTTCGAGGGTGCCTGGGCCGCCGGTGACATCGCCGCCGTCCCGGATCTCACGGGCGCCGGCCCCGGCGGGTTCTGCGTTCCCAACGCGCAGCACGCCGTGCGTCAGGCCGCGACCATGGCCAAGAACATCATGGCCGCGCACAAGGGCGAGCCGCTCGAGGACTACTACCACGAGAACCTCGGGTCCGTGGCGGGTCTGGGTCTGTACAAGGGTGCCGCCACCATCCGCGGTATCGACCTCGGCGGTCTGCCGGCGTGGGCCATGCACCGCCTCTACCACGGGTACGCGATCCCCACGGTGGAGCGCAAGGTGCGGGTGTTCACGGAGTGGGGCGTGAACCTGCTCTTCGGCCGTGACACCACTCCGCTGCGTCACCTGCGGGACCCCCGCCGTGCCTTCCAGAAGGCCGCGGGCGCGGACGTCCCGGCCGAGAAGGCGAGCCTGTAACACTCCATCGCACCGAGCCGGTGGGCCCGCGCACCCGCGCGGACTCACCGGCTCGGTCACGCCCCCATAGCCCAATCGGCAGAGGCAGCGGACTTAAAATCCGCTCAGTCTGGGTTCGAGTCCCAGTGGGGGCACCGATTCCGCACCCGCGGGGGCCCTGTTCGCTCAGCACAAACTCCCAGGTTCCTGTGACGCGTCAATGTTAGGCTGAACGAACAGCTCGCCCACGCCTCGAAAGGACGTCCCATGGCCGGCGGAAACCCACTGCTACGCGACTTCAACAAGAAGAACGGCACCGCGACCACCCCGGATATCTCCCGCGACCCCCGTTACTCACCCGAGAACCTGGAAAACCTCTACAACGCGCCCGCCGCGGGTCCGGACCGCACCGGACGCATGAGCTACGACGACGTCGTCATGCGCACCTCGCTCGTGCTCGGTTGCGTAATCGTCACGGCCGTGGTGGGTTGGGTCGCCCCGGTGCTCGCGCTGCCGGGCGCCATCGTGGGTCTCGTGCTGGGTCTGGTCAACGCGTTCAAACGTGAGCCCAGCCCGCTGTTGATCACGCTCTACGCGCTCGCCGAGGGCCTGTTCCTGGGTGGCATCTCCCGCATGTTCGAGGGCGCCTACCCGGGCATCGTGGTCCAGGCGGTGATCGGCACCCTGGCGGTGTTCGTCTCCGTGCTGGTGCTCTACAAGGTGGGCGTGCTGCGCTCCTCCCCGCGCGTGACCAAGTTCTTCATGGTCGCACTGCTGGCCTACGCCCTGTTCGCCCTGGTGAACCTGGGCACGAGCCTGCTGGGCGGCTACAACATGCGCTACGACGCCACGATCTTCGGCATCCCGCTGGGGCTGTTCGTGGGCGCGATCGCCATCCTGCTGGCCGTCTACAGCTTCGTGCTCGACTTCGAGAACATCAGCGACGGCGTCAAGCGCGGTATCCCCAAGAAGGCGGCATGGTCCGCGGCGTTCGGGCTGACCGTGACCCTGATCTGGGCCTACGTGGAGATCCTGCGCGTGCTCTCGATCATCCGCTCCATGAGCGACTGACTCCCATCCCCGCGCGTCGCTCGGGGCCCTCAGGGCCCGGTGACGTACGCCGGAATGAGAAGCGGCGGCCCAGTGGGTCGCCGCTTCTCGCGTTGTGGGGATCGTTCACATGTAGCGGATCTCGAGTTCGCGCGGGGGCAGGTTGATCGCGCGGGCGGGGATGTTATTGCTCGCGGCTCGTCCCACGAACAGCCAGCCCAGGATCTCCTCGTGCTCGTCCAGACCGTAGAACTCGCGCACCACGTCCCGGTCGTAGGGCTCGCGATGGGACCAGACGGTGGCCCATCCCTGCGCGTAGAACGCGGCTTCGAGGATCCCGCGGGCGGCGTACACGTCCCCGCGCTGGTCCTTCTTGGACTGCGGCAGTTCCGGGTGGTGGCGGAAGATGATGGCCAGGGCCACCCCGCCCCGGGACGCCCACTGCAGGCTCCCGCGATACGCGGCCAGGACCCGGATCTTGCGACCCTTCAACCGGGGGACGGGGCCCGAGAGGGCGGGGACGGACGTGAGGCCCGCCATGGCCGCGGCCAGCAGGGACGCGGCCTGCCCGCTCGTCGCAACCACGCGCCAACCCGTGGGGCGCTCGTCGTACTTGGCGCCGGCGGCGGCCCGCAGGACGGCCTCGAGCTCCTCACGCCGCGGGGCCTCCTGTGTCAGGACGCTCGCGGGGCGGCGTTGGGACAGGACGCGCAGCAGTGTGGTGGACATGACGCCCATTTTGTCACCCTCGGCCCCGCACGCCGGTATCAGCACGTTGCGCGATGGTGTCATGATAAGGGCATGTCATCCAGTGTTACGACGTCCCACGCGGGCTCATCCCCGAACCCCGTGGTCAAACGTCCCCAGTCCGACACATCCTCCGAACTCGTCACCCAGCACGACGGCGCGTCGCCCCCCTCCACGGGGCCCAACGTCCCTGACGCGCAGACCATGGTCACGACCCCGGTCCGGATCGCGGCCGCGTGGTCGTGGCGGATCTTGCTCATCATCGCCGGTGTGGGTGTGGTGGGGTGGCTGCTGAGCCACGTGACCACCGTGTTCATCCCGGTGCTGTTGGCCGCGCTGCTCGCGGGGTTGCTCTCGCCGGCCGTCCGCTGGCTGCGCTCCAAGCACTTCCCGTCCGCGCTGGCCGCGATCACCGTGGAGCTCGGACTGATCCTGGGGGTCCTGGGCCTGTTGGTGCTCGCGGGTCAGCAGATGATCGCCGGTTTCGCACAGCTCTCCGACAGCGCGGTGGCCGGTTTCCAGCAGTTGATCGGAATGCTGGAGGACAGCCCCCTCAACATCTCCACGGACAACATCAACCAGTGGCTCTCGGACATCGGGGCCACGCTGCAGCGCAACTCGGACGCCATCCTCTCCGGCGCGATGACCTTCGGCTCCACGGCGACCAGCATCGTCACGGGCATGATCATCATGCTGTTCGTCCTGCTGTTCTTCCTCATGGACGGCGAGAACATCTGGCTGTTCCTGGTCAAACTGTTCCCCCGCCGCGCCCGCCCCGCCGTGAACGGTGCCGGGCGCAAGGGCTGGATCTCGCTCGCGCAGTACGTGCGCATCCAGGTGTTCGTGGCGTTCGTGGACGCCGTGGGTATCGGGCTTGGTGCGTTCCTGCTGGGTGTGCCGCTGGCGCTGCCGATCGGTGTGTTGGTGTTCCTGGCGTCCTTCATCCCCATCGTGGGTGCCGTGCTGACCGGTGCGGTGGCCGTCCTGGTGGCCCTCGTGGCGATCGGGCCCGGTATCGCGCTCGCCATGCTCGGTGTGGTGCTGCTCGTCCAGCAGGTCGAGTCCAACGTCCTGCAGCCGCTCGTGATGGGCAAGGCCGTGGCCCTGCACCCCGTGGCCGTGTTCCTGGCGGTGGCCGCCGGTAGCGTGCTCTTCGGGATCGCCGGTGCGCTGTTCGCCGTGCCCCTGATGGCCATGCTCAACACGATCATCCGCTACCTCGGCAGCCGCGCCTGGGAGCGGGACGAGGAGATCGCATGGCAGCCCTTCATGTACCCGTGGGAGATCAAGAAGGCAGCCAAGAAGCAGGACCTCACGCGCGAACAGATCATGGCGCAGCTCCAGCGCTTCCGCGGCAAGCGCCACCGTGAGCGTGAGAACGAGGAGAAGAAGCGCGAGGAGAAGCACAAGAAGGAGACCAAGCACGACGCCACGATCGAGTCCGACGAAGTGGGCTCGGGGGACTCCCGGAACGTCTAGTCCCGCACGGCGTAATACCATGAAACGCGGCGTCCTCACCCCGGACGCCGCGTTCTGTGTGTCCGCGCCAACCCTCGAGGTCGTGATCCACCCCGGGTTCGCGCGGTTCGAACGAGCCGCAACGGCCGACTACCACGAAAGAAGTTCTCTGTGGGTCTCACTGATTTGCCCGTCTCGGTGGCCGACGTCCGCCACGCCGCGCAGTTGCTGGACGGGGTGATCGAGACGACGCCGCTCGCGCACTCGCGCGCGCTGTCCCGCATGCTCGGTTCCGAGGTGTACCTCAAGTGCGAGAACCTCCAGCGCGCGGGATCGTTCAAGGTTCGCGGCGCGTACGTGCGCATGGCCCAGCTCTCGGACGAGGAGAAGCGCCGGGGCGTCGTGGCGGCGTCGGCGGGCAACCACGCCCAGGGTGTGGCGCTCGCGGCGGCGAAACTGGGGATCACGGCGCGGATCTACATGCCCCGCGGGGCGGCGCTGCCCAAGATCGCGGCCACCCAGGACCACGGTGCGGAGGTCGTGCTGCACGGGTCCAACGTGGACCAGGCGCTCGCGGAGGCCCAGCGCTACGCGGACGAGACCGGCGCGGTGTTCGTCCACCCGTTCGACCACCCGGACATCATCGCCGGCCAGGGCACCCTGGGTCTCGAGATCCTCGACGAGCTGCCCACCGTGGACACCGTGATCGCCGGTGTGGGCGGGGGAGGACTGCTCGCGGGAGTGTCCGTGGCACTGAAGGCCAAGGCCCAGGAGCAGGGCAAGGACATCCGGGTCATCGGCGTGCAGGCGGAGAACGCCGCGGCCTACCCGCCCTCGCTCGCGGGGGACGCGATCGTCACGCTGTCCAAGGTCTCCACGATCGCGGATGGCATCGCCGTGGGTCGGCCCGGACAGTTGCCGTTCAACGTGATCCGTCACCTCGCGGACGACGTCGTGACGGTCTCCGAGGACTCGCTCGCCCAGGCGCTGATCTTCATGCTCGAGCGCAACAAGATGGTCGTGGAACCCGCCGGTGCCGTGGGGGTGGCCGCGATCCTCGAGGGTGCTCTCAAGCGCGAGTACCCGGATCTGGGGACCACGGTCGTGCTGCTCTCGGGCGGCAACATCGATCCCATGCTCATGCTCAAGGTGATCCAGCGGGGTCTCTCCGCGGCGGGGCGCTACATGACCATCAAGATGATGCTCACCGACCGTCCGGGTGAGCTCGCCCAGATCTCACAGATCATCGCGGACATGGACGCCAACGTGACCGGCGTGAACCACACCCGGATCGGAGGTTCGCTGTCCATGGGGGACGTCTCCATCACGATCGACATGGAGACCAAGGGCCACGGGCACTGCGATCATGTGATCGACGCCCTGGAGTCCCACGGCTACCGTCCCGTGGTGGTGCATTGAGCGGGAGGTGACCCGCGCGCTGTGGGTGCGTCAGCGGCGTCGTCCGCGGCGGGCCGTGAAGTACGTGATGAACGCGGCCACGAAGGTGGCGAACCACAGAATGTTGCGCAGGCCGCCGGTCGCGTTCAGCGCGGGGTTGTTCTGACCCAGGAAGTGCACGACGATCGCGGCGACCCCCAGCAGCGCGGTGAGGATGATCAGTGGGACCGTCCACGAATTGGGGGTCCGGTTCCAGTGTGTGACCACGAGGAAAACTCCTAGCGGGGCTCGACGGGGCGTCCTTCGATCCTACGGGCCGCACCCGGGTGCCTCCTGGACCGTGTCGGGCTGCACACGCCTTCTGGGCTGTGTCGGGCCGCGCACGACGAAGGCCACCTCGCACGCGCGAGGTGGCCTTCGTGATGAACCGGGGTCGATCAGCGGCTGAAGGGCTTGGCCTTGAGGATCTTCACCGTGATGTCCTTGCCGTTGGGGGCCTTGTAGCTCACGGTCTCGCCGACCTTGTGGCCGTTGATCGCGGCACCCATGGGGGAGCGCTCGGAGAAGACCTCGAGGTCCGAACCGCCGGTGAGGTCCTCGGCGACCTCGCGGGAACCCATGAGGAAGGTCATCTCGTCGCCCGCGATCTCCGCGGTCACGACCATGCCGGCCTCGATCACGCCGTCGTCCGCGGGGGCCTCGCCCACCTGGGCGTTCTCGAGCAGCTGGGTCAACTGGGCGATCCGGCCCTCGTTCTTGCCCTGCTCCTCACGCGCGGCGTGGTAGCCGCCGTTCTCCTTCAGATCACCCTCGGAACGCGCCTGTTCGATCCGGTCCACGATCTCCTGGCGGTAGGGCCCGGCGATGTGGTCGAGCTCCTTCTTGAGCCGGTCGTAGGCTTCCTGGGTGAGCCAGGCTCCCTCATTAGTAGGCACGGTGCCTCCGTTCTCTGGTGTCCGTCGCCCTGACGGACACGTGTGAAAAACCCCGCCCCGGGGCGAGCCGAGTGGCCCAGCGCGTCCGGGTCGGGGATGTGATCTCCGTCCAGTCTAGTGGAGTCCGTGCCCACGGCCCAAAGCGCGGGTGGCAGCCCGGTGGGTCATGCCATCCGACGTCATGGTTCCCGGCGGGTTCCGGCCGGCGTGCAACCGCGCGGAAGGATCAGCCGGATGTCTCCCAGCACGAGTCGACCCCCGCCGTGGTGGCCAGGTTCGTGGTGCGCAGCGGCACCCGGTGGGTGCTCGTGCGGCCGTTGAGCTGGTCGTCCGGGACGTGGCCGATCGTGACCTCGGTCCAGCCCACCACGGCGTACTGCTCGTTGAGGGCCTGCACCGCACACGTGACGGTCTGCTCCGGGTCCTTGGTGAGGTCGAAGTCCGCGTACACGTGCCCGGAGTCCGTGATCTGGAAGCTCACATCCTTGAACACCGGGCGCTGGGAGTTGCCCCACACGATCCACACCACGAACAGTGCCGCCACCAGTGTGGCCGCGGCCGCGATCAGCATCCAGCCACGGGTGCCGGGCCCGCGGCGGGGGGAGCGGGCGACGGCGCGGTGTCCGGTCCCGTAGCGCTGTGCAAGCGCCCGCTGGGTCGCGGAGGTGCCGGGGGCAGTGGCGCCCGTCTCCGGCCGGGAGGTAGGCCGGGGCGTCGCAGAACTCATGGCGTCCACTGTACCCAGCGCGCGTGTGCGGTTTCTGGGAGGCCGGTCGCCATGCGGTGTGCGGTGGCTGCGATGTACGCGGCAGCCGTGATGGGCAAGACAGCCCCGGCGGCACGAGCGGCGTAAGATACCGGGGATTGCATTTTTCCCGCGATGACGTCTTGGAGGCATCCGTTCAGTGACGGATTATTCACAGCTTCGATTGTTGGCCATCCACGCCCACCCGGACGACGAGTCCAGCAAGGGTGCCGCGACCATGGCACATTACGCCCAGCTGGGCGCGCGCGTCATGGTGGCCACGTGCACCGGTGGCGAGCGCGGCTCGATCCTCAACGCCGAGATGGAGGGGGACGTCTGGGCCGAGCGTGACCTGCCCGGGCTGCGTCGTCACGAGATGGCCGCCGCCGCGCAGGCCCTGGGCGTGGAGCACCGGTGGATCGGGTTCACGGACTCCGGCCTGCCCGAGGGTGACCCGCTGCCCCCGCTGCCGTGGGGCTGCTTCGCCTTGCAACCGCTCGAACGTGCCGCGGCCCCCGTGGTGCAGCTGGTGCGTGAATTCCGACCGCACGTGATCCTGAGCTACGACGAGAACGGCGGTTACCCGCACCCGGACCACATCCAGACCCACAACGTGGCCATGGAGGCGTACCAGCGCGCGGGGGACCCGCAGGCGTACCCCGGGACGGGTGAGCCGTGGACCCCGTCCAAGCTGTACTACGACCGCGCGTTCAACGTGGAGCGGTTCATCGCGCTGCACGAGGCCCTCGAGGCCCGCGGACTGCAGTCCCCGTACGCCCAGCGCATCGCCGCGATCCAGGAGTCGGACCCGGAGGGTCACCGTCCGCCCATGCCGCGGCACGAGACCACCACCAAGATCGAGTGCGCCCACCAGTTCCCCGCCCGGGACGCGGCCCTGAGCAGCCACCGGACCCAGGTGGACCCCAAAGGCCTGTTCTTCGCGGTCTCCGCCGAGACCCAGGCCGAGGTGTGGCCGTGGGAGGACTACACGCTCGCGGAGTCCCGCGTGGAGACGTCGCTGCCCGAGACGGATCTGTTCGCGGGCGTGACCGACGCCGCCTCGACCCCCCGGAAATGAGCCTTCCCGTGCCCACGCTGCTGACTGTCCTGACCGCCGCGACGCCGGCCCCGAGTCCGGAGAACACCCTGCGCCCGGGGCTTGACCCCAGCCAGGTCTCGCCGGGCCTCGTCGGCTTCCTCATGACGTTCTTGCTGGCCGCCGCCGTGGTGCTGCTCGTGATGGACTTCAACCGCCGCAACCGGCGACTGCGCTACCGCGCCCAGTACGCCGAGCAGCGTGCCGCGGAGGATCACGTGGGCGGGTACGCGCAGCACGACGCCGCGGTGTCGCCGTCCGGTACGTCTCGCACGGTGCGCTCGGACGGGGACGACGACGCCCGCTCACCTCGCGTGGGCGAGGACGGCCCGCCGCGCGCTTGACCGCGGTCGACGCGGCGTCCCGGAGCGGAACGGCCCCCAGGTCCCGCACCGGAGCGGAATAGCCGCGGCGTCTCGCGCCCGAGCGGCTCGGCCCCGGCGTCCCGCACCTGCGCGGCTCGGCTGCGGCGGACGACTACGAACAGAGCCGCGCCTCATGACCTTCGAGCCGTGAGCCCCGGGCTGTCATCCCCGCTCCCGTGTGAGACCGTGGGGTATGTCCAATCGTCTGGCCCACTCCACGAGTCCCTACCTGCTGCAGCACGCGGAGAACCCCGTGGACTGGTGGGAGTTCTGCCCCGAGGCCTTCGAGGAGGCCCGCGCGCGGGAGGTGCCCGTCCTGCTGTCCGTGGGCTACGCCGCGTGCCACTGGTGCCACGTGATGGCCCACGAGTCCTTCGAGGATCCGGACGTGGGTCGTTATGTCAACGAGCACTTCGTTGCGGTGAAGGTGGACCGGGAGCAGCGCCCGGACGTGGACTCGATCTACATGGCCGCCACGCAGCTGCTCACGGGCCAGGGCGGCTGGCCCATGACCGCGTTCCTGACCCCGCAGGGGCGGGTGTTCCACGCCGGGACGTACTACCCGCCGCGGCCCGTGCAGGGGCGGCCGTCCTTCATGCAGGTCCTGCGTGCCGTCACCGAGGCCTGGACCGAGCGCCGTGACGAGGTGCTGCGCGGGGCCGAACAGGTCTACGACGCGCTGTCCCGCCACCCCGAACTCGTGGACCGGATGCTCGCGGACGCGGGCCCTTCCGTGGTGCGCGTGGAGGGTGGGGAGCCCGCCGAGGATGCCGTGGAACGGCTCACGGGGGCCTGGCTCGACGGCCTCGAGGTCGCCCGGGATGCGGCTCACGAGGGTTTCGGCACCGGCGCCAAGTTCCCGCCCTCGCCCGCCCTTGACGCGCTCACGCGGATTGCGAGCACCGCGCACCGCGATGCCCCGGCTGGGGATCCCGCGTCGGTGAGCGCGCACGCCGCTTCCGACCACGACGACGCCGCACATCAGCACGCCCGCACCGCACGCGAACTGTTGTGCGCCACGCTCGACGCGATGGTCACGGGGGCCCTTCAGGATCACGTGGGCGGTGGGTTCTTCCGGTACTCGGTGACCCCGGACTGGTCCCTGCCCCACTACGAGAAGATGCTCTACGACAACGCCCAGCTGCTCGGTGTGCTGGCCCGCACCGTGGCGCTGCTGGAACGTACCGGCACGGATGCCACTCGCGCGGCCCGTTACCGCCGGGCCGCAGAGCTGCTGGTCGAGTGGCTCGAACGGGAGATGATCACCCCCGAGGGCGCGTTCGCCGCATCCCTCGACGCGGACAGCGATCCCGCACCGGACGAGCCGCACGCCGAGCGCGAGGGCGCGTACTACACGTTCTCGGGTCATGCCGGGAGCCCCGCCGGGGGTCGCCCCGAACCGGCCACGGCGGCATGGGGCGAAGCGGGTGCGGTCACCGGCATCCTGGACGAGTCCGTGCGGCAGGAGCTGTGGCAGCGGCGCATCACGCGCACCGCGCCCCACCTCGACGACAAGATCGTCGCGGCCTGGAACGGCATGGCGCTCACGGGACTCGCGGAAGCGGGCGTGCTGCTCGGGCACCCCGAGTGGATCGAGCTGGCCGCCACGGCCGCCGAATTCGTGTGGGACCAGCACAGGGACCCCGCGACGGGACGCGTGGTGCGGACGTCCCGCGGCGGCGTCGTGGACCCGCACGAGGGCCAGCTCGAGGACTACGCCCGCTTGGGCGCCGGACTGCTCGCGCTGTACCGGGCCACGGGCGAGACCGCGTGGTACGAGCGCAGCCGAGCGCTCGCCGACGTCGCCGTGGAGCGGTTCGTGCGGGGGACCACCCTGCTCGAGTCCGCCGAGGTGGACCCCACGCTCGCGGCCGCCGGCTCCACGGGTCGCGCGGAGCCGTTCGACGACGTCGCCGCGTCCAGTTCCGCGGTGCTCTCCCGATGGCTCACGGAGCTGTCGCAACCGACGATCGGTGAGCGCGAAGCACGGGACGTGGTCGCCGCCGTGACCGCGCCCGCCACAGGGGTCGTCCTCAAGGCCCCCACGGCGGCCGGGGGCATGGTCTCGGCGGTGCTGGAGGATGCGCATCCGCCGGCCCTGTTACAGGTCGTGGACGCGGACGCCGAGCAGTGGCGCGAGACCCTCGACGCGGTCGGGGCGGCACGGGTGCTGGACGTCCTGGTCCTGGACGGAAACTCGGCGCCGTACGGGGTGCCGGCGGCGTTGGAACCCGGCTTCACGGTGTGGCTCTGCCGGGACGGGCGCTGCGAACTGCCCGTGCGTTCCGTGCCGGACGTGACCGCGCTCGTCACGCGGATCCGCGAGGAGCGGGGCTGAGCGCACGGGCTGCGCACGGGGGCCGTACGCGGGGACTGAGCGCAGGGATTGCGCGTGGGGGCGCGCGGCGGCGTCGTCGTCATCGCGTGAGCGACGTGGACGCCCCCGCGCACCGAGCGCCGGCGGACCGACGACCGGGGCTCAGGTGGCGCTCATGCGGCGAACATCGCGAGCATGATCGCGATGTAATGACAGACGAATCCGCCGATCGTGCACGCGTGGAAGACCTCGTGGAAGCTGAATGTCGCGGGGAGCAACCGGGGACGCTTGGTCGCGTAACACACCGCACCGGCGATGTAGAAGACGCCGCCGCAGATCAGCAGGACGGTCGCGGGGACGTTCACCGCGAAGAACGCCGGGAGGTACAGCAGGGCCAGGCACCCCATGATCACGTAGAGGGGCGTGTAGAGCCAGCGCGGTGCGCCCATCCAGAAGACGCGGAAGATCACGAGCAGTGCACCGATGGCCCAGATGACGCCCAGCAGGAGCGTGGCGCCCTCCACCGGGAGGAAGCTCACGGCCAGGGGCGTGTAGGTCCCCGCGATGATCAGGGCGATGTTCGAATGGTCCATCCGCCGCAGCACCGCGTTCATGCGGGTGCCCCAGTAGAAGCGGTGGTAGACCGCCGAGGTCCCGAACAGCATGATCGCGGTGATCGTGTAGACGAGACACGCGAGCCGCAGTTCCACCGTGGGTGCCACGATGATGGCCACCACGCCCAGCACCGCGGCCACGGGGCTGAACCCGGCATGGATCCAACCGCGCCACGACGGCTTCTTCTCCACCGTGAGGGGACCGTTACGCGTGTGACGCACGATCGTCACGGGGCCGGCAACGGTGCGTTTCTCGGTGCGTTCGTCGGACATGGTGGATACCACTGCCTCTCGTGGGTGCCCCGCGGACACGGGGCTCGGGGGTGCTACTGGAATGGGTCTGCCCTACGGGTAGTTTAGGGGTGTGAATCCGTGTGGACCGGGCCGACCCAGGGGAGGAATGACGCCGTGAAACTTCCCCGTGTCATGTATTCCTTCTACGAGCACCGTTTGGCGCGCACCCTCACGTCGGACGAGCTGCCGCATCACGTGGGTGTGCTCGTGGACGGCAACCGCAGGTGGGCGCGCCAGTTCGGGGCCACCACGGAGGAGGGCCATCGGGCGGGTGCCCGCAAGATCGTGGAGTTCCTGCGCTGGTGTCATGAGCTGGACATCCAGGTGGTCACCCTCTACATCCTTTCCACCGAGAACCTCAACCGCCCGCGCGAGGAGCTCACGGCCCTGCTGGAGATCATCACCAACCTCATGTGCGAGCTGCAGGAGGAGGGGATCTGCCGGATCCAGCCCGTGGGCGCGCTGGCGACCCTCCCGGAGAAGCTCCAGGAGCAACTGCTGTGCAGTGCGCAGCGCACGGTGGACAATCCCGGCCCGCACCTGAACATCGCCGTGGGCTACGGCGGGCGGCAGGAGATCGTGGACGCGGTGCGCGAGGTGCTCACGGACGCGGAGGCGCGCGGCGCGTCCCTGGCGCAGACCGCGCAGGAGCTCAGCGTCGAGGACATCTCCGCGCATCTCTACACCCGCGGCCAGCCCGATCCCGACCTGCTGATCCGCACCTCCGGGGAACAGCGACTCTCGGGCTTCCTCATGTGGCAATCCGCATACAGCGAGTTCTACTTCTGCGAAGCGCTGTGGCCGGACTTCCGCCGCGTGGACTTCCTGCGCGCGCTGCGCGATTACGCGCGCCGTCAACGCCGTTTCGGGGGCTGAGCCGGGTCTATCGGTCCGGTTCTCACGGACGGGGGCGACGACGCCGCTGCGCCCGGCCCGCGCGTCCGTGACGCGGGTGCCCAGCCCGCTGCGCGACCCCGCCACCGGGTTCCGTGGCCCGTCCCGTTCACGGGCCCGTGGCGGATGTTCATGCGGCGTTCACCGGTGGGGCGCGCCGCCCTCGATCGACCTCCCTAGCGTGAGAGGTGCCGGATACACCGGCCAAGGACTCCGCAGGGAAAGGGCCCCATGAGCATCGACACCCCCGTGACCCCCGTCCGATCCGGCGCGCTCGAGGAGGACGGCCCCGCGGCCGGTGTGCGCACGTACGTGATCGACACGTCCGTGCTGCTCTCGGACCCGCGCGCCGTGTTCCGCTTCGCCGAGCACCGCGTGGTGCTGCCCGTGGTGGTGATCACCGAGCTCGAGGCCAAGCGCCACGACCCGGAACTGGGGTACTTCGCGCGCAAGGCGCTGCGGTTGCTGGACGACCTGCGGGTGACCCACGGCGGCCTGGACCGGCCCGTGGACCTCGCGGACGGCGGGTGCCTCCAGGTGGAACTCAACCACGTCGCGGACACGGTGTTTCCCCAGAGTTTCCGGCTGCGGGACAACGATTCGCGCATCCTCAGCGTGACCGCGAACCTCTCCGGCGAGGGCCACGACGTGTGCGTGGTGTCCAAGGACCTGCCCATGCGGCTCAAGGCCTCCGCCCTGGGGCTCGCCCCGGAGGAGTACCGCGGCGAGTGGATCGGCGGTAACGACGCGTACACGGGCGTGGCGCACCTGGACGTCGCGGACGACGTCGTCTCCGCCCTCTACGCCGAGGGCCGCACGGAAGTGCCGGACGCCCGGGAGCTGCCCGTGAACACGGGGCTCGTGCTGCGCTCGTCCGCGGGCAGTGCGCTCGCCCGGACCGAACCGGACGGGCAGGCGCGCCTGGTCGCCGCGGACCGGGACGTGTTCGGCGTGCAGGGGCGCTCGGCCGAGCAGCGGTTGGCCATCGACCTGCTGACCGACCCCGCCGTGGGCATCGTCTCGCTGGGCGGTCGCGCGGGAACGGGCAAGTCCGCTCTCGCGCTGTGCGCCGGACTCGACGCCGTGCTCGAACGCCGGGAGCACCGCCGGATCATGGTGTTCCGTCCGCTCTACGCGGTGGGTGGTCAGGACCTGGGTTACCTCCCCGGCACCGAGGAGGAGAAGATGAACCCGTGGGGTCAGGCGGTCTTCGACACGCTGTCCTCCGTGGTCTCACCGGCGGTCGTGGACGACGTCGTGGTGCGCGGGATGCTCGAGGTCCTGCCCCTGACCCACATCCGCGGGCGTTCCCTGCACGACGCGTGGGTCATCGTGGACGAGGCGCAGTCGCTCGAACGCAACGTGCTGCTCACGGCACTGTCCCGGATCGGCCAGAATTCCAAGGTGGTGCTCACCCACGACGTGGCCCAGCGGGACAACCTGCGGGTGGGCCGCCACGACGGCATCATGGCTGTGGTCGAGGCGCTCAAGGGTCAGCGGCTGTTCGGGCACGTGAGCCTTACCCGCTCCGAGCGTTCACCCATCGCGGCACTCGTGACCGACCTGCTCGAGCGCCAGGACGTGTGACCCGACGGCGCGCGGGCCCGGGAGGGCGGCGTCGTCAGGTCCGAACCCGCGGCGGCGCTCCCGAATCCGTGGCGGCATCGTCATGTCCGACCGGGCCGCGCGCCCTCCGCATGTGACGAGCGCGGTCGTCCGAGAACCCGCCCGGCGCCGATCAGGGGTGGCGGCTCACGCGGGCAGCACGGGCCACGGGACGTGGCGTGAGACGTCCGTGAGGTTGAAGTCCTGCTGCGTGAACAGGTCGTCCAGCTGGTACTCGTCCACCGCTTCGATCACGAGTCGGTGGCCCTGACCCGCGTACGGCCCGCGGAGCACGTGGGAGTAGACGCAGACCCCGGTGGCGGTGTCCACGGCGATGCGCGTGGGGCCCGGGGCGAGCGGATGGTTCGCGGTCACGGGGCGGTAGCGCACGGTGGGTTCCACGGTCGCGCACCACACCCGGCGCTTGGCGAACGCCCCGGCCACCACCGAGGACAGCAATGACGGGCGCTGCTCCGGGAGGTACGGCGGGGTGGGCGCCGGGCCCACGCACTCCACGGGGTCCAGGATCGCCTGCCAACGCCCACCCCCGAAGATCGGGTCACCGTAGGCGGCCTCCGGGCGGCGGGCCACCAGACCGTCGTCGTCGTAGACCGGTGAGACGAGCGCGGGAGGCAGTAACCAGGAGCGGGACGTGTCCGAGACGTAGAAGTCGTCCCGAGAACGCTCCAGCGACGTGCTCGTGTACAACGGTGCACCCCGCAGCGTCTCCACGCGCAGATCGGACGGCCGGCGCAACCACACGCGCACGGGCTGCGCCGTGGCGTCAGGATCCTCGCTCACCCAGTACAGCGTGAACCGCAGCGTGTCCCAGCGCCACGGGGAGGACCGGCACAGCGCGGCGAAGGACTCCTCGGACACGGTCGATCGGGCGGGCCTGTTCTGCCAGGGAGCGATCATGGGCCCAGTCTACGAACCCATTCTCCACACGGCTCGCAATCCGTGACCCACACCACAGCGGGGTGTCTAGGATGAGTCCATGATCCCGCCCGACACGGCGGGCATCGGGGGGTTCGTGGGGGCGCACCTGCAGGAAGCCACGGTTGGCGCGCAGCTGGCCGCGGTGGCCTGCGCCCTGGCCGTCATGGTGCTCGCATGCACAGGAGTGTGGCTCGCCGCCACCGACATCCGATACCACCGCCTGCCGGGGCGGGTGGTGCGCCCGCTGTATCCCGTGACCGCCCTCCTGTTGGGCGCCTCCGCCGTCCTCGCCCACGACACCGTGCGCCTGTGGTGGATGCTGTGGGGTCTGCTCATCATGAAAGGACTCTTCCTGGCCCTGCGGTTAATCAACCCCGCCGGCATGGGAATGGGGGACGTGCGGCTCGCGGGGGTCCTGGGGCTGCTCACGGGATTCTCGTCCGTGACCCATACGGTGCTCGCGCTCGCGGCCACGTTCGTGCTGGCCGGGCTGTTCTGCGCCGTACTGCTGATCCTGCGCCGCGCCCGGGCGAGCAGTCGCATCCCCCTGGGGCCGTTCATGATCGTGGGAAGCTTGGGTGTCGTGGCGTTCCTGTGAACGCCGCCCGCGCAGTCGTACCCACCCAGGAGGAGACACCCGTGCCCGTTCCCGAGTTCATCGCCCACCTGCGCCGCAAGATCGATCACGACCTGTTGTGGGTGCCCGGGTGCACCGCCGTGGTCCTGCACGAGGGCCGGGTGCTGCTGGGGCGGCGCGCGGACAACGGGAACTGGGGACTGATCACCGGGATCGTGGAACCGGGGGAGGACCCCGGGGTCGCCGCGCGCCGCGAGTGCCTCGAGGAGACCGGCGTGGAGGTCACGGTGGACGACCTCGTGCGGGTCAAGGCCGGGGACGTCGTCGAATTCCCCAACGGGGACCGCTGCCAGTTCCTGGACCACACGTTCCTGTGCAGTTACGTCTCCGGCGAGGCGCGGGTGGCGGACGACGAGTCCCTCCAGGTGGGGTGGTACTCACTCGACGACCTGCCCCCGATGCCCGAGCACCAGGCGGAGCGCCTGCGAGCCGCGCTGGCGTTCACGGGCCGCACGGGCTTCGAGTGCTGACGTCACGGCCGCGCCGAAAGAACCGGGCACGTGAGACGCCCCGGCGGTGCACCCGGGGCGAGGGGGCGCGGAAGCAGATCACCCGCCCCTCCAGGGAGCCGTCGGGTACCGGTGGCTCAGGTCAGTTCGGCCTCCGTGGCCCGTCGTACCAGGCCGTAGCGGCGGCGGAACTCGCGCACACCGGCGTCGTCGGAGGGACGCAGCTCCCGGCTGGCGGAGCGTGACCACCGCGGGAACTCGCCCGGGGCCCACGCCTTCTGGCGGGCGGCGCCGAGCGCCACGTGCTCGCCGGTCTCCAGCACCGTCACGGGCATGCCGAGGGTGTCCGGGTAAACGCTGCACAGCGCCTCGGACTTCGCCCCTCCGCCGATCAGCAGGACGCGCTGGACCACGTCCACGCCGCGCAGGATATCCAGGCAGTCCGCCAGGGAGTCCGCCACGGACAGCACCGCGGAGCGCGCTAGGTTCTCGCGGGTCATCGACGCGCGCGTCATCCCGCCCAGCCGCCCGGAGGCGCTGGAGCGCGACGCTTGCCGAGACGACCATCCCAGCGATTGGAGTGTCCAGCTCGTGGCCGGACTCGTCAAGGAGGAGGCCGGAGACCTCGGCCACCTCTCCGGCCCGCGCCGCCGCCCAGGCCAGGTCCTCGCTCACACGCGGCCACACGGTCGAGGTGTCCGGCGACCACCCGCCGATGGCAAGCACGGCGACGTCGAGCGAGTCCGCCCGTCTCAGCGCTACGTCGATCTCGGGAGACTTCTTCAGGGCCGCGGCCTGGTCGACCACGAGGGGCGCCCACAGGGGCCACGCGGTGCGGCTGCGAAGCTCAGCGAACAGGCGCGGTGACTCTTTCTCCGTGGTGTCGTCCGTGCGCAGGGCACCGGCGAGCTGGACGATATCGTTGTGCGGCAGCTCGGGGAGGTGCTTTACCGCGTGCTGCAGGGCGCCGGACCAGGAGATTCCGAGGGTGTCCCCGTCCCGGGGCACCCGCGTAATCTCCCGGGCAACGGCCCGGCCCAGGGCGTCCCGGTCGGCGGGCCACTGGGTGGTCCCCACCGTGACGAGCGGCCGCAGACCGACTGCGCGGGCGAGTTGCTCATCGGGGCTCTCGAGGGGCACGGCGATCTCGATCCGCACGATCCCCGTGTCCTTCGCCTCCTGCAGCAGGGCGGGTCACCTAAAACCGGGAGAGCCCAGACCGCTTGCCCAGGGAGATTTTGGCGGCGCCCTCCACGAAGTAGCCGTGCGCCAGGTTGGCGAGCAGGTGCCGACGCCGGCCGGGGTCGGTGGGCGGCCAGGGGCCCTCGGCGGTCATGGGACACCGCCTCCAATCCTGACGGGAGCGAACAGGGTCACTGCTCCCGTGATCCTATATGGTCCGGGCCACACGCTTCCGGGGCCTCGCGGCACCCGGCGGCACCGGCGCGGTGTAATCCGGCTACGGCAATGGGGACCCGGTGGCAGCATGCCACCGGGTCCCCATCCGCGTGCGCCGTCGTGAGCGCGACGGCCGCGGGTCAGCCGCGCGGGATGTTGCGCAGGTTGGAGCGGGCCATGGAGACGGCCTCACCGACGCCGCGGTTGAGCACGATGCGGGACATCGCTGTGGCGAAGCCGAAGACCTGGTCCTTCTTGATCTCCGGGGGGATGGACAGGGCGTTGGGGTCGGTGATGACCTCCACCACGGACGGGCCCTGGTGGGCGAGTGCGGTGGTGAACGCGGACTCGAGGTCCTTGGGCTTCTCCACCCGGATGCCCTGCATGCCCATGGCGGTTGCGATCTGCGCGTAGTTCGCCTGGGGCACGTCCACGCCGAAGTCCGGTAGCCCGTCCACGAGCATCTCCAGCTTGACCATGCCCAGCGTGGAGTTGTTGAACACCACCACGGTCACGGGCAGGTTGTAGGTCGCCAGCGTCAGCAGCTCGCCCATGAGCATGGAGAGCCCGCCGTCGCCCGACATCGAGATGACCTGGCGTCCCGGATGGGCCAGCTGCGCGCCGATCGCCTGCGGCAGGGCGTTGGCCATGGACCCGTGCAGGTAGGAGCCCAGGATGCGACGAGTGCCGAGCGGGTTGATGTAGCGGGCGCTCCACACGTTGCACATACCGGTGTCCGCGGTGAACACGGCGTCCTCGGCGGCCACCTGGTCCAGGATGGACGCGGCGTACTCGGGGTGGATAGGCGTGATCTTCTCGACCTTGCGGGTGTACGCACCCACGGCCTTGTTCATGAGCTTGTCGTGCTTGGCCAGGGTCTTGTCCAGGAACGAGCGGTCGGACTTGACCGCGAGCTCGGGCAGCAGCTTGAGGATCGTGGATTTCACGTCACCGTGCACGGGGATGTCCACGCCGGTCCGGCGCCCGATCACGGTGGGATCGGTGTCCACCTGGATGGTGGTGACGTCCGGGAGGAACTGGTCGTACGGGAAGTCCGTGCCGAGCATGACCATCACGTCCGCGTCGTGCAGCCCCTCCGCTGCGGCGCCGTAGCCCAGCAGCCCGGTCATGCCCACGTCGAACGGGTTGTCGTACTGGATCTGGTCCTTGCCGCGCAGCGAGTGGCCCACGGGCGCCTTCAAGGTGTCTGCGAGGGCAATCACCTCGTCATGGGCGCCAGCCACGCCGATGCCCGCGAAGATCGCGACCTTCTTGGCCGAGTTCAGGGCCTGTGCCATGCGCTCGACCGTCTCGTCTGAGGGGACCACGGCGCTCGGTGCCGGCACGGCGAACGGGCGGGCTTCTACGGCGGCGTCAGAGTCCGCGAGATCGCCCGGCAGCGTGACCACGGAGACGCCCGGGCTGGTGACGGCGAACTGGATCGCGGAGCTCACCACGGCGGGGCACTGCTGCGGGGTGCTCACCAGCTCCGAGTACACGGAGCACTCGGTGAAGATCCGGTCCGGGTGGGTCTCCTGGAAGTACTCGGAGCCGATGTACTGCGAGGGGATGTGGGAGGCGATCGCCAGTACGGGCGCACCGGAGCGGTTGGCGTCGTAGAGCCCGTTGATCAGGTGCAGGTTGCCCGGCCCGCAGGAGCCCGCGCACACGGCGAGCTTGCCGGTCAGCTGAGCCTCGGCGCTCGCTGCGAACGCACCGGCCTCCTCGTGGCGCACGTGCACCCAGTCGATCCCACCCTTGGCGGAGCCGCCGGTGCGGCGCACGGCGTCCACGATGGGGTTCAGGCTATCGCCCACCACGCCGTAGATCCGTTCCACACCTGCTTCCACTAGCTGCTGGACGATCTGCTCTGCAAGTTTCACACTGTCTCCTCGGGGGAATGGCCCGCCGCGGGAGCACCCGGGCTGGCATCACGAATGTCTCTGTCATCCAGGGTAGCCCCGGGTCCTTGCGGTCAAAGAGATCTGTGGGCAACGGAACACCGGTGCGTGCGGTGTCCCACGAGGGCCCCGCGGCCGCTCGGTCCCGCGCCGCCGCGCGATCGCCCCGCACGTGACATGATGGAGCCCGTGAGCATTCGCACACCCACCCCGTCCGATCGTGAGCCCACCGTGTCCCATGCGGGGACCACGGCGCCGCAGTTCCACGTGCATCTGAGCGGCCGCGGGAACGCGGGAGCGCCTCGGGCTCTGTCGCGCATCAGCGGGGCGGTGGGGGAACACCCGGGTGCGGGTGCTCGAACCGTGGCACGGGCGCAGCGTTCCTGCGCCGTGGCCGGCGCCACCGGGGTCTCCCGGTGCGCGGCCTCCTCACCCCGGAAGGCGTGACCTTCCGTAGGACCTCCCCGACCGCTCGGCGGTCAGGAGGTCCCCGCCGCGACGAAGAACTCGGCCACCCGGTGAACGGGTGGCCGAGTTCTGCCGTTGACGGGGTGACGCGAGCACGCCCCTGTTTCCCGGGGCGCTCACCGGGGGCCGGTGAGTGCCATACGGGACGAGCGGATCAGTGCTTGCCGGTCATCGTGGTGACGTCCAGGGCCTTGTCCAGCTGCTCCTCGGTGAGCTTCTCGCCGTCCACGTAGCCGAGCTCGATGGTGGCCTCGCGCACGGTGACCTTGTTGGCCACGGCGTGCTTGGCGATCTTCGCGGCGGCTTCGTAGCCGATGGCCTTGTTCAGCGGGGTCACGATCGAGGGGGAGGCCTCGGCCAGGAAGCGGCAGCGATCCTCGTTGGCCTGCAGTCCGTCCACCATCTTCTCCGCGGCCACGCGGGAGGAGTTGGCGAGCAGACGGATGGACTCGAGCAGGTTCGCGGCCATCACAGGGATGCCCACGTTCAGCTCGAACGCGCCGTTGGTGGAGGACAGCGCCACGGTGGTGTCGTTGCCGATCACCTGGGCGGCCACCTGGATGGTTGCTTCGCAGATCACGGGGTTGACCTTGCCCGGCATGATCGAGGATCCCGGCTGCAGGTCGGGGATGTGCAGCTCGCCCAGGCCCGTGTTCGGCCCGGAACCCATCCAGCGGATGTCGTTCATGATCTTCATGTACGAGTACGCGATGTTGCGCAGCTGTCCTGAGGCCTCCACCAGCCCGTCGCGGTTGGCCTGCGCCTCGAAGTGGTTGCGGGCCTCGGTCACCGGCAGCCCGGTCTCCTCGGACAGCAGTTCGATCACGCGCGCGGAGAACCCGTCCGGGGTGTTGATCCCGGTACCCACGGCCGTGCCGCCCAGCGGCACCTCGGCCACGCGCGGCAGGGACGCGTCGATGCGCTCGATGCCGTAGCGCACCTGGGCGGCCCAGCCGCCGAACTCCTGACCCAGGGTCACGGGGGTCGCGTCCATGAGGTGCGTGCGCCCGGACTTCACGACGTCCTTGAACTCCGAGGCCTTCTTCTCCAGGGAGATCGCGAGCACGTCCATGGCCGGCTTGAGGTCGTTGATCAGCGCGTTGGTCACGGCCACGTGCACCGAGGTGGGGAACACGTCGTTGGAGGACTGGGACGCGTTGACGTGGTCGTTGGGGTGGACCTCCACGCCCTCGGACTCGAGGGAGCGCGTGGCCAGGGTCGCGAGCACCTCGTTAGTGTTCATGTTGGAGGAGGTCCCCGAGCCGGTCTGGAAGACGTCGATCGGGAAGTGCTCGTCGTACTGGCCAGAGGCCACGGCGTCCGCGGCGTCGCGGATGGCCTGGGCGCGCTGGGCGTCGAGGACACCCAGTTCCTCGTTGGCCGTGGCGGCGGCCTTCTTCACCTGCGCGAGCGCCTTGATGTGCTCGCGTTCCAGAGTGGTGCCGGAGATCGGGAAGTTCTCCACGGCGCGCTGGGTCTGGGCTCGGTAGAGCGCGTTCTTGGGGACGCGGACCTCACCCATGGTGTCGTGTTCGATGCGGTACTCGGTGTTTTCTGCCATGGCCCACAGTTTAGGCCCACGGCCCCGTCGTCAGCCTTCGCGGTCGCCGTACTACCGCGGTGCGGAGGGCGACGACGCCGTGTGCACGGGAGCGCGCGGCGTCGTCGTCATTCAGCAGGGCATGGGAGGTGAGATCCGGGAGGGGGACTCACGCGTCCCGGAACGCCGGGTCGTTGCTGTAGACGAGGTCCGCCTGGCCGTCCGAGAGGTGGTAGAACACGCCGATCACGGCGGCTTCGCCCCGGGAGACCGCGCCGGAGATCGCCGCGGACTGGTCGAGCATGCGCGCCGCGGTCTGCTTGGTATGCTCCACGACCATGTCCTGTAGGTCCGTGTGGCCCTGCCTCCGGGCCTCGAGCACCGACGGCGTGATGCGCTCCACGAGGTCCCGCTGGAAACCGCGGGGCAGTTCCCCGGATTCCACGGAGGCCTTGGTCGCGGTCACGGCGCCGCACGAGTCGTGGCCGAGCACCATGATCAGCGGCGTGCCGAGGACCTCGATCGCGTACTCGAGCGTGCCCAGGACGGCGTTGTCGATCACCTGGCCCGCGGTGCGGATCACGAAGGCGTCGCCGAGCCCGAGATCGAAGATGATCTCCGCGGCCAGGCGGGAGTCGGAGCACCCGAAGATCACCGCGAACGGCTTCTGGGATTGCGCGAGGTCCTTGCGGCGCTGGGCGTCCTGGTGGGGGTGCAGGGTGTCACCCGAGATGAACCGGGCGTTGCCCTCCCGCAGTTTCCGCCAGGCCCCCAACGGGGTGCGGGGTGTGTTCTCCACGGCAGACGGCTGAGTGCTCACGCTGATCTCCAAATCTCGAAGGCACGACGGCTGGGCCGGGTCGGCTCGCTCGGGTCCTAGACTAGCCCCGGTTCCGGGACCTCGGTTCGACGACGTCGCTGCGCCCGGTCCCGCTGCCCGGCGTCACTGCCCGGACACGGCCCCCGCGACGTGCTCGAACTCGGCGCTCGGGGCCTGGCCGCTGAGCACCACCGTGGAGTCCTTGAGCTCACCGACCCACGCGGTGAACTCGTCCTGCTTGCCCGACGCGTCACGGTGATGGATCTGCCATGTGATCCCATTGACCGTGCGCTCGTCCGTGGGCGGGATCAGCTGGGTGCGCTGCGCGAGCCACGTGGGATTGGATCGGGCGGTCTGCGCCATGTCCACCAGGTGGTAACCGGGGGAGAGGAAACCCACGTTCCACAGGGGGACGCCGTCCTGGGACTGCGCCTCCCAGCGCGCGTAGTTGGCGCTCCACCCGTCCCCCAACGCCGGGGCCGCGGGGGTGAACGGGGCCTGGTCACCCGCAAAGCGCGCCTCCTCGCTCACGTCCACGTGTGCTCGGTAGGGCTGGGCATCGGGCTTGGGCTGCAACCACAAAAACGGCAACAACAGGAGAATGAGCACGAGCATGGAGATGACCATGCCGCGGATGGGTGCGTTGATCCGCGAGGCCTGCTTGCGGGTGAGCTGCGGGACCGGCGCCTGGTCCGCATCCGGGGTGGCGGCGTCGTCGGCCGCGGCGGAAGCGGGCGCGGCGGGACCGCCCGCGGTGGGGTCGGGTACGGCGGAGGCGGGCGCGGCGTGCGCGTCGCGGGGATCGGGGGAGGACCCGGCACCGGGACCGGAAGCGGAAGAACTCACGGACCCATTGTGCCGTGCTCCCGGGGACCGGCCCAATCCTGAGAACCCGGGGATATGCTGGACGTACGTGTCATGGTGGTGCCGCCGGGGCCCGGCAGGCGGCCACCGGGGCGACCCGAAACTCGAATGTGAGGAACAACGTGGCAGAAGCGACCCAGCAGAGCAGAGCGGGCAATGTGGCGGACCGGAATTTGGCCTTGGAACTGGTGCGGGTCACGGAGGCCGCCGCGATCGCGGGTGGCCACTGGGTGGGCGCCGGTGACAAGAACAGCGCGGACGGCGCGGCCGTGGACGCCATGCGTTCGTTCCTCTCCACCGTGGACTTCAACGGCACCGTGGTGATCGGCGAGGGCGAGAAGGACGAGGCCCCCATGCTGTTCAACGGCGAACAGCTGGGCGACGGCAAGGGCCCGGCTTCGGACGTCGCCGTGGACCCCATCGACGGCACCCGGCTCACGGCTCTCGGCATGAACAACGCGCTAGCCGTGATCGCCGTGGCGGACGGCGGCTCCATGTTCGACCCCTCCGCGGTGTTCTACATGGACAAGCTCGTGGTGGGCCCCGAGGCCGCCGATCTCGTGGACCTGCGCCTGCCCGTCAAGCAGAACGTGCACCTCGTGGCCAAGGCCAAGGGTGTCAAGGCCAACCAGGTCACCGTGTGCGTCCTGGACCGCCCCCGCCACCAGGGCCTCGTGGACGAGATCCGCGCGACCGGTGCCCGCACCCGCATGATCCTCGACGGGGACGTCGCCGGGGCGATCGCCGCGTGCCGTGAGGGCACCGGCGTGGACATCATGATGGGCATCGGCGGCACGCCCGAGGGCATCGTGACCGCGTGCGCCGTCAAGGCCACCGGCGGTGTGATCCAGGGCCGGCTGGCCCCCACGGACGACGCCGAGCGGGAGAAGGCCGCCGCCGCAGGACTCGACGTGGATCGGATCCTCACCACGGACGAGCTCGTGACGTCCGACAACTGCTTCTTCGCCGCCACGGGCATCACCGACGGCGACCTGCTGCGCGGTGTGCGCTACCGCGGGCGCACCATCACTACCCAGTCCATCGTGATGCGTTCGCGTTCGGGCACGGTGCGCATGGTCGAGGCCGAGCACCTGGCCAAGAAGTGGGAGAAGTACGAGCGCAACCAGGGCTGATCCCCGACACTCTCTACACACCGCGCGCGTGTTCACCCCGGTCGGGGAGGGCACGCGCGCGGTATGTGCCCGGCTATGCTGGAACGCGTTGTGGGCTTGAGGAGAGGAAACCCCGTGGCGCTGAGCGTGACCCCCTGCGGAAATCGGAAGACCTGGGACGCCCGGGTCCGTGTCACGGGCGGACACCCCGAACTGCTGTGGGGCATCGGTGACGCCGAGGCCCTGACCGCCCAGGACGCCAGGGTCGAACGCGTGGCCGTGGACCGGGGTCAGCAGACCGTGGGCTACAGCCAGTTGGTGATCCTGCGGGAGGACCTGCACACGGTCGTGGACGCCCGGTCCCTGCACGTCAAGGATCCGCGTCACCTCACGGAGGTCCTGGCCGCGTTGCAGGACCACGCCCGCACGGCACACGAGGCCGCCGTGTTACGGGTGAGCCCGGACACCGACGCCACCCCCGAACTCACCGAGCTGCTCACCGGCGCGGGCTACCGCCGCGCGGACAAGCCCCGCAAGGGGGAGGCCGGACCTCGTCACCTCGTCGTGCGACTGGGCGAGACCGAGGGTGAGCTGTCCAAGAGGTTGTCGGACGACACCCTCCAGCGTTGCCGCGCCGGGCTGCGCGATTCCGGGGTGCGGGTGCGCCGGGTGCACGCCTCGGACCGCGACCTGTCCAACGTGGGCCTGCGCAGCGAGTACATCCGCGAACTGTTACGCGCCGTGGGGGAGAACTCCGTGTTCCTCGTGGCCACCGAACACCTCGAGCACGGGACGGAGACCGCCCTGGGGTACCTGTGGTTCGTGCACACCGGGGAATCCGCCATGATCTACCGGCTGGGCTTCACCGATCGCGCCCGCCAGCTGGGCGTGGACGACGCCCTCCTGCTCACGGGCCTGGTCCAACTGCAGCAGCGCCAGGTGCACAAGGTGCTCGCGGGGGACCCCGACCGGCCCTCACAACCCATGGTGCTGCGCGAGCTCGCGACCGAGGAGCACGAGGCCCCCGGCACGTGGGAGTACCCGCTGCTCGGCGAGTTCCAGGTGGCCGGCCGCGTGGAAAAGACCAGGCGCCGCTTCCTGGGCAGGCGCCCGAAGGACACGGCCCCCGACGACCTCTTACCGGAGCAGCCCGCGGTCCGCGACGACGCCGCCGCCCCGGCCCGGGCGACGTCGCCCGCGGCACCCGAGCCGACACGGTCCCGCAGCGCGGCCTCCGAGGCGGCCAGCCTCGAGACCGCGACCCCCGAGGCCGCAGCTCCCCGGAGCACGTCGTCCGGGTTCGGGTTCTCCGATGACCGGCCCACCGCACGGACCGACGGGTACGACGCCGCTCCGCCGTCCCGGGCGACCCCCGGGGTGGACGCCGACCCGGATCTGGTGCGCTCCGCGGACGCGGCCCCGGGTGGCGCACAGCCTGAGTCCGACGCGGCTCGCTCAGCACATGCATCACGCGGCGGGAGGATCGCCGGCCTGCTTCCGGGTCCGTTGGCACGCCGCAAGCGGACCGCGCCGTCCGACGCCACCCCGTCCAGCGGGACTCCATCCGCCGGGACCCCGACCACCGGCGCCCCGGCCACGGACCGGAACACACGGGTCGATTCGTGGCGGCAGAGCGCCGCGGCGGGGCTGGTGCGTCGCGCCGTGGAGGAGGGCCGGGCAGCCGTCCGCGATGCCGCCCGTTGGTGAACGGGTCGTGACCCGCGGCGCACGCTGTCGACGGCGCGGACGACGCCTACGAGCCGAGGCATGCGGTGCATGGAGGGGCATGCCTCGTCGCGTGGCGCGGTCGGGACGATCGTTGCCCGCCCGGGGCGGGACTACTTCCGGCCCGAGACCACGTTCGCGGCACGCGCGACGAGCGACCGCGGCAGCACACCCGTGAGCGCGTCCATGAGGTAGTAGGCCCGCGGGAACACGAGTCGGGAACGCTTCTTGTCGAGTGCCATGAGCGTGGCGGCCACGAGGTCGTCAGGATTCGCGGAGCGCCCCAGCTCGATGGCCTGCGCATTGGCGACCGTGAAGAACTGGGTGTCCACGGGACCGGGGTTCACGCTCAACACGTGGACGCCGTGCTTGCGGGCCTCCACACCCACGGCGAGGCTGAACCGGTCCACGAAAGCCTTGGACGCGCTGTACGTGGCCATGGACGGCAGGGGCTGGAAGCTCGCCACGGACGCGATGTTCACGATCGCGCCGTGCCCCGCGGCGGTCATGGCACCCAGGGCGGTGTGGGTCAGCGTCATGAGGGCCCGGACGTTGACCGTGAGCTCCTCGATCTCGTGGTCCAGGTCCAGGTGGGCGAACTCACCGTGACTGCCGAAGCCCGCGTTGTTGATCAGCAGGTCCACGGGGTTGCGTTCCAGCACGTGCACGAGGGTGTCGATCCCCTCGGTGGTCCCGAGGTCCGCGACCACGATCTGCGCGGTGCCGCCCGTGACGGTCTGGGACAGTTCCGTGAGCTTCTCGGTGCTGCGGCCCGTGAGGATCAGGCCGTAGCCGCGCTCGTGCAGGGCGTGGGTGAAGGAACGTCCGATGCCACCGGTGGCACCCGTGATCAGGGCTGTGTGAGTCATGCGCCCACCCTACGCTCGCGCAGGGTGCGCAGTTTGCCCCGGGCCGCCCCGAGGGTCTCACGGCCCGCACGCACCGCGCCGTAGGCGGTGTAGCCCGCGCGGGAGACCGGCAGGTCCCACGTCCCCGGATAGGACACGGGCTCGCCGCCGAAGGACTTCTTGAAGGACGTGAAGCCGTACCACTCGTGTTCGGGACCCGCGCCCTCGGGAGCGGTGCCGAAGAGGTCGAACCACGTGAGCCCCTTCTCCTTGGCGTCCATGATCATGGTCACCACGAGCGGGATCCCCGCCGAGAGCTTGCGATGGGTCTGGTCCGTGGCCGCGTGCGCGTAGGTGCGGGTGTCATCGGAGTCGTACACGAGCGAGGCCGCGATCGGCTCGCCGTCCAGCTTCGCGAGGTAGAGGCTCGCGGCACCCGCGGGCATGAGCGATTCCGCGACGGCCTGCAGGTAATCGTCGTGCTGCCGGTTGAAGTTGCGCCGCTTGGCGGTCGCGTCCAGGAAGGTCAGCAGGTACCGCACGTCCGCGGGATCCTCGGAGCGCTCGATGCTCACGCCCTTCTTGTGGATGTTGCGGTAGAGGTTGCGGTTGGTGGACTTCATGTCCTTGAGCAGGTCCTTGGCGTCCTTGCGCAGGTCGATCAGCTGGGTGTGTCCCGGCTGCACCTGGCGCGGCGCGAGCTTCATGCCGCGTCGCTTGAGCGATGCCTCCGGGGTCTCCAGGCCGTCCACGGGATGACCGTTGATGGGTTCCACGCGCACGAACCAGCACCGGTGCGCCTCGGCCTGCGCCGTGAGGTCCGCCAGAGCGGCGTCGAACGCGTGCGGGGAGTCCGCTTCGGGGCCGTACGGGCAGTACAGGTACCGTCCGGTGCGCCCGCCCTCGACGGTCGCGAGGTACCGCCAGCCCGGCCCGTTCGCCTGGATCACGCGGTGTCCGATGCTTTGCTGAAACCGTGCCCATTCGGGGGACTGCAGGATGTTCGCCACGCCCCCAACTGTACCGAGTGCGCGGGTCCGGGGCGCCGGGTCAGGGCACCGAGCACGTCCCGTTCGGCGACAACTGCTCCTGCGCCGGTACCTTGAGCGCGGCGGGCACGACCACGGCCGTCCCGACGCCCGCACCGCCGCCCAGCGCGGACACCCCGCCCGCTCGCGCCGCACCCTGGGAACCCGCGGTGCCGGGCGTGTCGGCGGACGACGCCGCTGCGTCGCCGCTCGCGCCCCCGGCGGCCTGGGCGTCGTCGCCGTTCGCGTTCGCCAGGACCCGGGCGAGATCGGACTGGAACCGCGCGTAGTCCGGGTAGGTGGGGAAGGACTGGTCGTAGTAGGGCGGCCCGGCGGCGTAGGCCTCGAGCGGGTGGTTCTGCGCCTTGGTGGCCACGGAGACCATGGACCCGATCGAGGAGCGCGGGATGTCCGTCTCGAGGATCTGCTGACCCGAGCTCGCGAGCTCGTCGAACTTGGTGGCCACCGTGACCGGGTTGAGCTGGGCGAGCATCGCGGCCTGGACGCAGCGCTGCCGGGCCTGCCGGTCGTAGTCCGTGGCGCCCTCGCGCGAGCGGGCGTACCACAGGGCGTGGTAGCCGTCCATGTGCTGGGTCCCGGGCTCGATCCACCCCAGGATGGGGTTCTTCAGCCCCGTGTCCAAGTTGGTGCCGCCGCCGATCGGCACACGGCCACCCACGTTGATGTCGATCCCGCCCAGGGCGTCCACGAGGGATGCGAAGCCGTCCATGTCGATCAACGCGTATGCCTGGATCTTCAGACCCGTGACCCCCTCGGCGGCCTCCTTGGTGGCCTGGGCCCCGGGATCCGCGACGTCCGGGTAGAGGTTCTTGTGGTTCTGCATCACGTCCGTGTAGATCGCGTTCATGATGCACTCGTCACCGCAGTTGAACCCCTCGGGGTAGACCGAGTTCATGGGGGAGTCGGCCGGGAACGGGACGTTCTGCAGGTTGCGGGGCAGGGAGATCGTGACCGTCTGCCCCGAGGACGCGTCGATGCTGAGCACCGTCATGGAGTCCGGGCGGCGGCCCTCGCGGTCGTCACCGGCGTCACCGCCCATGAGCAGGATGTTGTAGCGCCCGTCCGCCGGGGCGAACGGCATGCCCCCGCCGAAGATGTCTGAGACCGCGTTGCGGGCCACGGACACCAGGTGCGCCGCGTAGCCGAGTCCCCCTCCGGTCACGAGCATCGCCAGAACGGTCACGAGCACCACGGCCCGGCGCATACCGTCCCCGAGCAGTCCGGGTCGGATCAGACGCAGCGTGTCGAACCACAACAGCACCCACCCGATCGCGAGCGCCACGAGGCCGTACATGAGCATCGCCGAGGTCACCGTGTTGGTCAGCGACCAGATCAGCGCGCTGCGCCACACGACCCACAACAACAGGGTGGCGAGCACGAGCGCCCACACCACGGCGGTCACGCGCACGGCGATCCGCCCCAGGCCGCGCCGACCCGCGACGAGTTGCGCGGAACCGGGCACGAGCAGCGTGGCACCCAGCAGCCACCAGGCCCGCTTGGTGCGGGTGGCGGGTGCAGCGAACCGGGGACTCCTGAGGGGATCCCCCACGCGGGACCGCGATCGTCGCGGCCCGTCGTCCGGGTGACGCTCGGCCGTGGCGCCCGCGGGCGGCTCGTCCGATGCGGTGTGGGAGCCCGACGCCACGCTCTCGTAGGCCTTGGTGGCCGTGGGATGGGGGGCGGCGTCGTCGGGCCGGTCGCTGGATCCGTTCACGTGCAACTCCGTGCTGAAGGGGAAGTCGGTGTTGCGACGGGCCATGGGTGCGGGCCCGCCGGGTCGGGATCCACCAGAGGAGAACGGATCCCGACCCGATCATTGTGCCTTGTCCGCCTGGGTCCGGGCCGACAATGCACCCCGAAGGGGGTGGCGCTCAGTCCTGGGAGGCGGTTCCGCGGCTCACGGCGTCGCGCAGCGCGGAACCCTTACGATGCGCCGCCTCCGAGAGCTCCTGGGCGAAGTCCCGCAGCCGCCCCCGCAGGTCCTGACCGGACGCGCCCGGCGCCGATCCCAGCACCCGGGCGGCCAGCAGACCGGCATTGCGTGCGCCGTTGATCGACACGGTGGCCACGGGAACCCCCGCGGGCATCTGCACGATGGACAACAGGGAATCCATCCCGTCCAGGGTCTTCAACGCCACGGGCACCCCGATCACGGGAAGCGGTGTCACGGACGCGAGCATGCCCGGCAGGTGGGCGGCACCGCCGGCCCCGGCGATGATGACCCGCAGCCCGCGCTCGTGGGCGGTGCGGCCGTACTCGAGCATCTCGGTGGGCATCCGGTGCGCGGAGACCACGTCCGCCTCGTACGGGACACCGAGTTCCTCGAGGGCCTCGGCCGCGGCGCGCATGGTGACCCAGTCCGAGTCCGATCCCATCACGAGACCCACCTGCGGGGGCTCGCTCTGACCGGACGGGACGGCACCCCACGGCTGCTGCTCGGGAGCATCGGTGACGTCGGTGGGGCGCACGCCGCGGTCCTCGCCGTCGCGCAGGATGCTCGCCGCGTGGGTCGCGATCTCCCGCAACCGCTGGATCTCGTGGGCGCCGCCCACCACGTTGACGTGGCCGATCTTGCGCCCCGGGCGCACGGACTTGCCGTAGTTGTGGATCTTGGCGCGCGGTTCCGCGCTCAGTGCCTGGGGGTACGCGGCGAAGAGGTCCTGGTTGTCCCCGCCCAGGTAGTTCTTCATCACGGCCGCCCCGGCCACGACGTCCGTGGCGCCCAGTGGCCAGTCCAGCACGGCGCGCAGGTGCTGCTCGAACTGTCCCGTGACGGATCCGTCCATGCTCCAGTGACCCGAGTTGTGCGGGCGCATGGCGAGCTCGTTGACCGCGAAACCCGCGTCCGTCCCGGGGGTCTCGAACAGCTCCACGGCCATCACCCCGGTCACGCCCAGTTCCTCGGCCAGTCGGACCGCGGCGGCCTGCGCGGCGCGGGCCACCGCGGGATCCAGGCCGGGGGCGGGGGCGATGACCTCGTCGCACACCCCGGCCACCTGGATGGACTCCACCACGGGCCACGCCACGGTCTGCCCCGAGGGCCGGCGCGCGACCATTGCGGACAGTTCCCGCGAGAACGCGACCGCTTCCTCGGCGAGCAACCCGGCGCCGTCGTCCTGGCCGTTCGCGCGGTCGAACCACTCGGCGGCGGTGCCGCTGCCGGCGTCGTGCGGGCCGTCCACCTTGAGCACGCCCTTGCCGTCGTACCCGCCGCGCGGCGTCTTGAGGATCACGGGCCAACCCACGCGCTCGCCGAACGCCACGAGTTCCTGCGATGAATGGACTTCCTGCCACTGCGGATTGGGCAGGCCCAGCTCGGCGACGGCGCGGCGCATCACGAGCTTGTCCTGCGCGTGCACCAGGGCGGACGGCCCCGGGCGCACCGCCACACCCTGCGCCTCGAGCGCTCGCAAGTGGTCGGTGGGAACGTGTTCGTGGTCGAACGTGAGCACGTCCACGTCCGCGGCGAAACGCTGCAGGGTCGCGAGGTCCGTGTAGTCACCCGTGGGTGCCGTGCGCACCGCGGCCACGGCACTGACCTCCGGGCCCTCGGCCAACACGCGCAGTTCCACGCCGAGAGCGACGGCGGCGGGGGCCATCATGCGGGCCAATTGCCCGCCGCCCACCACACCAATGACAGGACCGGTAATGGGAGAATTCACGGTTTCAGGCTAGCGCCACAGCGGACGTTCAGCCATTTCGGAGTACGATGCACTCAATCATCCTGCGGACGCCACATCATCCGTGTCGTGGCGGGTCGCGGATCGGCGGCGGGCCACGCCGGTGCGGCCACCCATCCCTCTTCCCCGAGCGTCAGATTGAGATCGAATCTTGAACAAAATGATTGATCGCGCACACGCGCTGTGGAATCTGTTCGTCAAAGAACTCGCGAAGTTCGGGGTGGTGGGAGCGGCCGCGTTCGGGATCAATGCGGGCCTGGTCTGGGTGCTCATGCACACGGAGTACTTCGCGGAGAGCCACATCAAGGCCAAGGTGGTCGCCACGGTCGTGGCCATCATCTTCTCGTGGATCGCCAACCGGTTGTGGACCTTCCGGGACAAGCGCCAGGAGGACAAGCGCAAGGAACTCGTGCAGTTCCTGGTGGCCAACGGCATCGGCATGGGGATCGAACTCGGGTGCCTCGGGGTCAGCTACTACGTCCTGGGTCTGACCTCCGCGACCGCGTCCTTCATCTCCGGCACGATCATCGGCACCATCCTGGGCACGATCTTCCGGTACTTCGCCTACCGCTTCTGGGTGTTCAGCACCAAGCTGGACCAGGACCCCGACTTCGCGGACAGCCCGGACCAGGAACTCGCGTTCATCACCGGGCAGATCCCCGTGATCCCGCAGCGCGAGGACAAGGCGCCCCGGCACGAGGACCCGGCATCCCACCATGGGAACCCGGCACCGCGGCCCGAGGACACGGTGGCGGACACCGTGCCCGAGGAGGACGTGCGCCGCGCGTCCTGATCAGCCGCGGGTCGCGCGCTCCTGGTCCAGGACGTCGTCCGTGGCGTCCTCGGAACGCGCGGTCAACAGCACCGCCCCGCCGGCGGTGATGATCCCCAGGGTCCGCAGGGACGCGTCCTCGGTCCACCCCTCGGTGAGCGGCAGGTACACGGTGCCCTGGTCGGTCCCGGCGCGTTCCAGCGCCCGCGGCAGCACGTCCGCGTGGGTCAGCCCGGACGGTAGGGCCGCACTGCCCGGTTCCGGGTTCTCGAAACCCCCGTACACGTCCGGTTGCGCCCGGACCTCGTCGCAGAAGTCCACCGCGCCCTCGGGCAGGGGACCGGAGCACTCGAAGGCCAGCGCGGGTTCGGCGACGACCAGCAGGGTCTGCGCCGCGGCGTCGTCGTCCGGGTGGGACTCGGGGTACGCGTGGACCACCGAATCCGGTTCGGGGTGACGCGTGAAGTCCACGCGCGCACCCGCGCGTAACGCCGCGAACGTGAGCACCGTGAGGCGCCAGTGGGGCACGGGGGAGACCGTGAGGACGTCGGAGGCGCTGACGTCGAGTTCGTCCACGAGCAGCCCCGCGGCCTTCTCGACCCAGTTCACGAGGACCCGCCCGGACAGCTCGACCCGTTCGGCGCCGTCGCGCCAGATCAGAGCGGGGGTGGGGCGCTCGGCCACGGTCTGCAGGGCCTGGGCCAGGTCTGTCGGTGTGCGTCCCACGAGGAAACTCCTTAGGGTATGTGACGGAACCACGGGTTCCCGGACGGCGCGCCGGTGGACCCGGGAAGCCCAGGATACTCGGCTTGACTCAGTAGGACTTACACGCGTGTAATTAGGGGGTCCACCTGGAAATCGACGGTGTACGCCCCTACGTGGCGCACTCGTTTTCGGCCGGGACAACCGGGCTGGTTGAGGGCATTTGAACAGCGAACGCGTGGGACGGAAGGACTGACATGGGAGAGGCCGCACGCCGCCAGATCGATGCTCGGGAGGACTCCGACCCCGGGACGACCGGGGGCGCAGCTCCCGTGGACTGGTTCGTGGACCCCGTGGATCAAGCCCGGGGGGACTCGGGTGTCACCACACTGGACGATCTCGCCACGGCCTTCCTGGCCGCCCACCCCGAGGTCGCCGGGGACGTGCTCCTGCGGTCCGACCGCAAGAAGCCGCGTGAGCCGCAACCCCCCGTGAGCACCCCCCAGGATCTGAGCACCACTGAGGTCCACGACGTCCAGAGCGTGGACGCCTCCGTGTGGCAGGCCGTGGCCGGGCTGTACTCCGTGAGCGAGGGCGACGCCGAGGGTGAGCTCGCGTGGCAGACGGACGCCCTGTGCGCCCAGACCGACCCCGAGGCCTTCTTCCCCGAGAAGGGCGGGTCCACCCGGGACGCCAAGCGCGTGTGCGAGGCGTGCCCCGTGAGCGGCAAGTGCCTGGACTACGCCATGGCCAACGACGAGAAGTTCGGGATCTGGGGTGGCCTGTCCGAGCGCGAGCGGCGCAGGCTGCGCCGCCGGGGACGCTGAACCCCGTGGTGGCTCCCGAGACCCCGCGGCGCACGTGTTCCAAGCAGACGTGCAACCGTGACGCGGTGTGCACCCTGACCTACGTCTACTCCGATTCCACCGCGGTGATCGGCGCCCTGTCCGCGCGGCGGGAACCGCACGCGTACGACCTGTGCCCCGTGCACGCCGACTCCCTCACGGCACCCAAGGGGTGGCGCGTGGTGCGCCTCGAGTCCCCGGACGGGTGGAACCACGACGACCTCGACGCCGTCGTGGAAGCCGTCCGGCCCGATGAGGACCCCGCCCCCCGGCGTACCGCGCGCGGTACGTCCCTGGGCGCTGTACGTCCGCCCGGTGCTCCCCGGCCCTCGGGGACGCCCCGCTCGGGCGGTCCCGTGTTGCGCGACGTCTCCTATCGGGGCCGCGATGCCGACACGCAGGCCGGCGGTGCTGCCGATTCCACAACTGCTGGCGGCCCCACGGGGACCGTCGGTCCCACCGGCGCTGCGGGCCCCGAAAGCTCTGCCCGCAGCGCGGCCGGCACCGAGGGTCCCGCGGGTTCCGTGAAGCCGAACGGCGCGCGTGCGGCGCGTCATGTTCCGATGGGTCCCTCCGGGGCGAACACCGGCTATTCTGTAACGACGCGCTCAATTGCAAACGCAAACGCCCAGGTGGGGCAGCGCACGCGTTCCGTCCCGCTCCCCGCAGCCCTGCGCACCCCGCACTGGCGGCGGCCGTAACCCGGTTGCCCCGTCCGGGCGGGTTGCGACACCGTGGATCCCACGGCCGCCGTTCTCCCCCCGATGTGAGGTGCCCATGAAGTCTCCCTCCCGCCACCGTAATCCGCTGTCCGGGACGCCGCGCGACACCGTGCGTGCCGCCGGGGCGAGCGCGCGGCGTCGTCGTCCGGTCATTGCGTGCCTCGCCCTCGCGGGCCTGTTGGGTCTGAGCGCGTGCGCCGCGGGGAACGACGCCGCTCCGGCCGCGCCGTCGTCCGCCGCGTCCTCCTCCGCCGACGCCGCTGCGTCGAGTTCGGCGCCGAGCACGCCGTCGGGCACGGTGCGGGTCGAGGTGAGCCCGGGCGCCGACGCGAGCATGGTCAACCCCGTGGACCCCGTGGTCGTCACCGCGGACGGCGGCGAACTCACGGACGTGACCGTGAGCGCCGCGAGCTCGGGGGAGCGGATCGAGGGCGAACTCGCCGAGGGCGGGCACGAGTGGCGCTCGAACGCACCCCTCGCGTTCGACGAGACCTACACCGTGGACTACACCGCGCGCGCCGGGGACCGGGACAGCACGGGGCAGTCCGTGTTCAGCACGGTGGACGCCGCCCACGAGGCGGACGTGGCCCTCAACGTCAAGGACGGGCAGACCTACGGCGTGTGGCAGGTCGTGGAGTTCAACTTCTCCGAACCCGTGGTGAACAAGGACGAGGTCGAGAAGGCCGTGACCGTGGACGGGGCGCACCGCGACGGCGCGTTCCGGTGGTACTCGGACCGTAAACTGCGCTTCCGCCCGGAGCAACCGTGGGACCCGAACGCCAAGGTCACGGTCACCGCGAACATCCTGGGCAAGGACCTGGGCAACGGGATGATCGGCAACGGCAACAAGACCGTGTCGTTCAGCACAGGTGCCGAGCAGCGGGCGTTCGTGGACAACAACACCAAGACCCTCGTGGCCTACGTGAACGGCAAGGAGACCGGTCGCTGGCCCGTGACCCTGGGCAATCCGGACTGGCCGTCCACCACGGGCAAGAAGGTCATCATCGAGCAAGCGGCCTCCTACGCGTTCAAGGCGTCGTCGTTGAACCTCAAGCCCGGTGACCCCCACTACTACCCGCCGTTCGACGCGTCCAACGTGTCCCGGCTGACGTGGAGCGGCGAGTTCATCCACCAGGCGCTGCCGTCCGCGATGCCCGTGCTGGGCGTGGCCAACGTGTCCCACGGGTGCGTGGGGATGCCGCCCGAGGGCGCGGCCTACATTTTTGAGACCTTCCGCCCAGGTGACATGGTGGAGGTGGTCAACACCGACTACCCCCAGGCCGATCCCGACGACGGCTACGGGGACTGGAACATCCCGTTCGAGCACTACTCGGACGAGGACTGGCACGGAAACTGGTGATACAGCCCGGTGAGCACATCCATCGCACGCGCCCCCTGGTCCCGCCCCACCGCGGTGCAGCGCATCCTCCAGGGATTCCTGGCGCTCGCGCTGCCCTTCCTGCTCGTGGCGCTGGGGGTGCGACTCGTGGCCACCCCGCTGTTCCTGTGGCTCGAGTACCACCGCCCCGGCTTCCCCGCTGACCACTGGGGGATGAGCACCGAGGAACGGATGACGTTCAGTTCCTACGGGATGGACTACATCATGAACCTGGCCCCGCCCGAGTACCTGGGCGGCCTGGTGAACAGCGAGGGTGGCATGGCGTTCACCCCTGCGGAGGTCTCCCACATGCGGGACGTCCAGCACGTGATGCACTGGGGGCTGCTGATCGCGTTCGTCCTGCTCGTGCTGAGCGTCCTGGCCGCCTGGTACCTGCACCGGGCGGCCCCGGGGACCGCGTCCTCCGCGTGGTTCGCGGGCTCGTGGCTCACCGTGATCCTGCTGCTGCTCACGGCCGTGTTCGCGGTGGTGGGGTGGCAGAGCTTCTTCGCGGCGTTCCACTCGTTGTTCTTCAGCTCCGGGACGTGGACCTTCAGCATCTCGGACACCCTGATCCGGCTCTATCCCACCCAGTTCTGGATCGACGCCGCGATCGCCGTGGCGCTCGTGACGCTCATCGGGGCGTTCGTGGTCATGCTCGCCACGACCCGCCGGATGCGGGGCGGCACGCTCCGTCAGATCCACGAGGTGAACCACATCCGCCAGCGCCAGTGCTCATAGGGGATGGTCTGCGCGGTCCACACGGGCCAGAAGAACACGGCCAGCGCCACCACGAGCAGCAGGAACACCAGGCTCACCCTGCGCCAGCGCCGCGCCCACACCGGTGAGATCACGTGCTCGTGCACCGTGGCGGACGGCGTGCCCGCGGTGGCACCCAGGCGGGGGACCGCGAGCTTGCCCGTGAGCACCCCGATCGCCCCTGTGATCAGCAGGACCATGGCGGGGAAGTAGGACAGCGCGTAGAAGAAGAACATCGTGCGTTCCGGGTAGAGGAACCACGGCAGATAACCGGCCGCGTACACGCCCACGAGGGCACCGAAGCGCCAGTCACGGCGCACCGCCCACAACCACAGTCCCAGCAGTACCGCCAGGATCCCCACCCACCACACGGCGGGGTTGCCCAGGTTGAGGATGGCCTGGCTGCACGAGTCCACCGTGCAGCCGTCCACGCCTTGCCCGGGGGATTCGTAGAAGTAGGACGTGGGGCGGGCCATGACCGGCCACGTGGCCGGACCGGCCATGTACGTGTGGTGCGAGGACAGCCCCGCGTGGAACGAATACGCCGCCACGTGGTACTCCCACAGGGACCGCAGGGCGGGCGGGAGCCACTGCGGGCCGTCACCCGGGTTCAGCTCGGCCCAGTTGCGGTTGTAGCCCGTGTTCGTGGTGAGCCACCCGGTCCACGTGATCACGTACACCACCGCGCCCACGCCGATCATGCTCAGGAATCCCCACGGGCCGTCCTTGAGCACCGCACCGGCGAACCAGTGCTTGACCCCGGCGATCCGCCGCGCGTTCAGGTCCCACAGCACCGCCAGGATCCCGAGCGCGGCGATGCTGAACAGCGCGTTCCACTTCACGGCCGCGGCCGCACCGCACGCCACGCCCGCGGCGATCCGCCACCACCGCACGCCCAACCACGGGCCCAGGACGCCGCCGGGGCCGCGGGCGAGCAGGCGGCGTCGTCCGTCGTCGTGGTCCAACAGGACGAAGACGAACGCGAGCAACAGGAAGAACATGAGGAAGACGTCCAGCAGGGCCAGGCGGGACTCCACGAGGTGCAGCCCGTCCAGGGAGGTCAGCACACCGGCGACCGTGGCCAGGGTGACCGAGCGGAACAGCAACCACCCCGCGCACCAGATCACCGCGATGGACGCCGTGCCGAACAGGGCCGCGGAGAAGCGCCACCCGAACGGGTCGTCCGCGCCGAACAACCACAGCCCGATCGCGATGAGCCACTTGCCCAGGGGCGGGTGCACCACGAAAGAGGGGTGACCCTGTGTGTCCGGGATGTTCCCGGAGACGAAACCCTCGTCCGCGCCCTCGGGCCACTGCTGCTCCGTGCCGTGGAGCAACAGCGAGTAGGCGTCCTTGAGGTAGTACGTCTCGTCGAAGACCACGGCGTGCGGCCACGACAGGTGCACGAAGCGCAGCACCCCGCCCAGCAGGGTCACGAGCGCGAGGGGGACCCACCAGTACCGGGGCAACCGGGTGACCGCGGGGAGCAGGCGGTCGCGCACGGAGGGGGTCACGGGTGCGGTCGAGGCGGGGCCGGCGGGGGAGAAGACAGTCGAGGGCACGGATCCCATCGTAGGGTGCACCCCTGGACATTCAGCCCGGTCACGGTGGCGTCACCGCGTTCGACCCGTGGTCCTTCGTAGAGTGGACGGGTGAGTTCACAGACATCGACGTCCACGCCCGGCCCCGAGGACCACCACCCCGGTGCCGTGGTGGTCGTGGGCACCCCCATCGGCAACCTCTCGGACGCGTCCCAACGGCTCAAGGACGTCCTGCACACCGCGGACGTGCTGGCCGTGGAGGACACCCGCACCCTGCACCGCCTGGCCTCCGGGCTCGGCGTGACCGTGACCGGGCGGGTGGTCACCCACCACGAACACAACGAGAACGCGCGCACCGGCGAACTGCTGGACGAGGTGCGCAACGGTCGGACCGTGGCCGTGCTCTCCGACGCGGGCATGCCCACGGTCTCCGACCCCGGGTTCCCGCTCGTGCGCGCCGCGGCCGAGGCGGACCTGCCCGTGAGCGTGCTCCCCGGGCCCTCGGCGGTCCTCGCGGCGCTCGCGGTCTCCGGGCTGCCCACCGACCGGTTCGCGTTCGAGGGCTTCCTGCCGCGTAAGACGGGCGAGCGTGCGGCTCACCTGGCGACCCTGCGGGACGAACCCCGCACCATGGTCTTCTACGAATCCCCGCACCGTCTCGCGGAGATGCTCACCGCGCTGCGGGACGCCCTGGGCGCGGACCGGCGGGCGGCGGTGTGCCGTGAGCTGACCAAGCTGCATGAAGAGGTGCTGCGCGACGACCTCGCGGGTCTGGTCGAGTGGGCCGCGAACAACCAGGTGCGCGGGGAGATCGTGGTGGTCGTGCACGGTGCCCCACCGGCCGTGGCCCCCGAGCCCGAGGACCTCGTGTCGGAGGTCGAGCACCTCGTGGCCACGAGCGACGTCAAGCTCAAGGCCGCCGCCCGGGAAGTCGCCACGGCGCACGGGGTGAGCACGCGCAAGCTCTACGACGCCGTGATCACCGCGCGCGGTCAGAACTGACCCGACCCGCGGTAACGGCGCGCGGATATGCGGGACGCCCGTCTGGCCGACGAGTGCCCCGTGGGCCGGACTTGTAGGGCTTCATGCATTGACGACGGCGCGGCCCCGGCCACCGCGCGGGCGGGACGGACCCGCCCGCGCGGCGTCGTCGTCACCCGCGCGGTCCGCTCCACAGCGACGCCGGCCACCAGTCGGCGCGCAGCCGCCCGCCGCGCGAGGCCCGCTTCCGGAACTCGTCCCGGACCAGCGTGAGGTCCTCCGGTGTGGTCCGCGGGGTCCAGCGGGAGTCCGGGGCGCCGTAGCTCGCGGATTCCACGTCCGCGACCACGTGATCCACGGCGGTCTGCGCACCCGGTAGGCCCGCCGCCAATCGGCGCGCCCGCACGCGGGGCGTGTCGGACGCGGGGGAGGTGACGCCGTGGTCCTCCGCGAGCCCGCGGAATTCCTCCCACGCGGCGTTGGCCCGGCGCTGCGGGGTCAGGGACGCGTCCTGCAGTGCCGCGAGCCGCGCCCGACGACGCCGCCCGCGCACCACCCGCGGCGCCGCCGCGAGGGCCAGCAGCGCGAGCAGACCGAGCACCCCGGTCACGAGCCACCACGGCACCGCAGCGGTGGCCGGCGTCGCCTCGTCCTGGGGGGATTGATCCTGCGTGGGTTCGTCCCCCGGTTGTTCGGTGGGCTGCTCGGTCGGTTGATCCGAGGGCTGTTCTGTCGGTTGTTCGGAGGGTTGCTCGCTGGGCGGCTGCTCGGGCTCGTCGCTCGGCGCCGCGGTCTCCTCCGGGGTCTGCGAACCCTCCCCACCCTGGTCCTGGGCCGAGTCCGGCGCGTAATCGGGGGTGCTGGGCACCCCGGGGGTGGGCTCGAAACGGACCCATCCCACGCCCTGGAAGTACAGCTCAGGCCACGCGTGGGAATCGCCCGTGCTCACGGGGAAGGAACGGCCGCCGTCCGGGTCCTCGACCGGGGCGGTGGGCAGGTAGCCCACGGCCACCCGCGCGGGGATGCCCACTTCCCGGGCCATGAGCGCCATGGCCGGGGCGAAATGCCCCGAGTACCCCGTGCGGTTGCGCATGAACTCGTCGAGCGATCCCATCCCGCCGGCGTCGTAGCCCTGGGCCAGCGGCGCGGTCACGTCGTAACGGAAGTCGTCGCGCAGGTGGTTCTGGATCGCGAGGGCGCGGTCGTAGTCCGTGTCCGCACCCTCGGTGAACGTGCGCGCGGCGTCCGCGACCGATTGCGGGCGGTTCGCGGGCAGCCGCAGGTAGTCGCCGAGCTGCGGGTCCGACGCCGCCGACGGTGCCGTCCGCAGTGCCTCCGGGGTGGCTCGCGGCAGCGCGGACGTGACCGTGTACTCGGCCCCGGACATCCCCGTGGACTCGCTGAAGATAGACAGGTCGCGGGGATTCCACGCCCACCCCTCGTCACCGAGAGCACTCACGGCCACCGGGGCGTAGGGTGCGGGCAGCCAGTGCTCGGAGAAGTCGTCGAACATGACCTTGGCCGAGACCTCGGTGCCGCGGGGGACCGGATTGCGAGCGGCGTCAGCCAGACCCGAGAGATCGCCGTCCAGGTTCTCGACGTCCGGGAACCACTCGTCCTGGTCGAAGTCGGACAGGGTGAGCAACCGCATGTATTGGGGCTGGTCGTCCGAGGTCGTGTAGGAGAACCGCCGGGTGTGTTCGTCCGAGCGCAGGTCCTGACCCACCGCGCGCAGCGGGCCCACACCGGAGGCGCGCTCCGCGGTGAACGAGCTGCCCTGTGGGAAGGCCCCGTTGAAGAAGCCGGGCATGACCGCGGGGACGAAGAGCACCACCGCGAGCACACCCGCGATGACGAGCAAGGCCCGGGGAAATCCCCCCGGGGTCGGGGCGATGCGCTGGGCGCGCGTGGCACCCCAGAACCGTGAGCCGGCCAGCAGCGCCAGGGCGGCGAGCGCGGCCGCGGCCAGACCGAGGGCAGTGACGCTGCCCGGAAGTGTCAGCGCGGGGACCACGAGCAGCGCCAGGATCCCCAAGCACGCGAGTCCGGCCATGCGCAGGCCCACGAGCACGGTTTCCATGAAGACGGTCACCAGCCCCACCAGGGTGCACAGCACGAAGGCCAGCCCGGGGTTCGGGCCGTAGGGAGCGGCGTCGCGGGAGATGAAGTCGCCGGAGGAACGCCACAGTTCACCGGCCGCACTGAAGGTCTCCCCGGTGGGGATAAAGCCCAGCATGGCGTGGGACGGCAGGTGCACCACGGTCAACGCGAGCAACAGGGCGGCCAGGCCCAGGACCGTGACGAGCGGTGAGGGCACGCGCAACCAGCGGGCCGCGCCTGTGACCACGAGCACCGTGAGCACGGTGGCCGCCACGGAGGGCAGCCACCACAGGCCGTTCAGGGCACCGGCCATGCCCACGCAGCCCAGGGCGATCGCGGCGAGCAACAACAGGCTCAGTTCCACCACGCGGGGACGAGGTGGACGCGCTCCTGGGATGTCCTGACCGTGCGGAGTGCGGGGGTGGCCGGCGGAGCTCCGGCCGTCCGGAGCGGCCCGGTGGCCGGTGGCGTCGGGGGTCACCGAGCGGCCCTGAGCCGTGGGCGCCGCGGTGGCGCTCGCACCCGCGGCGGGGGTCCCCGCGGAGGTGGCTCCGTGGTCCGCGCGGGGCGTGGGATCGGGGGCGCTCATGCGGTGGCCCTCCCTCGGGCGTGGCCCATCATTTCGTCCATGCGCAGCTGTCGGGCACCGGGGTCGGGCGGTGGCGGGGTCAGCAGGGTGGCGCCGCGGATGGTCGCGAGCCACGCGGCGTCCACGTCCGTCCAGCGCGTCACGAGCACCACGGACCACCCCGCGGACTCGAACACCGCGGCGCTGTCGGGGCGGTGCGCGGGGGCATCGATCACCATGATGACGGAACACACCGTGCTTGCCGCCGCTGCCGTGACGTAGCGCCGCGCGGCCGCGGGGGAGAGTCGGCCCGTGAGCAGCAACAGCGGGTGGGAGAGCCCCTCCCGTTCGAGGCGGGCGGTCAGGGGATCGATCGACGCCTCGGGCTCGGGCCGGCTCACGAGGGCCGCTCGGGAGAGGCCGTGGACCACTTCGGTCGCGGTGTCGTCGGTGACGTCGGTGTCCCGCAGCTCGGCCACCGGTGCCTCGCCGCGGGGCAGCGCGCGGCCCTGGTCGTCGAGCGCGTGCACCACGGTCTCGCGGCGCGTGAGGTGCTCGATCACGGACGCCGCCGCGCGCACCGCCCACTCGAATTCCTCGGTGGATTCGAGCACACCGGCCCACACGCGCGCGCCCGGCCAATGTTCGGCCGCGGAGTCCAGGACCACGACGGCGCTGCGCGTGCTGCGCGGGTCCTCCTGACGCACCATGAGCTGGCCGTGCTTGGCGGACGCCGCCCAGTGCACCCGGCGCATGGGGTCACCGTGGCGGTACTCGCGGGTCATCACGTTGTCCGGTCCCGGTTGCGGTTGGGCCCTCCGGGACGGGTCGTTGCCGGATTCGCGGGCCATGGTGGCCCCGTGCTCGGTGAGGTCCTCGGGTTCCGGGGCCACGTACAGCGACGTCCGCTCGGCCACGTCCAGCAGTTCCGTGACCACGCCGAACGGGTCGCCCACGCGCACCGTGGCCGGGCCCAGTTCGTGGATCCCCCGACGCCGCGGGCGCACCGTGTACGTGACCGGCGCCCCGGACACGGGCACCGAGACGTCCTGGTCCCGGCCCAGCAGGGGGTCCACGGTCTCGTGCACGTCCACGGCGGCGACGGCGCTCGTACGGCCCGAGCGGAGGGTGCCCTTGCGGTCCGCGTCGGTGGTGTCCGGGCCTGCCCCGTGGCCTAGGTTCGCGGCATCCGCCGGGCCATTGCCCGTGCCGCCCGTCAGGCCGCCTCCCGCAGTGCCCATGTCGTGGGCCGCGGGGTCCGCCGGGTCGTGGGTGGAGCCGGCTCGGCCGTCGGCACCCGAGGTGCGGTTGCGTGCGGAGAAGGCGGAGCGGCGTCGTACGCGCAGGGCCACCTGGGCGGCGTCGCCGAGCGTGACGAGGGGCGGGTCCACCGAACGTTTGAGCAGGACGCGCGGTTTGACGAGCCACATGGCCAGGGAGGACAGCAACGGCACCATGCCCAGGAACAGGGACAGCGCCAGGACGTCCTTGCGGCCGAGCCACGTGGCGGCGGCGAGGCACAGCACGGCGGCCGCCAGGAAACACCACCCGCGCACCGTGAACTTGGCACGTGAGTCCACCCGCGCCTCGGGAGCGGCGGCCTTCATCGGGTCTGGGGGGCGTCTTCGGTGGGGACGCGGACGTCGGAGAGGATCGTGCGCACGATGTCCTGGGCGCTGTCAGCACCCGAGCGGCGTTCGAGCAGCAGACGGTGGGAGAGTACGGCCACCGCGACGTCCTTGACGTCGTCCGGCAGCACGTGGTCGCGTCCGGCCAGGGCGGCCTGCGCGCGGGCGGCTGCTTGCAACTGCAGGGCCGCGCGGGGGCTCGCGCCCAGGCGCAGGTGCGGGTGCGTGCGGGTGGCCTGGCACAGCGCCACCACGTAACGGCGCACCGGGGTGGACACGTGCAGCGCGGCCACGTGGCGTACGAGGTCGCGGGCCTCCTCGATGTCCACGACCGGCCCGAGACCCGTGAGCGGGGAGCCGGCGCCGTGATCGCGCAGCATGGCGACCTCGGCGTCCGCGTCCGGGTAGCCCATGGAGATCCGCGCCATGAACCGGTCCCGCTGGGCCTCCGGGAGGGGGAACGTGCCGTCCATCTCCACGGGGTTCTGGGTGGCCACGACCATGAATGGTTCGGCCAGCCGGTACGTGGTGCCGTCCGCCGTGACCTGGCCCTCCGCCATGGCCTCCAGCAGCGCGGACTGGGTCTTGGCCGAGGCGCGGTTGATCTCGTCCCCGATCACCACGTTCGCGAACACCGGGCCGGGTTTGAACTCGAACTGGTTGCGGGTCTGGTCGTACACCGACACGCCCGTGATGTCCGTGGGGAGCAGGTCCGGGGTGAACTGGATCCGGTTGATCGTCCCACCCACCGCGCCGGCCAGGGTACGGGCCAGCATGGTCTTGCCCACGCCCGGGACGTCCTCGACCAACAAGTGGCCACCGGCCAGCAGGGTCAGCAGGGCCGTGCGGGTCTCGGCGGGTTTGCCGTCGATGACCGAGTTCATGCGGTCAAGGATGGCCTTGGTGCGGGCGGCGAACTGCTCCATATTTCCTCGTCTCACGGGCAGGGGGGGTCCGGGGGTGTTTGTCCCCATGTTCGCAGGTATTGGTCAGGTGCGGGTGCATTGCGAACGGGGTCGGGGCCCCATCCTCGCCGATCGGCGCACGGATGCAGTTGTCCGGGGCCGCGGCGGTCGTGGTCTGGGGGATCGGAACGAGAGCGGCTCGAGAAGGAGCGGTCCGGCGAGGAGGTCGGGAGCGGCGTCGTACGGGTACAGGCGGCTGGGCGCGGGTCCGTGTGACGAGCGTGAGCGGCGTCGTCTTCCAGAACGCCCGGCCCGGGAAGCGGGTGGGGAGCGCGTCACCTATCGTGGAGGGGTGATCGAGACACCCGTATCCGAGTCCGTGTGGGACCACGCAGCGCGACCCGAGCCCGTGGCGGGCCAGACGCCCGAGGCATACACGGTGGACCGTTATGCGGTCGCCGATTCCGGTGACGACGTGCCCAACGGTGAGGGCACGGAGCGCCGCGCGCACACCGACGCCCAGGGACGACGTCGCAACCTCACCTTCCCCGCGCTGCCGGAACCGCTGCCGCACCCCGTGGTGGACAACCACACCCACCTGGACATGCAGGACGGGTTGGTGCGGGTGTCCGTGGTGGATGCGATGGCCACGGCCAGGGACGCCTCCGTGTGCGGGGTGGTGCAGGCCGGGTGCGACGTGGAGTCGTCGCGATTCGCGGTGGCGGCGGCGCAGACGGTTCCGGGGGTGCTGGCGGCGGTGGCGCTGCACCCGAACGAGGCGCCGGCGTTGGCCGGGTCGGGTGTGTCCGGAGACCGTGATGCACCGGCTCCGGCGGGTGACGGCTCGGCGAAGGGTTCCGGAGCGGGGGCCTCCGAGTCCGATGGACCAGAGGGAGTTTCCGCGGCTGGGCGTTTCACGGGGGCACGCGACGCGGGCTCAACGGGCGGGCGCTCGCTGGACGAAGCGCTCGCGGTGATCGACGAATTGGCGGGGCAGCGTAGGGTGCGTTGCGTCGGGGAGACGGGCATGGACCGTGTGCACACCCCGGAGCCGGGTCTGGCGGTGCAGGAGGAATCGTTCCGGGCGCACATCGAGATCGCCAAGCGGCACGGGGTGGCCATGCAGATCCACGACCGTGAGGCCCACGAGGACGTGGTGCGCATCCTCCGTGACGCCGGGGCTCCCGAACGCACTGTGTTCCACTGCTTCTCGGGGGATTCGGAACTCGCGCGGGTGTGCAACGAGAACGGGTGGTACATGTCGTTCGCGGGAACCGTGACATTCAAGAACGCGGCACCGCTCAAGGCAGCGCTGCGGGAAGCGGATCCGGGGCTCGTGCTGTGCGAGACGGATGCGCCGTTCCTCACGCCGCACCCGTTCAGGGGCCGGCCCAATGCGCCGTACATGGTCAACTACACGGTCCGGGGGATGGCGGAGATCCTGGACACGGACCTCGAGGAGCTGTGTCGGCGGATCTGGGAGAACTCGGAGCGGGTGTACGGGCAGTTCTGAATTCGCAGCGGGTGAAGGGGCATTTCTGGGCCGCACACACCCGCCCCGCACCCCATCCGCCGTGCCCATGCGGCCCCGCACCCCACACCCGCATCCGCAATCCGCACCCCGTCTTCTTTCCCCGCGCCCCCACCTCCCCACCCACCTCCCCACCGCGGCAACCGGGCTGCACAACTCGCATGCTGCAATCCGCACCAATTTCGACCAGTTTCACGGCTTTTCGCAGCACAGATGTTCAAGGCCGGAACGGGGTCACTGGGCGAGGGGTGGTTCCCAGCTGGCGCCCCAGCCATGAGAGCCATGCGGCCGCACGGTGGGGATTCCTGAGATCGTCGAACACGAGAATGCGTAGGTTCCACCCGAGGTCACGGAGCACCTCATTGCGGTACATCTCGTCCTTGTAGGCCTGGTGGTTCTGGCTGTGGACCCGTCCGTTGAACTCCACGGCTGTCATGGTCGCGGGCCATGCCAGATCCAGCAGGCTGTCTCCCCGAGGGGTGTGCACCCGGTGGTTCATCACGGGGCTCGGTAATCCGGCTGCCACCACCATCAGACGTGTGAGCGTTTCCATGGGTGAGAACGTGGGGAACAGGGTGGCTCGCATGGCCTTTCGCACCGCCACGACCGCCCGCGATGTGGGAGGTAGTGCTTCCAAAGTGGCGTGGATGCGAGATGCGGTGAGGAAAGGCTGCCCCTGCGGCGTCGTCGACGGTTCGACGGGTTGTACGTGCGGGTCCACGAGCAAGGCATCCAGCGCGGCGGTCAACGCCCACCGGGACATGAAGGGCGCAGCGACGACCAGCGCCTCCACCGGGTGGACGAGCGTGGCGCCCCACGGACCCGCGAACGACTCCATCCCGTAGGACTTGCTCAGCGCGAGGGCAGGGTCACGGGTCTGACAGCGCGCACCGAGCCAGGAAAGGTGAGTGACATCGCGCAACTGCCGGTCCAGGTCACCAGCTCGCGACGGCGCGGGGTGCCGTAGTGCTCGATTGGCCCAGCCGTAGTTCGACCCGATCGGGACGCCCATCACCTGCAGCGCAGTGATTCCGGTCAAACGTACAAGACGGTCGGGCCGGTGCAGGTGACGTTGCAGGAGCACGGCGCGCTGCAGCGAATCGGGTGGTGCGTCGGCCCGGCACCACAGCCCGTGGGCCACACGTTGCATCGAGGGGTCACGGATCAGTTGCTGTGTGCGGCGCTCCCAAGCCTTCGGGGTATTGGTGGTCGGCCGGGGTCCGCGGTATGTGGTGATCGTCTCGTCCATGGCGGCAAGCTACGAACCAGAGGGGCCGACAATCACCGCCGCAGGTGAAATGGGGAGGGCGCACGGAACTCGTCTTCGCCCGTAATTACATTCCTGCTGCGAAAAGACGCGGAAATCCCAGAATCCTGTGCGTTATGCAGCACGCGTGTTGTGCAGTGGGATTGTCGCGGGGCCCAACGAGGGTGGGAGGGAAGGTTCGGGCATGGGGGAGTGAGCGGGGCGGGGGCGCAGGCACAGGTGCGGGTGCGGATCGCGCAGGCACGCCACGTAGGATTGACCGGTGACCGAGCACAGTACCGACGGCCCTCTCCTGGGCCCCGCCGAGATCCGAGAACTCGCCGAGCAAGCGGGGATCCGCCCCACCAAGACGCTCGGTCAGAACTTCGTGATCGACCCCAACACCATCCGCCGGATCGTAGCCGCCGCCCACCTGGGGCAGGACGAACACGTCCTGGAGGTGGGGCCCGGCCTGGGGTCGTTGACGCTGGGGCTGTTGGCGGCGTCGTCGTCGGTCACGGCCGTGGAGATCGACCCGCCCCTCGCGCGGCAGCTGCCCCAGACCGTGGAGCGGTTCTTCCCGGGCGCCGCGGACCGGTTGTCCGTCGTGGAGGCCGACGCCGCCCGCGTGCGTGAGCTGCCCGGTGAACCGACCGCGCTCGTCGCGAACCTGCCCTACAACGTGGCCGTGCCGGTGCTGCTGCACATCCTGGAGACCTTCCCGACGGTGCGCCACGGGCTCGTGATGGTCCAGGACGAGGTCGCGGATCGGTTGGCGGCCGGGCCGGGGTCGCGCGTGTACGGCGTGCCGTCCGTGAAGGCCAACTGGTACGCGCACGTGAGCAAGGCCGGGGTGATCGGCAAGAACGTGTTCTGGCCCGCCCCGAAGATCGCGTCCGGGCTCGTGCGCTTCGAGCGCCGCGAGCCCCCGGTCGCGGAGTCGCTGCGGCGGGACACGTTCGCGGTGGTCGACGCCGCGTTCGCCCAGCGTCGCAAGACCTTACGGGCGGCGCTGAGCGGCTGGGCGGGGTCCGGTGCCCGCGCCGAGGAGATCCTGCGCGCCGCCGGTGTGGACCCCGCCGCGCGCGGGGAGCGGCTCGACGTCGCCGACTTCGCCCGGATCGCGGCCGCCGCCGGGACCGTAAGTTCAAAGGGGACGGAGGAGGTGGCCGGAGCCGACAACCGACCCGGAGAAGTCCCGGGGAACCTCACGACTACACGAACCGCGTCGGCGACTGGGACGGCGCCGGATGAGCCACCCGCGGAAGCCGTCGAGACCGCACCCCGAGACGGGTCCGGAGTGAACGACGCGCCCGCCACCGACCCGGGGGAGCACCCATGAGCCCCACACCGACCCGGGTCAGCGCGAGCGCCCCGGCCAAGACGAACCTCGTGCTGCACGTCGGCAGCCCCACCCCGGACGGCTACCACCCCCTGGAAACGCTCTTCGTGGCCGTGGACCTGCGGGAAACCGTGACGGCCACTGTGAATCCCGCGCTCGCCCGACGAGGTGTGGGGATCGGCATAACCGTCGAGGCCGAGCGCGGTAGCGAGTACGCCCGCATGGTGAGCGAGGGCACTGCCCGCCTCTCCGATGTCCCCCTGGACGAGACGAACCTGGCCGTGAAAGCCGCGCTCGCGGTGTGTGCGGCGCTGGACGTCCCCGTGCCCGGGCTCGAGCTGCATGTCCGCAAGGCCGTGCCGGTCGCCGGCGGCATGGGCGGGGGATCCGCGGACGCCGCCGCCGCGCTCGTGGCGGTCAATGAACTCGTCGCTCACCACGCGGGTGTCGCCCCAATGGACACGGACGAACTCCTCCGACTGGGCGCCGGCCTGGGCGCCGATGTGCCGTTCATGCTCCTGGGAGGCGCCGCGATCGGGCGCGGCACGGGAACCGAGCTGGAAGCGGTGCCCGCGGAGGAAGAGCTGCATTTCGTGTTCGTCCCCCAGGACCAGGGCCTGTCCACGCCGGCCGTGTACCGCCAGTGGGATGTCAACCACGCGGTGACGAACGCGTCGACGAGGAGTGCCCCGCGCACCGGCATCGCCCCCGACCCCGTCCCCACCGCTGTGCTCACCGCCCTGGTCGCCGCGGACCCCGATGCCCTCGCCGCCCGGATCCGCAACGACCTCCAGGGCCCCGCGATCCAGTTGCTGCCCGAACTCGAAGGGCTGCTCAACCACGGAGTGGAACTGGGAGCGCTCGCCGGATGGGTGTCCGGCTCGGGCCCCACGGTGTGCTTCCTGGTGCGCTCGGGGGAAGCCGCCCGCCGCCTCGTGCTCGACTTCGTGCGCGAACACCGCCACGCCCTCGCCGTGGCCGGCCCCGTGCCCGGCGCGCGGGTCGAATCGCGCGAATGAACCCGCCCGCCGGGGTGTCCCGGGGCAGAATCGGGTCAACGTAGGCGCGTCACCACGGTTTCGAGGTCCGGGTCGGCCCGGGCGGTGCACTCCCCGAGCCCCCGGGTGAGGAGTCAGTTTTGGCCATCCGTCCGCAGCAGGTCCATCCCGTTCCCGATCCACTCGTGCGCGCACTCGAGGCCTTGCGCCACGAGCTCGACATCCCCGACGACTTCCCACCGGCCGTGCACGACGCCGCCGTGGCCGCTGCCGCCGCACCGCGCCTACCGTCCCTGGACCGCACGGACCTCGAGCTCGTCACGATCGATCCGGAGGGTTCTCGGGACCTGGACCAAGCGGTGCTCATCGAACCCGCGGACCGCGGTTTCACCGTGTGGTACGCGATCGCCGACGTCGCCGCGTTCGTGCACCCGGGCGACCCGATCGATGTCGAGGCCCACCGCCGCGGCCAGACCCTCTACGCCCCGCACCAGCGCACGCCGCTGCACCCTCCCGAACTCTCGGAGGACGTCGCGAGTCTGCTGCCGGACACCGTGCGCCCCGCCGTCCTGTGGGAACTGGGACTGGACGAACAGGGCGCACTCCGCAGCACGAAAGTGCGGCGGGCCCTCGTGCGCAGCCGCGCCCAATTGACGTACCGGGAGGTGCAAGACCGGTTGGACGCGGGGACCGCGGACCCGTCCCTCACACTGTTGCGCACCGTGGGGCAGCTGCGGGAACGGATCGAACGGGAACGCGGCGGGGTGAGCCTACGCATCCCCGAGCAGGAAGTGGTGATCGATCACGAGCAGTGGCGCGTGGTCCACCGCAGCGCGCTGCCCGTGGAGGGGTGGAACGCCCAGATCTCGCTGCTCACGGGCATCGCCGCCGCGCAGTTGATGCTCGACGCCGGGACGGGCCTGCTACGCACCCTGCCGCGGGCGGCCGACTCCGCGATCCGCAAACTGCGCGCCGCCGCGGCCGCCCTGCGCATCCCGTGGCCCGAGGACGTCAGCTACCCCGAGTTCGTGCGAATACTCGATCCGCAGCTCGGGACGCACGCCGCCATGCTGTACGCGTGCACCCTGTTGTTCCGCGGGGCCGGGTACGAGGGGTTCCACGGCGCGCCCCCGGAGAATCGCGAACACTCGGCCCTGGCGACGTCGTACGCGCACGTGACCGCGCCGCTGCGCCGGCTCGTGGACCGCTACGGCAGCGAGGTCTGCCTCGCGATCAGCGCCGGGGAACCCGTCCCCGACTGGGTGCTCGAGGCGCTGCCGCAACTGCCGGCCGAAATGGAGGCGTCCGCGCGCAAGGCCTCGGCGTACGAGCGCGGGATCGTGAACATGGTCGAGACGCTCGCGCTGTCCGCGCACGTGGGCGAGGAGTTCACGGCCACCGTGGTGGAGGTCAAGGACGACGGCGCTCGCGGCACCATCATCATCCGCGAACCGGCCGTCGAGGTCACCCTCAAGGCCCCCGATCTGCCGCTGGGCGAGGAGGTTCGGGTGCGTCTCGTACGGGCCGACGTCGCGGAGGGCCGTGCCGAGTTCGAGCTCGTGTCCGACGTCGCCGGGTGACGGGGCGCGGTCCGGCGCCTCGTCGCAGGGACCGGTCAGGCGGCGTCGTTAACCTGGGAGCGACGACGAACAACAGGAGGCAGTCATGTCCGTGGTGAAGATCAATGCCATCGAGGTCCCCGAGGGTGCCGGTGCCGAGCTCGAGGCGCGGTTCGCGGCGCGCAAGCACGCGGTGGACGGCGAGCCCGGTTTCGAGGGGTTCCAGTTGCTGCGCCCAGTCGCGGGGGAGAACCGCTACTTCGTGGTGACCACGTGGGCCACCCAGGAGGACTTCGAGGCGTGGCGGGACGGCAACGCCAAGGCCGCGCACGCCGGGGGTCAGCGCAAACCGGTGGCCACGGGGGCGTCGCTGCTCGAGTTCGAGGTCGTGGACCTGGACGCCGCCGGATCCTGAGTCGGTGTACCCGTGAGGGGTCTCCGGGGTCGGCTCCCCGAGCGACGACCGAGTCGCGGTGTGATTCGTGACCGGCCCTCCCTGGCGGGAAGGCGTGCTCCCTGCCAAGCTGGACAGGGACCCCGTAGAGAAGGAGTAGCACGATGACCGACACCATTTCCGGCATCTCCGTCCCGGACAGCACGCTCGCCCGGGAGATCACCGAGTACATCCGGGACAACGAGGACGACCTGCTCTACCACCACTCCCGCCGGGTGTTCTTCTTCGGTGCGCTCGTGGGGCAGGCCCAGGACCTCAGCGTGGACCACGAGCTGCTGTACGCGGCGGCCATGTTCCACGATCGCGGTCTCACGGAGACCTACTCGGACTCCACGCTGCGCTTCGAGGTGGACGGCGCCAACGAGGTCCGCGAGTTCCTCCTGGAACGCGGCGCCTCCCACGAGCGGGCCCACAACGCGTGGCTCGGGATCGCGCTGCACACGACCCCCGGGGTGCCGGAGTTCATGGCCCCGGAGATCGCGCTCGTGAGCGCCGGTGTGGAGACGGACGTCCTGGGGATGCACTTCGACGAGGTCACAGACGCCCAGCGTCAGGCCGTGGTGGAGGTCCACCCCCGCCCGAACTTCAAGAACCGGATCCTCAAGGCGTTCAACGACGCCAACGTGCACCGCCCGCACTCCACGTTTGGGAACATGAACGCGGATGTCCTGGAGCACTTCGACCCGGACTTCAAGCGGGACAACTTCGTGGAGATCATCAAGGCGAACCCCTGGAGCGAGTGAGCTCCGGCTCCGGCTGACGCCCTTTCCCTCCGCCCGTCCACCGCGAGCTACGACTCGCAGGTGGGCGGGCGTTGCTCGTCTCTTGACCGACTGAGCCTTGCGAAATACCCCTGGGGGGTATACGTTGAGGAAGGCGGGTATGAGTCACCGGCACCCCTGCGAGTGGGCCGACTACGTACCCGCGGGGTAGTTTCGCGAACCCCCGCGCGGGGAGGGAGAGCAGGACACGATGACTGATCCGACCGCGCGGCAGCGCCACGCTGACGCAGGACACGCCGGCCATGTCGAACACCCCGGGCACGCCGGCCACGGCGACCACGTGGCCCGGTTCCGTCGGCTCTTCTGGATCAACCTGATCATCGCCGTTCCGGTCGTAGCGTTCTCCCCGATGTTCGCCATGATCATCGGCTACTCGGTGCCGGGCTGGGCCGTATGGATCGCTCCGGTGCTGGGAACCGTGATGTACGTGTGGGGTGGCCGGCCGTTCCTGACCGGTGCGTGGAGTGAGCTGAAGAACCGGCAACCCGCGATGATGCTGCTCATCGCGCTGGCGATCACGGTCGCGTTCCTGGCCTCGTGGGCCGCGACCCTGGGCATCGTGCACCACGAACTCGAGTTCTGGTGGGAGCTTGCCCTGCTGATCGTGATCATGCTGCTGGGCCACTGGATCGAGATGCGCTCCCTGGCGCAGACCACGTCCGCGCTGGACTCCCTCGCCGCCCTGCTCCCGGACGAGGCGGAGCAGGTCGAGGGCGACGACGTCGTGACGGTGGACCCGGCGCAGCTGGAAGTGGGCGACGTCGTCGTCGTCCGTCCCGGAGGCAGCGTGCCCGCGGACGGAACCATCGTGGACGGCCGCGCGGACATTGACGAGTCCATGATCACCGGCGAATCGCGAGCGGTGACCCGCGGCGAGGGGGACGCCGTGACCGCGGGAACCGTGGCCACGGATTCCGGCCTGCGCGTGCGGATCACCGCGACGGGCGAGGACACCGCGCTGGCGGGCATCAACCGGCTGGTCGCGGAAGCGCAGAACTCCTCGTCCCGGGCGCAGCGCCTCGCGGACAGGGCTGCCGCCTGGTTGTTCTGGTTCGCCCTGGGCGCCGCGCTCATCACCGCCGTCGCGTGGACCGTGTCGGGAGCCCCGGAATCGGCCGTGGTCCGCAGTATCACCGTGCTCGTGATCGCGTGTCCCCACGCGTTGGGTTTGGCGATCCCGCTCGTGGTGTCCATTGCGACGGAGCGCGCCGCGCGCGGCGGTGTGCTCATCAAGGACCGGCTGGCCCTCGAATCCATGCGGCGGGTGGACGCCGTGCTGTTCGACAAGACCGGGACCCTGACCAAGGGTGAGCCCGTGGTCACCGGCGTCGACGCGGTCGGCGATCTCGACGAGGACCGCGTTCTCGCCCTCGCGGCATCCGCGGAAGCCGATAGCGAGCACCCGCTCGCGAAGGCCATCGTGGCCGCCGCACGTGAACGCGGTCTCACGGTAGAACCGGCCGAGGGATTCTCGTCCTCGCCTGCCGTGGGTGTGCGGGCCACCGTGGCCGGTCAGGAGATCAGTGTGGGCGGCCCGCGGCTGCTCGAAGAAACCGGACAGCCCGAGATCACCGCGGCCGGGACGTGGCGTGAGGAGGGCGCAATCATCCTCCACGTCCTGCGGGACGGCTCGGTGATCGGCGGGGTCAAACTCGCGGACGAGGTCCGCCCCGAATCCCGTGACGCCGTGGACGCGCTGCATCGGCTGGGCGTGGAGGTCGTGATGATCACCGGTGACGCCCAGGCCGTGGCGCACGAGGTCGCACGCGAACTCGGCATCGACCGCGTCTTCGCCGGGGTGCGTCCCGAGGACAAGTCCGCGAAGGTCGCCCAGCTTCAAGGGGAGGGCAAGAAGGTCGCGATGGTCGGCGACGGCGTCAACGACGCGCCCGCTCTCGCGCAAGCGGACGTGGGGATCGCGATCGGCGCCGGGACGGACGTCGCGATCGCCTCGGCGGGCGTCATCCTGGCCAGCTCGGATCCCCGCAGCGTGCTCTCGGTCATCGAGCTCTCCCGGGCCACCTACCGGAAGATGACGCAGAACCTCTGGTGGGCCGCCGGTTACAACCTGATCTCGGTGCCGTTGGCCGCCGGTGTCCTGGCGCCGGTCGGGTTCGTGATGCCCATGTCGGTGGGCGCGGTGCTGATGTCCCTGTCCACGGTGGTGGTGGCTCTCAATGCCCAGCTGCTCCGGCGCATCGACCTCACACCCGAATCGAGCGCGCGGGAAATCCTGGAGAACGAGGGGTAGCGCCCGGGTCCACGACGACGCTGCGCCCGTCTACTCCAGCGCCTCACCCAGCTCGAGCCACCGCAGCTCGAGCTCGTCCAGCTGCTCCTGCAGCTCGGACTTCTGCGCCGCCAGCTTCCCGAGCCCCTCGAAGTCCGAGGGGTCCGCGGCGGCCATGGTCCCGTCCAATGCCTCGATCTGCTCGCCGAGTTTCTGCATCTTGCGTTCGACGGCGCCCAGTTCCTTCTGCGCGGCCCGCGCCTCCGCGCCGGTCAACCGCGGCTCGGAGGGAGCGGCGTCGTCGGCGGAGGACGTAGCTGCAGTGCCAGAGGAGGAAGAGGACGCCGCGAGCGGGTTGGACGCCCCGGAGGAACCGGCTGCGGTACCGGATGCCGCGGTCGCCGAGAGCTTGAGGTACTCCTCGACCCCGCCGGGGAGGTGCCGGAACTGGCCGTCGATCACCGCGTACTGCTGATCGGTCACCCGCTCCAGGAGATAGCGGTCGTGGGAGACCACCAGGAGGGTCCCGGGCCACGTGTCCAGGAGGTCCTCCATGGCGGCGAGCATGTCCGTGTCCAGGTCGTTGGAGGGCTCGTCCAGGATCAACACGTTGGGCTCGTCCAGCAGGATGAGCAACAGTTGCAGACGTCGCTTCTGCCCGCCCGAGAGGTCCTTGACCGGGGTCTTCAGCTGCGCGGAGGAGAATCCCAACCGCTCCAACAGCTGGGTTGGGGTCATCTCCTTGCCGTCGGTCACGTAGGAGATCTTCTTCCGGGCGACGACGTCCGAGACCCGGTCGTTCGCGACGTCCTCCAGCTCGGCGAGCTGCTGGGTCAGGGTGGCGATCTTGACGGTCTTCCCGCGCTTGACCCGCCCCGTGGTGGGCTCCACGGCACCCGTGACGAGCCCCAACAGCGTGGACTTGCCCGCGCCGTTGACGCCCAGGATGCCCGTGCGCTCCCCGGGGGCGATCAACCACGTGACGTCCTGCAGCACGCGGGTCCCACCGGAGGCGCCAGACGACGAGGCGCCCGAGGCCCCGGGGGAGGGGAACTCCACCGACACGTCCTCGATGTCCACCACGTCCTTGCCCAACCGGGACACCGCCATCCGGGACAGCGACACGGAATCGCGCGGCGGCGGAACGTCGGAGATCAACTGGTTGGCGGCGTCGATGCGGAACTTGGGCTTGGACGTGCGCGCGGGTGCCCCGCGGCGCAGCCACGCGAGCTCCTTGCGCATGAGGTTCTGCCGCTTCTGCTCCACCACGGCGGCCTGCCGGTCGCGCTCGACCCGCTGCAGCACGTACGCCGCGTACCCGCCCTCGAAGGGTTCCACGATCCGGTCGTGGACCTCCCACGTGTCGGTGCACACGGCGTCCAGGAACCAGCGGTCGTGGGTCACGACCACGAGCGCCCCCGAGTTCTTGGACCAGCGGCTATTGAGGTGTTTCGCGAGCCATGTGATGCCGTCCACGTCCAGGTGGTTGGTGGGCTCGTCCAGGAAGATCACGTCCCAGTCGCCGGTCAGCAGGCTCGCGAGCGCGACCCGGCGGCGCTGCCCACCCGAGAGCTGCCCCACGGGGGTGTCCCAGTCCACGTCCGAGACGAGCCCGGAGATCACGTCCCGCACCTTGGGGTCCGCGGCCCACACGTAGTCGGGCACGTCCCCCACCACGGCGTGGCCCACGGTTTGGTCCGGGTCCAGCGTGTCCGCCTGGTCGAGCATGCCCACGGTCGTCCCGCTGCGCACGGTCACCCGCCCGGAGTCCGGTGCGATGCGCCCCGCGAGCAGCCGCATGAGTGTGGATTTGCCGTCCCCGTTGCGACCCACGATCCCGATCCGGTCGCCCTCGTCGATCCCCACGGTGACCGAGTCGAACACGGTCTTGGTGGGGTACTCGAGATGTAAGTTTTCTCCGCCGATCAGATGAGCCACCCGGCAAGGATACAAGCGCGCACCGACGCCCCGCGGCGTCGTCGTGCCGATCGCACGGCCCGTGACGCCGCCCCACGCCCGGGGTACGACGACGCCGCGACCGTGCCCGCGCCGACTCGCCGCGGCGTCGTCCCCCCGTCCCGCGGGTGTGCGAGACTGTGTGCCATGCACGACGCGACAGGACGCGGGGAGACGCCCGCGGGAACCGTCCTGGACGAACCCCAGGACCTCGCCGCGGCGGTGGCCCGGATCCGTGAGTTCCCGGGCCCGGTGGAGATCACGATCGGCGGGGACCGCCCCGTGGGGCCGCACATGGGTTCGCTCGTGCGCCGCCAGACCGCTCTACGCCTGCGCGAGGCCGGCGCGGAACCCCTGTTGTTACGCGCTCCCGTGGCCGTGGACGACGACATCCCCGACGAGGGCGTGCTCGCCGCCGTGGACGACGCCCTGGGGCTGTGCCGCGGTGTGGGCGCCGGGTGGCTCGTGCTCGCCCTGGGCGGGGTGGCACACCGGGGGCGGCAACGGCAGCGGCTGTACTCAATGCTGGCCGCGCTCGCGGAGGCCGCGTCCCACCGCCAGGTCAAGCTCATGGTGCAGAACAGCACGGTCGTGGAGGAAGTGGACATGCTCATGGCCCTGCTGGACCGCGAGTACGACAACGGCACGCTGGACGTCACCGCCCCGGACGTCACCTCCATGGCGTGGGACGTCTCGCGTTCCCGGGCCGCCGGACAGGCCGACGACGCCGCGTGGGAGTACGTTCGCCGCGCCGCCGCACGCGCGCCCGTGCTCGTGCGCGGGATCACCGTGGAGGACGCCGAGACCCTGTCCCGGGGGCTGCCCGGATTCCAGGAGAACCGTGCAGCGGGGCGGGTTCTGCTCGTGCTGACGCGCTGAACGCAGATGATAAAGTGACGTCTCGTGCGTCCTCCGGGCGCACGCACATGTTGGCGCCCGCGGGTGACAACGCTCCGCCATGGTGTAATTGGCAGCACACCGGCCTTTGGAGCCGTGAGTCTAGGTTCGAGTCCTAGTGGCGGAACGCACGACACATCGAGGCGTAGATGGCCCCCCACCGCCTCACGAGCAACCAGAGGAGTCTGCTCCGTGAGCACCATTGACACCGCGAGCACCGGGCAGAACCCCGCCGCCGTCATCGTCCTGGCCGCGGGTAAGGGCACCCGCATGAAGTCCAAGACCCCCAAGATCCTGCATGAGATCGGGGGTCGCTCCATGCTCGGCCACGCCTTGAAGGTGGCCCGCGAGCTCGCGCCGCAGCGCATCGTGGCCGTGATCCGTCACCAGCGCGATCTCGTGGCCGAACACATCGCGGCCCTGGATCCCGAGGTCCTGACCGCGGACCAGTCGGACGTCCCGGGCACCGGCTCCGCCGTGGACGCGGGCCTCGAGGTGCTCGACGCCGAGACCCCCGTGAGCGGCACCGTGCTGGTGACCTACGGGGACGTCCCCCTGCTCACGGTGGAGACGCTGCGCGATTTCGTGGCGCACCACGACTCCCACGGCAACGCCGTGACCGTGCTGACCGCCGATCACCCCGAGCCCGGCAAGTACGGCCGCATCCTGCGGGACGAGCGCGGCGAGTTCACCGAGATCAAGGAGTTCAAGGACGCCACGGACGCCGAGCGTGCCGTGAGCGAGGTCAACTCCGGGATCTTCGCGTTCGACGCCGCGGTGCTGCGGGACGCGCTGTCCCGCGTGGACACCGACAACGCCCAGGCGGAGAAGTACCTCACGGACGTCCCGCGTCTCGCGCGCGAGGCCGGCCACCGCGTGGACGCCCTCAAGATGACCGACTACATGGAGCTCGAGGGTGCCAACGACCGCGTCCAGCTCGCGGCACTGGGGCACTACCTCAACCAGCGCACCCTGGACATGCACATGCGCAACGGGGTGTCCATCGTGGACCCCGCGACCACGTGGATCGACGACACCGTGGAGCTCGAGGCGGACAGCACCGTGCTGCCCGGGACCCAACTGCACGGGCGTACGCGGGTCGCGGAGGACGCCGTCGTGGGCCCGGACACCACCCTGACCGACGTGATCGTGGGCCGCGGAGCGCACGTCACGCGCACCCACGGCAGCGACTCCGAACTGGGCGCGGGCGCCACGGTAGGCCCCTTCGCGTACCTGCGCCCCGGCACGGTCCTGGGCGAGGACGGCAAGATCGGCACGTTCGTGGAGACCAAGAAGGCCACGATCGGGCGCGGCTCCAAGGTCCCGCACCTGTCCTACGTGGGGGACGCGACGATCGGGGAGAACTCCAACATCGGCGCGGCCTCGGTCTTCGTGAACTACGACGGCGTGGCCAAGCACCACACCACGATCGGCAACGACGTCCGCATGGGTTCGGACAACATGTACGTGGCCCCCGTGACCGTGGGCGACGGCGCCTACTCGGGTGCCGGGACCACCGTGCGCAAGGACGTCCCCGCCGGGGCCCTGGTGCTCACGGAGGGCAAGCAGGTCATCGTGGAAGGATGGGTGCAGGAGCACCGTCCCGGAACCGCGGCGGCACGCGCGGCCCAGGCCGCTCAAGACTCTGACCGCGACGACCACGCCTGAGTCCGGGCGTACGGCACGCGAGCAGTGATCCACAGGAATTCAAGGAAAGCGAGTTCACATGACCGGCATCACCAACACGGGTTCGAACCGCATGGTTCTGCTCTCGGGTCGGGCCCATCCCGAGCTCGCCGAAAACATCGCCCGTGAGCTGGGCACCGAACTGGTCCCCACGGACGCGTACGACTTCGCGAACGGTGAGACCTACGTGCGCTTCGGTGAGTCGGTGCGCGGCGCGGACGCGTTCCTGATCCAGTCCCACCCCGCACCCATCAACCAGTGGTTGATGGAGCAGCTCATCATGCTGGACTCCCTCAAGCGGGCGTCCGCCAAGTCCATCACCGTGGTCAGCCCGTTCTACCCGTACGCGCGCCAGGACAAGAAGCACCGCGGCCGCGAGCCCATCTCCGCGCGCCTGATCGCGGACCTCTACAAGACCGCGGGCGCGGACCGGCTGATGTCCGTGGACCTGCACACCGCGCAGATCCAGGGCTTCTTCGACGGACCGGTGGACCACCTCATGGCCATCCCGCTGCTGAGCGATTACGTGCGTTCCGTGGTGGACGTGGACAACGTGACCGTGGTGTCCCCGGACACCGGCCGCGTGCGCGTGGCCGAGCAGTGGGCCGAGCGCCTGGGCGGTGCGCCGCTCGCGTTCGTGCACAAGACCCGGGACATCACCGTGCCCAACCAGGCGGTGTCCAAGGAGGTCGTGGGCAACATCAAGGGCCGCACGTGCGTGCTCATCGACGACATGATCGACACCGGCGGAACCATCACCGGCGCCGTGAAGGTGCTCAAGGACCAGGGCGCACAGAACGTGATCATCGCGGCCACGCACGCCGTGTTCTCCGGTCCCGCGGTGGAGCGGTTGTCCTCGTGCGGCGCGGACAAGGTGGTCGTGACCGACACCCTGCCCGTGCCCCCGGAGCACCAGTTCGAGAACCTCGAGGTGCTCTCGATCGCCCCGCTGATCGCCCGGGCCATCCAGGAGGTCTTCGAGGACGGATCGGTCACGAGCCTGTTCAACGGCCGCTCCTGACGGACTGCCGCTGATGTGAACGGTCATCCGGCCTTACTCATGGGGCAGGATCCGCGACCGCGCCCGGTACCGCGACCATTGGGCGCGGGCCCTTCAGGGTGACCGATACGACGAAGGCCGGGGCGGCATATGCCACCCCGGCCTTCGTCGTGCTCGGCAGTCGTGGTGTCCGGGGCGCATCACCCCGGGCACCACGGCATCACAACCGGCTGATCCGGGTCCCGCCGTATACGGTGTTGTAGCCGATCACGTATCCGTTGGAGAACTGCTGACGGATCTCGTAGCCCGCGCGGTACTCGTCGGTCGTGGGATAGCCCAGGCCACGCTCCATACCGGACTTCGCCCAGCGCTGACCGATCGCGCCGTACTCCTTGACCGCGCGCGAACCCGTGCGCGGGGACCACATGACCTTGGTGGACTTACCGGACGGGGTACGGAAGACCTGGTAGGCCCCGCCCGCCAGCGAGCGCTCCTCGGTGATCGGGAAGCCGTAGCCGCGTTCCCGTCCGGCGCCGATGAACTTCCCGCCGATACTGCTCGTGTTGCGCACCATGTGCCCGCCCGTGGTGCGGTGCCAGTACGCGGTGGACTTCACGCCGTTGCGCACGAACTCCTGGTACCGGCCGCCGTTCGCGGCGTTGGCCTCGGGGCCCACCGGGGTGCCCCACTTCGCGGCGCCGCCCGTGGCGCGGTAGATCGCGCCGATGCCGCCGGCCACGGAGTAACCGGTCGCGCGCCCGCCCAGCGGGGTGTAGTTCGACGACGACGCCAGGGCCTGCAACTGCGCCCACGAACCGCCGTACACGTTCGAGTCACCCGAGAAGGGCCCGCTGTCCGTGTACTGCCAGATGTCGTAGCGCGACCAGCCGTTGGGGTACCACTGGGGTGCCGTGACGCCGTAGGACGCGAGGTGCAGGGGGTGGTCGTTGAACTGCGCCGTGTTGCCCGTGCAGGTCTGCCACCAGTCCGCGGTCGTGTAGATCGCGGGCAGTCGACCGGTGCGCTGCTTGTAGCGGTCCGAGAAGGACTTGATCCACGCGGTCATCTGCGGCTGGGACATGTTGTAGCACGTGCCGCCCAGGGAGGCGTAGGGGTTGTACTCGATGTCCAGCAGGCCGGGCAGGGTCTTGCCGTCCGAGGACCAGCCGCCGCCGTTGTTGATGAAGAAGTCCGCCTGGGCGGCACCGGAGGACTGGGAGGGCAGCGCGAAGTGGTACGCACCGCGGAACATGCCCACCCGGTACGAGCCCGTGTACTGGTCGTTGAAGGCCTCGGAGCGGTAGCCCGTTCCCTCGGTGGCCTTGACGTAGGCGAAGCGTGCGCCGGCGGCGTACTCCGCGCTCCAGTTCACGGCGGGCTGCCACCCGGAGACGTCCATGCCCTGGATCCCGGCCGGGATCCAGGTGTTCTCCCGGATCACGAGGGACATGGAACCGGCCGGGCCGATGCCCGTGGCGCCCGCGGCCTGCGCCGAGGCACTCGCGGTGGCCTTCGGGTTCGCGCTCGCGGACGGTGTGGCGGGGGTCTTGGGCGACGGCGCCGCGGTCGACGGCGCGGCGGAGGGTTTCGCGGCCTCGGGGCCCAGGACCTTCTCGGCCACCTTGTCGAGTTCCTTCTCGGACGCCTCCGAGAGGTTGGTCGTGGCCGCCATGGACTTCATCTTCTGGCCCATGGTCGCACCGGGGTTCTTATCACCGGTCTTGGGTGGGGCCGTGGGCAGCCGGGGGTCGTTGACGACCGTCTCGAGTTCGCGGGTTTCCACGGAGACCACTTTCCCCTTCTCGGGGTTGAGGTTCTCCGCGGGATCGTTGGCCGCCGTGGCGGGCATGAAGGTGGTCAGTGCCAGGACCGCGGCGGTCACGGCAGCGGGCAGCACTGATTTTCGGGGGGAGATCATACGCGTAGCCTTTACTGCGTGTGGGGGGAGCCACTCGTTGGGGGGAAGGCGAGCGGCCAGGGGGGACGCACTAGAAAGTGTAAGTGGTCACCCAGGAATTCGATGTATCTCACACGCAATGGGCATCACGATTGCATTTCGAGAAGAAATACTTCTGATTTCGACCTCAGTAGGCGCCTTCGGAGGCGAAGACCGCACGCACGGTTCGCAGCATGATCACCATGTCCTGCACCGGCGACCAGTTCTCCACGTAGTACAGGTCCAGACGCACGGTCTGGTTCCAGTCGAGGTCCGAGCGACCGGAGACCTGCCACAGGCCGGTGATCCCGGGGCGCACCCGCAAGCGGCGGTAGACGTGCTGCTCGTACTTGTCCACCTCGCTGGCCAGCGGCGGGCGGGGCCCCACGAGGGACATGGTGCCGTTGAGCACGTTGATGAACTGCGGCAGCTCGTCCAGGCTGAACCGGCGCATCCACTTGCCGGGTGCGGTCACGCGGGGATCGTCCTTCATCTTGAAGAGCACGTCCCCCTGGGACTCGTTGGCGGCCATCAGGGCGGCCTTGCGTTCCTCGGCGTCCGTGTACATGGAACGGAACTTGAGCATCCGGAACCGGGTGCCGTCAATCCCCACGCGCTCCTGCGCGAAGAACGCGGGACCGCCGTCGTGCGCCTTGACCAGGATGCCCAGCACGAGCATCACGGGGAAGAGGATGATCAGCGCGGCCAGAGAGCCGGTGACGTCGATGATGCGCTTGACGATCTTCTTGGACCGGGTGAAACGCGGGGTGGCCACGTGGATTAGCGGCAGACCCACGAGCTGCTGGGTGTGGATCCGGGGTCCGGCCACGTCCGTGAGCCCGGTGTTCATGACCAGTCGGATCCGCTCGTCCGCGAGCGCCCAGCCCAGGTGGCGGATCTCAGTGGTGTTCAGGGGTACAGCGGCGGCCATCACGAGCGTCTCGATGTCGTGCTCGCGGCACGCCTGCATGATCCCCTGGACGCTCGGGCGTTCCTCCGGCGCGAGTGCGTTGACGGGTACCCGCACGGAGTGCAGGGACTGCGGCAGTTGGTGGTGCGAGGTGGGCATATAGACCGCCACGGGGTTGAACCCGGCGTCCGGGCGACTCTGCAGCTCTCCAACAAGTTCCACCGCCCCCGGGAAGCGACCCACCACCATGGTGCGGGACATGTTGAGCCCGTTCTTGCGCCGCTGCATGAGTTGACGCCGCGCCCACATGCGTCCTGCGAAAAGGGCCAGTGTGCCGAGAGGCAGCGCGATCAGGATGTACCCGCGCGCCGTGGGCACGTTGAAGGCGTAGGAGGCGATGGCGATCGCGGCGAACAACGTGAGCGAGGCCGTGACGAGCTGCTTTGCCTCCTCCGCGCCGTTACCGATCAGCCGCACACCGCGGGTGCCGCGCAGCTCGAGCCACAGCCACCACCCCACGGCCAGCAGCAGCCCCACGAGCCAGTAGGGCACGGGCAGCACGTCCACCTGCAGCAACCCCTGCAGCCAGCCGAACCGCAGGGCCTGGGCCGCGGCGAGCGCGAGCACCAGGGACAAAGCGTCGTAGATCCTCAGTTCCGTCTGGTAGCTCTCGCGCCACGACAGGTGCTTGTGTTTCTGGCTTGCATGTTGGAACACGGTCGACGAACCTTCCCCCAAAACCGTTCGACGGCGAGACGCCCCACGCGCTCGCTCCGATGCGTGGACCGTTCCCAACGAGTCCCCGCACCGCGGTGTTCATCTCCCCCGAGATTTACGCCCGCTAATTAGTCAACATACTCTCTCACCTGCTCGAATATCCCCGGAGTTCATGAATCGGTACAGAATTGTGGACATGTGACGTCCTTGACGGGGCCGCGTCGTCGCCCGCTTGGGGGTCAAACCCGGAGGCGGCGCCGGGGGTGGGGCACGTGCTATCGTGGGCCCGTTGCCAAGGCGAGGGGGCGGTCGTCCCGCCCCGTTATCGACGACGGCTTGTGGATCCTTATAATCCACCGCGACCGGTGAGTGCATCCCGAGCGGTGGGCGAGTGGGGTACCGCACCACGTCGGTCGTAACAACGTTCGGGACGCACGGTGCGAGCACCTCCACCGTGACTCGGACGGTCTGACGGTAACCAACCAGACCCACGATCGAAGGAGACCCACCATGGTGGACGTCATCACCATTCCCGCGACCCTGCGCACCGAGTTCGGCAAGGGCTACTCCCGCCGCGTGCGCGCCAACGACCAGATCCCCGCCGTGATCTACGGCCACGGTGCCGAGCCGCTGCACGTGATCCTGCCGGGCCACGACATGATGCTCGCGTCCCGTAACTCCAACGCCGTGCTCGAGATCGACGTGGACGGCGAGGGCCACCTCGCGATGATCAAGGACGTCCAGCGCCACCCCGTGCGCCCCGAGATCCTGCACATCGACCTGCTGACCGTGCGCCGCGGTGAGCGTGTCGAGGTCGAGATCCCCGTGACCGTCGAGGGCGAGGTCGCCGCGACCGCCGTGCACAACGTGGAGGAGAACGTCCTGCTCGTCGAGGCCGACGCGCTGAAGGTTCCTGAGAACGTCGTCGTGGACATCGAGGGCCGCGAGGCCGGCGAGCACATCTACGCCGCGGACGTGACCCTGCCCTCCGGTGTCACGCTCGTGTCCGACCCCGAGCTGCTGGTCATCAATGTGTCCGAGCCCGTGGAGCAGGATCTGGGTGAGGAGCCGGAGACCGAGGACGTCGAGGGCGAGACCGCGCAGGAGTCGGCCGAGGAGTCCTCGGACGACGAGTGATCCAAGTGGTCGCCCGTCCGTAACGGGTTGAGGCGATGTGATGAGCGGCGGCAAGCACCACGTGTGCCTGCCGCCGCCGTCGTCCCCGGGTCCGGACACGGGGACGGCAACGAACAATCCGACACTCGATACGGTGCGGGACGAACGAGCGGGGCCCCGCACGGAAGAAGGGACACGAGATGACGCAGCGGACGCTGGTCGTGGGACTGGGCAACCCGGGGGACCGCTACGCGGGGACCCGGCACAACATCGGTGCCATGGTCGTGGCCGAACTCGCGCAGCGCGCCGGCGTGAAACTCTCCGCCCACAAGGCGCGCGCCGCCGTGGCGGAGACCCGGATACGTCCGGGGGCGCCGCGACTCGTGGTGGCCCAGCCCTTGAGCTACATGAACGTCTCCGGGGGGCCTGTGAGCGCGCTGGCCCAGTACTACTCCCTGGGTGCGGACGAGCTCGTGGTGGTCCACGACGACGTTGACCTGCCCTTCGGTGCCGTCAAGCTCAAGCGCGGTGGTGGGGAGGGCGGTCACAACGGGCTGCGGGACATCACCAAGGCTCTGGGGACTAGGGATTACATCCGGGTTCGCGTGGGCGTGGGTCGACCCCCGGGACGCATGGATACCGCCGATTATGTGCTCAAGCGATTTTCCGGCGCGCAGGCCAAAGAACTGCCGCTGCTCATCAGTGACGCCGCCGACGCCGTGGAAATGCTCAGCGAGCGGGGCTTGACCGCCGCGCAACAGTACTTCCACGCCAGATTGTCCTGACACCGGGCCGGGTTCTCGCGTCCGGCCCGCGCCGGCCGGTGACACCGCGGACCCGGCCCATAGTGACGGTGGGCTCAACACTGCGTAATCACCATTCGTCACCGTGCTCGCACCGGACTACGGTCGAAATGCCCGTAGCGTTCGTCAAGGAGCGGAAGCTCGTAAGAAGGAGTCATGCCCACAACCCCCTTGGACAACGAGCAGGTCTTGAGGCTGAAGCGGGATTTCCCGCTGCTCACCGAATCGCAGGTGGCGGGTCATCCGTTGGTGTACCTAGACACCGGTGCCACCTCCCAGGTGCCCCTGGCGGTCGCTGACGCGGAACGCGACTTCACCCTGCATCATCGTGCAGCAGTCCACCGCGGCGCCCACACGCTGGCCGTCGAGGCCACGGATCTCTTCGAGGACGCACGGGCCACGATCGCGCACTTCGTGGGTGCGGACCCTTATTCACTGGTCTGGACCTCCAACGCCACCGAGGGGCTGAACCTGCTCAGTTACGCGATGTCCAACGCGACCGCAGGTTCCAATGGTTCCGAGAACGCGGAGCGGTTTCGAGTGGGGCCCGATGATGAGATCGTCACGACCCAGGCGGAGCACCACGCGAATTTGATCCCGTGGCAGGAACTGGCAGCCCGCACGGGTGCGAGCCTGCGCGTGGTTCCCGTGGACGCGCGCGGTCTGATCACGCCCCAGGCGGTTGCCGACACAGTCTCGGAGCGCACCAAGCTCGTCGCGTTCACTCACGTGTCCAACGTGACCGGTGCGATCACGGATGTGCAGGCCATCGTGGGGGAGGCCCAAAAAATCGGCGCGCTCACGGTTCTCGATGCGTGCCAATCCGTGCCGCACATGCCCATAGATTTTCCCGCGCTCGGCGTGGACTTCGCCGTGTTCTCCGCGCACAAGATGCTGGGTCCCACGGGCATCGGCGCGCTCTACGGTCGCCACGAGTTGCTCAATGCGTTGCCCACGTTCCTCACCGGCGGCTCCATGATCACCGAGGTCACCACCGAGCATGCTCGCTATCTGGACTCGCCCGTCCGCTTCGATGCCGGTACCCAGCGCATCAGCCAGGCCGTCGCCTGGGCTGAGGCCGTGCGATACCTGCGGGCGATCGGCATGGGCCGGATCGAGGCGTGGGAGGCCGAACTCGGCCGTCAGTTGGCACGAGGTGTCACCGAGATCAACGGCGTTCGTCTCATCGGTCCCGAACCCGGGGTGGAGCGCGTGGGCCTGGTCAGCATTGACGTGGCCGGGGTGCACGCGCACGATGTGGGTCAGCTCTTGGATGCCGCGGGAATTGCCGTGCGCGTTGGTCACCACTGCGCCCAGCCGCTCCACCGCGAATTGGGCCTCACGGCCAGCACACGCGCAAGCACGTATTTGTACAACACCACCGACGACGTCGATCGCTTCCTCGACGAGCTTTCGCGTGTTCGCGGCTACTTCCGGGCGGAGGGCGCATGAGCGCTGAATTGGACCAGCTGTACCAGACCATCATTTTGGAGCACTCGCACAAGCGCAGTGGGGAGGCGAGCCAGGACGTTTCATCCGCTGGTGAGCGCAGCGGAGTGTCGCATCAGTACAACCCCACGTGCGGTGATGAAATCACCGTGCGGGTGACGGTGACAGGCGGGGAGACCCCCACGGTAGAGGCCGTGGAGTGGAACGGCGAGGGCTGCTCGATTTCCATGGCGGCGGCGTCGGTGTTAGCGGAAACGGCACCGGGATTGAGCCTGCCCGAGCTGGACACGTTGATTGAGCACTTCCGTGACATGCTGCGGTCGCGTGGCCAGGTGACTCCAGATGAAGAGATCCTGGGTGACGCCGCTGCTTTCGCGGGGGTGTCCAAGTTCGTGGCGCGCGTGAAGTGCGCGATGCTCAGCTGGGTGGCCGTCGAGGACGCCGTGAAGCACGCGGCGTCCAAGACCGTCTAAACGGTATCTAGTGACCCGTCTGTCGTGGAGGGGTTGCGGGCCGGGGCCTCCCTCACAGAGATTCGTGGGTTACCGGACATGCCCGGCTGACTTCAGATTACGTTCACATTCGGTCCTGGATCCGCCAGCTGCCCGGGCCGGTGGCGGTGACCTAGGAGGCCGCCCCATCGGTTTCGGGTCATCTCGGGTGTTGAACGCAGACGGGATCCGGTGTGTGGTGGCGGCCCCTCGAAGCTGCAACGGTCTTTTGGGGACCGGGTGAAAACTGATGCGAAGGACGCGGTGCACCTGGCCCGCCAGTACTTGGAATCCCCGGCCACGCGGATGGCTTTTGATGCCGAGCACGAGACGGTTCTGGCCACTGCGGACCGCCGTGACCGACTGGATCAAGCAATTACCAAGATGGCCGCCGAGTCCCAATTCGCCGAGGTCGTCCACTGGCTGGGGTGCTTGCGCGGGATCTCCACACTGACCGGCTTCGGGCTGGCAGTGGAGATCGGGGACTGGCACCGCTTCACCGGTAACACCATCGGGGCCTTCGTCGGGCTGGTGCCCTGCGAGCACTCCTCCGGAGCCAGCAGAGTACGAGGACCGATCACCAAGACCGGTAACACCCATGCCTGGCGGCTGCTGGTCGACGCAGCCTGGCACCACCGCCGGGCATACTGCATCGGCAAGATCATGCGGGACCGCTGGGACCTGGCCCCGGCTGCGGCTCGGGCCCGCGGCGATGCCAGCAACCGCAGATTGCACAACCGCTGGGTGCGGATGCTTGAACGGAAGAAGCGCTACACGATCGCTAACGTGGCTATCGCACGGGAGCTGGCCGGGCGGTGCTGGTCCTTGGCCGTGATGGATGAGCAGATGGGCGGGGTGGCCACCGGATAGGTCTCCCGCCCCTACAAGCCGACCCGCCGGTGGTCCCGGGAGGTAGCGCGTGGAGCGACCCGCGATACAACTATGAGCAGCAGCACGAGGTTCCTGTTGCGGTGCCACGCTGGATTGTAGACACGCGGTCCGTTCTAGCCGAACACCGTCCTGCGGTACCCAACCCGCGCATATCAGTCTGACCGCGCGTCGCCACCTGACACGCTTTCCGACCAGCACCGGCTGGGCCAACAAGAGGCGCCGCCCGGATAGCTTCCGGACGGCACCTCACCCTGTCCTCTCGACAGAACTCCCCTACATGTCAGTTGTCGTAGACGTCCGGATCCACGCCGTGGGCCCGGATTTTCTTGTACGTGGCGTTGCGGGTCAGCAGCATGATGCCACCAATGACGGCGGCCAACATGGAGCCGAACAGAATTCCCGCCCTGGCGTGGTCGTTGTGGGGGCTGCCGGTGCCGAAGCTCAGCTCGGTCACGAGCAGGGACACCGTGAAGCCGATACCGGCCACGAACGACATGCCGAACATGTCGGTCCAGGTGTAGTCGTTGTCCTTGACCGCTGGACTGAACCGGTCCATGAGCCAGGATGCGCCGAAGATTCCCACGGGTTTACCGATCAGCAGACCGGCCACGATACCCAGCGCCACGGGATCAGTGGCTGCGGAGTTGATGCCCTCGATGCCGCCCACGGCCACGCCAGCGGATAAGAACGCGAAAATGGGGATGACCAGGCCGTTGGATAGCGGGCGGAAACGATGCTCGAGGGCCGGGGCCAGGCCCATCTCGGGGTCCTCGTGACGGATGACTCGGGGAGTGTTCTTCATGACGGGCACCATGAACCCCAGCAAGACACCGGCAATGGTGGCATGCACGCCGGCTTCGTAGACGAACCACCACGTGGCCACTCCAAAGGGCAACAGGATCACCCAGGCGGCCCAGTGCTTGGCGATGAACCAGTTGGCGTACTTGTGGGTGAGTACCCAGAGGATCCCGAGCAGCACGGCTGCGCCGCCCAGGAAGAGCACGCGCACGGAATCCGTGTACACGAACGCAATGATGATGAGCGCGATCAGATCATCGACAACGGCCAGGGTCAAGAGAAAGGTGCGCATGGCAGTGGGCAGGGCCGAGCCCACGAACGCCAGGACGGCCACGGTGCCGAGCCGCTGCACGTGATCCTGCCGGGCCACGACATGATGCTCGCGTCCCGTAACTCCAACGCCGTGCTCGAGATCGACGTGGACGGCAACGAACAATCCGACACCCGATACGGTGCGGGACGAACGAGCGGGCCCCCGCCCCGAAGAAGGGACACGAGATGACGCAGCGGACGCTGGTCGTGGGACTGGGCAACCCGGGGGACCGCTACGCGGGGACCCGGCACAACATCGGTGCCATGGTCGTGGGGGCGGTCACAACGGGCTGCGGGACATCACCAAGGCTCTGGGAACCAGGGATTACATCCGGGTTCGCGTGGGCGTGGGTCGACCCCCGGGACGCATGGATATCGACGATTATGTTCTCAAGCGATTTTCCGGCGCGCAGGCCAAAGAACTGCCGCTGCTCATCAGTGACGCCGCCGACGCCGTCGAGATGCTCAGCGAGCGGGGCTTGACCGCCGCGCAGCAGTACTTCCACCCCCGCAACCCGGCCTGACCGCCCGTCACGCGTAACGCGCCCGCCCCCCGCATCGGGGGAGCGGGCGCGTCTCTTGTGCAGCGGTGTGTGGGCGTCAGTCCAGGGTGTCCGGGTCGTGGCCGGCCGTGCGCATCGCCTTGTACTTCTTGTTGCGCGTGGCCACGAGAGTGCCACCGATCAGCGCGGCGAGCAGGGAACCGCACAGGATGCCCACCTTGGCGTGGTCGCCGTGGGGGCTGCCCTCTCCGAAGCTCAGTTCGCCCACGAGCAGGGACACCGTGAACCCGATGCCCGCGACGATCGTCATGCCGAACATGTCGAACCACGTGTAGTCCCGGTCCTTCTCCGCGGACGTGAAACGGTCCATGAGCCACGCGGCACCGAAGATGCCGATGGGCTTGCCGAGCAGTAGACCGGCCACGATGCCCAGGGCCACCGGGTCCGTGGCGGCGGAGGTCACACCGTCCCAGCCGCCCACGGCCACACCCGCCGAGAAGAACGCGAAGACGGGGATCACGAAGCCGTTGGACAGCGGACGGAAGCGGTGTTCGAGCGCGGGCGCCAACCCCATGCGCGGGTCCTCCTGACGGATGATGCGCGGCTTCTGCTTGAGCACGGGGACCATGAAGCCCAGCAGCACGCCCGCGATCGTGGCGTGGATCCCGGACTCGTAGACCAGCCACCACGTCACCACACCGATGGGCAGCAGGATGACCCACGCGGCCCAGTGCCGGGCCATGAACCACCCCATGAACTTGTGGGTGAGGAACCAGTACAGTGCCAGCAGCACCGCGGCCCCACCCAGGAACGGGAAGTTCACGCTCTCGGTGTAGACGAACGCGATGATCGCGATCGCGATGAGGTCGTCCACGACCGCCAGGGTCAACAGGAACGTGCGCATGGCCACGGGAAGGGACGAACCCACGACCGCGAGCACCGACACCGCGAAGGCGATGTCCGTGGCGGTGGGGATCGCCCAGCCGTGCAGCGCGGTGCGCTCCGAACCGGCGGCCAGGTTGACCCCCAGGAAGATCAACGCGGGAACGAGCACGCCGCCGCACGCGGCCACGACCGGCAGGATCGCTTTACGGATGTTGTGCAGTTCCCCGTCCACGAACTCGGTCTTCAACTCCAACCCCGTGAGGAAGAAGAAGATCGCGAGCAGCCCGTCTGAGGCCCATTGCCCCACGGTGTGCTGCAGCCCGGCCACACTCGGGCCCACCTCGGTGTCACGCAGCCCGAAGTAGACCTCCCCCCACGGGGAATTGGCGATCACGAGGGCCAACACCATGGCGATCAGAAGGAAGAGACCGCCGGTGGTGTCCCGGCGCAGGAAATTCGTGAAGGATCCACCGGAACCGGAGGACGTCTGCGTGTCTGTGCTCAAGACAAGGAACTCCCGTCACGTGGTTCACAGGTGAACCGCGGTTGTCGAGTAGGACGAAGGATGGCCGGGCGGGCACCGATGGTGCCCGCCCGGCCATCCTAGACCCGCGAGGCGCTCAGTTCTTGATGATCCACGCCTCGGCCTGGCGGGCCTGCAGGGTCAGGGCCTTGCCGATGTAGGGCTCGGCGGCCGCGGCGATCTTCTTGCCCACGAGCGGGATGTTGGCCTGCACCTCACCGGTGACGTCCACCGAGGTCTCGTCCTCACCCAGGGGCTTGATGGTCTGGTGCGCGGTGGCTCCCACGGGCAGACCGGCCACTTTGATCTCGGTGCGCACGGTACGGGTACCGTCCGCGGCGGGGGCGCCGTACGTGTCCACCTGGGTGAGCTTCACCCCGCCCTTGACGAACTTCTGCGCCACGTCCGGCAGCTTGTCCGAGCCCATGCTGCGCACGGTGGTCGCGGTGAACGCCGTGGAGGTGTCCCCGTTGACCTCGAAGGACTCGAACTGCGTTCCGGCCAAGGCGCTCACGTGACGGACGAAGGCCTCGTCCACGAACGTGGCCAGGACGGTGTCCACGGGGGCCTTGATGGTGGTGGAAGCGTTGACGGACATGATGCTCCTCAGGGTCGTCGCCGAATCGTCGGTTTCCGCGCGCCATGGGACACGGTGCGCGGGCTGCCCTCATCCTAGTCATCGGTCCCGCGACCGCGGCCTCCCGGATGCGCCGCGCAAGCCGGGAAACCGGCACAATGGACTGTGTGAACACGCATCCCGCCTCCGCTCCCGTCCTGCTCGCGTGCGCCCACGGGACCCGCGACGAGCGGGGACAACGCGCCGTCGCCGCCCTGGTCGAGCAGGTGCGTGCGGCCCTTCCCGAGGTGGACGTGGTGGACACGTGGGTGGACGTCCAGGAACCCGACCTGGTGGCGCGCACCCGGGAACACGCCGAGCACCCCGCGGTGGTCGTGCCGCTGTTGCTCTCCGCCGGGTACCACGTGTTCGTGGACATGGCCCGGGCCGTCCAGTCCTCACCACAGCACGTCGTGGCCGCGGCGCTGGGCCCCGACCGGCGCCTGGCGGGCGTGATGGCCCGGCGGCTCACCGAGGCGCTCGACGCCGCGGGCGCACCCGGTCTCGCACAGGCCGATCGCGTGCTCATGGTCGCGGCGGGATCCTCCGATCCCCGTTCGCGGGACGATTGCGAGCTCATGGCCCGATACCTCGGCGATGCACTGGGCGCGCCCGTGACGGCCGCCTACCTCTCAGCGGCGCAGCCCTCGGTTCCCGATGCCGTGGCCGCCGCGCGCGCGGAACTCGGTCAACACTCCGAACGGCCCGGCTCCCACGGTCGAGCATCGCGCCCGTACGCAGCGCAGAGCTCGGGAACCACGCCAGCCGATGCCGGGCGCGTGCTGCTCGTCCCGTACCTCCTGGCGCCGGGCTTCTTCCACGGTCGCGTCCTCACGGCCGGCGGCGACGTCGTGGCCGAGCCGCTACTCGTCCACCCCGGATCGGTGCCCCCGGAACTCATGGAGCTCACTGTGGAGCACTACCGCGAGGCGGCCTCCCGCGCGTGATCGCACACGGCCTTGACCATGGCCCCCAGGCGGAACCGCTCGGGCACCACGGCGTTCGTGATACCCGCTTCCTCGAGCGGTTGTACACACACCGGCCCGATCGCCACCGCGGTGCACCGGCCCTCGCGTAATGCGCCCACCAACTCGTCGTACGCGCCCACCGAGCGAGCGGCGTCGAACAGCGCGTCCACGGCGGGCGCGGCGGTGAACGTGACGTAATCGATCTCCCCGGCCACGACGTCGCGCACGAGCCCGGCCAGTCGGGAACCCTCGTCCGCGGACTCCCACTGATAGGGCGCCACCACGCGCACCGCGATCCCACCCGCGCGCAACCGCTCGAGCTGCTCCTCGTCCGTGGTGCCGTGCACCTGCACAGTCACGGTCGCGGGGCGCTGCGCCGCGGGATCCCCCGCGAGCACGCGGTCCACGAGCTCCGCGGTGCGCCCGGACGCACCCGTGTACGCGCACGTCACGCCCTTGGCCTGCAACTGCCCCCGGGCCTTCGCTCCGCGTGCCATGACGACGACGCCGCGCAGCGTCTTCAGCAGCTCGTCACCCAGCCCTTCCTGCTCGGCCACGCGCAGCCACCGGTCGAAGCCGTAGCCCGTCGTGACGAGCACGGCGTCCGGGGGAGTCGCGATCGTCTCGCGCACGGTGGCGAACACGGCGTCGTCCTCGTCCACCGGGGCGAGCTTGAGCGCGGGCGCGTGGAGCACACGTGCCCCGTGGCGTTCGAACGCCCCGCCCTGCTCGGCGGCGCGGCGATGCGCGGTCACGGCCACGGTCAGTCCGGTCAGGGCGGGGTGCTCAGCTGTTGTCATGTCTCCAGGGTACGAGCGGGCCGCCCGGTACGAGTCCGGCCGTGGGAACGGGTGTCGGGTCCGCGCGCTCGCGTACGGGGCTGACCTCGCGTGAGTCCGGCCGACCCGGTGCACTTCTTGCGAGGGCATGGTCCGGACGGGGCGCTCGCGGGGGATCGTGTCCGACGTCCCGAGTAGGCTGTAGCGCGTTCCGTCGCGCCCGTCATGGGCGCGGGACCACAGGTCCCGATCACCGCACCCACTAGGAGTCAGCCACCCATGTCCCTGACCGGTCTGCTCACCGCGCTCTCCGAGGACCGCAGCTTCGCGAACATCCGCGCGCAGGCCGCCCGGCCGCTCACGGAACGCTCCGCCGAGACGATCATCAGCGCGACCGACGGCTTGCGCGCGCCGGTGCTCGCGCAGATCGCGCGGGGGCTCGCGGACGGGGCCGGGGCAGCGTCGTCGTCCGACGGGGCCAAGGGCGGTTCCGCGGGGTCCACCCCGATCCTGCTTGCCGTGACCGCCACGGGACGTGAGGCCGAGGAACTGCAGTCGGGGCTCGCGTCCTACGTGCCCGCCGAGCAGATCGCGAACTTCCCGTCCTGGGAGACCCTGCCGCACGAACGACTCTCGCCGCGCTCGGACACCGTGGGTCAGCGATTGAGCGTGCTGCGGCGCCTGGACCACGCGCAGGACGGGGAACAGCCGCTGCGCGTGGTCGTGGCGCCGGTGCGTTCGGTGCTGCAGCCCGTGGTCGCCGGGCTGGGTGCCATGAAACCGGTGACGCTGCGCACGGGCCAGGAGTACGACTTCCAGCAGCTCGTGACAAGTCTTGCCGGGGTAGCGTATTCGCGCGTGGACATGGTGACCCGCCGCGGTGAGTTCGCGGTGCGCGGTGGCATCATCGACGTCTTCCCGCCCACCGAGGACCACCCGGTGCGCGCGGAGTTCTTCGGGGACGAGCTCGACGAGATGCGGTGGTTCGCGGTCGCGGACCAGCGCACGCTGACCGATGCCGAACACCCGTCCGTGATCGTGGCGCCGCCGTGCCGCGAACTACTCATCACCCCGTCGGTGCAGTCGCGCGCCGCCAAGCTCAAGGAACAGCTGCCGGGCGGGCGCGAGATCCTGGAGCGTATTGCTGGCGGGCAGTACGTGGAGGGCATGGAATCGCTCGCGCCACTGCTCGCGGACGAGATGGTCCAGCTCATGTCCCTGCTGCCCGAAGGCTCCATGACCGTGGTGCTCGAACCCGAGAAGGTCCGGGCCCGCGCGCACGACCTCGTGGCCACCAACCAGGAGTTCCTCACGGCCGCGTGGGAGTCCGCCTCGGGCGGCAACGACGCCCCGCTGGACCTGCACGCCGCGCTCGACGCCGACGACGGCGCGTCCCGCACGCTCGCCGCCGGGTCCTTCCACACAGTGGGGGAGGTCCGGGAACTCGCGCTCGACCGGTCGGTGGGGTGGTGGTCCGTCACGGGGCTCAACGTCAACGCCGTGACGACCTCCCAGATCGACGCCGACACCGCGGACGAGGAGGTCCGGCTCGCGGACACCGACGCCGACACCCTGACCGTCACGGCGCGCGAACCCACCCGGTTCTCGGGGGACGTGGAGGCCATGCTGCGCTTCCTGGGGGAGCGCGTGCACGACGACTGGCGGGTCGTGCTCGTCACGGACGGCCCCGGACCGCTGCAGCGGCTGAGCGAGCTGCTGCACGGGGCGGAGATCCCCGCCGCCCGGTGCGACAGCCTCACGGAGGTGCCCCGGGCCGGTCTCGTGGAACTGACCACGGCCCGCGCCGGACGCGGGTTCGTCATCGAGGCCACGCGCACCGCCCTGTTGACCGAGGCGGACGTGCTCGGGCGTTCCACCGCCTACGACAACCGGGCCCAGCGCAAACTGCCGCAGCGGCGCAAGCGCAACCAGGTGGACCCCCTGGCCCTGCAGAAGGGCGACTACGTGGTGCACGAGCAGCACGGGATCGGGCAGTTCATCGAACTCGTGCAGCGACCGATCGCCGGGGCCATGACTGCCCCGGGTCAACCCAAGCCCGTGCGCGAGTACCTCGTGCTCGAGTACGCGCCGTCCAAGCGCAACGGTCCCCGGGACCGGTTGTTCGTGCCCACGGAGCAGCTCGACCAGGTGAGCACGTACGTGGGCGGGGAAGCGCCGTCGTTGTCCAAGATGGGTGGCGCGGACTGGAACAAGACCAAGCGCAGCGCCAAGAAGGCCGTCAAGGAGATCGCCAACGAGCTGATCCGGCTGTACTCGGCGCGCATGGCGTCCAAGGGGTACGCGTTCGGCCCGGACACCCCGTGGCAGCGCGAACTCGAACAGGCCTTCCCGTACGTGGAGACCCCGGATCAGCTCACCACGATCGACGAGGTCAAGGCGGACATGGAACGGCCCATCCCCATGGACCGGTTGATCTCCGGGGACGTGGGCTACGGCAAGACCGAGGTCGCGGTGCGCGCGGCGTTCAAGGCCGTGCAGGACGGCAAACAGGTGGCCGTGCTCGTGCCCACCACGCTGCTCGCCCAGCAGCACACCGAGACCTTCGCCGAACGCTTCTCGGGCTTCCCGGTGCGCCTGGCCACGCTGTCCCGGTTCCAGAGCGCCAAGGAGTCCAAGGCCACGCTCGAGGGACTGCGCTCCGGCGCGATCGACGTCGTCATCGGGACCCACCGACTGCTCTCCAAGGAGACCCAGTTCAAGAACCTGGGCCTGGTGATCATCGACGAGGAACAGCGTTTCGGCGTGGAGCACAAGGAGAAGCTCAAGGCCATGCGCACGGACGTGGACGTCCTGGCCATGTCCGCGACCCCCATCCCGCGCACGCTGGAGATGTCCATGACGGGCATCCGTGAGACCTCCACGCTCGCGACCCCGCCCGAGGAACGCCACCCCGTGCTCACGTACGCGGGGCCCTACACGGACAAGCAGGTCTCCGCGGCCATCCGGCGTGAGCTCATGCGCGAGGGCCAGGTGTTTTTCATCCACAACCGTGTCTCCTCGATCGAGGCGCAGGCCAAAGCGCTCGCCGAACTCGTTCCCGAGGCGCGGATCGCGGTGGCCCACGGGCAGATGAGCGAGTCGCGCCTGGAGCAGATCATCGTGGACTTCTGGGAGAAGAAGTTCGACGTCCTGGTGTGCACCACCATCGTGGAAACGGGCCTGGACATCGCCAACGCCAACACGCTGATCGTGGACCACGCGGACCGCTACGGGCTGTCGCAGCTGCACCAGTTGCGCGGTCGCGTGGGCCGTGGGCGTGAACGTGCCTACGCCTATTTCCTGTACCCCACGGAGAAACCCCTCAGCGAGACGGCACTGGAACGGCTCAAGGCCGTGGCCGCCCACAACGAGCTCGGCTCGGGTCTGCAATTGGCCATGAAGGACCTCGAGATCCGCGGTGCGGGCAACCTGCTGGGCGGGGAACAGTCCGGACACATCGCGGGCGTGGGCTTCGACATGTACCTGCGGCTCGTGGGGGAGGCCGTGGCCGAGTACCGCGGCGACCAGGACACGGGTCCCGCCGAGATGAAGATCGAGCTGCCCGTCAACGCCCACCTCCCGCACGACTACGTGCCCGGTGAGCGCTTGCGGCTCGAGGCGTACCGCACGATCGCGAACGCCGCCACGGAAGAAGCCGTCGCGGAGGCCGGCGAGGAACTCAAGGACCGTTACGGCCCGCTACCCACCCCGGTGAAGAACCTGCTCGACGTCGCCCGGTTGCGGATCAGGGCGCGCGCCGCGGGTCTCACGGACGTGGCCACCCAGGGCACCATGATCCGGTTCTCGCCGGCCGAGCTCACCGAGTCCCGCGAGATGCGCCTGACCCGGATGTACCCGGGCGCGCAGGTGAAGTCGGTCCCGGGGGCGGACACCCGCATGGCGCTGATCCCCAAACCCAAGACCGCGCGGATCGGGGGCAAGGACCTCGTGGACGGGGAGATCCTCGCATGGGCACGGGAGGTGCTGGACGCGATCTTCCCTCCGCTGCAGCAAGCCCCGGAGGGCGGAGGGCAGTAGACCCCGCTGGGGTGGGCGGTGCCGGGCAGGCCACGACCGCTGTGGAGTGGCCGGTCTCAGGACGTGCCGTCACCGTCGTGGAGGAGGCTGCTCCGGACGGGCTGGCTCGCGAGGTGAGCGGGCCAGCCGCCCGACCGATTCGCTCCGGGCCTTCGCGAGGCCCAGGACCCACAACGCGAACAGCCCCGGTCGTTCGACCGGGGCTGTTCACAAGGGTGGTGCGTCAGTGGCTCACGTTGTCCTGGCGCTGACCCGCGCCGATGGGCTGGCGGGCCATCTCGGAGGAGTCGCGCGGGAGGTCCAGGGTGACCTCTTTGCCACCGGTGGAGTGCTTGGCGGTGCTTCCGTTGAGGATCGTGGTGGGGACCATGAGGGCCAGACCGTAGGCCAGGATCCCGAGCAGGAACAACAACCAGCTGTCCGGGTAGGACGCGAAGAGGTAAAGGCTCACCAGGATGGTGATGAAACCGCCGCCGAAGAGGATGGCGTTCTTCACGACGTCGTCCTGGCCAGAGTATTGCGGCTTGCGGCGGGACGCGGAATCGTGGTCGGAGCGGGCGGCCCGGTGGTCCTCGGTCACCGCGTGGCTGCCATCCTCCACCGTGCGCCCAGCGGAGTACTGATCGCTCGTGTGTGTTTCGGCTCTTCTGACCATGAGTTCACCCTTTCAGACCGCCGCGGCGGGCCCATTACGTTCCTGCGCCCAGTCTAGTGCCTGGGACCGGAACTTGCCGACATTCCGTCGATATCGAGCACCCGAACCGGCGCGCGTTCTCACAACTTTGCGACGACGTCCGCGAGCAGCCGGGAGATCCGGGGGCCGGCGGCCTGGCCGGCCTCGAGCACTTCCTCGTGGGACAGTGGCTCGTCGCTGATCCCCGCCGCGAGATTGGTCACGAGAGACATCCCCAGCACCTCGAGGCCGGCGTGGCGCGCGGCAATCGCCTCGAGCGCCGTGGACATGCCCACGAGGTCCGCCCCGAGCACCTTGGCCATCCGAACCTCCGCCGGCGTCTCGTAGTGCGGTCCGGTGAACTGGGCGTAAACGCCCTCGTCGAGTCCGGGGTCCACCTGGTGGGCGATGTCCCGCATCCGCCGAGAATAAAGGTCGGTGAGGTCCACGAAGGTGGCGCCCTCGAGCGGGGAGTGGGCGGTGAGGTTGATGTGATCGCGGATCAACACGGGGGTCCCGGGCCCCCATGCGGGGTTCAGTCCGCCGCATCCGTTCGTCAGGATCATGATCTCGGCTCCGGCCGCGGCGGCCGTGCGCACGCCGTGGGCCACGGCCCGCACACCCTTGCCCTCGTAGAAGTGGGTGCGCGCCCCGATCACCAGGGCGTGATCCCCGTTCGTGAGCCGGATGGAACGCAGGGTGCCGCCGTGGCCCTGCAGGGCGGGGGCGGAGAAGCCGGGGATCTCGGTCGCGGGGATCTCGTGTTCGGTCTCACCGATGAGGTCCGCGGCACCGCCCCACCCGGAGCCCAGGGTCAGGGCGATCCGGTGCCTCTGCACGCCGGTGCGCTCACGCAGGACGTCCGCGGCGCGGCGGGCGAGGTCGAAGGGATCCGTGCAAGCCGTTGCGTTCTCAGTCACGGGCACCACTCTAAGCCGCGATCCACCGCTCGGACGTGAAAGGCCCGGGCAAGGGTCCTGCCGGCAAGGGGTCGTCCTCAATGATCGGCGGGAGGTGCGCCCCGCACCACGTGGCCATTGAGCGGAGGGGCCGGATCGGACGCGGGCGGGCGCTGCCGGCGGAGTGAGGCCGTGAGAACCACCCCGACGACCAGGACGACGACGAGGACGACGAAAAGCACGAAGCCCAGAACGACAACGAGAGCGACGGTGGACATGTCTCCTCCTACGACGTGTGTTCGCTGACTCGGCCCCTCGTAACCGGCCCGCGGAAGAGCCGGACCACCATCATGGGCGGTAGCACCCGGGGTAAATGCTGCAACAATGGGGACCGTGAGTGTGCAGACTGAATTTGCGAATCCGAAGCTCGTGATCATCGGCGGCGGCCCCGGTGGTTACGAGGCCGCACTGGTCGCCGCGTCCCTCGGTGCGGAGGTCACCGTGATCGAGGAGCAGGGCATGGGCGGTTCCGCCGTGCTCACGGACGTGGTCCCTTCCAAGACCCTGATCGCGTCCGCGGACACCATGAACCGGTTCGCGGACGCCAAGGACCTGGGCGTGCACGTGGGGGACGGTCAGGATGCGAGCGAGGAGTTGAACAACCTCCGCGTGGACCTGGACACCGTCAACGTGCGCCTGCTGCGCCTCGCCGCCACGCAGTCCCGTGACATCAAGCGCGGCCTGGAGCGCGTGGGCGTGCGCGTGGTGCAGGGCCGCGGCCGCCTGGCCGATCAGCACACCGTGGTGGTCAGCCCCTCCGACGACGACGCCGAGTACGAACTCCACGCAGACGTCGTCCTGCTCGCCGTGGGCTCGCACCCCCGGGAGATGGACACCGCCAAGCCTGACGGCGAGCGGATCTTCAACTGGAAGCAGATCTACCAGCTCACCGAGATCCCCGAGAAGCTGATCGTGGTGGGTTCGGGTGTCACCGGCGCCGAGTTCGCCTCCGCGTACAACGGCCTGGGCTCGGAGGTCACCCTGATCTCGTCCCGCGACCAGGTGCTGCCCGGTTCCGACACCGATGCCGCCCAGGTGCTCGAGAACGTCTTCGAGCGCCGCGGTCTGCGCGTGCTGTCCCGCTCCCGCGCCGACTCCGTGGAGAACACCGGGGACGGCGTGCGCGTGACGCTCTCTGACGGGCGCAAGGTGCGCGGTTCGCACTGCCTGCTGGCCGTGGGCTCAATCCCGAACACCGCGGACATGGGTCTCGAGGAGGCCGGGGTCGCCATGGACGAGCGCGGTCACATCAAGGTGGACTCGGTCTCCCGCACGTCGGTCCCCGGGATCTACGCCGCGGGTGACTGCACGGGCGTGCTGCCCCTGGCCTCCGTGGCCGCCATGCAGGGCCGGATCGCCGTGGCCCACATCCTGGGTGACACCGTGCACCCGCTGCACACTGGCGAGGTCGCGTCCAACATCTTCACGTCCCCGGAGATCGCTTCCGTGGGCATTTCCCAGTCGGACGTCGAGGCGGATCCCACGATGTTCACCGGCATGACCATGAAGCTGTCCACCAACCCGCGCGCCAAGATGATGGCCGTGGACGACGGTTTCGTGAAGATCTTCGCCCGCCGCGGCAGCGGGACGGTCATGGGCGGCGTGGTCGTGGGACCGCGCGCCTCCGAGCTGATCTTCCCGATCGCGCTCGCGGTGACCCACCGCCTGGGCGTGGACGACCTCTCCGACACGTTCGCGGTCTACCCGTCCCTGTCCGGCACGATCGCCGAGGCCGCGCGCCGCTTGCACGTCCACCGCTGATCGCCCCGCTCGGGCGAGCACCGCTCGTTCCGGCGGGCACGGTTCGCACCCGGGGTACGACGACGCCGCGGTGACCTTCATACGGGAGGTCACCGCGGCGTCGTCGTCCGTGGAAGGGGGAAAGCCTACTTGGCGGCCTTGGTGCCCACGGTGTACATGTTCACGTGCCGGGTCTCGGGGGAGAGCCACAGCGCGATGAGCGTAATGACGGCAGCGAAGGACAGGTACAGGCCCACCGAGCCCACGCCGAAGCGCGCGTTGAGCAGCACCGCGATGTACGGGGTGATGGCCGCGCCCAGGATGGACGCGACGTTGTACGCGATGCCCGACCCCGTGTAGCGCACGTTCGTGGGGAACAGCTCGGGCAGGATCGCGGACATGGAACCGAACGTCAGGCCCATGAGGGTCATGCCGATCGTGAGGAAGACCAGCACGCGCAGCAGGGACGCGTCCGCGCCCGTGCCCACGAGGTCGGGGTTCATGATCAGGGCGAAGCTCAGGCCGAACAGCAGGATCAGACTCGTGACCACGAGCTGCGAGGAGCGGCGGCCGTAGCGGTCCGCGAGCCAGCCCGAGACGGGGACCATGGCGGCGAACAGCAGCACGGCGAGCAACTGCAGGATCAGGAACGTGCGGTACTCGATGCCCAGGCCACCGGTCTCCGGCTTGCCGATTCCGTAGGACAGCACCCACGCGGTCATCAGGTAGAACAGAACGTACGTGGCGAGCATGATGAACGTGCCCTGGATGATCTGCACCCACGAAGTCTTGAAGACCTCGGCCACGGGGGCCTTGACCTTCTCACCCTGCTGTTCCGCGCGCTGGAACACCGGGGTCTCCTCGAGCTTGATCCGCACCCACAGGCCCAGCAGGACCATGACCACGGACGCGAGGAACGGGATCCGCCAGCCCCACACCAGGAACGGGTGGCCCGTGCCCAGGTGGTGACCCGCGGTGCCGAACTGCATGACCACGGTCAGCAGCAGGAAGAAGCCGTTGGCCAGGATGAACCCGAACGGCGCGCCGAGTTGCGGCCACATTGCGGCGCGGGCCCGTTTGCCCTCCTCCGCGTACTCGGTCGCGAGCAGGGAGGCACCGGACCATTCGCCGCCCAGTCCCAGGCCCTGACAGAAGCGCAGGATCGTGAGGATCAGGGGAGCCCAGATGCCGATCTGGTAGAACGTGGGCAACAGGCCGATCAGGAACGTGGCGATACCCATGGTCAGCAGTGCGCCGATCAGGGTGGCCTTACGCCCGATCCGGTCCCCGTAATGACCGAAGATCACGGAGCCGATGGGCCGGCCGAAGAACGCGGCGGCGAACGTGGCCATGGAGGCCAGCAGCTTGGCGGTGTCGTTCTCGCCCGTGAAGAACAGGGCGGGGAACACGGCCACCGCAGCGGTCGCGTACACGTAGAAGTCGTAGAACTCGATCGTGGTTCCCGCGAGGGACGCCAGGATCACGCGGCTGCGGGGCACACGTGATTGCTCCGCGGGGGATCCCGGATCCACGGTGGACACGGTGGAAGACATGAAGAACCTCACAGGGACTCAGGGGCGAAATGCCTTCAAGATAAGACCGGCCATACCGCATGGTGAATTCTGGCGTCCACATTCTGAGATGAAACCTCGACGTCGCTCAGTTCGTGTGCTGGGCCGGTCTCGTCGTTGAGCGGGTGCGGAGCGGCCCCGGTCCTGTTCCGAACCGGGGCCGCTACGACGGATTGGTGGGGGCTCCGGGGCGATGCCCCGGCCCCGTAAGGCGATGCGCCGGGGCGTCAGCCCGTGATGGAGGCCAGCACGGTGCCGGCGGAGACGGTGTCCCCCTCGGACACGTCCAGGTCCTTGATCACACCGGACTTGTGGGCGGTGAGCGGCTGCTCCATCTTCATGGCTTCGAGCACCACGATCAGGTCCCCCTCGGAGACCTCGTCCCCGTTGGCCACGGCGATCTTCACGATCGTGCCCTGCATGGGTGAGGAGAGGGAATCCCCCGAGGCTCCGCGGGCCGCCGTGCCGCGTCCGCTGCGCTGCTTACGTGCCTTGGGCTGGGCCGCGTCCGGGCGGGCCGCACCTCCCAGCCGCGGCATGGTCACCTCGAGGCGCTTACCGCCCACCTCCACGACGACACTCTGCCGTTCGGGTTCGTCCGCCGAGGGTTCGGGTGCCACGGTGAAGGGCTCGATCCGGTTGTCGAACTCCGTCTCGATCCACCGGGTGTGCACGGTGAAGGGAGTGTCGTCCGGGGTTGCGAACGCGGGATCGCTCACCACGGCCCGGTGAAACGGGACGACAGTGGGCATGCCCTCGATCGTCAGTTCCTGCAGGGCCCGGCGGGACCGTTCGAGGGCCTGCGTGCGGGTCGCACCGGTCACCACGAGCTTGGCGAGCATCGAGTCGAAGTTCCCGCCCACGGTCTCGCCGGCCTCCACGCCGGAGTCCACGCGCACGCCCGGCCCGGAGGGCACGGTGAACGTGGTGAGCGTGCCGGGGGAGGGCATGAAGTTGCGGCCGGCGTCCTCGCCGTTGATCCGGAACTCGAAGCTGTGTCCGCGGATCTCGGGGTCGTCGTAGCCGAGAGCCTCACCGCGGGCGATGCGAAACTGCTCCCGCACCAGGTCCAGTCCCGAGACCTCCTCCGACACGGGGTGCTCCACTTGTAGGCGCGTATTGACCTCCAGGAAGGAGATCGTCCCGTCCTGGCCCACGAGGAACTCGCACGTCCCCGCGCCCTGGTACTGCGCTTCCTTGAGGATGGCCTTGGAGGACTCGTAGAGCCGCTCGATCTGCTCGTCCGACAGGAACGGCGCGGGCGCCTCCTCCACGAGCTTCTGGTTGCGACGCTGCAGCGAGCAGTCGCGCGTGGAGACCACGACGACGCTGCCGAACTGGTCCGCGAGGCACTGGGTCTCCACGTGGCGGGGCACGTCCAGGAACCGTTCCACGAAGCACTCACCGCGGCCGAACGCTGCGGTGGCCTCGCGGACGGCCGATTCGTAGAGCTCGGGGATCGCGTCGCGCTCACGCACCACCTTGATGCCGCGACCGCCACCGCCGAAGGCGGCCTTGATCGCGATCGGCAGGCCGTGTTCGTCCGCGAAGTCCAGGACCTCCTGGGCCGAGGACACGGGATCGGCGGTGCCGGGGACCTGCGGGGCCTTGACCTTCTCGGCGATGTGGCGGGCCGCGACCTTGTCACCGAGCTGAGCGATCGCCGCCGGGGGAGGGCCGATCCACGTGAGACCCGCCGCGATCACCGCGGAGGCGAATTCCGCGTTCTCGGACAGGAACCCGTAACCGGGGTGGACGGAGTCGGCACCGGCGCGGCGGGCGGCGTCGAGGATCTTGTCGATCCGGAGGTAGGAGTCCGCGGCGGTCGTCCCGCCCAGGGAGTACGCCTCGTCCGCCATACGCACGTGCAGGGCATCCCGGTCCGGGTCCGCGTAGACGGCCACGGAGGCGATGCCCTCGTCGCGCGCGGCGCGGATCACGCGCACCGCGATCTCCCCTCGGTTGGCCACGAGGACCTTGGTGACGGGGCGGGTTGCGGTGGCGGCCTCTTGCTGCCGCGAGGTGGTTGTCACGTGATAGCTCCTTGTCGACTCTCTGCCGAAAGGTTAGTGCCCCGCGCCGGGGAACGCCTAAGCGCGGGGGTACCGCGGTGCGGTAACTGTGGAAGATCTACAAATCATTGCGCCCCACCCTGTACTGCGGCACCCCACCACGAGGACGCCCGGATCCCTACCCCGGCGAGCAGGGTGCGCAGGGTGGACAGGCTCAGCCCGATCACGGCGTTCGGATCCCCGTCCACCCGTTCGATGAACTGGGATCCCCGCCCGTCCAGGGTGAAGGAGCCCGCGACCTGGAGGGGCTCACCCGTGGCCACGTAGTCCTCGATCTCCGCGCGCGTCATGGCGGTGAAGTGCACGTCCGCGGAGCAGATCAGGCCGTTGCCGGAAGCCTCGCCCGTGCGCGCGTCCACGAGCCAGTGGCCCGTGTGCAACGTGCCAGTGCGCCCGCTCATGGCGCTGATGCGTTCGATCGCGACGTCCGGCTCGTACGGCTTGCCGTAGGGGACGCCGTCGAGTTCGAAAACGGAATCGCACCCGAGGACGAGCCGCCTCTCTGCTTCCGGAAGCGCTGCGACGGCCTCCGCCTTGGCGCGGGCCAACAACAATGCCATCTGCGCAGGGGTCTCGGGGGCTTCCGCGGCCACGAGGGCGTCCTCGTCCACGTGGGAGACGACGGCGCGGTACGGGATGTGCGCGCGCTCCAGCAGGGATGCGCGCGCCGGTGATTGCGAGGCCAGGACGAGAGCGGGTTGCACGCCCCTCACTCTACGGCGGATCGGGTGAGGGGGACGTCGGGCCGGTCAGGAGGGACGTGCTCGCGGGAGGGCGGCGATCGTACAAATAGGGGCAACCTCAGGCATCTGCATGTACCCTGTTACGTCGGCCCCGTGTGTGGAGAGGGAGGTGGCCCGGATGGTCGAGATCGTGCGTCGTGGTCCGCGCATCCCACGGGACGTCCCCCGCATCACCGGGTCCCGACCCACTGCAGAATCCCTCATTTCGAACGGGGCCGCGCTGTCCCTCGGGACCGGGCTGGCGAACGGGCCGTCCATCGGGGCAGGGCTGGCGAACGGGCCGTGGCTCTCGAACGGCATCGGCCTCGCGAACGCGACCGGAACACCACCGGCGCGGCCTTCACGACGGCTGTCCCGTCCCCTGACGTCGATACTGCTGGACGCCCTGGCCGTGACCCTGGCCCTGCTCCTTGCCAACCAGGTGGTGGCTCGAGGCGCGGTGATCGCCCTGCCGGGCGACGCCGGACTCACGTACCCGCAACTGTCCGTGCTGCTGGGAACGGGCTGGGTCGCGACGCTCGCCGCATGCCGACGGGCCGTGCGGCTGCCCCGTGGTTATTGGCGCACCGAGTGCCGCTGCATCGCTCGTGCCGCGTTCATCGTGCTCGGTACGTTATGCATGGCGGCCGTGGTCCTGCCGCTCGACATCGACCGCCCGTTCGTGGCCGTGACCTTCGCCGCGGGGCTACTCCTGCAGCTCGTGAGCCGCTGGCTCATGTGGCGCGCCGCCCTCCGCCGGCTGGATGACCGCGCGCGAACGGCGGGTCCGCACCCGGGATCCGAGGCGCGGAGCACCGCCGTTCACGAGTGACGCGGGCCTGATGACGACGCTTCCTAGATCCCACACAGTTCACTGCGGGTGAGGAAGCGCCGGCCCGTGGGGGCCTCGAGGGAGAAGCCCCCTCCGCGGCCGGGAACGGCGTCGATCACCAACCGCGTGTGCCGCCAGTACTCGAACTGCTCGGCGGAGATCCAGAACTCGAGATCTCCCAGCTCCCCGCCGGACGCGGACGGCAACCGGGCGGTCCCCAGCAAAACGTCGGCCGCGCCCGTGCGGAACTCACCGGCGGGGAAGCACATGGGCGAGGAACCGTCACAGCAACCCCCGGACTGGTGGAACATCAGCGGTCCGTGCTGCTCCCACAGTTCCTGCAACAGGGCCACCGCGGGTCCGGTGAAACCGACCCGTGAGGTGGTCTCACCGGGTACCGCAGCGGTGGCCTCGAGCACCACGGGGTGTTCGGCGTCCGCGGTGTTGGCCGGGGACGGATCCTCCGGTGATGAAGGGGTGCTCATGACGGTTCCTCGCCTTCCGGTCAGGGTCTAGAAGAAGCCCTGCGCGTTCTCGGTGTAGCTCACGAGCATGTTCTTCGTCTGCTGGTAGTGGTCGAGCATCATGAGGTGGTTCTCCCTGCCGATGCCCGAGGACTTGTAGCCGCCGAACGCGGAGTGCGCGGGGTAGTTGTGGTACTGGTTCACCCACACGCGCCCGGACTGGATGGCCCGGCCCGCGCGGTACGCGGTGTTGCCGTCTCGGGACCACACGCCCGCACCCAGACCGTAGAGGGTGTCGTTGGCGATCGAGATGGCGTCGTCGTAGTCCTGGAAGCTCGCGACGGACAGGACTGGGCCGAAGATCTCCTCCTGGAAGATGCGCATGGAGTTGCTGCCCTCGAACACGGTGGGCTGCACGTAGTAGCCGCCCGCGAGGTCGCCGTCCAGCTCGGCGCGCTCACCGCCGATGAGCACCTTGGCGCCCTCCTTCTTGCCGATGTCCAGGTAGGAGAGGATCTTCTCGAGCTGGTCGGTGGAGGCCTGCGCGCCGATCATGGTGTCGGTGTCGAGCGGGTTGCCGGCGGTGATCCGGGAGACGCGCTCGACCCCGTCCGCGAGGAACTGGTCGTACATGGATTTCTGGATCAGCGCGCGGGACGGGCACGTGCAGACCTCGCCCTGGTTCAGGGCGAAGAACGCGAAGCCCTCGAGCGCCTTGTCGTAGAACGCGTCCCGTTCGCGGGCCACGTCCTCGAAGAAGATGTTGGGGGACTTCCCGCCCAGTTCCAGGGTCACGGGGATGATGTTCTCGGAGGCGTACTGCATGATGAGCCGCCCAGTGGTGGTCTCACCCGTGAACGCGATCTTGCGGATGCGCTTGTTGGACGCCAGCGGCTTGCCGCACTCCACGCCGAAGCCGTTGACGATGTTGACCACGCCGTCCGGGATCAGGTCCTGGATCAGCTCCATGAGCACCAGGATGGACGCCGGGGTCTGCTCGGCGGGCTTGAGCACCACGCAGTTGCCGGCGGCGAGCGCCGGGGCGAGCTTCCACACGGCCATGAGGATCGGGAAGTTCCACGGGATGATCTGGCCCACCACGCCCAGGGGCTCGAGGAAGTGGTACGCCACGGTGTCCTCGTCCAGCTGGGACAGCCGCCCTTCCTGCGCGCGGATCGCACCGGCGAAGTAGCGGAAGTGGTCGATGGCCAGGGGGATGTCCGCGTTGAGCGTCTCGCGCACGGGCTTGCCGTTGTCCCAGGTCTCCGCGACCGCGATCAGCTCGAGGTTCTCCTCCATGCGGTCCGCGATCCGGTTGAGCATGAGCGCTCGCTGCGCGGGTGTGGAGGCGTTCCACGACGGCGCTGCGGCCCACGCGGCGTCGAGCGCGGCCTCGATGTCCTCGGCCGTTCCCCGGCCGACCTCGGTGAACGCCTTGCCCGTGACGGGGGTGACGTCCTCGAAGTACTGCCCCTTGACCGGGGGCACCCACGCGCCGCCGATGAAGTGTTCGTAACGGGATTTGAAGCTGACGACGGATCCGTCCGTGCCGGGCTGGGTGTACACGCTCATGGCGACCATCCTGTTGTCCGAAAGTGAGGTGCACCACACTATAGCCAGGCCCTCCGACATCCCGACAGGCACCCGTATGCCCCCTCATACGCACACAATGTGCACACGCAACGGGGCGGCCCGGGAGAACCCGGACCGCCCCGTTCACAGAAAGTGCCGACGGGCGAGTGCCCTACTCGGTGCGTTGACCGTCCGACGGCGCGGCGGGAGCGTACGCGTGCGAACCCTGCTCACCGGAGTGGACGGGTTGCTGCGTGAGGGCAGCGTCGGCGTCGTCGTCCTTGAACGGCTCACCCGAACGCGGGGCGTCGTAGAGCCGGGTGTCCAGGATGCCTTCGCGCTTGGAGACGATCGTGGCCACGAGGGCCTGACCCGTGACGTTCAGGGCGGTGCGGCCCATGTCCAGGATCGGGTCCACGGCGAGCAGCAGGCCCACGCCGTCGAGCGGCAGGCCCAGCGTGGACAGCGTCAGGGTCAGCATGACCGTGGCGCCGGTGGTGCCGGCGGTCGCGGCGGAACCCAGGACGGAGACCAGCGCGATCAGCACGAAGTGCATGGGGGTCAGGGGCACGCCGTAGAACTGCGCGACGAAGATCGCGGCGATCGCCGGGTAGATCGCGGCGCAACCGTCCATCTTGGTGGTCGCACCCAGTGGGATCGCGAAGGACGCGTAGTGCCCGGGGACACCCAGGTTGCGCTCGCTCACGCGCTGCGTCATGGGCATGGTGCCCAGCGACGAGCGGGAGACGAAGCCCAACTGCATGGCGGGCCACACGCCCGAGAAGAACTGCTTGACGGACAGGCCGTTGAGCTTGATCAACAGGGGGTAGACCACGAAGGCCACGAGCAGCAGGCCCACGTAGACCGTGATGACGAACTTCACGAGTGAACCCATGGAGGTCCAGCCGTACTCGAACACGGCACGGCCGATGAGCCCCAGGGTGCCCAGGGGAGCGAGGCGGATGATCCACCACACGACCTTCTGCATGATGGCCAGCGCGGACTGCATGAAGGTCAGGAACGGCTCGGCGGCCTTGCCGACCTTCAGCGCGGCGATGCCGATCACGAGCGAGACCACCAGGATCTGCAGGATGTTGAAGTTCACGGCGGTGGTCACGGTCTCCGGGTCCACGACCTTGGAGCTGGTCTCCAGACCCAGGAAGTTCACGGGGATCAGGCCCTTGAGGAACCCGAGCCACGAGCCCTCGCTGCCGGAGTACGTGCCGGGCTGTTCCTGGCCGGTGCCCACACCGGGCTGCGCGATGACACCGAGCAGCATGCCGATCACCACCGCGATCAACGCGGTGATGGCGAACCACAACAGGGTCTTCCACGCGAGGCGCGCGGCGTTGGAGACGTCACGCAGGTTCGCGATGGAGGAGATCACGGCCGTGACCACGAGCGGGACCACGGCGGCCTTGAGGATGGTGACGTAGCTCGTGCCGATCGTGTCCAACGTGGTCATGAGCCAGTTGGGGTTCTCCTCGGGGTCGCCACCCATGGCAGCGGCCAGCGATCCGAGGAGAACGCCCAGGACCAGGGCGATCAGGATCTGCCACCCGAACGACGTCATCCACCGCGGGAGACGGCGGGTACTTTCTGCGGAATTCATGGGCCCAGGATAGGTCCGGGCATCCTAAACCGCACGGGTCACATGACGAAATATGACAGCGCGACACGGGAATAAAATCCCGCACCCTGAGGAACCCCTGAGAATCCGCCGCCTACAGGGCCAAGGCGTAGGAGAGTGTGTCCAATCCCACGGAGCCCAGGCGCAGTGCGCGGGCGTGGAACCGCTTGAGATCGAAGTCCGCTCCCTCACGCGCCATGGCCTGCTGCCGGGCGTCGAGCCACATCTGCTGACCGATCCGGTAGGACGGTGCCTGACCCGGCCATCCCATGTAGCGCAACCACTCGAAGCGCAGCACCGAATCGGCCATCACCACGTTGTGGCGCAGGAACGCCCAACCGTCCTCGGGCGTCCAGGTCTCACCGGCGCGCGCACCGCCCAGCAGGTCCCCGAGCACCTCCGGGATCTCGAAGCCGCAGTGGAACCCCACGTCGAAGATCACGCGCACCGTACGCAGGCGCTGCGAGTCGAGCATGCCCATCCGGTCCCCGGGGTCGTCCAGGAAGCCCAGCTCGGCCATGAGCCGCTCGGCGTACAACGCCCAGCCTTCGCCGTGACCGGACACCCAGATGCCCATGCGGCGCCAGCGGTTGAGCTCACCCGCGTTCGCCAGGGCCGTGGCGATCTGCAGGTGATGTCCGGGAACTCCCTCGTGGTAGACCGTGGTGGTCTCCTCCCACGTGGCGTGCTGGGAGACGTTCTCGGGGACGGACCACCACATACGCCCGGGCCGGGTGAAGTCGCCGCTCGGGGGCGTGTAGTAGATGACGCCGTCGTGCGTGGGGGCGATCCGGCACTCGAGTTCGCGCATGGGTTCGGTGATCTCGAAGTGGGTGTCCGCGAGGGTGTCCAGCGCGGTGTCCGACAGCCGCTGCATCCAGGCCTGCAGCTCCTCGGGGGAGTGCAGTTGCCGTGCGGGGTCCGCGGTGAGCGCGGCCATGGCCTCGGGGATGCTCGCGCCCGGCTGGATCTGCTCCGCGATCCGGCGCTGTTCGGCGTCCAGTTCGAGCAGTTGCTGCACCGCCCAGTCGTAGACCTCGCGCGGGTCCAGCCGGGCGCCCAGGAACGAGGCGAGGTGCAACCGGTAGTCCTCGATCCCGCACGCGTCCGATGCCCGCGCCCCGGGGGCGAACTCCTCGCGCAGTGCCCGGGCGACGCCGCGGTACGCCTCGCGCGCGGCGTCCGCGGCGCGGCGCAGTTCCTCGCGCACACCCTCCGGCGCGGCGGGGTCGTTCGCGAGCACCGCGAAGGAGCCCTCGTCCGAGGCGTACTGCTCGGCCTGTTGGGAGGCCTCCACGATCTGCGGGGCCGACGGCGGGCGGTCCAGTTCCACGGCCTCGCGCAAGCCCTCGAGGTACTGCTCCAGGGCTGCAGGGATGTTGGCCATCCGGCCCGCGATGTGCTTCCAGTCCTGCTCGGTGTCCCGCGGCATGGCGTCCAGGATCTGCCGGATCTCCTGCACCGGGGACGCGATGTTGCTGACCACGGACACGTCCAGGTTCGCCTCGTGGCGGTCCAGCTGCAGGCGCAGTTCGTCGCGCAGCGCGTGCAGCGTCACGCGGTCGACGTCGTCCCGCGGCTCCGCTTGCTCCACGAGCTCGAGCGTGGTGCGGGCGAGCTCCGCGGCGGCCGCCCGGCCGGCGGGGCCGTAATCCGGGTACTCGGTCTCGTGACCGGGGATGCCGTTGAACGTGGCGGCACTGGGATCCAGGGCCATGCAACGGTCGAAATAGGTTTCTGCGAGGGTGTCCACGGCGGTCGCGGAGCGGTGCGCGGTGCCCAGGGGTGCCAGGGGTTCGCGGCTCTGCGGGGTGGAGTTGATGTGCATCACAGAGTGTCACCCTAGTCACACTCGGGCCGGTGGCAAGAACCCTGGCGAGTCCGACACGCCCGGGCGCTCGGCGCGACCGCTCCCGCGCGAGGTGGAGGGGGAGAGCAGCGATGACGCGGTGGGCGGCGTCCCGCGCGTCCAGGTGGTCGGCGCCGTGGGCCGGGCGACGGCGCGTCAGCCCGCGAAGCGCTCCTCGAGTTCGGTGAGCAGTTCCAGGACCGCGTCCGTGCCTGCGACCGGGCCGCCGGCGAGTAGCCCGTCCGCCCCGAGCACCACGACCCACGGATCACCGGGGTGCTCGAACACCGCGCTCACCGCGTCGTCGGTGTCCATGAGGCACGCCGTTCGTAGAGCCGACGGAAGCAGACCCCGATCCTCCTCCCGGGCCACCACGGCGTGCACCGCCACCGGTCCCAGGTGATCGGGCATCCCGTTCAGGTGGTCGAGCACGGGGGTGCACGCCCCGCACCCGGGGCTCACGTGGACCAGGGCGCGTGCGGCGGTGGCGGCCAGGCCGCGCAGGGTCACCGCGGTGCCGTCGGCATCGGTGAGCCCCGCGTAGGGGATGGGCAGGCGCACGTACTCGTCGGATTCCTCGGGGGCCGGGGGTGCACTTGCCGATCGGGCAGTCCCGAGGGCGCCGGGGGCCGCGCCCTCGGCGGGAACTGCACGGTCCGCGATCGTCACGTCCGAGCCGAGCGCCACACCGGCACGGGACGCCGCTCCGGGCGCCGACGAAGTGGTGGCGGGGTGCTCCCCGGCCTCCCGGGTGACAGTGGCCGAGTGGAGCGCCGCGCTCGCGGTCAGGACGGGCGCGGGCGACGCCGCGGCGTCGTCGTACTCGGAGCCCGGTAGCGGAGGGATCCCGGCGAGGGAGTACGGATCAACGACGCGGGGTGCGTCCGGGCGTTCGCTCCACAGGGCCACGAGCGCGAGGAACGCCGGGATGGCGACCGCCACGACGACCCACCACGGGACGTCCAGAACCGGCCCGTCGTATCCGCCCACGGTGACCAGCAACAGCGCCAGGACAGCCACGAGCGTGAACGCGAGGTTGCGCACCACGGTCCGCCGGGACATCGGGGCGCGGGACAGGGAACCGAAGCAACCGCACGACGCGGGATCCGGTTGCCGGGCGCCACGGAACACCGCGGCCGTGAAGACCGTGAACAGCACCACCGCGGCGGAGGCGGCCGCCCACAGCACCACTCCGGAGGCGAGGACGAGCGCAAGCGCCAGGACGAGTTCGAGCCACGGCAGGGCACCCTGCAGCCAGCGCGCCGCGAAGGGCGCGGGCAACGAGGTGAACGGGGACGGTCCGGTGCCGGGGGAGACAAGTTTGGCCACCCCGCTGATCAGCAGCACGAGGGCGAGCGAACCCAGGGAGGACGAGGAGACGACAGCCACGGCAACATTATCCATTTCGATGCATCCTCATCACATGTGCGGACACCTGGAAGGAAGCCCGGGGGACCGGTCCGGGCTCAGCGGTCCGGGAGGGTGCGCCGCCACGCGCCGCGCCCCGGGCGCAACCGCAGACCCAGGCGCAATCGGCGCGTCTGGGACCGGGGCTGCTTGGGCGCGCGGGAGGGCTGGGCGTCCTGCGCCGCGGCCTGCGCGGCGAACACCACGGTGAGCGCGGCCAGTTCCTCCGGGGTCGGATTGCCGTGGGTCACCGTGAACAGGGCGTCCTGGTGGCTCGCGGTCTCGGGTAGCGCCGCGACCGCAGCGGTCCCGGGATCATGAGCGGGACGGGAGGCGTCCCCGGCCGGGCGCGACGCCGGCGAACCGTTCTCGGTCGAGCTCACAGCGGGATGTTCCCGTGCTTCTTGGCGGGGGTGGAGGCGCGCTTGTCGGCCAGGCCGCGCAGGGCCCGGATGATCTGCTCGCGGGTCTCGGACGGGCAGATCACCGCGTCCACGTACCCCAGTTCGGCGGCCTGGTAGGGGTTGAGCAGGTCCTCCTCGAATTTCTGCGCGAGTTCGGCGCGCAGCTGTTGGTCCTCCCCGGTCTCCGCGGCGGCCTTGAGGTCCCGGCGGTAGAGGATCTCCACGGCACCCTGGGAGCCCATGACACCGATCTGGGCGGTGGGCCACGCGAGGTTGATGTCCGCCCCGAGCTTCTTGGAACCCATCACGATGTACGCGCCGCCGTAGGCCTTGCGGGTGATGAGCGTGACCAGGGGGACCGTGGCCTCCGCGTACGCGTAGAGCAGCTTGGCCCCGCGACGGATGATGCCGTTGAACTCCTGGTCCGTCCCGGGCAGGAACCCGGGGACGTCCACGAACGTGAGGATCGGGATGTTGAACGCGTCGCAGTGACGCACGAACCGCGCGGCCTTCTCGGAGGCGGCGATGTCCAGGGTGCCCGCGAACTGCATGGGCTGGTTCGCCACGATCCCCACGGTGTGCCCCTCCACGCGGGCGTAGCCCACCATCACGTTGGGGGCGTAGAGCTCCTGGATCTGCATGAAGTGCCCGTCGTCCACGACCGTCTCGATCACGGTGCGCATGTCGTAGGGCTGGTTCGCGGAGTCAGGGATCAGGGTGTCCAGGGCGAGGTCCTCGTCCGTGACCTCGTCGACCTGGTCGTGGTCGAGCACCGGGCTGTCCTGCAGGTTGTTGCCGGGCAGGTACTCGAGCAGCTCGTGGACGAAGTCGAACGCGTCCTGCTCGTCCGAGGCCAGGTAGGCGGCGGTGCCCGTGCGCTCGTTGTGGGAGCGGGCCCCGCCCAGGGTCTCCATGTCCACGGTCTCACCGGTGACGGTCTTGATGACGTCCGGGCCCGTGATGAACATGTGGGAGGTCTTGTCCACCATGACCACGAAGTCGGTCAGGGCGGGGGAATAGGCGGCGCCACCGGCACACGGGCCCATGATGAGCGAGATCTGGGGGACCACACCGGAGGAGCGCACGTTCATGCGGAAGATGTCCGCGAACATCGCCAGGGAGGCCACGCCCTCCTGGATGCGTGCGCCACCGCCGTCGTTGATCCCGATCACGGGGCAGCCGTTGCGCAGCGCGAACTTCTGGACCTTGACGATCTTCTCGCCGTTGACCTGGGACAGCGAGCCCCCGAACACGCCGAAGTCCTGGGAGTAGACGGCCACGAGGCGACCGTCCACGGTGCCGAAACCGCTCACCACGCCATCCCCCAGCGGCTTCTTCTTCTCCGTGCCGAACATGGTGCTGTGGTGCACGGCCAGGGCGTCGAACTCCACGAACGAGTCGGGGTCCAACAACATCTCGATGCGTTCCCGTGCGGTGTTCTTCCCGCGCGAGTGCTGCTTGTCCACGGCTGCCTGTCCGGACGGTGCGGCGGCGTCCTCGCGGCGCTGCCGGAAGTCGGCGATCTTGCCTGCTGTGGTGGACAGGTCGTGGCTCATAACACCTCGCGTCGTCGTGATCGGTACTGGAGTGGGCGTACCGCGGGCCCCGGGAACGCACCCCAGTGTAATTGCAGGGCCCACACGCGCCTTTGTAGAAGTCCCACAACGCAGGCCGGTGCTCTTTCGAGGGGCGCGAGCGCCCCGGGTCCCTCAGGCGGTGGGTTCGGACCCCACCGAGCCGATCGTCACGGTCCATTCCCGGATCGTGTGTTCAGTGACCGCGCCGTGGATCACCAGGGGGTCCTGGGCGATGATCCGTTCGATCTCCTCGGCGCCGTCCGCGCGGAGGACGATCAGAGCGCCGTCGCCCTCCAAGGGACCCGAGACCAGGACCACGCCGCGCTCGTGCAGTTCGCGCAGGAACGCGCGGTGGGCGGGGCGGTGCTCGGTCAGGACGTCCTGCGGGCCGCCGTAGACGTAGTTCAGGGCGTAGACGCTCATACCGGGTCCTCTCGTGGTGGCGCTGGCTCGTCCCAGCATATGCCCGGCTCACGGCGCTAGACATAAACTTGCCGTACCGCCCCGTCGTCGACATGCGTCGTCGGCACAGTCATGTGAGGAGCACCCATGGAAGCCACCGAGGACCGGCCCGCCGCGGACTACCGCGCTGCGGAGCTGGACGGGGCGCTGCGCGGCCACGGGTGCCGCCTCACGATCCTGGACAGCGTTCCGTCCACCAACGAGTGGCTCGTCGAACAGCTCTCGTGGGGCACGACACACGACGATGCCGGGGCACCGCTACGAGCGGTCGTCGCGGGCTTCCAGAGCAGCGGCAAGGGACGCCTGGACCGCAGCTGGTTCACCCCCGCGGGCACCGCCGTGACGTTCTCGGTGGCCCTCACACCGCGTGACCATTCGGGTCGCGCATGGCCGCAGGACCTCCTGCCGTGGCTCACGCTGATGCTCGCGCACAGCGTCACGGCCACCGTGCGCGAGCTGACCGGCGCCCCCGCGGTCGTGAAGTGGCCCAACGACGTCCTGATCCGCGAGCGCAAGGTGTGCGGCATCCTCGCCTCCCTCGTATCCCCGGCCCCGGGTGCCGCGCAACAGGGACCCACCGTGGTGCTCGGGGCGGGCATCAACGTCCAGCAGCGCCACCTCCCGGTCCCCGGCGCCACGTCCCTGCGCCTCGAGACCGGGGACGACGCCGCTGTCCCCACCCGCAGCGCGGTGCTCACCGGGGTGCTCGCCCACTTCTCCCGCGCCCTCGACCGCGCGAGCGCGGTCCCCGCCGCGCAACTCGGGCCGGACGGTGAGCTGCGACGGGAGCTCGAGTCCACGCTCAACACCCTGGGGCGTCGCGTGCTCGTGCACCTGCCCGGGCGCAACGCACCATTGCCCGCCACCGCCGTGGGGCTGGGAGCGTCCGGTCAGCTGCGCGTGCGCGACGACGAGGGCCGCGAGCACGAGTACGGCGCGGGCGACGTCGTCCACGTGCGACCGGGCCCCCGCGCCCCGGAGGGCGCCGGACACGAGAACGGGGGACCCCGATGACACGCTCGCGCCGCGCCCTGGAGCTGGCACCGGGGGAGGACACGGTCGTGGCCACCCGCGCCCACCCCTTGAAGCTTGTGACCCCGGCGCTCGCCGCGTGGGCGATCGTGTTCGGCTACTCTGCCCTGCGCCGCGTCCTGGACCTCACGTGGCGGCCCACCGACACCCCATGGACCACGCTGCACGCGTTCGTGGGGTGGCTGCTGCTCATCGCGGCATTGCTGCTCGCATGGCGGTTCGTGCTCTCACCCGCGTGGCGCTGGCTGCGCACGCGCTTCGTGCTGACCACCGCGCGGCTGGCCCTCGTGGGACCCCCGGCACGCGACGGCGCGGTGTTCCTGCCCCTGAACGAACTGCGCTCGGTGCGCGTCACGCGCGGGGCCACCCGGCCCGGCGAGGCCCGCGAGGGCCTGGACCGCGGCACCGTGCTCGCGGACTTCGGGGGCCTGGGCGGGCTCAAACTCGCGAGCTGCCCGCAACCGGCCCGCTTCGCCGCGCTGGTGCGCGAGTCCGCGGCGGACGCGGGCAACTACAGTGGTGGAGGCAACACGGCCGGACCGGGGTATCCCGGAACCCACATCGCCCAGCAAGGAGGACCGCGTGGCTGACGACCCCTCGGAGCACACGGACGGATACGTCACCGGGCCCCAGACCGAACAGCTCAACCTGAACCTGCACAATCCCGTGCAGTCGAACCTGTACGGGTCGGAGGAGTCCAAGGCGGCGGTGCGCCACCTCGACTCCCTGTTGTTGGGCTCGCAGCGTCACCTGCGGCGCCGGGAGGCAGCGCGCGAGGCGGGGCTGTCCACGGCGTCCGCCCGGAAGATCTGGCGTGCCCTGGGCTTCCCGAACCTCAGCGACGACGACGTCTACTTCACGGGCGAGGACGTCCGCGCCCTGCGGGTGGTCTCCAACCTCGTGCAGGAGGAGAAGCTCAGCGAGGAAGCCGCCCTGTCCCTGGCCCGCTCCGTGGCGCAGCTGACCGACCGCATGGTCGTGTGGCAGATCGAGGCGCTCGTCGAGGACATGGTGGCCCACCGGGACATGACGGACGCCCAGGCGCGGCGCGAACTGCTGCGCATGCTCCCGGAGATGCTCGAACCGCTCGAGAACCTGCTCGACTACGCGTGGCGCCGTCAGCTCTCCGCGGCCGTGCAACGCCTGGCCATGCGCGGGGAACGCGCGGACGGGTCCACGGTGAGCCTGGGGATGGCGGGCCCGGACGTGGGCTCCTCGTCCCTGCCGCTCGCGCGCGGTGTGGGATTCGCGGACCTCGTGTCCTACACGTCCCTGTCCCGGCAGATGAACGAGCGCACCCTGGCCAACCTCGTGCAGCGCTTCGAGAAGCGGTGCGCGGAGGTGATCTCGATCGGCGGTGGCCGCGTGATCAAGACCATCGGCGACGAAGTGATGTTCCTGTCCGAGACCCCCGAGGGCGGTGCCCAGATCTCGCTCGCACTCGCCCGCGTCATCAAGAACGACCCGCTGCTGCCGCAAGCGCGCGTCGCGTTCGTGTGGGGGCGCGTGCTGCCGCGACTGGGCGATCTCTACGGGCCCACCGTGAACCTCGCATCCCGGCTCGTGGCCCTCACGGAGCCCGGGGGTGTCATGGTGGACGCCTCCACCGCGCGCGTGCTCTGCGGCGATGACCGGTTCGTGCTGACCCCGCAACCCACCCGCAACGTGCGCGGCTTCGGGGACGTGCGCCCCGTGTCGATCACCCAGGGCCTCGGGCCCCTTCTGGAAGACGAGGTCGAATGACCGTTCCCCTGACCATCCGATCGGGCGGTGTCACCGATCGGGGACTGCGTCGTGAGACGAACGAGGACGCCCTGATCGTCACGGACACCATGTGCGCCGTCGCGGACGGGATGGGCGGTCACGAGGCCGGTGAGGTGGCCAGTGCGCTGTGCGTGTCCACGCTGGGTGGCTCGGACCTGTTCTCGCTCGACGATTTCCGCGACTACGCGATCGTGGAACCGGCACCCGGATCGGATGTCGCCCGGTTCCGCGCGACGATCGACCGTCAGCTCAAGCTCGACCCGGACGTGCCCAACGAGGCGTTGGAGGCCGTGCACCGGGTGCGCTCGGTGCTGTGGGAAGCGGACCAGGCCATCCAGGCCCAGTGCGGCACACGCGCCGGGACCACGGTCACGGGCGCGTGGCTCGTGGAGATCGCCGGTACCTGGCTGTGGCTCGTGTTCAACGTGGGGGATTCGCGCACCTACCAGCTCGTGGGCCCGCCCGTGGGGGAACCGCCCACGGCCGAGACCGGTCCCGTGGGCGTGACCCAGCTGACCGTGGACCACTCCGAGGTGCAGTACCTCGTGTCGATCGGCCAGCTCACCCCGGCCCAGGCACTCGTGCACCCGCGGCGCAACGTGATCACGCGCGCGCTCGGCACGGGCCAGATCTGGGAACCGGACGTGATCGTGGTGCCTGCGGTGCCCGGGCAGCGGTTGCTCATGTGCTCGGACGGTCTCACGGGTGAGCTCTCGCCCGCGCACATCGCCCGCGTCCTGCACTCGGTCCCGCACCCCAAGGAGGCCGCGGACGTCCTGGTCCAGGCCGCGCTGCGCACCGGTGGCCGGGACAACGTCACGCTCGTGGTCGCGGACGTGCTGCGTGCGGACGACCCCCACGCCAACACCACGTCCATCCCCAGGATCCGCTGAGTCGACGTCCCGGGCACCGCGCGGCCGGTGTCTGAGCACGGGAACGGGCCCCGAGCGGCGTCGTAATGGACGACGTCGCTCGGGGCCCGTTGCGTGTGCACCTCAACCCGAGCGTTTCGTTCGCAATGAAACGGCCGGGGCGCGGCTCACGCGGACGCGGAACGCCCGCGTGAGCCTGCCGGGTCAGGCGTGGTGGCCGCGCGTCTGGGCGCCCGGGTCCTTGGCCGGCTTGGCCTCCTTGACGGGGGCGTCACCGCTCGCGCGCAGGTGACGGTAGTACTCCTCGGCCTCCGCCTGGCGCTCGGCCTCGACCGTGCCGCCGATCTCCGCGCGCAGCAGTTCCGGCGAGAGCCCGAACGAGTCCACGAGCTGCAGCGAGTAGGGCCGCAGGCGAGCGATCAGGCGGTTGACGTACTCCTCGAGGGCTCGGCCACGGCGCATGGACAGCCGGCCGTAGGCCAGGTACCAGTGCAGGTCCGCCTCGATCAGGGACAGCCCGAACAGGTCGCGCAACCACGTGAGCACGCGCTTGGTGTCCGGGTCCTGGACCTTCTCGAGACCCGCGGTGAACGCCTCCCACTGCAGCAGTCGCCCGTGCGAGCGCGCGGCCTCGATCAGCTTGTGCTGGTTGCGGTTGAACGCCTCCGCCTGCTCGGTGCGGGACTTGCGGGCGACGGCGCGCAGCTCGTCCGCAACGTCCCCGACCATGGTCTGCACACGGTCGGTGAGCAGCGCGCGCTGGGCATCGGGATCGCGCAGGGCGTTGACGGACTTGCGGGCGTCACCGGAGTCGGAGAACGCCTGTGTGAGCTTGCGCAGCCCGGAACGGTTGAACCCGGCCTCCGTGGCGCGGTCCGCGACGTAGCGGGCCATCACCCCGATGTCCGCGTTCTTGAACTCCGCCGAGTAGTCGTTGAGCAGCCGCTTGGCCACGAGCTGGAGCAACACGGTGTTGTCGCCCTCGAACGTGACGTAGACGTCCAGGTCCGCGCGCAGTTCCACGAGCCGGTTCTTGGCCATGAAGCCGGCGCCGCCGCACGCCTCGCGCGCTTCCTGCAGGGTGTCGAGCGCGCTCCACGTGGACAGGGACTTGAACGCGGCCGCCAGGGTCTCGAGCTCCTGACGGTTGCCGTCCGAGTCGTCCTCGCCCGAGAAGACCTCGTGGAACTTGTCGAGCAACTGCTGGTGCGCGAACGTCATGGCGTACGTCTCGGCGATGCGGGGGATCAACCGGCGCTGGTGGCGCTGGTAGTCCAGCAGGGTCTGCTCGCGGATGTCCGAGTCCGTGGTGAACTGGCGGCGTTGTTCCGCGTAGCGCACCGCGATGCTCAGGGCGGCCTGGTTGGCGATCACCGCCGCGCCGTCCAGGGACACGCGGCCCTGAACGAGCGTGCCGATCATCGTGAAGAAGCGCCGACCCGGGGACGGGATGGGGGAGGAGTACTCACCGTTCTCGTCCACCGCTCCGTAGCGGTCCAGCAGGTTGAAGCGCGGCACGCGGACGTGGTCGAAGTGCAACCGGCCGTTGTCGATGCCGTTGAGCCCGCCCTTGCGGCCGTCGTCCTCGCCGCCCACGCCGGGCAGGAAGTTGCCGTCGTCGTCACGCAGGGGCACGTAGAGACAGTGCACCCCGTGGTTGACGCCCTTGACGATCAACTGGGCGAACACCGCGGCGGCCTTGCCGTGCACCGCGGCGTTACCGAGGTAGTCCTTCCACGCCGCCTTGAACGGGGTGTGGATCTCGAACTCGTCCGTCTCCGGGAGGTAGGTGGCGGTGGTGCCGATCGAGGAGACGTCCGAGCCGTGGCCGATCTCGGTCATCGCGAAGACCCCGGGGATCTCCAGGTCCAGGATGCCCGGCAGCCACGTGAGGTGGTGCTCCTTGGTGCCCAGGTTGAGCACCGCGGAGCCGAACAGACCCCACTGCACGCCGGACTTGATCTGCAGGGACGGGTCCGCGAGGACGAGTTCTTCGAACGCGGAGAGGTTCGCGCCCGGGTTCAGGGTGCCGCCCACGTAGTCGGGCACGCCCATCTTGGCGGGCCCGGCGTCCCGCAACAGCTGCAGTTGCTGGAACGTGGTCTCACGCTGCTGCTGGAACGACTGGTTGTACTGGGAATGGAAGCGGGGATCTTTGGCCCGCTCGCGTGCCGCCTTGCGTGCTTCGGGCCAGCGGCCCAGCAAGATGGCGCCGAGCTCGGCGGTGTCGATCCCGGACGGGGTGGTGGCACCGTCCTCGGGCAGGTCTTCGATGCGGTCGGTGTTCGGAACTGTTCCGCTGACCGAGGTGATGGACATCATGACTCCTGACGGTTCTCTGGGACGGGTGGTTCACCCGTCGTCCTGGTGGGGGAAGTTGGTGGTGCGGATTCGCTGCCGGTCACGGGGCGCAGGCCCTCCACGGCCCACGTGGTGATGATCCGACTCATGGTGTGGCGATCCGGTTTCGCGGGGTCGTCGCCGAGCTCTAGCCAGGCCTCACCCGCACCGCGGACCATGCCCACGGTGGAGGCGGCCCAGCACTTCAGGACCCCCACGGGCATGGCCCGGCTGCCGTGGTGGCGCACGTGTTGCTCCATGAGCAGGTCCCGCACGGAATCCACGAAGCGTTCGATCGTGGAACCCCGTTCCTTGGGCGCGGTCACCACGAAGCGGTAGACCTCACCGGAGGCCGCCACGGACTTGAGGTATTCGGAGACGAGGGCGTGGATCATGGCGGCGAACGTGTCCGCTTCACTGGCCGCGGCCACCATGCGTCGCCGCATCCGGGTCACGAAGTACTCGCCCACCGCGGCCTGTACGCCCGCCTTGTCCTTGAAGTAACGGTAGAAGACGGACTTGGACGTCCCGCACGCCGTGGCGATCTCCTCCATGGACAGCGCAGCACCGTTCGCGGCCACGGCGTCGCGCGCGGCCGTGATCAGTTCGATGCGCCGCACGGCCCGGTGCCGCTGCCAGCGCGAACTCCTGCCGTCCACGGGGTGGGTGACCTGTTTCACGATACCGAGAGTATCAGCTATTCTGGGTCCCGAGTGATCCAGATCGCATAAATCCCCCGAAAGGAACCACGCATGAGCGAGAACACGCAGAACACGGCGCAGTCCACCCCGGCCACCGGAACCGGTTCCGGAGCCGCCAAGCGGGCTGCGGCCCCGGCTACCTCCTCCGCGCCGCAGGGCGGCGCCAAGGGGGCCCGCGCCGTCGTCGTGGCGGGCAACCGCATCCCCTTCTCCCGCGCGGGTGGGCCGTACGCGAACGCGTCCAACCAGGACATGCTGACCGCCGCGATCGACGGGCTCGTGGCCCGGACCGGGATCGCGGGCGAGCGCCTGGGCGCCGTGGCGGCCGGTGCCGTGATCAAGCACTCCCGGGACTTCAACCTCACGCGCGAGTCCGTGCTGGGTTCCGCGCTGGACCCCGCGACCCCCGCCTACGACGTCCAGATGGCGTGCGCCACGGGCATGGAGACCGTGAGCTCGATCGCCAACAAGATCCGGCTGGGCCAGATCCAGGCCGGGATCGCCGGTGGCGTGGACTCGTCCTCGGACGCCCCCATCGCCGTGAGCGAGGGGCTGCGCCGCGCCCTGCTCAAGCTGCAGCGCGCCAAGACCACTGCCCAGAAGCTCAAGGCGTTCAAGGACCTGCGCCCGGGCGACCTCGCGCCGTCGGTGCCCTCGTCCGGTGAGCCCCGCACGGGGCTGAGCATGGGTGAGCACCAGGCGCTGACCACCCAGAAGTGGGGCATCACACGCGAGGCCCAGGACGAGTTGGCCGCGGCCTCCCACCAGCACCTGGCCGCCGCGTACGAGCGGGGCTTCTTCGACGACCTCGTGACCCCTTTCAACGGCCTGACCAAGGACAACAACATGCGCCCGGACTCCACCGTGGAGAAGCTGGGTGGGCTGAACCCGGTGTTCGGTAAGAAGCTCTCCAGTGAAGCCACCATGACGGCGGGCAACTCCACGCCGCTCACGGACGGTGCCTCCGCGGTGCTCATCACGTCCGAGGAGTGGGCCGGTGAGCACCACCTGACCCCGCTCGCCGAGGTCGTGGACAGCGAGGCCGCCGCGGTGGACTTCGTGACCGGCAACGAGGGCCTGCTCATGGCCCCGGCCTACGCCGTGCCGCGTCTGCTGGCCCGCCACGACCTCACGCTGCAGGACCTGGACCTCGTGGAGATCCACGAGGCGTTCGCCTCCACCGTGCTGTCGATCCTCGCCGCGTGGGAGTCCCCGGAGTTCTGCAAGGACCGCCTGGGCCTGGACGCACCCTTGGGTTCGGTGGACCGCGCCAAGCTCAACGTCAACGGTTCCTCGCTCGCCACGGGGCACCCCTTCGCCGCCACGGGTGGTCGCATCGTGGCCTCCACCGCCAAGGAACTGGCCGCGCGTGCCAAGGAGACGGGCAAGCCGCAGACCGCGCTGATCTCGGTGTGCGCCGCCGGTGGTCAGGGCGTGGCCATGCTGCTGCGCTCGGTCTGAGCGAGCCCACGGCCACGGCGAGACACCACGATTTCTGGGAGAGGACACAAGTGACGGACACATATCTGGACATGGTCAATTCGGGGCTGGGCAAGCAGCTCGCGGGCAAACTGGGCCTCCCGCGCCCGGTCACGCTGCGCCGATTCACCGCGGACGGGGACTTCCCGAGCGGTTCGGTGCTCGTGCTCGGCCGGGGTGCGGCGGGCGACGTCGCGGCGTCGGCCCTGCTCGGATGGGACCTGGACGTGCGTCGGCACGCACAGGACGTGGACCGGGTGGGTGCGGTGGTGATCGACTACACGGAGGTCGAGAGCCCCGCCGATCTCGCTGACGCCGCCCTCGAGCTGGCCTCGGCCGTGCGCAAGCTGCGCCCGGGCGGGCGCGTTATCACGCTGTCGCGACCGGCGCCCGGGATCGGGACCGGAGCGGCGTCGGGCACGTTGCCCGGCGCGCGGCAGTTGACCCCGTCGCAGGCCGCGGCGCGCCAGGGTGTCGTGGGCATGCTGCGCTCGATCGCCCAGGAGATGCGCGGCGGCGTGACCGCCAACGGCATCCTGCTCGCGGACGACGTCGCTGCGGACGCTCCCGGCGTCACGGGCGCCCTGCGCTTCTTCCTCTCGGGCCGCAGTGCGTACGTGGACGGGCAGTTCCTGACCGTGGGTGACGACCGCGGGGACGCGGACGTGGACTGGGTGCATCCCGTCGCGGGCAAGGTCGCCGTGGTCACGGGTGCCGCGCGCGGCATCGGTGCGCAGGTCACGCGCACCCTCGCGGCCTCGGGCGCCACGGTCATCCCCGTGGACGTGCCCGCCGCCGGTGACGCGCTGAGCAAGCTCGCCAACGAACTGCGCGTGCCCGCGCTGCAGCTGGACGTCACGGACCCGCAGGCCGGACAGAAGATCCTGGACCTCGCGGTGTCCCGGTACGGTCGGCTGGACCTCGTGGTGCACAACGCGGGCATCACGCGGGATAAGATGCTCGCCAACATGGACCAGGCCAAGTGGGACTCCGTGATCGCGGTCAACATCGAGTCGCAGTTGCGGATCACCGAGACCCTGCTCGCGTCCGATCAGTTGGGCCCGGCGCCTCGCATCGTGTGCCTCGCGTCCACGAGCGGCGTGGCGGGTAACCGCGGCCAGACCAACTACGCCGCCTCCAAGGCCGGGGTGATCGGTGCGGTGGCCGCCACGGCACCGCTGATCGCGGAGAAGGGCGGGACCATCAACGCCGTGGCTCCCGGGTTCATCGAGTCGGACATGACGGCCAAGATCCCGGCGGCCCGCCGCCAGATCTCCCGCCGACTGAACTCGCTGCAGCAGGGGGGCACCCCGGAGGACGTGGCGCAGGCCATCACGTTCCTGCTCTCGGACGCCGCCGGCGGGATCAACGGTCAGACGTTGCGCGTGTGCGGCCAGAGCCTCGTGGGAGCATGATCGCATGAGCACTCCTGACCCGGTCCTGCCCACCGTTCCCTCCGACTACGAACTCATCCAGCCGGCGGGTTCGGTGAAGCTGCCCGCGCTGTACGCGTCCGCGGGGGCGCGCGCGGCGTCATCGGCCGCTTCCGACGCCGCCGCGGCGGCCACGCACAAGGTGCTGCCGGCCCTGCGCGACTCGCCCGTGGGGCGCGTGCTGCCCGGCGCGCTGCGCAAGCCCCGCACGGAACGCGTGGGGGCTGCCCTGCAGGTGCCGCGTGTGGCCCACGTGGTGGAGGACGTCAGCGCGGAACCCGAGTGGCACGAGAAGTTCTGCCGCGTGGTGCACGCGAGCACGCATCCCGTGGCCCCGGGGTCGCAGCACACCGCGGTGTTCTCGGGTGCGCTGCACGCGCTCGCGTTCCCCGTGGCCATGTCCGTGCTCACGCGCAAGGACTTCCCGCTGCCCGTGCTGGGCATGGTGCACCTGAGCAACACCATCCGCCACGTCACGGACGTGGCCGTGGGGGAGCGGCTCACCGCCACGGCGTGGACCGAGAACCTGGGCACCCACCGGTCCGGGACCACGGTGGACGCCGTGGTGACACTGTCCCGCGAGGACGGGTCCGTGGCCTGGGCCGGGCGCTCCACGTACCTGGCCAAGGGCGTGCACACCGCGATCGCGGACCAGGGCGCGCGCGTTCCCGAGGAGTCCTCCGAGGAGCGCGCGCCGTTCGACCCGCCGCAGCAGACCGCGCAGTGGGTCCTGGGCGCCGGGGCCGGGCGGGACTACGCGGCGGTCAGTGGCGACTACAACCCCATCCACCTCTCCGACCCGTCCGCCAAGGCGCTCGGGATGAAGGGTGCGATCGCGCACGGGATGTACACGGCGTCGCGCGCGCTCGCGCTGACCGGCGTGCCCGCGGAGGTCCCCTTCGCGTGGTCCGTGGACTTCGCCGCCCCCGTGCAGCTGCCGGCCACGGTGGCTGTCTCGGTGGACGACGACGGTCGGGGCGCCCACTGGCGCGGTTCCCGCGTCCTCGTGTGGGACCCCAAGCGGCAACGCCCGCACGCGGAGGTCACGGTCACGGCCCTGTGACCGGTCGCTGATCCGCCTGACGAACACCCTCGGAACCGTTGGTCCGGGGGTGTTCGTGTCTGTCGGTGGGGTGGGACACAATGGGGGGCGTGAGCACAGTCAACGCCAAGAACGCGCAGCGGGCCACGGACGCCACCGGCCGGAGCCTGAACCCGGACGAGCCCAGCGAGGCGTTGCGGGAGGAGTACGCCGAACTCGCGGACCGCGTCCGCGAAGCCCGCACGGCGTACTACGTCCACGACCAGCCCGTGATCTCGGACGCCGAGTACGACCGGTTGTACCGCTCCCTCGAGGAGTTCGAGGCCCTGCACCCCGAGCTCAAGGCGAACGACTCGCCCACGCAGGAGGTGGGCGGTGACGTCTCCGCGGCGTTCACCCCCGTGAAGCACCTCGAGAAGATGTACTCGCTCGAGGACGTCTTCTCCACGGACGAGCTCGTCGCGTGGCTGACCCGCGCCCAGCAGCAGGTCGAGCAGTTGCCGGGTGCCCCCACCGTGGCGTGGCTGAGCGAGGTCAAGATCGACGGTCTCGCCGTGAACCTGCTGTACCGCAACGGCGTGCTCGTGCGGGCCGCCACGCGCGGGGACGGCACCACGGGTGAGGACATCACCCATAACGTGGCCACCATCAAGACCATCCCGCAGCGGCTCACCGGGGAGGACTTCCCGGAGGAGGTCGAGATCCGCGGCGAGGTGTTCATCTCCTCCAAGGATTTCCGCGCGCTCAACGAGGCCATCGTGGAGGAGGGGCGCGCGCCGTTCGCGAATCCCCGCAACGCCGCGGCGGGCTCGCTGCGCCAGAAGGACCCGCAGGTCACCGCGCGGCGACCGCTGTCCATGTTCGTGCACGGCATCGGGTTCTCCCGCGGTTTCGAGCTGGAGACGCAGTCGCAGGCGTACGACGTCCTGCGGGACTGGGGACTGCCCGTGAGCCCCTACTCCCGGGTGCTGGACTCGGTGGACGAGGTGCTCGAGTTCATCGCGGAGTACGGCGAGAAGCGGCACAGCCTGCTGCACGAGATCGACGGCATCGTGATCAAGGTGGACGACCGCCGCACGCAGTTCCGGCTCGGATACACGTCCCGCGTGCCCCGGTGGGCCGTGGCGTACAAGTACCCGTCGGAGGAGGTCAACACGAAACTCGTGGACATCCTCGTCAACGTGGGTCGTACCGGTCGCGTCACGCCCTTCGGGCTCATGGACCCGGTGCGCGTGGCGGGTTCCACCGTGGAGATGGCCACCCTGCACAACCAGGACGTGGTCAAGGCCAAGGGCGTGCTCATCGGGGACACCGTGGTGCTGCGCAAGGCCGGTGACGTCATCCCGGAGATCGTGGGGCCCGTCGTCGCACTGCGGGACGGCACGGAGCGGGAATTCGTGATGCCCACCGAGTGCCCGTCGTGCGGCACGCCCCTGCGTCCCGCCAAGGAAGGGGACGTGGACATCCGCTGCCCCAATGCGGAGACGTGTCCGTCCCAGCTCAAGGAGCGCGTCAACCACGCGGCGGGTCGCGGGGCCTTCGACATCGAGGCCCTGGGCGAGGAAGCGGCCAAGGCCCTGACCCAACCCGTTCCCCAGGACGCACCGGACGGCACCGAGTTCTCCGTGCCCCCGCTGCGCAACGAAGCCGGGCTGTTCGATCTCACGCCGGAAGACCTCAAGGACGTCAAGGTGTGGCGGGACTCCCGGCGCACCGTCACGGACAAGGAGACGGGGGAGAAGACCCAGCGGGTCACCCCCGAACTCGTCCCGTACTTCTGGACCAAACCCACCAAGAACAAGCCGAGCGTGCCCTCCAAGACCACGGAGATCATGTTCCAGCAGATGGAACAGGCCAAGGACACCGACCTGTGGCGGGTCCTCGTGGCGCTGTCCATCCGCCACGTGGGTCCCACGGCCGCGCGCTCGCTGGCCACGTCCCTGCAAAGCATGGACGCGATCCGCTCGGCGGGCCTGGACACGCTCGCGGGCACGGACGGGGTGGGCCCCATCATCGCGCAGGCCGTCATCGAGTTTTTCGAGGAGCCGTGGCGGTGTGAGGTCGTGGACCGCTGGGCCGCCGCGGGTGTGCGCATGGAGGAAGAGGTGGACGAGTCCACCCCCCGCACACTTGAGGGAGTCACCGTGGTGGTCACGGGATCGCTCGAGGCCTACAGCCGGGACTCCGCGAAGGAGGCCATCCTAAAACGCGGCGGCAAGGCGTCCGGGTCGGTGTCCAGGAAGACGGCGTTCCTGGTAGCCGGCGAGAACGCGGGTTCCAAGCTCGACAAGGCGGAGTCCCTGGGGGTTCCCGTGCTGGACGAGGCCGGTTTCGAGCGCTTGCTCGCGCAGGGCCCGTCGGCGTTCGACGATGCCGACGACGCCGCTGCCGCACCGGGAGAGTCCCCGGTCGAGGACGCCCAGGACGGTGACCCGGAGGCCTCCGCCCCGGATGCCGTTGCATCCCACGACGACGCCGGGAAGTGACACGCGACATGGCGGATGCACTGGAAGGACTGGGTCCGGGGTCGGACGAGCTGCAGGAACTGTTGGAGGTCGCGCTGCGCGCCGCCCAGGCCGGGGCCGACGTCCTGAGCGGTCGTGACTGCGCCGAGTTCCACGCGCAGACCAAGTCCTCGGACGGCGACTGGGTCACGTCCTTCGACGTTGCCTCGGAGGAGGCCGTGAGCGCCGTCCTGCGCCGTGAACGGCCCCGGGACGCCATCACGGGCGAGGAATCGGGAACGTACGTGCCCGAGCACCGCAGCCCCGTGCGGTGGTCGGTGGACCCGCTGGACGGGACCACCAACTTCATCCGGGACATCGTGTACTACGCCACGTCCGTGGCCGCGTGCGACGAGCACGAGAACTGGCTCGTAGGGGTCGTGAACGCCCCCGCTCTCGGGCGGATCTATTACGGCGTCGCGGGCCTGGGTGCGTGGGTCAGGCGGGACGGACGGGACACGAGGCTCACGGGTCCGGTCCCCGGCCGCCGGGGCGCGCTCTACGGCACGGGTTTCTCATACGACGCCGCCGTGCGGCGTGAGCAGTTCGGCTCGTTCCTGGACACCATGGAGAACTTCTCGGACATGCGGCGTCTGGGTGCGGCCTCCCTGGATCTCTGCATGGTGGCCGACGGCACCCTGGACGGTTACTCCGAACGGGGACTGCACGAGCACGACTGGGCGGCCGGTGCATTAATCGCCCATGAGGCCGGAGCGGTGGTGAACCGCCCGGAACTGCCGGTTCCGCCGGCGCTGAGTGACCAAGAACACGATCCGGACGGTGCGATCGTGAACGCCTACGAAGAGGCCCGCGTGACCAGTGTGATCGCGGCTTGGGCCCGGAGCTGAGTGGCGGTAATCACACCGTTATCCGTCGGCAATCACAGCGTTATCCCGGCCGCTGAGCGGGGTCGGGTTGACCCGTTCGTCGGGGGTGGCCTAGCGTGGCCGGAGTTGATCGGCCGTGGTGACCGTGATACGTGTCCGCGACTGGGGGTGTCCCCAGAAGCGGGATAACGAAAAAGTAACTTTCTGCTTGGCAATGCCCGGAACGTTACGTTATCGTTATCATCAACTTCCTCAGCGGACTTTCGTGAGCGGAAGTTCGCTTCCGGGCCCACTCGATCCGTGGCCCGGCTTGTGCTGGATGTTGCCGCAACACCGTACGTCGTCTGTATGGCAGCATTCCGTAGTTTCTACCCCTTACACCAACTGTCAAGGGTGGACGACGGCGCGAAGACACCCAGGGATGGGAACGAGCGTAGGTGGCCTTACGGAGCATGATGAAGACTTCAACCGCTATTCGCCGTGGTGCCGCTGCTGTCCTGATGGGCGGCGTGGCCGTGGGCGCCTTCGCCGTTCCCGCCAATGCCGCGTCCGACGCGACCTGGAACGCTCTGGCTCAGTGCGAGTCCGGCGGTGTGGCCAGCACCAACACCGGCAACGGCTTCTCCGGCGCTCTGCAGTTCACCCCGAGCACCTGGGCCGCCTTCGGTGGTCAGGGTGCCGCGCATCAGGCATCTTGGGCCGAGCAGAAGCGCGTGGCCGAGAACGTCCTGCAGGGTCAGGGTTGGGGCGCATGGCCCGCTTGCTCCGCCAAGCTCGGCCTGTCCGGCAACGGTGGGGGCGTCGCCTCCGCCGCCTCGGTGAGCACCCAGGCGTCCTCCGTGCAGCAGGCTGCCCCGGTGCAGCAGGCCGCTCCCGCTCCGGTCCAGCAGGCTGCCCCCGTGCAGCAGGCCGCCCCGGTGCAGCAGGCCGCTCCCGTGGCCCAGGCTCCGGCCGTCACCTACTCCGCTCCCGCGGCTCCCGTGCAGCAGGCCGCTCCCGCCGCCGGTACCTACACCGTGCAGGCCGGGGACACCCTGGGCACCATCGCCAACAAGCTGGGTGTCAACGGTGGCTGGCAGGCCCTGTTCGCCGCCAACTCCGGCACCGTGGCGGACGCCAACCTGATCTTCCCGGGCCAGGTTCTCAACATCCCCGCCTGATCCAGGCACACATCGCTTGCGATGACCGGGTGATGCGGTGGACCGAGGTCCGCCGCTGACCCCTCGAAGCCCCGCCCCGCACCGATCCCGGTGTGGGGCGGGGCTTCGTCATACCCGGAACCGGTCTGGATCCCACGGTGTGGGCTGTCACGCCACGGCATCCTGCGGGGCCCCGATTGCCGAGCCGGAGGATTCCTCTCCGGCTTCCGGGGTGCGACCGGTGCGGTGCCACAATGAGGTCATGACGACTGAGATCGCGATCATCGGAGCAGGCATCGCCGGATTGTCCGTGGCCTCGGAGCTGGCGGAACATCGGGGGACCGGTGAGGGGATCCTCGTGCTGGAGGCAGAACGGGACGTGGCCATGCACACGTCCTCCCGGTCGGCGCAGCAACTGATCCCGAGTTACGGTCCGGAACCGGTGCTCGAGCTCACCCGCTGGAGCATCGCCAGGTTGCTCGAAGCCGGCAGTGATCTGGCGGCGCCGCTCGCGTGGCCCAGCCCGTTCGTCGTCGCCGGCTCACCCGAGGACGTCGCCGCGATGACCGTCCCGGGGTTGAAAGAGATCTCGGGAGGCGAGCTGTTCGAGCTGTGCCCCGAACTGCGCGGCAACCCGCAGCGCTTCCGGACCGCCGCCGTGGACGAGTCCGCGGTGCGCACGGATGCCACCGCCCTCGTGGCATGGCATCGCGAGCGAGCGCTGGCGGCCGGCGTCGAGATCCGAACGAACAGCCGCGTGACCAATGTCAGGCGGGCCGGGGACCTGTGGGAGCTGACCCTCGACGCCGCCCCGCAGGAGACCGTGCGTGCCGCCACGGTCGTGAATGCCGCGGGTGCGTGGGCGGACGAAGTGGGCGCGCTGTTCGGCGCGGTGCCCCAGGGATTGCAGCCCCTACGCCGCACGGCGGCCCTCGTGTCCTTGGCGGAGCCCATGCCGCCGGAACACCCCATGGTCGACGACGCCGCCGAGGACTGGTACTACCGCCCCGACGCCGCGGGCGCCATGATCTCGCTCGGGGAGGCCGAGCCCAGCGAACCGTGCGATGCCCAACCGCACGAGGGCGCCGTCGCCGGGCTGATCGCCACGATCGAACGGGAGACCAGCCTGCGGATCACGGGCGTGGTCAAGGCATGGACCGGGCTGCGCACGGAACGTCCGAGCGACGTCCCCGTGTGCGGCTGGGACCCGGTGGCAGCGGGGATGTTCTGGCTCGCGGGGCAGGGCGGTTACGGGTTCCAGACGAGCGCGGCACTCGCCAGGGCCGCGGCGGAACTGGTGCTGCGCGGTGAGGTGGGGGACTGGCTCAGCCCCGCCACCCGCGATGCTCTGGCGCCGGACGGCTCACCCGATCAGTCCGCGACCCCCAGGTAGCGGGCGAGCCACGCGTACTCCCACGCCGTGTCCTTCCACTGCGAGTAACGCCCGGACGCCCCACCGTGGCCGCCCGCCATCTCGCAGCGCAGCACCACGGTCTCCGGGTGCCGGGCCCGAGTGCGCAGGGCGGCGACCCACTTGGCCGGTTCCACGTACAGCACGCGGGTGTCGTTGAGGCTCGTGACCGCCAGGACGGGCGGGTAGTCCGCGTCCCGGAGGTTCTCGTAGGGGGAGTACGACCGCATGTACTCATAGACCTCGGCCGAGTCCACGGGGTTGCCCCACTCCTCCCACTCGAGGGCGGTGAGCGGCAGCTCGGGCATGAGCATGGACGTCAGCGGGTCCACGAACGGAACCGCCGCAAGGGCCGCGCAGTACAGCTCGGGCGCGAGGTTGAGCACGGCTCCCACGAGCAGGCCGCCGGCCGAGCCACCCATCACGGCGATCCGCTGGGCGTCTACGTCCGGGCGGGCGGCGAGGTGGCGGGTGACGGCCACGTAATCGGTGAACGTGTTGGTCTTGGTGTCCTTCTTACCGTTCTCGTACCACCCACGCCCGAGCTCGCCACCGCCGCGCACGTGCGCGACCGCCCAGATCACGCCCCGGTCCAGCAGCGACAACCGGGACACGGAGAAGCCGGGGTCCATGCTGATCTCGTAGGACCCGTAGGCGTACTGCAGCACGGGTGCGGGGCGGTGCGGGTCCAGGTCCGCGCGGCGCACGATGCTCACGGGGATCCGGGTCCCGTCCTCGGCCACGGCCCAGTCCCGTTCCACGGTGTAGTCCTCGCTGCGGTATCCGCCCAGCACGGTGGCCTCACGCCGCAGGACGGGTTCGCCCACGCCGTACTCGTTCGTCCCGGACTCGCCGGGTTCGGCGGTGGGGATGTCGTAGACGCGCGGGGGCGTCACGAAGGACGTGTAGGACACCCGCACCACGGGGTTCTCGTACTCCGCGGAGAGCACGCCACTCGTGTAGAGCTCCTCGTCGAACGCGGCCTCGGTCCCGTCCAGCAACGACGACGACGCCGCACCGGCCGCCGCGCTCGGCGCCGCGGCGTTGTCCGAGTCCGCGATGCGTCCTGAGCCCGTGTCCGATGTCGAGGGCACGGCCTCGCGTGGGCCCGCAACGATCTCGTCCACCGCGCGGCGCGGGATCAGGCGGACCCGGGGCGTGGTGTCCGCGCGCAGGGCCACGACCAGGTGGGTGGCGGTGGGAACACAGGACTCGATCCGCACGTCCTCCGATGCCGGGATGACATCCGTGAGCTCGAGGTCTGCGAGGGCACGGCCCGCGTGCCCGAGCGGCATGAGGCTCACCCGCCCGTTGGGGGCGTGCGCATCGTGGGTCAGGAGCACGTAGGCCTGGCCGGCCACCGTGAGGGGTTCCACCTCGTAGAGCACCCGGTCCTCGCGCGAGATCATGACGCGCCAGGGCAGGAAAGCCGGCCCAGCGGCGTCGTCGGACGCATCGGCGACCGGCTCATCCGTGGGGGAGCCGGTCAGCTCGGTCAACGGCAGGATCCGGTACTCGCTGTACTCCGAGCAGGACGAGGACAGCATGAGCCACCGCTTGTCCGCGGAGAGCTCGGCCCCGAGCCACAGACCGGGGTCGTCCTCCTGGAACAGCAGCTCGTCGGAGGATGCGTCTTGGCCGATGACGTGCCGGTACACGCGCCACGGCCGCCAGGACTCGTCCACGACGATGTAGATCAGCTGGGAGGCGTCCGGTGTGAGGAACGCGCCGTACGAGGTCTGCTCGATCCGGTCCGCGAGCAGTTGTCCCGTGGCGAGATCCTTGACATGGATCGTGAACCGTTCGTCACCTGCGGTGTCCTCGGACCAGGCCAACCTGGAGCCGTCCTCCGACACGCTGAAGGCGCCCAGCGCGTAGAAGTCGTGCTCCTGGGATGCGGCGTTAGCGTCCAGGAGGGTCTGTTCGCCGTCCAGTGCGGTGCCCGGTTCCACGGTGGGCGGTGTCCACTGCGCGGGGTCGGTGACCGGGACGCGGCAGAAGACCTGGTGCGCACCGCCCTCGACCGTGCGCGTGAAGTACCACCAGTCCCCGCGACGTGACGGCACGGACAGGTCCGTCTCGAGCGTGCGGTCCTTGATCTCCCCGTAGATCCGCTCGCGCAGGGGCGCCAGATCCTCGGTCGTGGCCTCCGCGTAGGCGTTCTCGGCGTCCAGGTGCGAGCGCACCTCGGGGGAGTCCTTGTCCCGGAGCCACTCGTAGGGATCGGCGAAGGTGTGCCCGTGGAACGTGCGCTCCACCGGGCGGCTCGGGGCCACGGGATACGACGGCTGCTCGGAAGTCATGCCCACAGTCTAGGGACGGGCGGGGACGCGGATACGACGACGCCGCGCGGGCCCGTCCGCGCGCGAGGAGTCGCACCGGGGACCCTCTGTTTACAAGACAGATGCTGCGGCGTCGACGGCGTGCAGATCCGCACCGGCCGGATGGTCGCGCTCGCGGGCGGGCACAATGGTCCCGTGCAGACTCCCACCCCTTCGCAGCGCGGCATGTCGCGCGCCGACACGTGGCTGCAGATCGTCCTGGTGCTCGGCGTGTCCCTCGGGGCGTCCGCGGTCTACGCCGTGCTGGATCTGGCCGAGGTGCTCATGCGGTCCTCGCTGGCCGACACCACGACGACGCTTAACCGGCCCCTGAGCAGCGTCCCCCTGATCGACGCGCTGCGTCAGCTCACCGGCATCGGCTTCGCGCTCGTCCCCGTGCTGCTGGCCCTGTACCTCATGGCCGGCGTGGCGCGGGGGATCCCCGGCGTGCTGTGCAGGATCGGGGTGGATGGGCGCAGACCCGTGTGGGACACGCTGTGGGGAATGGGCCTGTTCGCGGTGATGGGCGGCGGCACCCTGGTGCTCTATCAGGCGGGCCGGTCCCTGGGGATCACCGCGCAGATCACCACATCCACCATGGAGCAGACCTGGTGGGCGGTTTCTTTGCTCGCGCTCTCCGCGCTGCGCCACTCGATCGTGGAAGAGATGATCGTGGTGGCGTTCCTGTGCGAGCGCTTGCGATCCCTCGGATGGTCGTGGTGGCCCGTGGCGGTGGCCTCCGCGGTGGTGCGGGCCAGCTATCACCTGTACCAGGGGTTCGGACCCGCGCTCGGGAACCTGGTCATGGGACTCGTGTTCGTGTGGCTCTACCGCCGCGGCGGTCGACTCATGCCGCTGCTGATCGCCCACGCCCTCCTGGACACCGCGGGCTTCCTGGCCCCGCAACTGCTCGCGGGCTGACGCCGGATACCGGGCGGAGCGGCGTCGTCGGCCGCCCCAAGGGAACCGGCTCAGATGGTGACGGTGCCGTCCGGGGTGTCGAAGGAGACGGCCATGACCCCGGGGGTGCCGTTGGGGGCGCACCACGTGACGTCCAGCGAGCGCAGGACGTCCTCCACGGGACCGCCGAGCCATTCCGTGACGCGGTCGGGGGAGCCGGCGATCTCCATCCCGCACAACCGGACGTCCGTGATCCGCGCCTGGGACGGGTGCATCTCGTCCTCGGAGTCGAAGTGCACCATGAACGGCAACTGCGGGTCGGAGATCAGACCCTTCACGCCGATCTGATGCCATTCCAGCTGCCGACCGTCCGGGAACAACCGGCCACCGGGCACGGAGGGGCGGCCCAGCTTGGCCTCGAAGGGCGCGAGGTCGGGGACCTCCACGACCCAACCGAGCCAGCCGCCGCCGGCCTCGGAACGGGCACGGACGGCCTGACCGAACGGCGCCTTCTCCGCGGCGGGGTGCTCGAGCACCGTGACGACCTCCACGTACTGGTGGTCGGTGAGCGGCAGGATCATGTTCCGGGTGCCGAAACGGGGGTGCACACCGCCCTTGACCGGTTCGATCCCCAACCGGTTCGCGATGCGTTCGGTGGTGGCCTCGAGGCCGTCGGGCTGAGCCGCGAAGGAAACGTGATCCAAGTTCATGACGCCATCGTGGCACCGGCCACACGGGCCACCAAATCGAGCGCGAGCCGGCGAGTGTGTGACCTGCGCCGCCCGGTCGGGTGGGCAGGGCCGGCTCTGCGCACCTCCCGGGACCTGTCATCGGGGCGGCTGATCCGGGCGGTGGCTGTGTTGGTCCAGGTCAACGAGACGTGCGTCTCCTAGGCTGGAGTCCGCAGCATCAGCCGGGGAGTCTCCGACCGAACCCTCGCTATGTGACCTGAGACCGATATCGATCCCGATCACTACGAGGTGGTTCACGTGTCCGCAAATGCCGTCGGTTTCGCACTCCTGATCCTGGGAGTCGCGCTGCTCCTGGGGAAGTTCGTGCGCGTCAAGGTGGGCTGGGTCCAGAGCCTGTTCCTGCCGAGTTCCATCATCGGCGGCGCGATCCTCCTGATCCTGGGCCCGCAGGCGCTGGGCCGCTTCGACGGGCCGTGGGGCGAGAACGGACTGTTCACCGAGGGGATGGTGGAGACCTGGGGCGTGCTGCCCGGGCTGCTCATCAGTGTCATCTTCGCCACCATGTTCCTGGGCCAGGACCTACCGTCCCCCAAGCGCGCGGCCAAGCTGGTGGGCCCGCAGCTGTCCCTGGGCGTGGCCTTCGGCTCCGGTCAGTACGTGATCGGTCTGCTACTCGCGGCGCTGATCCTGGTGCCCGTCTTCGCCGCCGCGCCCATGACCGGCGCGCTCATCGAGATCGGTTTCGAAGGTGGCCACGGCACGGCCGCCGGCATGCGACCCGTCATGGAGGACCTGGGATTCGGCGAGGGCGCGGACCTCGCCGTGGGTCTGGCGACCGTGGGCATCGTGGGCGGCATCGTGATCGGTATCGGCCTGATCAACTGGGGCGTGCGCACCGGCAAGACCGAAGAACTCAAGGGCGACGTGAAGATGTCCGTGGCCGAGCAGAAGGGCCTGTTCCGCAGCGACGAGTACTACTCCGCCGGCACCATGACCAGCCGCCCGTCCTCCGTGGAACCGTTCTCCCTGCACATGTCCATCGTGGCCGTGGCCATCCTGATCGGCTGGTGCATCCTGGAGGGGCTGCGCTGGATCGAACAGCAGACCTACGCGAGCGTGATGCTGGACGAGACCACCCCGCTGGAGATCTTCGCCTACGTCCCCCTGTTCCCCATGGCCCTGCTGGGTGGTGTGATCTTCCAACTGCTCGCCAAACGGCTGGGCTTCGACAGGTACATCGACCACCAGGTCATGCTGCGCATCCAGGGTCTCGCGCTGGACTTCCTGATCGTCTCCGCCATCGCCACGCTCTCCCTGCAGGCCGTGGGGGACAACCTGGCGGCGTTCACCATCCTGGCGGTGGCCGGCATCGCGTTCAACGTGGCCATCTTCCTGTGGCTGGCACCCCGGATCATCGGCCGCTACTGGTTCGAGCGCGGTATCGGTGACTTCGGCCAGTCCATGGGCGTGACCGCCACCGGTCTGATCCTCATGCGCGTGGTGGACCCGGAGGCCAAGACCCCCGCGTTCGAGGCGTTCGGTTACAAGCAGCTGGTGTTCGAACCGTTCTTCGGTGGTGGCCTGGTCACCGCACTGGCCATTCCCGTGATCTACCTGACCGGTGTGTGGCCGCTGTTCTTCGTGATGCTCGCGGTGTTCATCGTCGCCGTGCTCACGGGTCTGTTCTACTTCCATCCGCGGGAGATGAAGGACCGGGAACTGCACACCCGGGAGATGGAACAGCAGAAGCGGGCGGGCCACTGACCCCGAGCCCGCTCGCAGTGTCCCCGGCTTGACTCCCGCCCCGCCGGGTTCGGACAATGAGGTAATAGGTCACGAGAGTCAGCGCGAAGCCCCAGCTAGCTGACCGGCAACCCTCCCTTCCGCGGTGGGGTGCCCTGGGTGAAGACCTGGCCGTGGCGTCGACCGACGTCGTGCGGCAAGCGCGGGTCATTGGTGCCCGGTCACAGCACGGGCACCGTGCGGATCGCCACCGGACCCCTGATCCTTCCGAGAAGGAGTACGGCCATGAGCACCGCTCCCACCCCCGACAATCCCCAGGGCTGGTCGTTCGAGACCCGACAGATCCACGCGGGCCAGAACCCGGACCCCGTGACCGGGGCGCGCGCCCTACCCATCTACCAGACCACGTCCTTCGTGTTCCCGGACGCCCGCACCGCGGCGGCCCGGTTCGCGCTCGAGGAAATGGGCCCCATCTACTCGCGCCTGACGAACCCCACCACGGAGGTCGTGGAGAACCGGGTCGCGTCCCTCGAGGGCGGCGTGGGGGCCCTGATGGTCTCCTCCGGGCAGGCCGCGGCCACGCTCGCGATCCTCAACCTGGGCGGCGCCGGAACCCACGTGGTGGCCAGCCCGTCCCTGTACGGCGGGTCGTACAACCTGCTCAAGCACACGCTGCCGCGCATGGGCGTGGAGACCACGTTCGTCTCGGACCCGGACAATCCCGCGCAGTGGCGGGACGCGGTGCGTGAGAACACGGTCGCGTTCTTCGGCGAATCCATCCCGAACCCCCGCAACGACGTGTTCGACATCGAGACGATCGCCGGGATCGCCCACGAGGCGGGTGTCCCGCTCATCGTGGACAACACGATCGCCACGCCGTACCTGGTGCGGCCCATCGAGTGGGGTGCGGACATCGTGCTGCACTCGGCCACCAAGTTCCTGGGCGGACACGGCACCGCGATCGGCGGGTTCATCGTGGACGCCGGCGCGTTCGACTACTCCCGGGACCCGGAGCGGTTCCCTGGTTTCAACCAGCCGGACGAGACGTACAACGGGCTCGTCTACGCCCGGGACCTCGGCGCGGACGGGGCCTTCGGCGTCAACCTCTCGTACGTCCTCAAGGCGCGCGTGCAACTGCTGCGCGACCTGGGGACCTCCATCTCCCCGTTCAACGCGTTCCTGATCGAACAGGGCATCGAGACGCTGTCGCTGCGCATGGAACGCCACGTGGCCAACGCCCAGAAGGTCGCCGAGTGGCTCGAGGCACGCCCCGAGGTGCGCTCGGTGTCCTACGCCGGGCTCGAGTCCTCCCGCTGGCACGACCGCGCCCTGAAGTACGCCCCCAACGGTGCCGGGTCGGTGCTCGGCTTCGTGCTCGACGGCGGCCGGGACGCCGGTGTCGCGTTCGTGGACGCCCTGAGCCTGCACTCCAACGTGGCGAACATCGGCGACGTGCGCTCGCTCGTGATTCACCCCGCCTCCACGACGCACGCCCAGCTCAAGGACGAGGAGCAGCTCGCGGCCGGCGTGGAACCGGGATTCGTGCGGCTGTCCGTGGGTGTCGAGGGCATCGACGACATCCTCGCGGACCTCGAGTCCGGATTCGCCGCGGTGGGTGCGCGCGGCGACGCTGCCGGCGACGCGGCGTCGTCGGCGGGGGACACGGGGCACTGACCATGACGGTCGTGGGCAACGGGCCGCGCACGCGGCGCGACGGCGTCGTACGGCGGGCCGAACTCGGCGAGCTCGTGCTCGAGTCCCGGTTCCGGCTGCCGGACGTGCACCTCGCGTACGAGACGTGGGGCGAGCTCGCGGCGGACGGTTCCAACGCGGTGCTGATCGAGCACGCGCTCACGGGTGACACGCACGTGGCGCGCGGTGGTGCGGGGCATGAGGACGCCGCGAGCGCTCCCGAGGGCGCGGCCGCCGCGGCGGACGGTTGGTGGGACGGACTCGTGGGCCCGGGTGCCGCGATCGACACGGACCGCTACTTCGTGGTGTGCGCCAACATCCTGGGCGGGTGCTACGGCAGCACGGGACCCGCGAGCCCCGCACCGGACGGCGTCCCGTGGGGCTCGCGTTTCCCGCGCGTGACCGTGCGGGACTCGGTGACCGCGGAGGCCCTGCTCGCTCGGGCGCTCGGAGTCTCCCGGTGGCGGCTCGTGATCGGCGGGTCCATGGGCGGAGCTCGCGCCCTCGAGTGGGCCGTGTCCCACCCGGATCGGGTGGCCGCGTGCGCCGTGATCGCGGCCAACGCCCGGGTGGGCGCCGAGCAGCTCGCGTGGGGCCAGGCCCAGGCACTCGCGATCCGCCAGGACCCGAACTTCCGGGGCGGTGACTACTACGCGGGCGAGTACCCGGAGGCCGGTCTGGGGCTCGCGCGGCGGATCGCGCACATCACGTACCGCAGCGCGCACGAGCTCGAGACGCGCTTCGGGCGCGAACCCCAACCCCGCGAGGACCCGCATGCGACCCACGTCGCGGACCGCGGTCGGTACCAGGTGGAGAGCTACCTGGACCACCAGGCGTCCAAACTCGCGGGCCGCTTCGACGCGAACTCGTACCTGAGCGTCAACGAGACCTTGATGTCGCACGACGTCGCTCGGGGCCGCGGCGAGCTACGGGACGTCCTCGCCCGCACGCGGTGCGAGTGGCTCGTGGCCGCAGTGGACTCCGACCGGTTGTTCTTCCCCGCGGAATCCGCCGAACTCGTGGCCGCGCTGCCGGGGGAGCAGGAACTGCACACGATCACGTCCCCGAGCGGGCACGACGGGTTCCTCATCGAGACCCCGCAGGTGGGCATGTTGCTGCGGGAGACCGTGCTGCGGGACTGAGCGGGGAGCCCCGACGGGCCGGCCTGACCGGGGAGACCCAGTGGGAACGGGCCGGCTCAGGCCTCCCGGTCCTCGCCGGGGATGCCCTCGCCCGCACCGGGGATCGTGGTGCGCCCGAACGAGGGGCGCTTGGCGGTGATGTTGTCCCCCGAGCTGCGGCGCCGGATCCGGCGGCCGACCCACGGGACCAGGTACTTCCCGGCCCACACGAGGTCCTCGCGGCGCGCCTCGCGCCACGTGCGCGCGGGACGGTCCCCGAGTTCACCCGGGACCAGGTCGTGCTCGACCCCCAGCGAGTCCAGGACCTCGCACGCGATGAGTTGGTGGCCCAGGGGCGAGAAGTGCAACCGGTCCGGGGCCCACATCGCCGGCTCCCCCAATTGCTGCAGACCCCACAGGTCCACCATCACGGCGTCGTGCCGGGCGGCCACCACGCGCACGTTCTCGTTGAAGATCGCCACCCGCCCACGGATCCCGCGCAGCACGGGGGTGTTGCCGATGTCCGGCCCGTCGAACATCGTGACCGTGGCGCCCGTGGCCGCGAGTTTCCCGATCACGGCGTCGAGCCGCACGGCGATGTCGTCCGGATCCGCACCGGGTCGCAGCATGTCGTTGCCGCCCGCGCTGATGGTCACGAGGTCCGGGCGCAGTTCCAGGGCCGGTTCCAGCTGCTCGTCCACGATGCCCTGGAAGAGCCGACCGCGGATGGCGAGGTTGGCGTACGCGAAGTCGTCGGTGTGGCGCGCGAGCTCCTCGGCCACGCGATCGGCCCAACCGCGCACACCGCCGGGGACGGCGTCGTCGGGATCGCCGACGCCCTCCGTGAAAGAATCGCCGATCGAGACCATGCGGTGCCAGGGGTGCTTCGGGTCGGAGGGGTCCGGGGAGTGCGTGCTCTTATCCATACCCGGTTTCTAACACACCCGCCTGAACGACTCAGGCCCGCGGGCAGTGCCGGGTGGGCATGTCAGGATGGAACCATGCAGCAAGCTCCCCACGTGATCTGGAACAACGAACCGCAGGACCGCGCCGGAACACCCTTGGTGGTCATGTTCCACGGCTACGGTTCGTACGAGGAAGACCTCATGGCCCTGAGCTTCGCGCTACCGCAGGGCTACACGTACGCGTCCGTGCGCGCACCGCAACGCGCTGGTATGGGGTTCCAGTGGTTCCCGCTGGCCGCGGATCTCGCGTTCACCACGGACGCCGTGGTCGCCGCCGCCGAGGCCGTGATCGAGTGGTTGCGCGAGGAGTCCCAGCAGCACACGCACGTCTTCCTGCTGGGGTTCTCGCAGGGCATGGCCATGGCGACCACCGTGGCGCGGCACGCCCCGGAGCTCGTGGACGCCGTCGTGGGGATGTCCGGGTTCGTGATCCCCGTGGCGCCCGACGACGCCCAGGCGGGGTTCTTCCAGGACGAACGACTGCGCGCCGAGCCGCTGCGCATGTTCTGGGGCCGGGACCCGGAGGACCCCGTGATCACCCCGACGCTCGTGGACGGCACCGCCGAGTGGGCCAACGACCACACCCAGCTGACCAAGATCCAGTACCGGGGCATCGGCCACGGGGTCTGCCCGGAGGAACTGGCGCACATCAAGGAGTATCTCCAGGCCGCCGTGGACGCGACCTCGTAGCGCGTCAGCCCGTCACGATCCGCACGGGCGGCAGCTCCGCCCCGACCACCGCGATCACGTCCCCGGCGTGCAATTGCGCGCCGCGGCGCAGTTCCACCGCGCCGTTGACCGTGACCTGCCCCTCGGACACCAGGTGCTTGGCGTGTTGCCCGTCCTCCGCGAGGTTCGCGAGCTTGAGCGCCTGGCCCAATCGGATCATCTCGTCGCGGATCGGGAGTTCTTCGTAGTCGTCGTGCTGCATGGGTCCATCCTCGCAGGCCCGGGAGTAGTGTGCACCGGTGACCTCTCCCACCCCCGTCCGCCGTCCCGCACCCACTCCACCCGCGCCCGCCCGGAGCCCGCTCGTCCTGCTCACCGGGGTCGTGCTGAGCATCCTGGCGGGGTCGTGCCTGGCCGTCCAGTCGCGGTTCAACGGCACGCTGGGCCGCACCATGGGGGACCCGTACCTCGCCGCGCTCGTGAGCTTCGGGATCGGGTGCGCGGTGTTGCTCGTGGGCTCCGTCCTGCTGCCCGCGGGCCGGCGCGGCGCGGCCCGGCTGCCGGGCGTGCTGCGCACGCGGCGGATCCGCTGGTGGTACTTCCTGGCCGGGGTCTTCGGCGCGTACCTCGTAATCGCGCAGACGCTCACGACGGCGCTGCTGGGCGTGTCCGTGTTCATCCTGGGTCTCGTGGTGGGCCAGTCCCTGGGAGGGATGCTCGTGGACCGGTGGGGGATCGGCCCCGGCGGGATGCAACCGCTGAGCCGCTACAGGGTGCTCGGTACCGTCCTGATCCTGGCCGCCGTGGCCGTGGCCATGGTGCCGCGGTTCTCGGCGGGTTCCCTGCACATGTCCACCCCGGCGCTCGTGGGGGCGGTTGCGTTGCCCGTGCTCGCGGGTGTGCTCAACACGGTGCAGACGGCGTGGAACGCTCACATCGCCGCCGCCACGGGGACCCCCATCACGTCCACGCTCACGAACTTCGCAGCGGGGACCGTGGCACTCGTGATCGTGGCCGGTGTGGCCCGCTGGCTCACGCGCCCCGGCCCCGTGCAGTGGCCCCACGACTGGTGGCTCTACACGGGCGGGATCCTGGGCATCGTGTTCGTGGCCGCCGGGGCGGTGCTGGCCCGGCACGTGGGGGTGCTGCAGACCAGCCTGGGGCTCGTGACGGGCATGTTGCTGGGGGCTCTCGTGCTCGACGTCGCGGTGCCCACCGCCGCCACGGTGGTCACCCCCGTGACGGTCGCGGGCACGCTGGCCACCCTCGTGGGCCTCGTGGTGGTCACGCTCCCATGGGGTTCACGCCGCCGTTCCTGAGCCGCGATCCTCCGTGGCGTGGTCGGAAATCCGTCGCTCCCCGATTGATTGCACGTGCAATGGTTTGTCGTTAGATTATTCGTGAGACCCACGTCACACTGAGGCGCCGCGAGGAGACGACCATGACCCAGATCCCACATTTCATCGCAGGCACACGCGTCCCGGGGGAGTCCGGACGATTCGGGGACGTCTACAACCCCGTGGAGGGGAAGGTCGCGGCGCAGGTGCCGCTGGCCACCGCGGGCGAGGTCGAGCGCGCCGTCGCCTCGGCCCAGGAGGCGTTCCCCGTGTGGTCCGCGCTCAACCCGCAACGCCGCGGGCGGCTGTTGCTCAAATGGGTGGACAAGATCAACGAGCACGCGGACGAACTGGCGGAGCTGCTGTCCAACGAACACGGCAAGACCCTGGAGGACGCGCGCGGGGACATTCAGCGCGGCGTCGAGGTCGTGGAATTCGCCGCCGGGGCGCCCCACCTGCTCAAGGGGGAGTTCTCCGCGAACGCCGGCACGGGGATCGACGTCCACTCGGTGCGCCAGCCCCTCGGTGTGGTCGCGGGGATCACCCCGTTCAACTTCCCGGCCATGATCCCGCTGTGGAAGACCGGCATCGCGCTCGCGGCGGGCAACACGTTCGTGCTCAAGCCCTCCGAGCGTGACCCCTCCGTCCCCGTGCGACTCGCGGAACTCGCGGTCGAGGCAGGGATGCCCGAGGGCGTACTGAACGTGATCCACGGGGACAAGACCGCCGTGGACGCGCTGATCGAGGACCCGCGTGTCAAGGCCGTGGGGTTCGTGGGTTCGAGCCCGATCGCCCAGTCCATCTACGTGGCCGCGGCGCAGCACAACAAGCGCGCCCAGTGCTTCGGGGGCGCCAAGAACCACATGGTCATCATGCCGGACGCGGACCTCGAGCAGGCCGCGGACGCCCTCATGGGTGCCGCCTACGGCTCCGCGGGTGAGCGCTGCATGGCGGTGTCCGTGGCGGTGCCCGTGGGGGAGGCCACCGCGGACCGGCTCATCGAGCTGTTGCGCGAACGCATCGACAATCTCACCCTGGGCCCGTCCCTCGACCCGTCCTCGGACTTCGGCCCGGTCGTGGGCCCGGACGCCAAGGAACGCATCGAGCGCTACATCGGCATCGGCGAACAGGAGGGTGCCACGCTGCTCGTGGATGGGCGCGGTGCGGAGGTCGCGGGTCACCCCGACGGCTTCTGGGTCGGTGCCACCCTGTTCGACCGCGTCACACCGGACATGCAGATCTACAAGGACGAGATCTTCGGCCCCGTGCTGTGTGTCGTGCGTGCCGAGGACTACGAGGAGGCCCTGCGCCTGCCCTCCGAGCACGAGTACGGCAACGGCGTGGCCATCTTCACGCGCGACGGGGACACCGCGCGCGACTTCACGTCCCGGGTGGACGTGGGGATGGTGGGCGTGAACGTCCCGATCCCCGTGCCCATCGCGTACTACACCTTCGGCGGGTGGAAGGCCTCCGGTTTCGGGGACCTCAACCAGCACGGCACGGACGGGTTGAAGTTCTACACGAAGACCAAGACCGTGACCACGCGCTGGCCCTCCGGGGCCAAGGAGGGCGCGAGCTTCGTGATGCCCGCCGGCAGCTGAGCCGGCCAGCGGGCGCCCGCGGGTTCCCTTCTTCGAGGCCCGGCCAGTGGTCGCCGCCCCATAGGTCCCGTCCCGCGGGTCCCGCAACTCACGACCCGCACTTCGCGACCCGAGCCGAACGCCCGAACCGAACGTCCCGAACCCCTCGGGTTCCGAACCGTCAGGGAGCACCATGAACACCTCCGGCACAACACATCCCCGCGTGGCCTTCCTGGGCCTGGGTCACATGGGCGGGCCCATGGCCGCCAACCTGGTGGCCGCGGGCGTCCCGGTCCTGGGGTTCGACGTGGTCCCCGCCGCGATGGACGCCGCCCGCGCGGCCGGGGTCACGGTGGTGGACTCGCCCGCGGCCGCGGTCCGTGAGGCGCAGGTCGTCATCACCATGTTCCCGTCCGGCCAGCACGTTCGGCAGGCCTATGCCGGCGACGACGCCGCGCCCGGTCTGCTCGCGGCGGCACCCGCCGGGACCACGTTCCTCGACTGCTCCACGATCGACATCTCCGACGCGCAGGACGCCGCCGCGCTCGCCGTGGCGACGGGCCACCGGGCGGCGGACGCACCGGTCTCGGGCGGCGTCGTGGGTGCCGAGGCGGGAACGCTCGCGTTCATGGTGGGCGCCCCGGAGGACGTGTACCGGGAGGTGCTCCCGCTGCTCGAGATCATGGGCGGGCGGATCGTGCACTGCGGCGGCAACGGCATGGGACAGGCCGCGAAGATCTGCAACAACATGATCCTGGGCGTGTCCATGATCGCGGTGAGCGAGGCGTTCGTGCTCGCCGAGAAGCTGGGGCTCACGCACGACGCGATGTACGACGTCGTCTCGCAGGCCTCGGGACAGTGCTGGTCCCTGACCACGAATTGCCCGGTGCCCGGACCCGTTCCCACGAGTCCCGCCAACCGCGATTTCCGGCCGGGCTTCGCCGGAGCCCTCATGGCCAAGGACCTGAACCTGGCCGTCTCCGCACTGACCGATACCGGGGTCGCGGCCCACATGGGCCCGCTCGCCGCGCAGCTGTACCGCGACTTCGCGGCCGGCGACGGCGCTCACCGGGACTTCTCGGGGATCATCGAGACCATCCGCGCCGAGAGCGAACGCGGGGCCTGAGTGGCATGGCGTGAGTGGCGGGGCTTGAGCGGCGTGACTTGACCGGCCTGGCTTAAGCGGCGGGGCGTGACGGTGTCGAGGGTGTCAGTCCTCGATCGCGAAGTCCCCGGCGTGCGCACGGAAGCGCCGCAGGATCGCGATGAGCGAGTCCACCTCGTCCGGCGCGAACCCCGTGTCGCGGAACAGGTCACGGTTGAGCGCCTCGGTGGCCTCGGCGGCTACGGCCGTTCCCCGATCCGTGAGCACGATGGTGATGGCCCGCCGGTCACTGGGCAGCGGCTCTCGCCGGACCAGTCCCGCGTCCTCGAGGCGGTCCACCGCGTTGGTCACGGAGGTCGGGTGGACCTGCAACAGGGCGCTGGCCTTCTTCATGAGCATCTGGTGCTCGCGCGAGAAACTCAGCAGCGCGATCAACTCGTAGCGCGCGAACGTGAGCCCGAATGGTTTGAGGATGCCCTCCGCCCGGGACAGCAGGATCTGTTGCACGCGCATAATGGCCGTGACCGCCGCCATGGGCGCAGCGGTGTCCTCCCACCCGTGCCGCACCCAGTTGCGTTGCGCCTCGGCAATGGGGTCCCTGGGGAGCCCGGGAGTGGTTGACATGGGGAACCCGCCTTCTTCATCGGATGCCGTCGGTGCCCTCCCACGGCCCGGACAGGGTACCAAGGGGCTGTCATCGAACAGTCGCCGCTGGGCGCCTTGTCACGGCACAACTATTACCGGATGGGCGTCACCGGCTGGTCGTCTTCGCATGGCCCTCACCGGGCGGCCATCACTGGTCCAGGGAGAGGTCCTCCTCGCGGTACTCCGTCCCGTACCCTTCCGGTGCTTGGCCGGATTCCGAGCGCCGCGTCTCCGCCGAGCGCAGTTCCACGCGGCGGATCTTGCCCGAGATGGTCTTGGGCAGCTCCAGGAACTCGATCCGCCGGATCCGCTTGTAGGGCGCGACCTTGGTGCGGCAGTACCCCAGGATCTCCGCGGCGGTCGCGGCGTCGCCCGTGCGGCCGGGCGCGAGCGTGACGAAGGCCTTGGGGACCGCGAGGCGCAACTCGTCCGGGGTGGGGACGATGGCCGCTTCCAGCACCGCGGGATGCTCCACGAGCACGGACTCGAGTTCGAACGGGGAGATCTTGTAGTCGTTGGACTTGAACACGTCGTCGGAGCGGCCCACGTAGCTGAACACCCCGTTCTCGTCCACCGAGACGATGTCGCCGGTGTGGTAGAGCCCGTCCCGGAACGCTTCGGCGGTCCGCTCCGGGTCCCCGTAGTAGCCACGCATGAGTCCCACGGGCCGCGGGTCCAGGCGCAGGCACAGTTCGCCCTCGCCCGCCTCCTCGCCGGTCACGGGGTCCACGACGGTGACGTCGAACCCGGGCAGCGGTACGCCCATGGAACCGATCCGGATCCGGCGCCCGGGCGTGTTCGCGACCTGCAGCGTGGTTTCCGTCTGGCCGAAACCGTCCCGGATGGTGCAGCCCCACGCGCGGTGCACCTGGTCGATGACCTCCGCGTTGAGCGGTTCGCCCGCGGACATGGTCTTGCGCGGCGGGGTGCGCAGCTGGGTCAGATCCGCCTTGATGAGCAGGCGCCACACGGTGGGCGGCGCGCAGAAGCTCGTGACCCCCACCGAGTCCATCGCGCTCATGAGCGCGGAGGCGTCGAACTTGGCGAAATTGCACACCAGGATGGTGGCCTCCGCGATCCACGGTGCGAAGAAGTTGGACCACGCGTGCTTGGCCCACCCCGGGGACGCCACGTTGAGGTGGATGTCACCGGGTTCCAGACCGATCCAGTACATCGTGGAGAGGTGACCCACGGGGTAGGACGTGTGGGTGTGCTCCACGAGTTTCGGCTTGGACGTGGTCCCGGACGTGAAGTACAGCAGCAGGGTGTCGTCCCCGCCCGTGGGGGTCTCCGGCTCCAGTTCGTCCGAGCGCGAGTGGGCCTCCCGGTAGTCCAGGCACGTGCGGCCGGGGAGTTCGGGTGCCTCCACGGGATCGGAACCTGCACGGACGCCCGGGACGTACACGACCGTGTAGTCCCCGGGCACCGACGCGAACTTGGCGGCGTCCGCCACGCCGGCCACCGCCCACGAGGCCCCGGCGCGTTCCACCCGGTCCGTGAGGTCCGTGGGTCCCATCTGGGTGGTCGTGGGGATCACCACCGCCCCCAACTTGATGCACGCGAGCATGGACTCCCACAGTTCCACCTGGTTGTTGAGCATCAGGATCACGCGGTCCCCGCGACGCACACCGCGCTCGCGCAGCCAGTTCGCGACCTTGTTGGAGTCCCGGCTCAGCTGCGCGAACGTGCGGGTCAGGCGCGAGCCGTCCTCCTCGAGGATGATCAGGGCGTCCTGGTCCCGGCGCTCGGGCGAGGCCGCGAGCTGATCGAACCAGTCCAGGCCGAAGTTGAAGTGCTCGAACCGCGGCCACACGAACTCCTCCCGGGCCCGTTCCCAGTCTTGCTGGAGTGACACCAAGTGGTCGCGTGCGGCGCGAAACTCGTCCGTGACGGTCATGACCGGCCCCCTCGAATCCATGTGATCTACCACACACAAATGTACTTGGACGGTCTATAGTTGAAAAGACCACCATTGGACTACCGAGCACCCGAGGGCCAGGATGACCACCACCATCACCTCCTCTCGTCCCCGTGCCACGTCAGAGCTCCCCGGAGTGGACCTGCTGAAGATCCAGCAGCTGCTCTGCGATGACGAACGCACCCGTTTGGCGGGGATCGAGAAGCACCTGCAAGACAACGTCCGCCGTCAGTCGATCGACCCATGGAACCGGGAGCACCTGCCCCTGGAGATGCTGCCCCCGCTCGCCGAGCTCGGCCTGGGAAACCTGTTCCGGGACGGCTCGTCCCGGTTGTTCCAGGGACTCGTGCACGCGCAGCTCGCCCGGGCGGACGTGTCCCTGTCCGCGCTGATCGGGATCCACAACGAGTTGATCGTGGGGACCCTAGTGGAGCTGGGCTCGCAGCAGCAACAGGACACGTGGCTCCCCGGACTCTCGGACCTCTCCACGATCGGGGCGTTCTGTCTCACCGAACCCGAGCACGGCTCGGACATCGCCGGCGGCCTGGCCACCACTGCTACCCGCGAGGGTGACGAGTGGGTCATCAACGGTCGCAAACGCTGGATCGGTGCTGGAACCGTGGCCCAACTGGCCCTCGTGTGGGCGCGGGACACGGCTGACGGTCAGGTCAAGTGCTTCGCCGTGCCCACCGACACACCCGGGTACGCCGCGACCAAGATCGGCAACAAGATGGGTCTGCGCATCATGCAGAACGCGGACGTGACGTTCACGGACCTGCGTGTCCCCGCGGACGCCCTGCTCCCCGGCGCCGTGAGTTTCGACGCCGCCAACATGCTGCTCAAGGACTCGCGCGCGTGGGTCGGGTGGCAAGCGGTGGGAGCCCAACAGGCCATCCTGGACGTCCTGCGCGAGTACACCCTGCGGCGGGAACAGTTCGGGAAACCTCTCGCGAGCTTCCAGATGGTCCAGCAGGCCATGGCAGAGATCGCGGGCAACCTCGCGGCGAGCTCCGCGCTCATGGTGCAGGTCACCCGCTTGCAGACGTGCGACGAGATGGACATGATGCACGCGGCCCTCGCCAAGTCCACCGCGACCAGGCTCGGCCGGCGCTCCGCTTCGCTCGCGCGTGACGCCCTGGGCGGCAACGGCCTGCTGAGCGACTACGAGATCGCCAAGGTCCTGGGGGACCTCGAGGCCATCTACACGTACGAGGGCAGCTACCACATCAACTCGCTCATCGTGGCCCGCGCGATCACGGGGGTCTCCGCGTTCGTCTGAGCTGCCGGGAGCTCACGACCAGGAGCGGGAAGCCGCGCCCGGGGTCGTGACCGACCGGGCGCGGTCCCTCACGCGCGAGCGCCCCGTGCGGTTAGGCGGGGATTCGGCATCCTCGTTACCCTGGTGGCAGCGCCTTCGCGCGCCGTCGGGCGTTCCCGTCCCCACCGTTCCAGCACCCTCCGGTGCCGGGCCCGCGTGGGCGGCCCCGCGGCGTCGTCGTCGGTGCCGTGAACGACCCACCCAGTACTCCACGCGCGGCCGCAGCCAGCGGTCGGGCGAGAAACGGACGTGAGACCGCATGGCTGCCAAATCCACCCTGGACAATGTCATCTCCCTGGCCAAGCGCCGGGGCTTCGTGTTCCAGGCGGGTGAGATCTACGGCGGTTCGCGTTCCGCGTGGGACTACGGGCCCCTGGGCGCGGAACTGAAGGAGAACATCAAGCGCGAGTGGTGGCAGACCTTCGTGCGCGGCCGCGCGGACATGGTGGGCCTGGACTCCTCGATCATCCTGCCCTCCGCGGTGTGGGAGGCCTCGGGCCACGTGGAGACCTTCACGGACCCACTCGTGGAGTCGCTGCACACCCACAAGCGCTACCGCGCGGACCACCTGCTCGAGGCGTACGAGGCCAAGCACGGCCACCCGCCGGTCAACGGGCTCGCGGACGTCAAGGACCCCGAGACGGGCCAGGACGGCAAGTGGACCGACCCCCAGCAGTTCTCCGGGCTCATGAAGACCTTCCTGGGTCCCGTGGACAACGAGGAGGGCAAGCACTACCTGCGCCCGGAGACCGCTCAGGGCATCTTCGTGAACTTCCTCAACGTGGTCACCGCGGCGCGCAAGAAGCCCCCGTTCGGGATCGGGCAGATCGGCAAGGCGTTCCGCAACGAGATCACCCCGGGCAACTTCATCTTCCGCACGCGGGAGTTCGAGCAGATGGAGATCGAGTATTTCATCCACCCGGACGAGGCGAAGCAGTACTTCGACGAGTGGGTCGAGGCGTGTTGGAACTGGTTCGTGGACCTGGGTGTGAACCCCGACAACATGCGCCGCTACGACGTCCCCGAGGACGACCGCGCGCACTACTCGGACGGCACGATCGACATCGAGTACCGTTTCGGTTTCCAGGGCTCCGAGTGGGGCGAGCTGATGGGCGTGGCCAACCGCACGGACTTCGACCTGAGCAACCACACCGAACACTCCGGCACCAAGATGCAGTACTTCGACCAGGCCTCGGGGGAGCGTTATACCCCGTACGTGATCGAGCCGTCCTTCGGACTGACCCGTTCCATGATGGCGTTCCTCGTGGACGCGTACGTGGAGGACGAGGCCCCCAACACCAAGGGCGGCGTGGACAAGCGCACCGTGCTGCGCCTGGACCCGCGCCTCGCTCCGGTCAAGGCCGCCGTGCTGCCGCTGTCCAAGAAGGAGGACCTGCGCCCCGCCGCGCAGAACCTGGACGCCGAGCTGCGCAAGCGCTGGAACATCGACTACGACGACGCCGGGGCCATCGGCCGCCGCTACCGCCGCCAGGACGAGATCGGCACGCCGTTCTGCATCACCGTGGACTTCGACACCCTCGAGGACCAGGCCGTGACCGTGCGCTCGCGCGACGAGATGACCCAGGAGCGCGTGGGTCTGGACCGCGTCCAGCAGTACCTCGCCGACCACCTCGAGAAGTAGGCACCGCATGAGCATCGAGTACCGTCCGTGGCGCGAGGACGACGACCTGCGTCTGCTCGAGGTCTGGCCGGACGCGCCGTCGGCCCCCGCGCAGGCCTTCCGTGCGCGACTGGGTGCCGACGACGACGCCGCGTTCTCCCGCACGCTCGTGGCCGTCGACGACGGCGTCCCCGTGGCGGCCGGGGTGGTCTACGAGTCCCCGTGGCACCCGCGCCGGTTGTGGGCATACGTGGAGGTGGCTCCGGACCGGCAGCGCGAAGGCATCGGCCGGGAGCTCCTGGCGCGCTTGCGGAAAGTGGCCGCGGACGCGCCGTCGAGCGTCACGGCGCTGCGCTCCCGCGTGACCCCCGGCTCCGCGGGGGAGAGCTTCGCGACGGCGGAGGGCCTGACCCCGACCATGCGCTCGCGCGTGGTGCGCGTGGCCGCGGGTGCCCTGCCCGAACCCGCGCTCGGACAGACCGCGGACGGCTCGTGGGTGCGCTCCGTGGAAGATCTCGCGACCGGTTCCGTGGAACTAACACGCGCCGTGTGGGAGTTCTACCGCTCGGTCCACGACTGGGACCCGGTTGCGGAGATCGGGATCGGTGCGGTGAACCGGCAGTTGCTCTCGGACACCGCCGGAGCGTTCGGAGCCCTGGTGCTGCGCGCGGGCGCTCCGGGGAGTGACGGTCCCGCACCGATCACCGCGTTCGCCGTCAGCTACCGCCCGTTCGATCCGCAGGATCCCGAGGACCGGGCCACCCGGTTCGAGGCCGCGGACGTGTTGCTGGGCTACGTGCCGGGCGCCTCTTCCGGTGACGGTTCCGCGCGTGAGGCAGGTGCGGCCGTGGAGACGCTGCTGGCCCTGCTGGTCCGGGACTACCCTGTGGAGCTCGAGGTGGACGACTCCATGACCCCGCTCGTGGCCGTGGTGGACAACCTGCTGGAGGCCGGGGTCGCGCACGTGGTCACGGAAACGGTCACGCTGGTGGACGACCGCGTGTAAGGCCGCCGGTCCAAGCCGGTGCGGGGGGAGGACGGGTGCGGTGAGGACACTGGTTCTCCACGCGGGTGACCACACGGCGTGCCCGTACGGCATCGACCTGTTTCCGGGTCCGGGTTTCCCGGTCACCGGTGTCCGACCCCTGCGGGGCAGGCTACGCCGGAAACTGCGGGACGTCGTGAAGCATCGGACCCACACTATGGTGGACGTGCCCCTCAGGGCCGTGCCCGGGGTGCGGAACGCCGAACTGGTCCTGGGGGTGCTCGAACCCGTCACGGCACTCGCCGCGCAGCTCAAGCGGCGGGACGTGCCGCCGTACGCAGGCACACTCCTGGTGATGATCTCGTGCTGGCTCGTGGAATGGATCCGACGAGCGGATCCCGATCGCAGACGCACGCTCGTCCGCCGGTTCTCGGCGGTGGATCTGATCCTCATGCTGAGCCGGAACCAGATCGACATCCTCGTGGATGCAGGGTTCCGGGCCGATCAGGTGGCCGCTATCCCGTTCGGCTGCGCACCGGAACTGTTGACCGACGACGGGACGCACCGGGCCGTCGACGTCCTCGCCGCCAGGTTCGATCACGGCCGTTCCCACGCGGGAGCTCGCGTACCTCACCGGGCAAACGGTGGCACTCGAGGCCGCGGCCGGCGGGGCAGCCGTGGCCTTCACCGCGACCGAAGCCCTGAGCGAATACCTCAACGCGGGGTTCGCGGCACCCGTGGCGGTCGGTGACCCCGAGGGTTGGCGACACACCGTGGACCGCTTGCTGCGCCACCCGGCCGAGCGGGAGGCGCTCGCGGAGGCGGGTAGGGCCGTGGTCACCGAGCGGTTCACGTACCACAGGATGTGGCGCGCGTTGCGGGACGAGCTCCACGATCACGGGATCCGTTCGGGCCGCGGTGCGAACTGACCGCCGCCGCCCGGTCTCGGCCTACGAGGCCTCCGCGTGCTGCTCGTCCCGGGACAGCACGGCCGTCACGAGCCACGCGGCCACGCTCGCGAGCGCCACGGCGGTGGAGCTCGCGGCCAGGATCGCGGGCACCGAGGACTGACCTGACGACAGGACGTCGAGCGGGTCGGCGCCGAGCAGCCTCGCGGGCCACGCAATGCGTCGTTCGTGGTAAGACGTTCACGGAGGAAAGGAGTCCCATGCCCGAGACCCAGGCGAGCCCGTCGCGCACGGAGCCACCGCGACGCCAGGAGATGAACGGCCGGTTGCGGCTGATCGCCACGGTGGCCACGTTCGGCGGATTGCTGTTCGGTTACGACACCGGGGTGATCAACGGTTCGCTGCCGTCCATCGTGGCGGATCTGCGGTTGACGCCGTTCCTGGAGGGCCTCGTGGCCTCGATCCTGCCGTTCGGCGGGGCGTGGGGCGCGGCGTTCGGCGGCAAGCTCGCCGACCGCTACGGCCGCCGCCGGGTGCTGATGATCTTGGCCGTGGTCTTCGTGGTCGCCACGATCGGGTGTTCGGTCGCACCCACCGTGGCGGTGCTCGTGACGTTCCGCTGCCTGCTGGGGCTGGCCGTGGGCGCGTGTTCCGTGATCGTGCCCGTGTTCCTCGCCGAACTCGCCCCCTCGCACCTGCGCGGTCGCGTGGTGGCTCAGAACGAGCTGATGATCGTGGGCGGGCAGGCGCTCGCCTTCGTGTTCAACGCGGGGTTGGCGACGGCGTTCGGGCACCTCCCGCACGTGTGGCGCTTCATGCTCGTGCTCGCGACCGTCCCCGCGCTCGTGCTGTGGATCGGGATGATCGTGGTCCCGGAGTCCCCGCGCTGGCTGGCCCGCCACGGAGCCGTGGAGAAGATGTTCCAGGTGTTGCACCGCATCCGCGAGGACTCCTACGACCGGCGCGAGGGTGAGACCGTCCTGGAACTCGCCCACGAGGACGAGCACCGGCCCGCGGCCCGGATCACGGACCTGGTCCGCGTCCCGTGGATCCGGCGGATCTTCGTGCTGGGCGCGTCCATGGCCGTGATCAACCAGATCTCGGGGATCAATGCGATCCAGTACTACGGCGTCACGGTGCTGCAGGACGTGGGCTTCGGGGGCAACGGGGCGTTCTACGCCAACATCATCCCTGGGATCATGGGGGTCGTGGCCGTGGCCCTGGCCATGTACCTGCTCAAGCACGTGGGCCGCCGGACACTGCTGCTGACCGGGTTGGTGGGGACGGCGGCGTCGTTGACGGGTTTCGCGGTGTCCTACCTGACGATCCCCGAGGGCAGTCCGACGCGCGCGTGGGTGATCCTCGCGTGCATCGTGGTGTTCGTGGGGTTCATGCAGTGCTGCATCGGCACCGTGACGTGGTTGTACATGTCCGAGATCTTCCCGCTCAACGTGCGCGGTGTGGGCATGGGCGTGTGCGCGTGGATCCTGTGGATGATGACGTTCCTGGTGGGCCTCACCTTCCCCGTGCTCACGGACGCGCTGGGAGTGGGGTACACGATCATGATCTTCGTGGTGCTCCAGCTCGTCGCGATCGTGTGGGTGTACCGCGTGGCCCCGGAGACCAAGGACAAGTCCCTCGAGGAGCTGGAGCGCTACTTCCGCGCCGGGTAGGGGACAATGGTTCGTCAGTCGTCCTGCGACGCCCCGTCCACGCCAAGTGAGGAACCGTCCGTGTCCTGTGAGCTCAGCGAAACCGCCACCCCGGAAGACTTCGCGCGCCCGCGCTGGGTCGCGCAACCGGACGTGCGTGAGCGGGCGCAGCGGTTGAGCACGAAGTTCGAGGAGGTCTACGGCCGCCCGCCCGCGGGGGTGTGGGCCGCGCCCGGCCGCGCCAATCTCATGGGCGAGTACATCGACTACTCGGGCGGGATGTGCCTGCCCTTCGCCCACCAGTACGTGACGCTGACCGCCGCCGCACCCCGCACGGACGGTGTGCTGCACGCGCAGTCCCTCCAGGACGCGGACGCCTCCGTCGCGGACCGTGAGCCGCGCGCGGCCCGGGTGAGTGACGTCGCCCCCGGGGCCATCCACGGCTGGTTCGGCTACGCCGCGGGCGTGGCGTGGGGGATGAACCGCGTGGCCGCGGGGCACTCCGCGCACGAGGCCGTGCCCGAACTCGCGCTCGGTGCGGACTTCGGCGCGGACCTGCTCGTGGACTCGACCGTGCCCATCGGCGCGGGGCTCGCGTCCTCCGCGGCGCTCGAGTGCTCGGTCGCGCTCGCCCTGTTCTCGCTGCGCACGGGGGACGACGACCCGGACGACACCCTGCGCCGTGCCCTGGCCCGAGCCTGCATGGACGCGGAGAACTACATCGTGGGCGCCAACACCGGCGGCCTGGACCAGACAGCGTCCCTGCGCTCGCACGCCGGACAGTTGCTCGCGCTGGACTGCCGCGACTTCGACGTCGCCCGCTTGCCCGCCGATCCCGCGCTCGCGGGTCTCACGTGGCTCGCCGTGGACACGTGCGCCCCGCACAAACTGGCCGACGGTCAGTACAGTTCCCGCCGCGCCGAGTGCGAGGCCGCGGCTGCGGTGATCGGGGTCTCCCGGTTGCGGGACGCGCTGCCCGAGGATCCGGGGTTCGACGACGCCGCCGCGGTCCTCGAGCGCTTCGATCACCTGCTCGCGGCGGGCGCTCCGTTGACCGAGGATCCGCACGGGACCCGGCTGCGCCTGCGTCATTCCGTGACCGAGATGGTGCGCTCGGAGAAGATCGCCCGACTCCTGCGTGAGGCGGACCCGGACTGGGCGGCCGTGGGGCGGCTGCTCGTGGCGGGCCACGAGTCCATGCGGGACGACTGCCAGGTCACGGTCCCGGAACTCGACGCGGCGGTCGAGGGCTGCCTGGCCGCCGGGGCCGTGGGTGCCAAGGTCGTGGGCGGCGGTTTCGGGGGCTCGGTGATCGCGCTGGTTCCCGAGACCCACGTGGAGCGTCTCGCGAGCGCGGTGCAGCACCGGTTCGCGGAGAACGGGTTCCCCGATCCGCTGTTCCTCACGCTCACCCCGTCCGACGCCGCCCGCAGGGTCCTCTGACCCCGCGCCCCTGCGGCATCGGTTGCACGGGGCAATGATCGGGGCTGGAAGAATCACGCGGTAGGAGCACAGGAGGAGGGCGCATGTTCGCACGGGCCAGGGTGGCGCGCAGGCTGCAACGGGGCCGGGCGGCGGCGTCGTCCGGGGACACCGCCACGGCACGCGACCACTTCGCGGCGGCCCTGCGCACCGCGCGACTCGGGGAGGCGTGGCTGGAAGCGGGCCAGGCGGCGTCGTCGTTGGCGGATCTCGCGCGGGACGCCGGCGACTGGGCGGACGCGGAACACCACTACCGACTGGCCGCGACGCAGTACAAGCGCGCGCCGCGGTCGGCGCGATCCGTAGGGGCGCGCGTGCAGTGCCTCGAGAACCTCGGGGACGTGTTGTTGCTGGCCGGGCGCCCGTGGGACGCGTACCGCGAGTTCCAGGAGGGGGCCGCGGCGGCGGGGGTGGATCCGGCGCGACCCGCCGGGGACGGTGCGGGCTTCGTCACGCGGGAGGACCTGCGCTGGACGTCCCACCTGGCCACCGCGGCGCAAGCGGCAGGGCGGCGCAAACGCGCGACCGAACACTACGAGACCGTGCTCGCGGGCTGCGAAGCGCGCGGGGACGTGGCCGGGCAGATCATGTGCTGGAAGGGGCTCGCGGCGCTCGCCGAAGGGATGATGGCGTGGAACGACGTCGCTCACGCCCTTTACACCGCGAGTAACCTTTACCCCGCACTGCCAGATCCGGAGGCCCACGCCCGCGAGTGGGTGCAGTGCCTGAGGGACTTGGGCGCGGTGTACAAGACCCTGGGGCGCAGGGACGAGCAGGTGCGCGCGTTCAAGCTCGCGCTGCGACTCGAACAGGTGGACGCGTCCGCGCGCACCGAGCACGACGCCGCGCGGCGCACAAGTGAGACAATGGCGCACGATGAGCACCGAGACGACTGAGACCGCGGACCGTGAACCGGCCGTGTTGAACCTGGAACCCCTGCAGCTGGGCCGGCTGACCGTGGACGTACCCGTGGTCCTGGCGCCGATGGCCGGGGTCACGAACAAGTCCTTCCGCACCCTGTGCCGGGAGTACGGCGGGGGACTGTACGTGACCGAGATGGTCACGGCCCGGGCACTCGTGGAACGCCGCCCGGAGTCCCTGCGGATCATCGACCACGACCCCCACGAGACCCCGCGCTCCATCCAGATCTACGGCGTGGACGCTGTGAACGTGGGCAAGGCCGTGCGGATGGTCGCGCAGGAGGACCGCGCGGATCACATCGACCTCAACTTCGGGTGCCCCGTGCCCAAGGTCACCAAGCGCGGTGGTGGTTCCGCCCTGCCGTGGAAGACCGACCTGTTCCGCGCGATCATCCGCACGGCGGTGCGCGAGGCCGGGGAGATCCCCGTGACCGTGAAGATGCGCATCGGCATCGACGGCGAACACCAGACCTATCTGGACGCCGGCCGGATGGCCCGGGACGCGGGCATCGCCGCGGTGGCCCTGCACGGGCGCACGCTCGAACAGCACTACTCGGGCACGGCGGACTGGGATGCGATCGCGCGGCTGCGCGAGGCGCTCCCGGACATCCCCGTGCTGGGCAACGGGGACATCTTCTCCGCGGAGGACGCGGTGCGCATGGTCGAGCACACGGGCGTGGACGGCGTCGTCGTGGGCCGTGGCTGTCAGGGCCGGCCGTGGCTGTTCGGGGACCTGCAGGCGGCCTTCGAGGGCAGCCCGCGCCGCTACCGGCCGGGCGTGCGCAAGGTCGCGGAGACGGTCTACCGTCACGCCGAGTTGCTCACGCAGGAGTTCGGGGACGAACTGAAGGGCTGCCGCGAGATCCGCAAGCACGTGTCCTGGTACTTCAAGGGGTATCCCGTGGGCGGGCAGTTGCGTGCGCGCATGGCGCAGGTGCCCACGCTGGCCGCGCTGCGCGAGCTGCTCGACGAGCTCGACCTGGACGCCCCCTACCCGGGCGCGGACGTCGAGGGGCCCCGCGGTCGGGCGGGCTCGCCCAAGAAACCCCACCTGCCGGACGGTTGGCTCGACTCCCGCATCCTGGGCGACGCCGAACGGCTGGGTCTCGCGGCCGCCGAGCTCGACGTCTCGGGGGGCTGATCCCCCTGCACACCCCCGATCGTCTGGCGATCCTGCCCCCGGGTTACGAGCCCACCGACACCGAACGGTTCGTGGCCGAGAACCACCACAACCGTCACCGCAGCCACTTCGAGCGGGACCGGGCGCGCGTGCTGCACAGTTCCGCGCTGCGAAGGCTCGCGGCCAAGACCCAGGTGGTCTCCCCGCAGTCGGACGACTTCGTGCGCAACCGGCTCACCCATTCGCTCGAGGTCGCCCAGATCGGACGCGAGCTGGGCAAGGCGCTCGGGTGCGATCCGGACGTCGTGGACGCCGCGTGCCTGTCCCACGACCTCGGTCACCCGCCGTTCGGGCACAACGGCGAGACGGCGCTCGCGCAGCTGACCCGGGGGATCGGGGGTTTCGAGGGCAATGCCCAGACCCTGCGTCTGCTCGTGCGGCTCGAGCCCAAGATCATCGCACCCTCGGGGGAGCCTGCGGGGTTGAACCTCACCCGCGCGACCCTCGACGCCACGTGCAAGTACCCGTGGAGCGCGGCGGACGCGCCACCCCGGCCGGACGGGCGCCCCAATCGCAAGTTCGGGGCCTACCAGGACGATCTCCCCGTGTTCGAGTGGTTCCGCGAGGGCGCGGTGCCGGGGCGCAAGTGCCTCGAGGCCCAGGTCATGGATCTCGCGGACGACATCTCCTACAGCGTCCACGACGTCGAGGACGCCGTGGCGGCCCATGCCCTGCAGCTCGAGAACCTCAAGAACCCCGCCCACCGCCACCGCGTAATCGAGTGCACCCGCGGCTGGTACCTGCCCACGGCCACGGAGGACGAGCTCGACGCCGCACTGTCCCGGCTCGAGTCCTCACCCGTGTGGATTCCCCGCCTGCACGGCACGCGCGCGGATCTCGCGCGACTGAAGAACATGACGAGCCAGCTGATCGGCCGGTTCGCGATGTCCGCGGTGGAGGCCACCCGGGACGTGGCCGGGGACGACCGGCTCACCCGGTACCGCGCGTCCCTCGTGGTCCCGCGTGAGACCGAGCTGGAGATCGGCGTGCTTAAAGGCATCGCGACCGCGTTCGTGATGACCGTGCGGGACGCCCTGCCGCTCTACGACAACCAGCACGAGATCCTCACGATCCTGGTGGACGCCCTCATGCAGACGGACGGGCGGTTCCTGGCCCCCGAGTTCGCCGCGGACTGGCGTGCCCTGGGCGACGGCCCGGGCAGCGAAGCGGCCCGGTTGCGGCTCGTGGTGGACCAGATCGCGTGCCTCACGGACCGTTCGGCGGTCGCGCTGCACGACCGGATCCGGGGCACCAACTGGCGCACGGGGGACAAGCCGCTCTGGTGAGGATCGGCGCCACCGGTCCCGTGCTTCACATCACGTCCCGTTGATCGGGAAAATCGGCTGCGTCACGTCCGGGTGAGACTAAGATCACCGTGTTCCATCCCCACGACCGGAAGTAATCCCGTGAGTTCCGAAACTGCTGCCCCCTCGCGTGGGCTCGTCCTGAAATCCGCCGCCTGGGTGGCGCCGCTGTGTTGGATCGCGGTGCTGCTGGACGGTTTCGACGCCGTCGTCCTCGGCGCCGTGATGCCCGCCCTGCTCGCGGACCAGGCGTGGGGGATGACCACCGGTGAGGCCACCGCGGTCGCGACCGCCGGTCTGTTCGGCATGATGGTTGGCGCCCTGGGCATGGGCTACCTCACGGACCGCTGGGGTCGGCGCAAGATGCTCATCGGCGCCGTGATCGTGTTCTCGGTGCTCACGTTCGCCGCCGCGTTCGCCCCGACCGTCCTGTGGTTCGGGATCCTGCGCTTCCTCGCGGGCCTGGGTCTGGGTGGTTGCCTGCCCACCGGCATCTCCATGGTCACGGAGTTCTCCCGCCCCGGCCGCGGCTCCAACGCCACCACGGTCATGATGACCGGCTATCACGTGGGCGCCGTGCTCACCGCCGCGCTCGCGATCTGGGTGCTGTCCCACTTCTCGTGGCACACCATGTTCATCGCCGGCGCGCTGCCCGCCCTGATCCTCGTGCCGCTCATGCTCGTGTTCCTGCCCGAGTCCCCCTCCTACCTCGCGTCCAAGGGTCGCATCGAGGACGCCCGCCGGGTGGCCGCGCACTATAACGTTCCCCTCGAGATCGGCGACGCCGCTCCCGCTGCCTCGGGCGCGCGCGGTGCCGCAGCGCCGTCGGCCCAGGCAGCGGCCGAGAAGAAGGGCGCGGCCCTGCTGCTGAGCGGCACGTACGCGCGCAACTCCGTGGTGATCTGGATCGCGTCCTTCATGGGCCTGCTGCTCGTGTACGGGCTCAACACGTGGCTGCCGCAGATCATGCGCGCCGCGGACTACGATCTCGGCAACGCGCTGGGCTTCCTGCTCATCCTCAACGTGGGCGCCGTGGTGGGGCTGTGGATCGGCGGCCGCGTGGCGGACCGGATCACCCCGCGCATCGCGAGCATCATGTGGTTCGCGGCGTCCGCCCTGCTGCTCGCGGCCCTCGCGATCCGGCTGCCCGTGGCCGGGATCTACGTCATGGTGTTCCTGACCGGGTGCTTCGTGTTCTCGTCCCAGGTGCTCGTGTACGCGTTCACCGCGACCAACCACCCGCCGCGCGTGCGCGCGACCGCCCTGGGCATGTCCGCCGGGGTGGGTCGCCTCGGCGCGATCAGCGGCCCGATCGTAGGCGGCACGCTACTGGGCGCCGGGCTCGCGTACCCGTGGGGCTTCTTCGCGTTCGCCGCGGTCGGTGCACTGGGTAGCGTGGCCATGGTCGGGTCCAAGACTGTGGGTGCCCCGGACCGGCGCGTGGTGGTCGGCGGGAACGACGACGCCCCGGCGGCTTCCTGACCCCACGCCCCGTTCGTCGAGGGACCGTTCGGTGACGCGGTTGGATGGGTCATCGTGTGTCTTCGCGGGCCCGTGAGCCATTCGTTCCGGTACGCTACATCGGCCCCCGCACGCTGCGCCACGAGCGCTCCGTGCGGGGGCCGCTGCACATCCGTGACGCGTGCGCGATCCGGTTTGACGCGGTGCCTAAACTGGCCGAGTGGCCGGACTGATCAAGCGTGAAGACATCGACGAGGTCCGTGCGCGCACGGACATCCGCGAGGTCGTGGAACAGTACGTGACCCTCAAGCCCGCGGGCATCGGTTCCTACAAGGGGTTGTGCCCCTTCCACGACGAACGCACGCCGTCCTTCCACGTGCGCCCCCAGCTGGGCACGTACCACTGCTTCGGCTGCGACGAGTCCGGGGACGTCATCTCGTTCCTCATGGAAATGGACCACACGCCGTTCTCGGAGACGGTGGAACGGCTGGCCGCACGCATCGGGTACGAGCTGCACTACGAGCAGGGTTCCGCGCCCAACCGGGAAGAAGTCGGGCGGCGCCAAAGGTTGCTCGACGCCCACAAGGTGGCCGCGGAGTTCTTCCAACGCAACCTCTACACGCGGCAGGCCGCCGCGGCCCAGCGGTTCCTGGGGGAGCGCGGTTTCGATCACGACGCCGCTCGCACCTACGGGATCGGGTACGCACCGCAGGGCTGGTCCCACCTGTTGCAGCACCTGCGCAACCACGGGTTCACGGACCAGGAACTCAAGCTCACCGGCATGGTCTCGGAGGGCAACCGCGGACTCTACGACCGGTTCCGGGGGAGGCTGATCTGGCCCATCCGCGCGGTCGCGGGGGAGGTCATCGGGTTCGGGGCACGCAAGCTCTACGACGACGACCCCGGCCCCAAGTACCTCAACACCCCCGAGACCCAGCTCTACAAGAAGTCCCAGGTGCTCTACGGCATCGACCTGGCCAAGCGGCCGATCGCCAAGACCAAACAGGTCGTGGTCGTGGAGGGGTACACGGACGTCATGGCGTGCCACCTGGCCGGGATCACCACGGCGGTGGCCACGTGCGGCACCGCGTTCGGCGCGGACCACATCAAAATCGTGCGCCGGTTCCTCTCGGACGACTCCGCCGGGGGAGAGGTCGTGTTCACGTTCGACGGCGACGCCGCCGGGCAGAAGGCCGCGCTGCGTGCCTTCCAGGAGGACCAGCGGTTCGTGGCCCAGACCTACGTGGCGGTCGAGCCCCACGGGATGGATCCGTGTGACCTGCGCCTGACCCGCGGGGACGTGGCCGTGCGTGATCTCGTGGAGTCCCGCACCCCGCTGTTCGAGTTCGCCTTGAAGGCCACGATCCGCGAGTACGACGTCAACAGCCTCGAAGGTCGGCTCCGCGCCATGCGGGCGTGCGCCCCGATCGTGGCCGGGATCCGTGACCCCGCCCTGCGCCCCGCGTACGCGCGGGAGCTGTCCGGGTGGCTGGGGATCGAAACGGACGAGGTGCTGCGCGCCGTCGCCGCCGCCTCCCACAGTGCCAACGGCCGGGGAGAACCGGGGCGGGGGCGCGGTCAGGGGTCGACCCCGGACCATCCGGATGCTCGTGGCCACCGCGGTGACTCGGCCGGATCGAGGCCTGGCTCGGGGCCTGGCTCAGCCCCCGGTGAGAACCACCGGCCCGAGGCGCCCGAACTGCCGGATCCGCGCGAACCCGTTTCCCGCATGGAACGGGAGGCGCTCGAAGTGGTGCTCCAGGTCCCGAACCTCGTGCCGGACGGCTACTGGGAGCACTTCGATTCCGCCGGCATGACGTACCGGGTGCACCAGGTCATGCACGATGCCGTGGTGGCCGCCCGCGCGGACGAGGACTATCACGGTGAGGGCGGTCGCGCGTGGCTCGAATACGTGCGCGCCCACCTGCCCGAACCGCTGCACGGCTACCTCGCACAACTGTCCGTCACGCCGCTGCCCGCGGCCACCGAGCAGCAGATGCGCAACTACGCGGTGGGCGTGCTCACCTCACTCGTGGAGATGCACATCAACCGCGCGAAGTCGGACAAGCTGGCCCACCTCAACCGGTTGAACGCCCAGCGGGAACCCGAGCTGTACCAGCAGCTCAACCGAGAGCTGCTGGACCTCGAACTGCAGCGGCGCAGCCTCATGGGGGTGTGACCGCCGCAGATGGTGGCGGGGATGCGATTTGAGGAACCCGCGACGGGGCGGTAAAGTATCGTCTCGTTGCGCAGCAGTGCGCATATTCCCCCGTAGCTCAATTGGCAGAGCATTCGACTGTTAATCGAAGGGTTACTGGTTCGAGTCCAGTCGGGGGAGCCACCACGGAGGCCCTCTTCCAGTACGGAAGGGGGCCTCCGTCGTATCCAGGGCGGCACCCGCCTCCGGGAATCGCCGGACCCTAGTAGACTCGGCGGCTGTTCCGTATGTACGGCCCACGACTCAGGCCGGTGACCCGGTTCCGTGACCCTGGCTTCTCGCCGATTGTGCGCCGCAGCGGCGCTGTTGTACTCGGTGTGGATCCTCTATCCGCTCGTGAACCGGGAACTGCACCCGTGGACGTCCTTCGTGTCCGAGTACTTCGTCGCGGACCTCCCCGGAGCCACCGTGCTGCGAACCGTGGACGGGGTGGCCGGGGTGGTGCTCGCCGGGGTGGCGGCGTTCTCCTCTGCGCGGCTGCGGACCCTGTGGCGCGCTCTCCCGAACGGTACGCGAGGGACGGACGGACCCGTGAAGTGATGTCCTCTCGCAATCGCGGTGTGGCTCATCGCCGCGGCCGGCGTGCCCGTCGCCCAGCGGTTGCGCTCACGGGAACTCGCAACGAACAGGACAACGGTTCCGCGCCGTCGGGCATTGGAGATCACGTCACCACGCGCGAAGTCATGGGCGGCCCCGTACGGATCCTCGATGCGGGCTCCGGGCCGGTGATCGTGTGCTGCTCCGGCGTGGCCTCGACCCTGTGGGACTGGCTTCCCGTGGTCGAACGGCTGCGCCGGGACCACCGCGTGATCGTGTACGACCGCCCCGGACACGCCCAGGGGGACCGGGTGTCCGAACAACTCCCCGATCTCGATGAGGAGGCGCATCGGTTCGCCGCCGTGCTCACCGTGTGCGGCGTTCGGGAACCCGTCACGGCCGTGGGACATTCCTTCGGTGGCGCGGTGGTCGAAGTGGTGGCCCGGGTGCATCCGGAGCGGATCCGTCACCTCGTGTTGCTGGACGCGTCCGTGCCCTCGGCCGAGGGCGCGGACCCGGCCCACGACGACGCCGCGACAGCCCGTCGGTTCCGCCAGTTCACACTGCCCCTGGCACGGTCCCGCGTGGCGGGTGCCGTGTGGCGTGTGGTGGGCCCCGTCGTGGCCGGGCGACTCGTGCCCGGACGCGGGCGCCTCATGCGTTCGTGGCCGCAACTGCGCGAGGACCTGGCGTCCCCGAACTTCCTCATGGCCTCCCTGCGGGAACTCGCGGGGTACGTGGCATGCATGAACCGGTTGCAGGAACTGGCCGCCCACACGCCCCTGGACCCGGACGTCCTGGTGGTGGCCGCGAACGGACGACTGCCGCGGATCGGGACCACCCGGTGGGTGCGCCACGTGCTCGCCCGGGCCACCTACCTGCCCCGGGAAGCACCCGTGCACACGATCGTGCTGCCGCGCAGCGGCCACTTCGTCATGGTGGACCACCCCGAGCGGATCGCCGCGGTGATCGCATCCGTCAGATCAGGTGTTCTTCCCGCGCACGGTTGACCGCGGCCGTGCGGTTGTCCACCCCGAGCTTGTCGTAGATGTGCACGAGGTGCGTCTTCACAGTGGCCTCCGAGATGAACAATTCCTTGGCCAGGGCCCTGTTGGACGCGCCCGTGGCGAGTCCGCGCAGAATCTCGATCTCCCGCGCGCTCAACGACGTGCCGGGGGAGCGCACGCGCTGCATGAGCCGCGCCGTGACCGAGGGGGACAGTACGGGACGGCCCGCGGCGGCGTCGTGCACGGCGGCACCGATGGTCTCGGGCTGTGAATCCTTGAGCAGGTAGCCGATCGCACCGGCCTCGAGCGCGGCGACGATGTCCGCCTGGGTGTCGTAGGTCGTGAGGATCAGCACCGGGGGCCCGCCCGCCGCGACAATGCGCCGGGTCGCGTCCAGCCCACCCATCCCGGAACCCATCTGCAGGTCCATGACCACCACGTCCACGGAGCCGCCCGCGCGGGACAGCATCTCGAGCGCCACGCGTCCGTCCGGGGCCTCAGCTCCGACCACGATGTCACCCACCGATTCGAGCACTGCGCGCAGCCCGGCGCGCACCACGGGGTGATCGTCCACGAGCAACACGCGGGTGGTCATGGGGTGTCTCCGTTCGCTAGGGGGCGGGTGGCTTCCGGCGCGGGCAGGGGCAACCGCAGGTTCACGGCCGTTCCGGCGCCGGGTTCGGACTCCACGGTCAGGACGGCCCCGAGCTCGTGCGCGCGACGGCGCAGGTGGGCCAGTCCGAAGCTGTCGTCGCGTGCGTCGTCGGCGGCGGAACGCGGTCTGAAGCCCGCGCCGTCGTCCACGACGTCCAGCGTCACGGCGTCGTCCCAACCTGCCAGGGTCACGACGGCGCGTGACGCCCGCGCGTGCGAGGTCACGTTCGCGAGCGTGGACTGTGCCGCCCGGACGAACAGCGTGCGCTGCGGGGCGGACAGCTCGGGGACCGTGCCCTCCACCGTGAACTCGCACGTGAGCGGCGCGCCCATGGCGCGGGCCGCCTCCCGGGTGCGGTGACATACCTCGGCGAGCACGGCGGGCAGGGAGTCACCCGGTGCCGGCGCGGCGAGGTCCCGCACGAACCGACGCGCCTCCGCGAGGTCGGCCGCGGCCGTGTCCTCGATCGTGGCCAGTTGCGCGCGGGCCGCGTCCAGCTCGGCGCGTTCCAGCGAGCGTTGGGCGGCCCGTGAGACCAGCACGATCGAGGTCAGGCCCTGGGCCAGGGTGTCGTGGATCTCGCGGGACAGCCGGTCGCGCTCGGCCATGGTCCCCGCGGCCCGTTCCTGGCGGGCCAGCTCGGCGCGCGTGGATTCGAGGTCGCGGATCGCGCGCACGTGGCGGCGGGTGTCCTCGTACAACGCCCGGTACCCGAAGCTCACGAGCAGCGCGACGATCGCACCGATCGCGGGTCCGAGCGCCATTCCCGCCGTGAACGCTCCCGGGGCGGCATGCAGGTACTGGGACAGCACCACGACGCCGGTGAGCACCACGATCGCGACCAGTGCCGCCGCGGTGGGTAGCACCATGGGGCACAGGAAGAACAGGGGGAACGCGACCCACGAGAAGTCCGGGCTCAGCAGGGCCAGTGCGGCCCACAGCGCCGCGATCAACCCGAGCCACACGGGACCCCACCGCAGGGATTCCCGGCTCACACGACCCCGCGCCACACGGTTCTCCACCAGGGTCCCCGCGAGGTAGACCGCCGCGAGCAGCACGCTCAATCCCAGGACGACGGCGATCATCGCCCCGCCGCCCGGGGCCCGGCTCAGGCGCAAAACCGCACGCACGGCCGCGAGCACCAGCAGCGCCGCGAAGCTCACGTGCAACGTGACCCGCAGGGCGCTCAGCACGGCGGGGGTGGAGAGGTCCTCGCGCACTCGGGGGCTCCTTCCGGGTCGTGCGGTGGTCGTGTCGTCGGGTGGTCTGCCGGGGACGGCGGCGTCGTCGTGGCCGGGTGGCGAGCGCGTCCACGAGAGGGCGGTGTCCCGCTCGGAGCGGGCCGTCCCGAGCGCTGCGCGGTGACCTGCTCAGGGGAAAGCCGCCACCGGCGGACGCTGCGCACCGCAGGGCCCGGCCTCCCGCCATGCTACGCACGCGACGCGAGCGCCGGGTCAACCGATCGGTTGAGCGCGGTGTCCTCCGAGGGGCGGGACGGGTTCCACCCGCGGGGCGATCCGCGGGCGGCGGCTGCCCGCGAGGCTTGAGGGGAACAGTCTTTCGACCCATGGGAGATCACCATGTACCTGTCCCTGAGGGACATCACGTTCGCCAAGGGGCGGTTCGCGTTGCTCGCGACCGTCGTGGCCCTGATCACGCTGTTGCTTGTCCTGCTCACCGGGCTGACCAACGGGCTCGGCCACCAGAACACCTCGGCCCTGGAACGGTTGCAGGCGCAGCGCTTCGTGCTCAGCGCCCCGGCGCGGGACGCGTCCGACCCGTCCTTCACCACGTCCCGGATCACCGCGGACGAAACGCGCGCGTGGCGTGACGCCGTGGGCGTGCACGACGTGGAGCGGCTCGGCCTCGTGCAGACCACCGCGCACGCCGGGGACGGCACGAACTCCTCCGACGACGCCGCGTCGGCGACGTCGGTCGCGGGTGTCGCGCTCGAACCGGGCTCGCGGCTCGCGCCCGGTCTGAGCGGCGTCGACGGAGCGACGCACCCGCAGGACGGCACCGCGGTGGTCAGCGAGACGCTCGCGCACGAGATGAACGTGGGCGTGGGGGACGCGGTGACGCTGGCCGGCACGTCCCTGAGGGTCACCGGAGTCGTGGCGGACGAGTACTACAGCCACGTCCCGGTCGTGTGGTTCAGCACGGGGGACTTCCCCGCCGTGGCCCACACCGACGACCCCGAGCAGGCCACCGCCCTGGCCCTCACTACGGACACCGTCCCCGAGGGCGTCGCGGAGCGCACCGGAACCGTGGCCCTGGACACCGGGGACGCCTTCGCGGCGCTGCCCGCCTACGAGTCGGAGCAGGGTTCACTGCGCATGATGCAGGGCTTCCTCTACGGCATCAGCGCCCTGGTGGTGATCTCGTTCCTGACCGTGTGGACCATCCAGCGCACCCGGGACATCGCGGTGCTGCGCGCTCTCGGCGCGAGCCGGGGTTACGTGGTGCGGGATTCCCTCATCCAGGCCGCCGTGGTGCTCATGATCGGCGTGCTCGTGGGCGGCGGCCTGGGGATCGCCGGCGGTGCGCTCGCGGGGTCCGCGGTCCCGTTCGTGCTGAGCGCCGCGACCGTGGTCCTGCCCGTGGCCGGTGTCCTGGCGCTCGGACTGATCGGGTCCGTGCTTGCCGTGCGCCGCGTGTCCACCGTGGATCCGATGATCGCCCTGGGAGGTAACTGAGCATGCATTCCGACACCCACCCCCGTCACCGCGCAGGAGACCCCATGGACAACCACACCGCAGCGGCACGCCCGGACGGGCCGCGCGAGCACTCGACCGACGACCCCGCCCTGCGGGTGACCGACCTCGGTCTGGAATACCCGGACGGCACCGACGAGCGGGGCGAACCCCGCACTGTCCGGGCCCTGGACCGCGTGTCCCTCGAGTTGGCCGCGGGCACCATGACGGCGCTCGTGGGGCCGTCCGGGTCCGGCAAGTCCTCGCTGCTCGCCGTGGCCGCCGGGCTGGTCCGCCCGAGTTCCGGCTCGGTGTCCGTGGCGGGCCGCCGTCTCGAGGAGCTGCCCGAACGGGAGCTCGCCGGGATCCGCCGGGATCACACGGGCATCGTGTTCCAGCAGCCCAATCTCCTGGCCTCGCTGACCGCCCGCGAACAACTCGTGCTCGCCGCGCACGTGGCCGGGGCCAGGGGCAAGGACCTCGCGCGAGCCCGCACCCGGGCGGACGAATTGCTCGCACAGGTGGGACTCGAGAACTGCGCGGACCGCCGCCCCCATCAGCTCTCGGGTGGGCAGCGCCAGCGCGTCAACATCGCCCGGGCGCTCATGAACAGGCCGCACCTGTTGCTCGTGGACGAGCCCACCGCGGCGCTGGACCACGCGCGGTCCCGCAGCGTCATGGAACTGCTCGCGGATCTGACCCACTCGTTCGGTCTGGCGTCCCTCGTGGTCACGCACGACACCGAGTTCATCCCCCTCGCGGACGCGTGCGTGAGCATGCAGGACGGCCGCCTGGACACGGAACAGGCCACGACGGCGAGCGGTCGAACCGCTGCCACCGTGGCCTGACGGGCCATCACCCGGCGGGGCTCACCGCCGGGTGCCGGACCGGCCCGTGGTGCCCGCGGCGGAGTCCACGCCCGTGTGGGGTTCGCCAGGGGGCGTGGTGGTGTCCGCATCGGGTCCCGCCGCGCGCGGACCCTGCGGATCGAGCGGGGTGCGCGGTTCCCGGAGCAGGAACGGCGCGAGACCGCCCAGCACGAGCAGCACGCCCAGCACCACGAACGCGGTGGTGTACCCCGCGGCGTCCACGACGGCGCCGATCAGCGCGCCCTGCGCCATGCCGCCCACGAACGCGCCGATCACGGACATGATCAGCATGAACACCTTCTCGTTGTTCTCGAACCACTTCTCGACCACGCCGGGTCCGGTCGAGGTGGCGATCCACAGCGAGAGCCCGTAACCGAGCATCACGACCATGTACTGCCACCCGGTAGGCGTGATCCCGAACTGCTGCGAGTACATCGTGGCGAGCCATGTCAGCAGCCCCACGCCCACCAGGTTGTTGAGCAGCAGGCACAGCCCCAGCACCAGGGAGTTGCGGTTCTTCCAGGCGTCGAGGATCGAGACGTCCTTCTTCGCCGTCGCTTTGGCACTCTCCTTGGTGCCCGCCGCCTCGGTGCCGGAGGCCGCAGCGGACGACGCCGCGCCGTCGCCCGGCAGTTCCGGCGCCGCCGGCACGAGCTTGACGAACATGAGCGTGGCGACCACGAGCAGGACGGCCAGCAGGAAGTACATCCACCGGAAGTCGCGCACGACCACGAACGGGGAGAGGACCCCGTACACCAGAATCATGCCGATCCCGGCGGAAGTCGTCGGAGGCGGACGTGCCCGGGCCCCAGGAGACTTTGTCCTCGCCCAGGGCCTACACCGCGGCGTCGTAGCCGATCTGCGCGACGTCGTCGTCGTTGACGATCACGGGGTAGCCGTCGGCCCATTCGAACGTGGCCGTGGCACCGTAGGCGGCGCACGTGTTCTCCACGATGTCGGTCGCGCGGGACCTGAGGATCTCCCAGTCCTCGTCCGCGACCGTGCGCATGGACACGCCGATCCGGGCGGTGTCCGGGATGACGTTGGGGGCTTCGCCTGCCCTGATCATGCCCACGTTGACCACGTTCATGTGGTCGGGGGCCACGCTGCGGGAGACGATCGTGTTCAGCGCGACCGTGACCTGCGCGGCGACCAACACCGGGTCCACGCCGTTCTGCGGCATGGACGCGTGGGAGCCCTGACCCTTGATCGTGGCGAAGAAGCCGCCGGCCACGGTCGAGGTGACGCCCTTGCGCACGGAGATCGTGCCGGTGGCCTGGTTCGCCATATGCACGCCGAAGATCGCGTCCACACCCTCGAGCACACCCTGGCCCACGAGCTCCTTGGCGCCGCCCGGGGGAGTCTCCTCCGCGTGCTGGAAGATCAGCTTGACGGCGCCGTCGAAGCTGTCCGTGAGACCGCTCAGCACCTGGGCGGTGCCCAGCAGCATGGCCGTGTGGGCGTCATGACCGCACGCATGCATGACACCGTTCACCGTGGAGGCGAAGGAGTCCCCGGCCTCCTCCTGCAAAGGCAGGGCGTCCAGGTCCGCGCGCAACGCCACTGTCCTACCCGGCCCCCGGCCCTGGATCAGTACCGTCACCGAGGTCTCGGTGGGGCGCTCGGGGAAGAGGCCAAAGCTCGTGAGTTTCTCCACCACGAAGTCGGATGTCGCGTGCTCCTTGTAGGACAGCTCCGGGTGGGCGTGGATGTGGCGGCGCCAGTCGATGACGTCGGACGCGGGAGCCTCGATCTGCGGGGCCGTGAACCCTCTCGAAGAAATCACCCAACAATAAGATCTTTGGTGAATCATGCGTGATTTTGAATAGCTCACAATGCTGACTTATGTGCAGGAATCTGCTTTCAATGAACGATTTCAGTTTTCCACAGCCCCCCGTGGTTGACCTGCTCCGAGCCCCGTCACGCCCGACGTGTCGCGCCCGTCCCTGCTCGTTGGGCGCGCGGCCGAATGGTATTTTGAAATCAGATCAACCGTTCAGCACCACGTACTCATCGGAGGCGGCATGAGCCATGCAGTGGGCCCCAACAGCGGGCACTCGTCCGGCGGCACCGGGCATTCGTCCAGCCACACCGGACACTCGTCCGGGGCAAGAACTCGCACCACCACGAAGCCGGGTGCCGCGTCCATCATGGACGTCGTCAAGGTCTTCGCCCGACTGCTCCCCAAGCAACTCAAGGACGAGGCCCAGCTGGCATTCCTGGAGCTCAAGGAGAAGGGCATCAAGATGGGCGTGGGCGCCGCGCTCGCGGTGGTCGGTCTCGTGTTCCTGGGCCTCGCCGTCATCGCCCTGATCGGCGCCGCCATCGCGGGCCTGTCCCACGTGATGCCGGCGTGGCTGGCCGCGCTGCTGCTCGCCCTGCTGTTCCTCATCATCCTGGCCGTGCTCGCGCTGATCGGGATCGCCAAGATCAAGAGCGCGTTGCCGCTCATGCCCAAGAAGGCCATTTTCGGGCTGCGCTACGACCTCGGTGTGGTCAAGGAGGGCTCCGCGTACAACGAGGGCCGTGTCCAGCGTGAGATGAACGAGGCCGAGCAGAAGAAGCAGCGGGAGAAGGAGGAGGCGGCCAACGACCCCAACCAGGTCAAGCCCGTCAAGCCCACCGAGGAGCAGTTGCGCCACCGCCTCAAGCTGCGCCGCGAGCACCTCAAGAGCCTGCGCGACGACGCCCAGAACCGTGCTGATTCCGTCCAGGCCGCCACGCAGGGTTTCGTGGACCGCACCCAGCGCACGTTCACCGAGACCCAGGAGTCGGTCAAGCAGACCTTCGCGTCCAAGGGTGGCTCCCAGGGGGTCCGTCCCGCCGGTTCCATGTCCGCCCAGGACGTCCTGAGCGAGCGCTGGCAGCCCCTCGCGGTCGCCGTGGCCGCCGGGTCCGCGTTCCTCGTGTTCCTGCGCAAGCTGCTCAAGAAGTAACCGGGTGCGCGGCTCGCACGAGTCGCCAGCCGTGCCGGAGGCCGGGTCGCCGTCGTCGCGACCCGGCCTCCGCCGTGTCCGGGGGCGTCCTCGAGGGCGCGTCTCCTCCGTCTCCGGCGCACATCTCATCCGGCGGTATGGGATCCGTCGTGCCCCGGTGCGAACATGCGGTGAACTCCCAGGCCCGCCGCGCCCCCGAGCCCTACGATGAGACCGTGATGGAGGACGTGATGAATCGGTGATGCAGTGGCTCGCGGTGGCTCTCGCACTGAGCTCGGCGGTGTGTCTCGCGCTCGGTACGCAGACGCAGTCCGTGGCGGTCACCGGGCACACCGAGGGACCGTTGACACCGCGGGGGCTGTGGGCCCTCGTGCGCAATCTGCGCTGGCTCAGCGGACTCGCGCTGCTGGGCCTCGGAACGGTGCTGAACGTCGCGGCGCTCTCCCTCGCGACCGTGACCGTGGTGCAACCCATCGGGGTGATCGCGCTCGTGATCACCACGCTGCTGCACGCCCGGCACCGCCACCTGGTCATCAACCGCGGCACGTGGCTCGCCGTGGCCCTGTGCACCGTGGGCGGGGCCACGTTCGTGGTGTGCGCCGTGACCGGGACGGATCCCACCCACGTACCCGGGGCCCGTGCGGAGAACACCGTGGTCGCGCTGCTCGTGGCCCTCGTCGTGCTCATCGGTGTGTGCGAGCTGTTCGTGCGCCGGCACCGGATCAGCATGTTCTACGTCCTGGGAGCGGGGCTGCTGTACGGTTTCGTGGCCGTGCTGGTCCGCTTGACCGCCACCACGATCACGTCCAGCGGGTTCGCGGACATCCGGTGGACGAGCGTGCTCATGATCGTGGTCGCGGCCGCGCTGGGCGGGTGGATGGTGCAGTGCGCCTACTCGTGCGGACCGCCGGATCTCGTGATCGCCGGGCTCACCGTGGTGGACCCCATGGTGGGTGTGGCCCTGGGCCTCGTGGTCCTGGGGGAGGCCGGCGATTCCTTCACCGCGGCCCTCGGAACGGCCATGGGGCTCGCGGGTCTCGTTGCTATAGTCGGCGTGGTCGTGCTCTCGCGACACCACCCCGAGGTCCTGCAACGCCGGGCGGCCGCACGCGCCCAGCAGGACGCGCTGACCGGCGGGGTGGTTGCGGACACAGCGACACCCCGACGAACCGAACGCGCCATCGATCGCTGATCCCCCTACGGAACACAAGGCCTTGAGAATACTGATCACCGCTGAAACCTATCCGCCCGACATCAACGGTTCCGCGCAGTTCGCCCGCCGCCTCGCGCACGGCATGCTGGAACGGGGCCACGAGGTCCACGTCGCGGCACCCATGCCCACGAGCGGCCCGTCCCGGATCATGGACGACGCCGGGGTGACCGAGCACCGGTTCCGCTCCCACCACGCGTTCACCCACCCCTACTTCCGGTTGTGCTTCCCGTGGGAGATCGCGCGGGAGGTCGCGCGGGTGTTCGACGACGTCCGCCCGGACGTGGTCCACGTCCAGTGCCACTACATCCTGGGCCGGCTGGTGGTCCGTGAGGCCGTGCGCCGTGGTGTCCGGGTCGTGGGGACCAATCACTTCATCCCCGAGAACATCGAGCCGTTCCTGCCGTTCCCGCAGTGGTTCGTGCGCGGCTACCGCAAGGTCTCGTGGCGGGACATCGCGCGCGTGTACGGCCGCTGTGACGTGATCACCGCTCCCACACCGCTCGCGGTGCGCACCATGGTCGACAACGGTGTGCCGGACCGGGCCATCGCGGTGTCCAACGGGATCCAGGCCGGTGACTACGAGGCCGCCGCGGGGGAGCGGATCGAGCACCCGGATCATCCGGTGGTGCTGTTCTGCGGACGCCTGGCCGTGGAGAAGAACGTGGACGAACTCATCGAGGCCGTGGCCCTGATCCCGCGGCAGAAGAACGTCCACGCCGAGATCGTGGGGGAGGGGGAACAGCTGGACCGGCTCGTGAATCTCGCGCACGAACGCGGTGTCGCGGACCGGGTCCATTTCCTAGGGTTCCTCACGGACGAGCAGCTGCGCACGGCCTACCTCCGCGCGGACGTGTTCTGCCAGCCCGGGACGGCGGAACTACAGTCGCTCGTGACGCTCGAGGCCATGAGCGCGTCGACCCCCGTGGTGCTCGCGAACGCCCGCGCGCTGCCCCACCTCGCGGACGAGGGGCGCAACGGGTACCTGTTCTCCCCGGGCAATCCCGGGGACCTCGCGACCAAGCTGCAACTGGTCCTCGATGCCCCGCCCGAACAGCGGCGGGCCATGGGCGAGCGCAGCCGGGACATGGTGTCCCGCCACTCCTTCGCCAAGACACTGGACACGTTCGAGTCGCTGTACCGCGGCGCCGCCCGGTAGGACCCGGTCACGACCCCGCCGGGACGCCGCTCGATCGGAGCCACCGCGGATCCGGGGCCGTACACGCCGTAAGACACCCCTGGTCGCGGGAGTGGACACCGCACATGCGGTAGCGTAAGGCGGCGGCCTCGTCATCGGATCGCGGTCGCACAGGGGGCGGTAGCTCAGCTGGTCAGAGCAGAGGACTCATAATCCTTTGGTCGTGGGTTCAAGCCCCACCCGCCCTACATATCTTCCGCGCCGGGGTGTTCCCGACCCGCCGCACCGTGGGCTCTACTGGCCGCCGTGTTCCGGCACCGGCAGCAGCACCGACGGCCGCAGGTCCGCCACGAACCGCAACGGGTTCACGTACTCGCCGTTCTCCCGCACACCCCAGTGCACGGCGTCCCCGCCCGGGCCATGGCCCCGAGAAGCCACCCTGGCGATCACCTGCCCCCGGCTCACCCGAGCACCCACGCGCACGGTCGCGGACACCGGTTCGAACGAGGACTTGTGCCCGTCCCCGTGATCCACCGTGAGGACCTCCCGGTCCACGACCACGCCCACGAAACTCACGACCCCGTCCTGCGGTGCGCGCACCGGCGTACCCGGGGGAGCGTGCAGGTCCACGCCCCGGTGGCCGGGCAACCACTTCTGCGCGGGCGCCTCGAAGTGCCGGCTCACCGCGGGGCGGGGCGACACGGGCCAAGCCCAATCCGGGGAGGCCCACGCCGCGGAGTGGGTCAGGAGCGAGCTCAGCGCGAGGACCACGGCGAGCACGACGCAGTACGCGGCCCGGCGTGCGCTCGGTTCGGGTGGGCGCGCGGGAACGGGTGGGCAGGCGGGAACGGGCGGGCGCCCTGGACCGGGAGGGCGGGCAGGAACGGGCGGGACAGCGGCGTCGTGACCGGAGGGACTCATGACGACAGCGTGCGACAGCCCGGTCCGAAGGGGCGGGGGAGGCGCCCCGATGTGGAGCGGGGACGCCGCGGGATGCTGTATCCTACAGGGTGCAGTCACTCTGCCATCGGTTCGCCGTGCCCGCTCGCGGGTGCGCACCAGGGCGGGCTGACTGACTTCGCGCGCGAGGGAACCCACGACGGACCTGGTCCGTCCGGGTGCGTGGTCCTCGGTCCGAGGCCCCCGGTCACCGGGTGGTCGCGGTATGGAACCACGGGAGTCCACTCCACGAGCAGGACTCACGAATCGCGCCAGGGACCGGCACGGCCGGTCGACAACCGTAAACCCGAGACGGCCCGCGGGCCGTCGATTACTCATGAGGAGACGACATGCCTGTCGTTACCATGCGCCAGATGCTCGACAACGGCGTCCACTTCGGTCACCAGACCCGCCGGTGGAACCCCAAGATGAAGCGCTTCATCTTCACCGAGCGCAACGGCATCTACATCATCGACCTGCAGCAGTCCTTGGGCTTCATCGACAAGGCCTACGAGGCCGTCAAGGCGACCGTGGCCCACGGTGGCACCGTGCTGTTCGTCGGCACCAAGAAGCAGGCGCAGGAAGCCATCGCCGAGCAGGCCACGCGCGTGAACATGCCGTACGTGAACCACCGCTGGCTCGGTGGCATGCTCACCAACTTCTCCACCGTCTCCAAGCGGATCGACCGCATGAAGGAGCTCGAGGAGATCGACTTCGACGACGTCGCCGGCTCGCAGTACACCAAGAAGGAACTGCTGCTGCTGCGCCGCGAGAAGGAGAAGCTGGAGCGCACCCTGGGCGGTATCCGCAACCTGTCCAAGACCCCGTCCCTTGTCTGGATCGTGGACACCAAGAAGGAGCACCTCGCGGTGGACGAGGCGCAGAAGCTCGGTGTGCCGATCGTCGCGATCCTCGACACCAACTGCGATCCGGACGAGGTCGCGTTCCCGATCCCGGGTAACGACGACTCCATCCGCTCCGTCTCGCTGCTCACCCGCGTGATCGCGGACGCCGTGGCCGAGGGCCTCATGGAGCGCAACAACGGCAAGTCCAACGCCGCCGAGGAGCCCATGGCCGAGTGGGAGCGCGAGCTGCTCGAACAGCACCAGGAGCAGACCGCCGAGCAGGCGGCCCCGGCCGAGCAGGCCGCGCCCGCCGCCGAGCAGCCCGCCGAGACCGAGCAGAAGGACGCCCCCGCCGCCGAGTGAGGCCGGCGAGCGAGTTCACCTTCCATTCTTCCCGGTGACCCATCGTGGTGACCGGAACCGTGCCGGGCGTCGCGAGACGTCCGGCACGGACGAACCGACAATAGAGGAGTTCACATGGCGAACTACACCGCTGCCGACATCAAGGCCCTGCGCGAGCGCACGGGCGCCGGGATGCTGGACGTCAAGAAGGCCCTGGACGAGGCCGACGGTGACGCCCAGAAGGCCCAGGAGATCATCCGCGTCAAGGGCCTCAAGGGTGTGACCAAGCGCGAGGGTCGTTCCACCGCCGAGGGCATCATCGTGGCCCGCACCGAGAACAACGTGGGCTACATGGTCGAGGTCAACTCCGAGACCGACTTCGTGGCCAAGTCCGCTCCGTTCGTGGAGTTCGGTAACAAGGTGCTCGACGCCGCCGTGGCCTCCGACGCCGCGGACCTGGACGCGCTGCTCGCCGCCGAGGTGGACGGCAAGACCATCTCCGACCTCGTGACCGAGACCGGCGCGCTGCTGGGCGAGAAGGTCGTCGTGCGTCGCGTGGCCCGCGTGGCCGGTGACCACGTGGCCGTGTACCTGCACAAGACCTCCAAGGACCTGCCCGCCCAGGTGGGTGTCTTGCTGGCCGTGTCCGGTGCCGACGCCGAGACCGCCGCGCACGACGTCGCCGTGCACATCGCCGCGATGTCCCCGTCCTTCCTCTCCGAGGAGGACGTCCCCGCGGAGACCGTGGAGAACGAGAAGCGCGTGGCGGAGGAAACCGCTCGCAACGAGGGCAAGCCCGAGAAGATCATCCCGAACATCGTCCAGGGTCGCCTCAAGGGCTACTACAAGGACGTCGTGCTCGTGGACCAGGACTTCGCCAAGGACGCCAAGAAGTCCGTGGGCCAGGTGCTCTCCGAGGCCGGCGCCACCGCCACCGCGTTCGCGCGGTTCCGCGTGGGGGCCTGAGCACCCGTTCGCGGGGTCCCGCGCGCGCCGAGCGCGTGAGGCCCCCAGCGACGTCGTGACGGGAGACCGTCGCGCGTCCCGCCCTGCAGCGGCGGGGCACCACCGGGGGACCGGGGGTGCCCCGCCGCTTCTGTATGCTGGAGGGCGGTCTGCCACGGGCGGGCCGTACTCTGACCACGAATCGGCCCCCCGGGAGGATCCATGCCCAGCATCATCGAATCGGAACCCCAGGACGAGGCCCTCGGAGCGGACCGGCAAGTCCGCCGCACCGAACCCGCGCGACGCCGGGTGCTGCTCAAGCTCTCGGGCGAGGTCTTCGGCGGCGGCAGCGTGGGTGTGGACACCTCCGTGGTGCGTGAGATCGCCGAACAGATCGCCGCGACCGTGGGCCGCGTGGAGACCTCCGTGGTGGTCGGCGGTGGCAACTTCTTCCGCGGTGCGGAACTCTCCCAGGCCGGGATGGACCGCTCGCGCGCCGACTACATGGGCATGCTGGGCACCGTGATGAACTGCCTGGCGTTGCAGGACTTCCTGGAACAGTGCGGCGTGGACACGCGCGTGCAGTCGGCGATCAAGATGGAGCAGGTCGCGGAGACCTACATCCCCCGCCGTGCGATCCGCCACATGGAGAAGGACCGCGTGGTGATCTTCGGTGCGGGCGCGGGCCTGCCCTACTTCTCCACGGACACCGTGGCCGCGCAGCGCGCCCTGGAGGTGCACGCGAGCGAGGTGCTCATGGCCAAGAACGGCGTGGACGGCGTGTACACCGCGGACCCGCGCAAGGACCCGGACGCCCAGCGTCTCGCGAGCCTCACGTACGACCAGGCGATCGCGCGCGACATCCGCGTCATGGACCAGACCGCGTTCGCGCTGTGCCGCGACAACAACGTGACCATGCGCGTGTTCGGCATGGAGGGCGCGGGCAACGTGACCCGCGCGGTGTTGGGCGAGGAGATCGGGACCCTGGTCACCCCGTGAGGTCCCGCGGGTGGTCGCATCGCGCGACCAGCCGCCCCCTGCCCGTTAGAGTGGGGAGAACGAACCGTCGCCACCGGCGTCAGTACCGCCGGCCGGCCAGCTCATAAGGAGAAACACCCGTGATTTCAGATGTCCTCTCGGATGCCACGACCAAGATGGGTAAGGCGGTGGACGCCGCCAAGACGGACTTCTCCACGGTTCGTACCGGCCGGGCCAATCCGGCGCTGTTCTCGAGCCTGCTGGTGGAGTACTACGGCACGCCCACCCCGCTGCAGCAACTCGCGTCCTTCCAGACCCCCGAGGCCCGCACGCTGCTGATCACCCCCTACGACCGCAGCGCACTCAACGACATCGAGAAAGCCCTGCGGGACTCGGACATCGGCGCGAACCCCGCCAACGACGGCAACGTCATCCGCGTGGTCATGCCCGAACTCACCGAGGAGCGTCGCAAGGAGTACGTGAAGATCGTCTCCAACAAGGCGGAAGAGGGCCGGGTGTCCGTGCGCAACGTGCGCCGCCACGCCAAGGAGGCCATCGAGAAGCTCGTCAAGGACGGCGAGGTCGGCGAGGACGACGGCAAGCGCGGCGAGAAGGACCTGGACGCCGCGACCAAGAAGCACATCGACCAGATCGACGATCTGCTCAAGAACAAGGAAGCCGAACTGCTCGGCGCCTGATGGCATCGGCTGATTCCCCCGGCTCCCCGCACCGCGACACCCGCCCGCCGTCCCCCGCCCCGGCGGGGGAGGACGGGCGCGCGCACGACCCGCTGGTCTCCACGGGCTCGTTGCGACAGGTCCTCACCCGCCCCTTCCAGCGCAGCACCGAGCACAAGGCCCCCTCGCGGGCAGGCCGTAACCTCCCGGCCGCCGTGGCCGTGGCCGTCGTGCTCATCGGCGCGCTCGTCACGGGACTGTTCTTCGTTCCGCTCGTCGTGGCCCTGCTGGCCGGGACCGCGGCGGGTATCGGGGTGTGGGAGATCGCACGGTCACTGACCTACAAGGGCGTGCAGATCCCGCAGGTCCCCGCGGTGATCGCGGCGGTGCTCATGCCGCTCGCGGCGTTCTTCGGCGGCGCGGAGGCACTGTCCATGGCGCTCGTGCTCGCCGTGACGCTCGTGGTGGTGTGGCGGGCCTTCGGGCCCAAGCAGGGGATGATGCTGTCCATCATGGGCTCGGTGTTCGCGCTCGTGTGGGCCTCGTTCCTGCTGAGCACGGCGGTGCTGCTCTACCACTCCCCGGACGGGCCCCACAAGGTCCTCACGATCATCCTGCTGGCCGTCAGCTCCGACACCTTCGGCTACGCGGTGGGGGTCGTATGGGGTAAACACCCCATGGCCCCCAAGATTTCTCCCAAGAAGTCGTGGGAAGGTTTCGCCGGATCCGTGGGCGGTGCCGTGGTCGTGGGTGTGCTGTGCGCGCTCTTCCTCGTGGAGATGCCGTGGTGGCAGGGTGCGGTCCTGGCGGTCGCGATCGTGGTCGTGGCCACCGTGGGCGACTTCTCCGAGTCCATGATCAAGCGGGAGATCGGGATCAAGGACATGGGGACCCTGCTGCCGGGTCACGGCGGCGTGATGGACCGCATCGACTCCATCGTCTTCGCCGTGATCACCGGCTACGTGATCTTCGAACTGTTCACCGTCCTGGGGTGACACGGCCGCGGGTCCTGCGCCCGCGCCCCCGGGACGCACGGACGCCGCCCTGTGCGGGTCGCGTCCCGGCCGCGGAAGGGCGGGTATGAGTACTCAGCAACGTTTCGATCGCCTCGGCGAGCGGGCCTGGGGTTACGACCCCGCCCAGGTGGACGACTTCCTGGACCGCCTCGCCGCGGTCATGCGCACGACGACGACAACGCCGCCCGCCCCCGGCGCCCACGCGGACCCGGTCGCGGGCCCCGGCACGGTCGCTGAGCCGGTCGCTGACCCGGCCGATGTCACGGACCCCGTCACCGCCGAGGACTCCGTCGCGTCCGCGGACACCGCCGGGGCGACCGACGCGGCCCGTGAACCCGAGAGCGCGGAGGCGGCGCAGCGGCGTCGTCGGCTGGGCAGCCGGCAGGTGCGTGAGGGCGTGTTCGACCGCGTCAAGGGCGGTTACGACCCCGGCGCGGTGGACGCCCACCTGGACGCCGTGGAGGACGAGCTGTTCGCGCGGGAGAAGGCCGCGTTCGTGGCCGAGCACGGCACCCGGCGCTGGGAGGAGCACCTGGAGCTGTTGGCCGGGCTGCTGCTGGGGCGGCTCAACCGTCCGCACGGTGAACGCTTCCGCCGGCCGAGTTCGCACCGCACGCTGGGCTACGCCGCGGCGGACGTGGACGTGCTGTGCGACCGGCTCATGGACGCGTTGCGCGGTGAACCCGAGGTGGACCCGCGGCTCGTGCGGACGGCGGTCTTCCGACCCGCCCAGGGTCAACGCAGCTACGAGGAACAACAGGTGGACGCGTTCCTGGACCGGGCCGTGGAGTTCGTCCTGGCCCTGCGGCCGTAGCGGCGCGCGATGACGTCGAATGTATACACTGAGTGCCCGAAATTGTGAGGTGAGCTAACCAAACCGCGGATTTCAGGGGTTTCTTCGACCTTGTGACGGACATGTCTTGTGTCATTGGATACACAATGCGTACTGTGGTGATCATCACACAAGGAGGCACACATGGCGTCCACGCCCCCTGTCGACCCCAACGGTTCCACGGCAACCCAGGGCATCGACTTCCCCGCGGTCCAGCGCTCGCACGAGTTCCAGCGGTTGCGCTCGACCCACCGATCCTTCGTCTTCCCCCTGGCCGTCGCGTTCCTGGTCTGGTACCTGCTCTACGTGGTGCTCGCCATCTACGCGCCGGACTTCATGTCCACGCGGGTCGTGGGCAACGTCAACCTGGGTCTGATCCTGGGTCTGCTGCAGTTCGTCACCACGTTCGGGATCACCGCTGCGTACGTGAGCTTCGCCAACCGCAAGCTCGACCCACAGGCCACCGCGTTGCGTGAGGACCTCGAATCCACTTCCGGCCACCGGGCCGACGACCACCAGGAGGCCCGGCCATGATCGCCGTCCCCGCCGTCTCGACGCCCGCGGTGCACCTGGCGGAGACCGCCACGTCCACCGTGGGCAACCCCGCGATCAACATCTCGATCTTCCTGGCGTTCGTGCTCGTGACGCTCGTGGTCGTGATCCGGGCGTCCAAGTCCACCGCGACCGCCGCGGACTACTACGCCGGTGGCCGCTCGTTCTCCGGGACCCAGAACGGTCTGGCCATTGCGGGTGACTACCTCTCCGCGGCATCCTTCCTGGGCATCGTGGGAGCCATCGCCCTGCAAGGCTACGACGGGTTCCTGTACTCGATCGGCTTCTTCGTCGCATGGCTCGTGGCGCTGCTGCTGATCGCCGAGCCGCTGCGCAACACCGGCAAGTTCACCATGGCGGACGTGCTCTCGTTCCGGCTGCGCCAGCGGCCCGTGCGGGTCGCGGCGTCCATCTCCACCCTGGCCGTGACGTTCTTCTACCTCCTGGCGCAGATGGCCGGGGCGGGCGCCCTGGTGTCCCTGCTGCTGGGGATCGGCTCCCGGGCCGGCCAGTCCCTGGTGATCGTGATCGTGGGCGTCATCATGATCGTCTACGTGCTCGTGGGCGGCATGAAGGGCACCACGTGGGTGCAGATCATCAAGGCGTGCTTGCTCGTGTCCGGCGTGGCCGTGATGACCGTGTGGATCCTGGCCCTGTTCGGGTTCAATTTCTCGGCCGTGCTCGGCGCGGCCGTGGAGACGAACAACAACCCCGCGATGCTCGAGCCCGGGCTCAAGTACGGCGTGAGCGAGATCTCCAAGCTGGACTTCATCTCGCTGGGTCTGGCCCTCGTGCTGGGTGCCGCCGGTCTGCCGCACGTGCTCATGCGCTTCTACACGGTGCCCACCGCCAAGGAGGCCCGCAAGTCCGTGGTCTGGGCCATCACCCTGATCGGCCTGTTCTACCTCTTCACCCTGGTGCTCGGCTTCGGTGCGGCCGCGTTGATCGGCGCGGACCGGATCAAGGGTGCGCCCGGTGGCGTGAACTCGGCGGCCCCGTTGCTCGCGTACGAACTCGGCGGGTCCATCCTGATGGGTCTGATCGCGGCGGTCGCGTTCGCCACGATCCTCGCCGTGGTCGCGGGCCTGGCCATCACCGCATCCGCGTCCTTCGCCCACGACATCTACACGTCCGTGATCAAGAAGGGCACCTCGGATCCCCGCCAGGAACTGCGCGTGGCCAAGACCACCGTGGTGGTCATCGGTCTGATCTCGATCGCCGGCGGTATCGGTGCGCAGGGTCAGAACGTGGCATTCCTCGTGGCGCTCGCCTTCGCGGTGGCGGCCTCCGCCAACCTGCCCACCATCCTCTACTCGCTCTACTGGAAGCGTTTCACCACGCGCGGCGCGGTGCTGTCCATGTACGGCGGGCTGATCATCTCCGTGGTGCTCATCATCTTCTCCCCGGTGATGTCCGGGTCGGAGACCTCCATGATCCCCACCGCGGACTTCGCGATCTACCCACTGTCCAACCCCGGCATCATCTCCATCCCGGCGTCCTTCCTGCTCGGCTTCCTGGGTTCGCTCAGCGAGCGCCGACCGGAGGACCCGCGCAAGCAGTCCGAGATGGAAGTGCGCTCCCTCACGGGCGTCGGCGCGGAGAAGGCCGTCTCGCACTGACCCGGTCCACCACCCCTCGACACGGCCGCCGTGCCCGGTTTCGTCCGGGCGCGGCGGCCCGTGTAGCGTGGCTGTCTGGAAGTACACTGTGAACCAGTTCGCTGACCACATGCGGTTGCGGAACACCGCAAACGCGAACAACGAGAACCAGAGGTGGAGAAATGGGCATCATTAGCTGGATCATCCTCGGTCTGATCGCCGGCGCGCTCGCCAAGCTGATCCTTCCGGGCAAGCAGGGTGGCGGGATCATCGTCACCATCATCCTCGGCATCGTGGGCGCCTTCCTGGGCGGCTGGCTGGGTAGCTTCATCCCCGGCCTGAGCGACGGGATCAACAGCTTCAGCATCGGCACGATCATCACGTCCGTGATCGGCGCGATCATCGTGCTGCTCATCTACGGCGCCGTCGTCGGCCGCCGTCGCTGAAACACACGCGGGTCCTGAACGGGCCTTCCCCACAAGGGCGTCACCTCCGGGTGGCGCCCTTGTCGCATCTCCCGTGTCGTGCGTCTAGAGGCGTTTGCCCGGTGTCGCGCGTGCGGGGTCCGGCGCTCGCGCGATACTGGGGTCATGACTTCCTCCACCGGCATGACCCCCGATCTCGACGCCGCCACCCGGCAGGCCCCCCGCAGCCTCGTGATCCTCGGATCCACGGGATCCATCGGGACGCAGGCGCTCGACGTCGTGTCCGAGGCCGCGGGGCTGCGCCGGCCCGTCTCGGACGCCGCCCATCCGCCCTTCGAGGTCGTGGCGCTCGCCGCGGGCGCGGGTCACCTCGAGCTGCTCGCTCAGCAGGCCGTGACGTTCGGTGTCCGTGCGGTGGGCACGAGCGGTACGGCGGACGACGCCGCCCGGTTGCGTGAGCTGATCGCGGACCGGTCACGCGCGGCGTCGTCGGCGGCACCCGAGGTCCTGTACGGGCCGGACGCTGCAACCCGGATCGCGCAGTGGGAGGGTTCGGACCTCGTGCTGAACGGGATCACCGGGAGCATCGGGCTCGCACCCACCCTGGCGGCGCTGGGAGCGGGTCGGCGGGTGGCGCTCGCGAACAAGGAGTCCCTGATCGCGGGCGGTCCGCTCGTGTTGCGCGCCGCGGCGGACACGGGCCTCGAGGACGCGCTGACCCCCGTGGACTCCGAACACTCGGCGATCGCCCAGGCCCTGCGCTCCGGGACGGCCTCCGAGGTGCGCCGGCTCGTGCTCACGGCGTCCGGCGGACCGTTCCGCGGCATGACGCGCGAGCAGCTCACGCGCGTGACGCCCGAGCAGGCGCTGCAGCACCCCACGTGGGACATGGGCGTCATGGTCACCACGAACTCCGCGACCATGGTCAACAAGGCACTGGAGGTGCTCGAGGCGAGCCTGCTGTTCGACGTCCCCCTGGACCGGATCGACGTCACGGTGCACCCGCAATCGGTCGTGCACTCCATGGTGGAGTTCGTGGACGGCTCCACCCTGGCGCAGGCGTCCCCGCCGGACATGCGCCTGCCCATCGCGCTCGGACTCGGCTGGCCCCACCGCGTGACCGGCGCCGCCGCGGGATGCGACTGGACCCGGGCCGCGCAGTGGACGTTCGAACCGCTCGATTCGCAGGCGTTCCCCGCCGTGGAGCTCATGAAGCACGCGGGTTCGCGCGGCGGGACGTGGCCCGCGGTGTTCAACGCCGCCAACGAGCAGGCCGTGCACGCGTTCCACCGCGGGGCGCTCGGCTTCACGCAGATCGTGGACGTGGTGGAGCGGGTGCTCGACGATCACGACGGTCGGACCGAGCCCACGCTCGAGGACGTGCTGGGGGCGGAGGAGTGGGCCCGGGCCCGCGCCGACGAACGCATCGCGGGGATGGCGTAGGGCCCTTTCCGCGGTCGCCGGCCCACGTCAGTGCCGTGCTAGACTACCGGGCGGATGACGAGATCCGGCGCGTAGCTCTGGCTGGCCGGACGGCAACCCTCTACCGTAGCGGGGTGCCCCAGATGACCATCCGGCCGCGGTTGCAACAGATCACGGCAAGTGCGGTTCCCCGGAAACCAGCACGTGCCCGTCCTGTGCCCTCATCCAGGGGGACTGTTCGCCCCGCGAGTCCCCGTCACAGACCCCTGGAAAGGCATGATCATGCGAACCAAGCGCTTGATTCCCGTCGTGTTGGCCACCACCCTGGGCCTCACCCTCACCGCGTGCGGCGGCGGCTCCGACAACTCGGACCCGGCCGCGGACGGCAAGATCACCATCGGCATCGTGGGCTCCACCCCCGTGCAGGACGCGTTGAAGCAGGTCGCCGCGGACAACGACATCACGGTCGAGTACGTGGACTTCAGCGACTACAGCCAGCCGAACCCCGCCCTGAAGAGCGGCGACATCGACATGAACTGGTTCCAGCACATCGCGTACCTCGCGGACTACAACAACAACTCCGGGGACACCATCACCCCCGTGGGCTCCACCTCCATCTTCCCGCTGGGTCTGTACTCCAAGAGCGTGAAGTCCGTCGAGGACTTCAAGCAGGGCGACGAGATCGCCGTGCCGAACGACTCGATCAACCTGTCCCGCGCGCTGAACCTGTTGCACCAGCAGGGTCTCGTGGAGTTCACAAAGGACACGATCGCCCCCACCGAGCAGGACATCGACACCGCCAAGTCCAAGGTCACGGTCCGCCCCGTCTCCGCAGAGCAGACCGTGCTGTCCATGGACTCCGTGGCCGCCTCCGTGGTCAACAACGACTTCCTGGACCGCGCGAACATCGATCCCAAGTCCGCGCTGGCCCAGGACGACCCCACCGCGGACAGCGCCAAGGTGTACGACAACCTCTTCGCCGCGACCGAGGCGAACGCGGACAACGAGACCCTGAAGAAGGTCGCGAGCTTCTACTACGACGACAAGGTCCAGGACGCGGAGAAGACCGAGACCAAGGGCACCGCGGTGCCCACCAAGGTGGATCAGCAGGAGCTCAAGGACCTGCTGGCCCGCTACTCGCAGGACCTCAAGGAGCAGACCAAGTGAGCCCGTCCGCCACGGCGGACACCCTGGTCAGTTTCCGGGACGTGAGCAAGGTCTTCGTCACGGGGTCCAAACGCCGCCCGCGCACCGTGACCGCGGTGGACTCCGTGGACCTGGACATCCGCCGCGGTGAGATCTTCGCGGTGATCGGCTACTCGGGGGCGGGCAAGTCCACCCTCGTGCGGCTGATCAACGGCCTGGAACCCATCTCGTCCGGGACGCTCGAGGTCGCCGGTAACCGTGTGGACGGGCGCAGCGAATCCCAGCTGGCGCCCATCCGCCGCAAGATCGGGATGATCTTCCAGCAGTTCAACCTGTTCACGTCACGCACAGTGGCGGGCAACATCGATTACCCGCTCAAGCGTGCCGGGTGGAAGCCCGAGGAACGCAAGGCGCGGGTCGCGGAACTGTTGGAGTTCGTGGGCCTGACCGAGCGCGCCGGGAACTACCCCGAGCAGCTCTCGGGTGGTCAGAAGCAGCGCGTGGGGATCGCCCGCGCGCTCGCGAGCAATCCCGAACTGCTGCTCGCAGACGAGTCCACCTCGGCGTTGGACCCGGAGACCACCCAGGAGGTCCTGGGTCTGCTCAAGCGCGTCAACCGTGAGCTGGGGATCACCATCGTGTTGATCACCCACGAGATGGACGTGGTGCGGGCCACCGCGGACCGCGTGGCCGTGATGGACAGCGGTCGCGTGGTGGAGACCGGGACCACCGCGGAGGTCTTCGCCCACCCGCGGGCGCAGACCACGCGCAAGTTCGTCTCCTCGGTCATGCGCACCGTGCCGCGCGCGGACGAGATCGAGAAGCTGCGCCGGGAACACCCCGGGCGGCTCGTGCTGGTGGACGTCACCGACCAGAACCGGATCGGGGACGTGCTCTCGGACGCCGCCCGTGACGGTGTCAGCTTCAACATCGCCTTCGGGGGGATCTCCATCCTGCAGTCACAGTCCTTCGGAACGCTCACGCTGTCCCTGACCGGTTCGGACGAGTCCGTGGACCGCGCCGTCGAGAGTCTGCGCGCCGTCACCACGGTGCGGGAGGTGAGTGAGTGATGGAGTGGTCTGCTCTGGGCCCGCAGTTGCTGGACGCAACCGGGCAGACGCTGTATATGGTCTCCGTGACCCTCGTGCTGGCCGGGCTCATCGGCCTGGCCGTGGGTATGGGGCTCTACGTGACCCGGCGGGGCAGCATCCTGGAGAACGGTCCGCTGTTCACCGCGCTGAACCTTTTGGTGAACTTCGTGCGTCCCATCCCGTTCATCATCCTGCTGGCCGCCCTGGGTCAGGTCACGGAATCGGTCGTGGGCACGCGCCTGGGCCCCAACGCCGCGATCTTCACCATGACCATCGGCGCTACGTTCGCGGTGGCCCGCATCGTGGAGCAGAACCTCATGACGGTGGATCCCGGGGTGATCGAGGCCGCGCGGTCCATGGGGGTCTCACGCTGGAAGATCATCACCACGGTGATCCTGCCGGAGGCGCTCGGCCCGCTCGTGCTGGGGTACACGTTCCTGGTCATCGGCATCACGGACATGTCCGCGATGGCCGGTGCGATCGGTGCCGGCGGTCTGGGTGACTTCGCGTTGCGCCTGGGCTATCAGCGCTTCAACGACCAGGTCACGTGGGCCGCGGTGATCGTGATCATCATCCTGGTCCAGCTCGTGCAGTTCTTCGGCAACTGGCTCGCGCGCAGGATCATGCGCCGCTGACGCTCACGCGCCCCGTACCATGGCGACGCCGCCCCCGGAACATTCCGGGGGCGGCGTCGTGTTCGGCGCATCACGTGCGGCTGTAGCACGTGGGAGGAGTGGGGCACAATGGACAGTGCAACATCGCGGGGCGCGCGTCACGGGCCCCGGACGCCACTTCCTTGGGAGGCAATTCGTGACCTCGGTCAATCTCGGTATGCCCGCCGCGCCCCAACCGGTGCTCTCGCCCCGGCGCAAGACCCGCCAGATCCAGGTGGGTTCGGTGGGTGTGGGGTCGGAGCACCCGATCAGCGTCCAGTCGATGACCACGACCCCCACCACGGACATCAACGCCACGCTGCAGCAGATCGCCGAGCTCAACGCCGCCGGTTGCGACATCGTGCGGGTGGCGTGCCCGTCCCAGGACGACGCCGACGCCCTGCCCATCATCGCCATGAAGTCCCCGATCCCGGTGATCGCGGACATCCACTTCCAGCCCAAGTACGTCTACGCCGCGATCGACGCCGGGTGCGCCGGTGTGCGCGTGAACCCGGGCAACATCCGCAAGTTCGACGACCAGATCGAGGGCATCTCCCGTGCGGCGGAGGCCGCGGGCGTGTCCATCCGGATCGGCGTGAACGCGGGCTCCCTGGACAAGCGCCTGCTGCAGAAGTACGGCAAGGCCACCCCGGAGGCGCTCGTGGAGTCCGCCGTGTGGGAGGCCTCGCTGTTCGAGGAGCACGACTTCCACGACTTCAAGATCTCCGTCAAGCACAACGACCCCGTGACCATGGTGCGCGCCTACCAGTTGCTCGCCGAGCGCGGGGACTGGCCGCTGCACCTGGGTGTCACCGAGGCCGGCCCGGCCCTGCAGGGCACCGTCAAGTCCGCGACCGCCTTCGGCATCCTGCTCGGTCAGGGCATCGGGGACACCATCCGCGTGTCCCTGTCCGCGCCTCCGGTCGAAGAGGTCAAGGTGGGCAATCAGATCCTGCAGTCGCTTGGGCTGCGCCCGCGCAAGCTCGAGATCGTCTCGTGCCCCTCGTGCGGGCGCGCGCAGGTGGACGTCTACAAGCTCGCCGAGGAGGTCAACGAGGGCCTGGCCCACCTGACCGTGCCGCTGCGCGTGGCCGTGATGGGCTGCGTCGTCAACGGCCCGGGGGAAGCCCGCGAAGCGGACCTGGGCGTGGCCTCGGGCAACGGTAAGGGCCAGATCTTCGTGCGCGGTGAGGTCATCAAGACCGTTCCCGAGGACCAGATCGTGGAGACCCTGCTCGCCCAGGCCAATGAGATGGCCGAGAGCATGGAATTGGACGAGAACGGCCAGCCGGTCGAGGGCGCGCCGGTCGTGACCGCCGGGTGATCCTGCGCCGCGCCCCGCGGGTGCTCTCACCCGCCGCCGTGAACCAGTCGGCACTGGACCGCCTGCTGGCGCGGCACGCGGTGTCCGGGGTGTTCGTCGCGGCGCACGTGGCCCGGATCCGGGCCGCCCGCGGTCGGCGGCAGCCGCCCGTGATCGGTGTGGCGGACTCCTCCGGCGAGCTCGTGGGCGCGTGCTGGGCGGGAACCAACGTGGTCCCCGTGGTGCTCGACCAGACCGGGACGGACCTCGTCGCGGACGTCCTGGCCCGCGGCGGGCCCCGCTTCGCCTCGTTCTTCGGTCCCGCCGATCCCGTGCTCGGACTGTGGGAACGATTGCGGGACACGTGGCCCGAACCCTTCGACGTCCGTCCCGTGCAACCGCTGCTCGTGATGGACCGTGATCCCGCACCCGAGTTGTTCACGGGGCCCGCCCGCGATGTGCGATGGGCGCAGGACGAGGACTTCCCTCGCGTGCTGCCCGCGGCCGCGGCCATGTTCACCGAGGAAGTGGGGTACTCCCCCTTCACCACCGGGGCGGAGGGTTACCGCCAGCGAGTGCGCTCCCTCGTGCGCGATCGCAGGACCGCGGTGCTCACCGACGAGCACGGCACCGTGATCTTCAAGGCGGACATCGGGTCGCTGCACGGGTCCGTGTGCCAGATCCAGGGCGTGTGGGTGGACCCCGAGTACCGGGGGAGGGGACTGGCCGTGCCGTGTATGGCCGCGACCGTGGCGCTCGCCCGGCAGTACGTCCCGACCGTGAGCCTCTACGTGAACTCGTTCAACGCACCCGCCCTGGCCACATACCGCCGAGTGGGTTTCCGGCGGCACGGGGATTTCGCCACGGTCCTCCTGTGAGCCCCCGGGCCCGGCGTGCGCCGGTGCCGCTCAGCGATAGACTCGCGGGGATACCCACAGCTTCGATCGATCCCTTCACGGGTGGATAGGACCCCTTCATGCCCCTTCGCCTGAGCTCCCTGTTCCTGCGCACGCTGCGCGAAGACCCGGTGGACGCGGACGTGGACAGCCACAAGCTCCTGGTGCGCGCCGGGTACATCCGCCGCGCGGCGCCCGGGATCTACACGTGGTTGCCCCTGGGGCTGAACGTCCTGGGGAAGGTCGAGCGGATCGTGCGCGAGGAGATGAACGCGATCGGCGCCCAGGAGGTGCACTTCCCGGCGCTGTTGCCGCGCGAACCCTACGAGGCCACCAACCGCTGGACCGAGTACGGTGAGAACCTCTTCCGGCTGCAGGACCGCAAGGGCGCGGACTACCTGCTCGCGCCCACGCACGAGGAGATGTTCACGCTGCTCGTGAAGGATCTTTACTCGTCCTACAAGGACCTCCCGGTCTCGCTGTACCAGATCCAGACCAAGTATCGGGACGAAGCCCGCCCCCGCGCGGGTCTGCTGCGCGGGCGGGAGTTCATCATGAAGGACTCCTACTCGTTCGACATCGACGACGCGGGGTTGGACGAGTCCTACGCTAAGCACCGCGCGGCGTACGTGCGGATCTTCGAACGCCTCGGCCTGCCGGTCGTGGCCGTGTCCGCGACCTCGGGGGCCATGGGCGGATCCCGGTCCGAGGAGTTCATGCACCCCTCGTCCGTGGGTGAGGACACCTTCGTGCGCTCGGCTGGAGGCTACGCCGCGAACGTGGAAGCCGTGACGACGGTGGTCCCGGAACCGATCGACTACGCGGACGCTCCTGCGGCCCAAGTGCACCGCACCCCCGCGAGCCCCACGATCGAGACACTCGTGGAGCGCTCCAACGAGTTGCACCCCCGCGAAGGCGAGCCGTGGACCGCCGCGGACACGCTCAAGAACGTCGTGCTGTCCGTCTCGTTGCCCGGTGGTAAGCGTCAGCTCGTGGCCGTGGGCGTTCCCGGGGACCGCGACGTGGACCTCAAGCGCGTGGAAGCCGGGATCGGTGAGGCCCTCGGACAGGGCGGTGAACTCGAGGTCGCCGCCGCGACCGAGGACGAGCTGCGTGCCGTGCCCGAACTCGTCAAGGGCTACATCGGTCCGGGTCTGAGCCGCGACGACGCCCTGCTCGGTTCCGAGTCCCGCACGGGCATCCCGTACTTCGTGGACCCCCGCGTGGTGCCGGGCACCTCGTGGATCACCGGCGCGAACGTGGCCGAGACCCACGTCTACCACCTGGTCGCCGAGCGCGACTTCACGTGGGACGGCACCCTCGAGGCTTGCACCGTGCGTGACGGGGACCCCGCACCGGACGGTTCCGGGCCCCTCGAGATCGCGCGTGGCATGGAGATGGGCCACGTCTTCCAGCTCGGGCGCAAGTACGCCGATGCCCTCGGGCTCAGGGTGCTGGACAGCAACGGCAAACTCGTGACCGTGACCATGGGCTCCTACGGTGTGGGCGTGACCCGCGCGCTCGCGGCCGTGGCGGAGTTCTACCACGACGACAAGGGCCTGTTGTGGCCGCGCGACCTCAGCCCCGCGGACGTCCACGTGGTGGCCACGGGCAAGGGCACGGAGGTGCTCGAGGCCGCGGAGGAGATCGTCGCGCACCTCGAGGACGCCGGGATCAGCGTCCTGTTCGACGACCGTCCCAAGGTCTCCCCGGGTGTGAAGTTCGGCGACGCCGAGCTGCTGGGCGTACCCACCGTGCTCGTGGTGGGCCGCGGGCTCAAGGACGGGATGCTCGAGCTCAAGGACCGCCGCAGCGGGCAGTCCCGGGACATCGCGCGCGATGACGTGGTTGCCGAACTCACCGCCGAACTGCGCGGATCGGACACCCCCGCGGACGACACCCTGTAGTCCCGGCCCGGGTGTTCCGTCATGGACCTGTCCTCCCTCGCGGGCTCCGGTCTGGACTCCGCCGCCTCCGGCTTCGTCGTGCTGCTGGTGCTCACGGGTTTCGCCGCGGGGTTCATCGACGCCGTGGTGGGCGGTGGAGGGTTGCTCCAACTACCCGTGATGCTGCTGATCCCGGGCATCACACCGGTCCAGGCGCTCGCGACGAACAAGATGGGCTCGGTCTTCGGCACGACCACGTCCGCGGTGACGTTCTACCGTCGTATCCACCCGGACCTGCGCACCGCGCTGCCCATGGCCGTCGTGGCCCTCGTCGCGTCGGGGGCGGGTGCGGCCGTGGCCGCCACACTCCCGGCCGCGGTGTTCAAGCCGATCATCGTGCTCGCGCTGATCGCCGTGCTCGTGTTCACGGTGGCCAAGCCGTCCATGGGTCAGCTCACCGCGCTGCGACACACCGGCGCGCGGCACTACGGACTGGCTGTCGCGCTGGGCGCCCTGATCGGTTTCTACGACGGCGTCATGGGCCCGGGAACGGGGTCGTTCCTGATCATCGGGCTCGTATCGTTACTGGGCTACAGCTTCCTCGCGGCGAGCGCGAAGGCCAAGATCGTCAACCTGGCCACGAACGTCGGCGCCATCGCGGTCTTCGCGGCGCACGGTTCCGTCCTGTGGGGGCTGGGTCTCGTGCTCGGGCTCAGCAACATGGCCGGGGGTTACCTCGGCGCACGCACCGCGGTGGCCCGGGGCAGCGCGTTCATCCGCGTGGTCTTCTTCACGGTGGTCACAGTGTTGATCGCCAAGCTCGGGTGGGACGTCCTCACGGGTCGCTGACCGGCGCGTGCGCCGCGCGTCAGTCCCTCCCCGGTAGGGCGGGCACCGGGTGTTCGGGGTCCAGGTGCTGCGCTGTGACGGCCGTCTCCAGCAGCCCCGTGAGCAGCCAGTCCCGGTCCTCGGGCGACGACGCCCCCACGGCGGACACGAGCGCGGCGCTCGCCTCGCGCAGTGTCCCGCCCACCGCTCGGGTGGGGTCCTCCGCGAAGCCGGCGGGCAGGACGTGACCGCCCGCGACGGGTGCGGGATCGCACGACAACATCGGAGTCACCGCCGGCTCACGCAGCGTGGCATCGAGCGTGTCCGTGACCGCGTCCATGGTGCCCCTCTGTGCGGCGTCGGCCGGGATCCGCGCAGCGGCCGCCTCGGTGGTGAACCGCGCACGGTCCAGGGCCGTGACCGCGGCGAGCTGCGCAGGTTCGCACGACGACGCCGCGTCGTCGTCGGTGTCCCCGCCGTCCCCTTCCTCGGTGGGTACTTTCGATGCCGCGGGGGAACCGGCCCCCAAACCCGCCTCGCTCTCTTCTGTTCGGCGTGCGGTGGGGTCCGCGCCAGCCGGCGGTGGCTCCGCCGCCCACCACGACGCCGCGACGCTCGCGGCGGTGGCCGCCAGCTCCCCGTTCGGCGAGGTCCTGGCGACGTCCTCGAGCCGGGCTGCGGCGTCGGCCAGTGAACTCGGCGGGGCCCCGGTACCGCGTGCCTCGAGGTGGCGGGCCTGGGAGGGAGTTGCCGCGGGACCGAACGCGGCCTCCTGATCCGCCAGGACGGCGTCGGGAAGGACCGAGGGATCGGGGTCCAGGTCTGCACGCACGGACGCGATGGTCGCGCGCGCGCCGAGGCGTGCGGCGTCGTCGTCGGGCAACGGGCGCCAATGAGCCCACAAACCCGCGGCGAGCACGAGCACCAGGACCAGGGTGAGCGCCACGGCCAGAACGCGCCAGGCGCTGGCGGGGGGTGCGGGCGAGCGAGAACTCACGAATTCCTCCGGGGGACGGGTCTGTTCCATGATAGGGAGCAGCACGCAGGACGAACGCGGCGCGGTGACCCCGCGAGCCGCACGAGGAGGACGGACATGACGACAGTGGACGAGACGCGCATCCGCGCGAGCGTGGAACCGGTGGTCGAGGCCGCCGGGCTCTTCCTGGAGCAGTGCGAGTTCACGGGCCAGGGCGGGAACCGGATGCTGCGCGTGCTCGTGGACCTGCCGGACGGTACGGACTCTCTGAGCCTGGATCGCGTGGCGGAGGTGGCGCGGCAGGTCTCCGACGCCCTGGACCGCGACGACCCCGTGCCCGGCCCGCCGTACGAACTCGAGGTGTCCTCGCCGGGGGCCACGCGCGACCTGGAGACGCCGCGGCACTGGCGGCGCAGCGTGGGCCACCTCGTGCGGATCCGGCCCGCGGAGGGGGAGCGCTACTCGGCGCGGCTGCTCGAGGCGCACGAGGACCACGCGGTGGTCCAGCGCTGGCACCAACCCAAGAAGGGCATGCCGGTGAAGTACCTGGACCCCGAGCGCGTGGCCTACGCGGACGTGCGCGGTGCCAAGGTGGAGGTGGAGATCTGACGTCCCCGCGGGGATGTACGATAGCCGGAAGAACACGAGACAGACCCATGCAGCAGCGCTCCGCACCCCGCGTGCGGCGCGCTGTTTGGTTCCCGGCCCCGAATACGGTGCGGAACCCCCGCGTGGTGCGAAGGAAGGCCGGACACATGGACATCGACATGAGCACCCTGCGCTTGCTGGAACGCGAGCGCGACATCCCCGTGGACGTGCTGATCCCCACGATCGAACAGGCCCTGCTGCTCGCGTACATGCGCTCGCCGGGGGCCATCAACGGTGCCCGCGCCGAGGTCGAGCGTCGCAGCGGGCACGTGACCATCTGGGCTCCCGAGCTGGACGAGAACGACGAGCGCGTGGGCGAGTTCGACGACACCCCGTCCGGTTTCGGTCGTATCGCCGCAGCGACCGCGCGCCAGGTCATCCTGCAGAAGCTGCGGGACGTCGAGGACGACAACGTCCTGGGCCACTTCAAGGGCCGCGAGGGGGAACTCGTCTCCGGGCAGATCCAGCAGGGCAACAACCCCAAGATGGTCCAGGTGAACCTGGGCACCGTGGAGGGACTGTTGCCGCCGCACGAGCAGGTCCCCGGGGAGCGCTACGAGCACGGTCAGCGGATCCGCGCGTTCGTCGTGGAGGCCAAGCGTGGGTTCAAGGGCCCGTCCATCACGCTGTCCCGCTCCCACCCGGACCTGGTGCGCCGACTGTTCGAGATGGAGGTGCCGGAGATCGCGGACGGTTCCGTGGAGATCGTGACCCTGGCGCGCGAAGCCGGCCACCGCACCAAGATGGCCGTGGCCGCCAAGCGTCCCGGGGCCAACGCCAAGGGCGCGTGCATCGGTGACATGGGTTCGCGCGTGCGCGCGGTGATGAACGAGCTCGGTGACGAGAAGATCGACATCATCGACTACTCCGACGATCCCGCCCGGTTCATCGGCAACGCCCTGTCCCCGGCGCGGGTGTCCCGGGTGAATGTGCTGGACGAGGGTGCCCGCTCCGCGCGCGCCGTCGTCCCCGACGCCCAGCTCTCCCTCGCGATCGGCAAGGAGGGGCAGAACGCCCGCCTGGCCGCGCGGCTCACGGGGTGGCGCATCGACATCGTCCCCGAATCCCGCGCGACGGATCGCTGAACACCCCCAGGATTCGGGGGAATCCCGCGCGGCGCGCTAGACTTTGCTCTGATCAGGTCGACCATCGTCCTTCCGCGCGGTTCCGTGCCGCCTGAAAACCGGACGACGGGTCATGAGGAGCGGGGATGAGCGTCAACAGTCTTCGCACCTGTGTGGGGTGCCGAGAGGTGAGCCCTCCTGATCAACTCGTCCGCGTGACGATGGAGGACACACCGCAGGGCCCCCGGGTCGTGGCGGATCTTCACCGCCGAGCGGGAGGCCGAGGAGCCTGGGTGCACGCCACCCGGCAGTGCGTTGCCATCGCGGTCCGCAAACGGGCGTTCCATCGCTCGTTCCGTACCGCCGTGACCACGGACGACCTCGAGCAACAGCTGCGCGTCCTCCTGCCGGTGCAGGAGGACGAACACCAGGAAAGCGAGTCAGAAGCCCATGGAAAACCGATGAGTGCCGGCCGATGAGTGCCTTCGAGTACTCAACCCGCGGCCACGCGGGACGCACGTGTGCGTCCGGTGGCCACGTCAACGGAAAATAAGCGGTTCGTACCTGTTTCGGTGCGGACCGAGACAGGAGAACAGTGGCCAAGCCCCGTGTCCACGAGCTCGCGAAAGAGCTCGGAATCACGTCCAAGGAAGCTATTTCCAAACTTCAGGAACTCGGCGAATTCGTTCGCGGAGCGTCCTCCACGGTAGAACCGCCCGTGGCCAAGAAGCTGCGTTCGGCATACCCCGCCGGTGGCGATTCCGCCGCGCAGTCCAAGAACTCCGCCGGGGACAACTCCGGCAAGCCCGCGCAGCAGGGCGCCAGGAAGCCCGCGGAGAAATCCTCCGCGCCCAAGCCCGGGGGCAGGGTCCAGTCCAAGCCCGCCGGTTCCGACGCCGCGGCCAAGCCCGCTGCCGGATCCGCCGCGCCGACCCCGGGTGCCCCCAAGGCCCCCGCGAAGTCGGCGTCCGAGTCCCAGGCCTCCGAGACCCCGGTCGCGAAGCCCGCTGCCTCCAAGCCCGCCGCCTCCGACTCGGCCACGCCGCGCAGTGCGGCGACCCCGGGTCCCCGTGCCAACGCCCCCAAGCCCGGTAGCGCCAAACCGGGTCAGTCCGCACCGCGTCCGGGGAACAACCCGTTCGCATCCCAGCAGGGCATGGGCCGCGGTTCCGACGGTGGTCAGCGTGCGCCGCGTCCCGGCCAGCAGCGCTCGGCCAAGCCCGGAGCACCGCGTCCCGGTAACAACCCGTTCGCGTCCCAGCAGGGGATGCGTTCGAGCAATGCCGGTCAGGGCGGACCCCGTCCCGGCGGTCCCCGCCCGGGTGGTCCCCGCCCCGGTGGCCCGCGCCCAGCACAGCCGGGTCAGGGCGGACCCCGCACGGGTGCTCCCCGGCAGGGTCAGAGCGGTCCCCGTCCGGGCGGTCCCCGCCCCTCGCCGAACATGATGCCCGGTCACACCACGGGTGTGGCCCCGATCGGTAGCCGTCCGGCTCCGGGCGGTGGCCCGCGTCGCGGTGGTGGCGGTCCCGGTGGTGGACCCGGCGGCGGCGGTGGTTTCCGCGGCCGCGGTGGCCGCGGTGGCACGCAGGGTGCCTTCGGTCGCGGTGGTGCCCGCGGCAAGCACCGCAAGTCGAAGCGGGCGAAGCGCCAGGAGCTCGAGCAGATGAGCGCACCCGCCGTTGGCGGCGTGTCGGTTCCCCACGGCGACGGCAGCACTGTGGTGCGGCTGCGCCGCGGTGCCTCGCTCATGGACTTCGCGGAGAAGATCAACGCGAACCCGGCGTCGCTGGTGACCGTGCTCATCCACCTGGGTGAGATGGCCACGCAGACCCAGTCCCTGGACGAGGACACGTTCCAGCTGCTGGGTGCCGAGCTCGGTTACCAGATCCAGGTGGTCTCCCCGGAGGACGAGGAGCGCGAGCTGCTCGAGTCCTTCGACATCGACCTCGAGGCGGAGCTGGAGGCCGAGGGCGAGGACGTCCTGGCCCCGCGCCCGCCGGTGGTCACCGTCATGGGTCACGTGGACCACGGTAAGACCCGCCTGCTGGACGCGATCCGTAACACCAAGGTGATCGAGGGTGAGGCCGGTGGCATCACCCAGCACATCGGTGCGTACCAGATCTCCACCGAGGTGGACGGTCAGGAACGGCTCATCACGTTCATCGACACCCCGGGTCACGAGGCGTTCACCGCCATGCGTGCCCGTGGTGCCCAGGTCACGGACATCGCCGTGCTCGTGGTCGCCGCGGACGACGGCGTGATGCCGCAGACCGTCGAGGCGCTCAACCACGCCCAGGCGGCGAACGTGCCGATCGTGGTGGCCGTGAACAAGGTCGACAAGCCGGACGCCAACCCGGAGAAGATCCGCGGTCAGCTCACCGAGTACGGCCTGGTGCCCGAGGAGTACGGCGGCGACACCATGTTCGTGGACGTCTCCGCCCGCGAGAACCTGCACATCGACGACCTGCTGGACGCCATCGTGCTCACGGCGGACGGCGCTCTGGAACTGCAGGCGAACCCGGACAAGAACGCCCGCGGCGTTGCCATCGAGGCCAACCTGGACAAGGGCCGCGGCGCGGTGTGCACCGTGCTGGTCCAGTCCGGCACGCTCACCGTGGGCGACTCGATCGTGGCCGGTGCCGCGTACGGTCGCGTGCGCGCCATGTTCGACGAGATGGGCCGCACCGTGGAGGCGGCGCTGCCGTCCCGCCCGGTGCAGGTGCTGGGTCTGTCCTCCGTGCCGCGCGCGGGTGACACGTTCCTGGCCACCCAGGAGGAGCGCACCGCGCGCCAGATCGCCGAGAAGCGTGAGGCCGCGGACCGCAACGCCCAGCTCGCCAAGCGCCGCAAGCGGATCACGCTCGAGTCCTTCGACGAGGCCGTGGCCGAGGGCAAGATCGACACCCTCAACCTCATCATCAAGGGTGACGTGTCCGGTGCCGTGGAGGCGCTCGAGGACTCGCTGCTCAAGATCGACGTGGGCGAAGAGGTCCAGCTGCGGGTCATCCACCGCGGCGTGGGTGCGATCACGCAGAACGACGTCAACCTGGCCACGGTGGACAACGCCGTGATCATCGGCTTCAACGTCCGTCCCGCCGAGCGCGTGACGGATCTGGCCGAGCGCGAGGGCGTGGAGATGAAGTTCTACTCCGTGATCTACAACGCGATCGACGACGTCGAGAGCGCGCTCAAGGGCATGCTCAAGCCGGAGTACGAGGAGGTGGAGCTCGGTACCGCCGAGATCCGCGAGGTCTTCCGCTCGTCCAAGTGGGGCAACATCGCCGGTGCGTACATCACCAAGGGTGTGGTGCGCCGCAACGGCAAGGCCCGCCTGGTGCGCGACGGCAACGTGGTGCAGGACAACCTCACCATCGATTCGCTGCGCCGGTTCAAGGACGACGCCACCGAGGTGCGCGAGGGTTACGAGTGCGGTATCGGACTCGGTTCCTTCAACGACATCCGCGAGGGCGACCTCATCGAGACCTGGGAGACGCGCGAGAAGCCGCGCGACTGACGGGCCCCCGCGGCCGGTGCACTCACGCGAGCGCACCGGCCGCGACCACGTGACAGCGGGTCCGGGTGCCCGCGTGATTCCCACGAGGATCACGCGGGCACCCCGCCCGCACCGCGGTCCGTTCCGCACGGGCGGATCGCACCGGGTGGCGCGTCACGGCGCACCACCCCCGCACAGTGCAACGCCCCGGCGTTGCCCGGACACGAGGAGTACCACCATGGCCGACGCCGCCCGCGCCGCTCGACTGGCCGATCGCATCAAGGTGATCGTGGCCCAGGCGCTCGAACGCAGGATCAAGGACCCCCGGGTGGGTTTCGTGACCGTCACGGACGCGCGGGTCACCAACGACCTGCAGCACGCGACCGTGTACTACACCGTCTACGGGGACGAGACGCAGCGTCAGGAGACCGCGCGGGCCCTGGAGTCCGCCAAGGGCATCCTGCGCTCCGAGGTGGGCAAGAACATCACCGCGCGCCTGACCCCCACGCTCACGTTCGTCGCGGACGAGATCCCCGCGGACGCCGCGCGCCTCGAGTCGCTGCTGCGCACCGCGCGCGAGAAGGACGCCCAGGTGGCCGAACAGGCCCAGGGCGCCCAGTACGCCGCGGGGGAGGACGCCTACCGCACGTCCGACGCCGACGACGAGGCCCCCGAGAGCCGGTCGCAGGACTGATCCGGTGATCGATCGCCAGCAGATCCCGAGCCCGGCACCCTCGCTCCCGAGGGTGGCCGGGCTCGTCGTCGTGGACAAACCGCTCGGCTGGACCTCGCACGACGTCGTCTCGCGCATGCGCCGCCTCGCGGGGACCCGCAAGGTGGGGCACGCGGGCACGCTGGACCCCGCGGCGTCGGGCGTGTTGGTCGTGGGGGTCGAGAAGGCCACCAAGCTGCTGACCTACGTCACGGGCACGGACAAGACGTACCGGGCGAGCATCCGCCTGGGTGCCGCGACCGTGACCGACGACGCCGAGGGGGACGTCACGAGCACGGCTGCGCCCGAGCGGCTCGCCGCGCTCACCGATGACGCCGTCCTGGCCGCGGTCGCCGAGCTGACCGGTGAGATCCAGCAGGTGCCGTCCGCCGTCAGCGCGATCAAGGTGGACGGGCAGCGCTCGTACGCCCGCGTGCGCAAGGGCGAGGACGTGGAGCTGCCCGCGCGACCGGTCACCGTCCACGAGTTCACGGTGCACGGGATCTCCCGCGAGCCGACCGGTGCTGAGCCTACCGCGGTGGATGTCGATGCGACCGTGACGTGCTCCTCCGGGACGTACATCCGCGCGCTCGCCCGCGACCTCGGGGAGGCCCTGGGCGTGGGCGGGCACCTGACCGCGCTGCGGCGCACGCGCGTGGGCTCGTTCACGCTCGAGCAGTCGCACACGCTCGAGGAGCTCACCGAACAGGTGCGCGCCGGCGGCACGGTCTCCACGCTGGCCATCGACGACGCCGCGCGCGGGCTGTTCCCCGTGCGCGAGCTCACCGCGCGGGAGGCCACGGACCTGTCGCACGGGCGCAGGATCGCCGCGGGGTCGGTTCATCCCGGCGATGCGGTGCCGGGCGACGGCGCCGCGTCTCGTTCCGGGGCGGGCGCCGGTGACACCGCATCCGCGGGCGACGCCGCGGCGTCGGGATCCACGGGACCCGAGGAATCCCGGGCGGGGCTGCCCATGGCGTGCTTCGCGCCGAACGGGACACTCGTGGCCCTCGCCGAGGACCGTGGCCCCGCCGACCGCAGGTACACGACGTCGGTGCTCGGGATCGCGGCGGGGATGACGTTCACGCATGCCGCGGCGTCGGACGATGCAGGCGTGGAGGGACCCCGGGCGGGCGACCCCGGAACGGAAACGGACGGAACGATGCGAACGGAACGGGCGCACGACTGATGCTGTGGGGTTATGACGGTTGGTTCTGGGCCTCGGTGGTCCTGGGTGCGCTCTCGTGCGTGATCTGCCTCGTGCAGGCCGCGCGCGGCCGGGCGCCGGACGACTTCTCCCAGGGCTCCGTGCTCGTGCTGGAGGCGTTCTTGCTCGTCTACGCGGTGGGCTCGGTGTTCCTGCCCGTGCTCGGCCCGGACCCCTCGGGGAGTCTGCTCGAGTACTGGGGTTACCTGCTCACGGCCCTGCTGATCCCCGCGGGGACCTTCGTGTGGTCCCTCGTGGAACGCTCGCGGTGGTCCACCCTCATCCTGGCCGCCGCCGGGCCCGTGGTGGCCGTGATGGTCTACCGCATGAACTTCATCTACTACTACCAGTGACGCCGCAGCGGCCGGGACGGGCCGCCGGGAGAAGGACGAGCATGGCTGAGCCCTCACGCACCACGCTGCAGAACCGTTTCGGGCGCTCGGGGCCCCGCACCGGATCGGACCGGAAGAACTCGGGGTTCGGGCGGCTGCTGATCGTGGTCTACGCCGTCTTCTCGCTCTCCGCGGGCGTGCGTTCGCTGTACCAGCTCGCCACCGAGTTCTCTGTGGCGCCACTCGCGATCTCCCTGTCCACGATCTCCGCCGCGATCTACGTCCTAGCGACAATCGCGTTGGCCAAGTCCGGTCCGGGCTGGCACAGGGTCGCCACGGTGGCCGTGGTCGTGGAACTCGTGGGCGTGCTGGGCGTGGGCCTGCTCAGTGTCCTGGAACCGCAGTTGTTCCCCAAGGCGAGCGTGTGGTCCCACTTCGGGGCCGGCTACGGCTACGTGCCCCTCGTGCTGCCGATCGTGGGGCTCGTGTGGTTGTGGCTGACACGGCCCTCCCGGCGGAGCGGTAGGCTCTAGACGTCGCCCGCACACACTGACCACGCAAAAGACATCGAGGAGAACAGTGATTCGCTGGAGAAGCCTGGACGAGGTCACCCCGGGATTCGGTCCCTCCGTGGTGAGCATCGGCAACTTCGACGGTGTCCACCGCGGTCATCAACACGTGTTCGCGCAGCTGCTGGAGACCTCCCAGCGTCTTGAGGCCCACTCCGTGGTCGTGACCTTCGATCCGCACCCGGCTCTCGTGCACCGGCCCGAATCCCACCCCGGACTGATCATGGGTCTCGAGGACAAGCTGGACGCCCTCGAGGCCACCGGCGTGGATGCCGTCCTCGTGCTGCCGTACAGCCTCGAGTTCTCGGAACTGAGCCCCGAGGAGTTCGTGGTCGACTACCTCGTAAAACCGCTGGGCGCGGTGTGTCTCGTGATCGGATCGGACGTCCGGCTCGGGCGTGACAACACGGGGGATCTGCCGGTGATCAGGGAGCTCGGCCGTGAACACGGCTTCGAGGTCCAGGTCGTGGACGACGTCGCGGGCCTGGTCCCCGAGGACACGGATGCGCTCAACGGCCTGGTGGGCTGGAGCGACGACCGCCGCTGCTCGTCCACGTGGGTGCGCTCGTGCCTCGAGGCGGGGGACATCCGCGGTGCTGCCAAACTGCTCGGCCGGCACCACCGCATGCGCGGCGAGGTGGTGCACGGGGCCGCCCGCGGGCGCGAACTGGGCTTCCCCACCGCGAACCTGGCGCCCGAGGCCACGGGATTCATCCCCGCGGACGGGGTCTACGCAGGCTGGCTCGTGGACCAGGACGGCACCCGGTGGCCCACCGCGATCTCCGTGGGCTCCAATCCCACGTTCGACGGCGTGAACCGTCAGGTCGAGGCGCACGTGATCGACCGCCCGGACGAGGCCGTGGAGGACTTCGACCTCTACGGACAGACCGTGGTGGTCGAGTTCGTGGAACGTCTGCGCGGGATGGTGGCCTACCGCGGGATCGATGCGCTCGTGTCCCAGATGCGCGACGACGTGAATCGGTCCCGCGACATCCTGCGGGAACAGGCGCGCGGGACCGACTGAACTCACACGGTGGGGGTGCTCACATCTCCTCGTGCACGGCGGGATCGAACCCGGAGCCGCTGATGCCGGTGTGCAGCATGCGCACCCGTTCCATCTGCTCGTCCGTGAGCTCCCATTCGAACACGTCGATGTTCTGCGCCATGCGCTCGGTGTTCGAGGATTTGGGGATCGCCACGATGCTGGACTGCACGTGCCAGCGCAGCACCACCTGGGCCGGGGTGCGTCCCACCTTGCGGGCGATCTCCGCGAGCCACGGGTCCTGCAACAGGTCCGTCTTGCGCCCCAGCGGGGACCACGCCTCGGTCAGGATCTTGTGCTCCCCGTGGAACGCGCGCAGGGTCTCCTGCTGGTACTGCGGGTGCAGCTCCACCTGGTTGACCACGGGCATCTCCCCGGTCTCCCGCTCCAGGCGCAGGAGGTGCTCGGGCAGGAAGTTGGACACACCAATCGAACGGGTCAGGCCCTCGTCGCGGGCGGCCATCATGGCGCGCCACGTGTCCACGTAGCGGTCCTCGCTCGGGTTGGGCCAGTGGATCAGGTAGAGGTCCAGGTAGTCCGTGCCGAGCCGTTCGAGCGTGCCCTCGAGTGAGCGCCGCACGCTGTCCGTGCCGTGGTCCCGCCCCGGGATCTTGGACGTGAGGAACAGCTCGGAACGGGGGATGTCGCAATAGCGCACGCCCAGGCCCACGCCGCGTTCGTTGCCGTAGTTCACCGCGGTGTCGATGAGCCGGTACCCGCGCCACACGGCCTCCGGGATCAGGGCCTCGGCCTCGGCATCGTCCATGGGGTAGGTGCCGAAGCCCAGCTGGGGGATCTTGTGGCCGTCGCGCAGCACGTGCTTCGCGACGTCCGGGGCGGCGTCCCGCAGGTCCTTGGTCTTGTCGTCACTCATGTGTTCCTCGTTCTCCTCGACGTGTGGGTGGTGGGACGGGCGGGAGCCCGTCGAGCAGTTCGGTCACGGCCTGGGCGCTGATCCGGGCCACGATGTCCAGCTCCATGTGGAACTGCTGGTCCGCGGCGGGACCGCACAGGTCCGAGATCGCGCGCACGGCCAGGAAGGGCACCTCGCGGTCATGGCACACGTGCGCGAGGGCCGTGGTCTCCATGTCCGTGCTCAGGGCCTCGGGGAACACCTCGCGGGTCGCCCCCACGTTGCGGGCCGTGACGAACGCGCCGCCCGAGAGCATCGTCCCGCGCCACGCGGCGTAGCCCTCCGCGGCCACGAGGCTGCTCGCGGCCGTCACGAGGTCCGACGACGCCGCGAAGGCCGGGGGCATCCCGGGCACCTGTCCCGGTTCGTACCCGAACGCGGTCGCGTCCGCGTCCGCGTAGCGGAACTCGGTGCCGATCACGAGGTCACCCACGTTGACGTCCGCGCGCAGGCCCCCGGCGGAACCCGCGGAGATCACGGCGCTCGGTTCGAACCGTTCCAGCACCGCGCTCAGGGCCGACGCCGCGTTGACCAGTCCGATCCCGGTGCGCACCACGAGCACGGGACGCCCCGCGGCCTCGACGGCGTGCAGCTCGGCCCCACCGATCACGTGGGGGTTCTCGCAGCGGGAGTCTGCGTCCGCGAGGAACGGTTCGGCCTCCTCCGCCATGGCGACCACGACGGCCGGCGCGCCCACGCACGCGGCGAACCGTGCGGCGTCGTCCGTCACCGCGTGACCTCGTCCCAGTGCTCGCGCTCGGCCAGGAATCCGCGCACCGCGTCCTGGGCCGCCTCGAGGCTGTGGTTGGCGCCCCAGCCGCACTGCACCTCGTTCGCGGCCGGGACCTCGTCCGCCTCGAGGATGTCCCGGAAGGTGCGCTCGAGCAGGCGCTCGAATTCCTCGGTCTCCACTCCCAGCATGAGCGCGTAGAAGCCGGTCTGGCACCCCATGGGGGAGAAGTCGATCAGGGCGTCCGTGTGATTGCGCATGTGCTCTGCGGTGAGGTGTTCGATCGAGTGCACCGCCGGCATCTCCAGGTGCGCCTGGTTGGGCTGGGTGAAGCGGACGTCGTACTTCACGAGGGTGTCCCCACCCGGCAGTTCCTTGCGATCCGCGATCCGCACGTAGGGGGCGGCCACGCTGCGGTGGTCGAGGTTGAATGATTCGACGTTCATCTTCTGCATGCCCCCATTGTCCCAGTTCGGTCCGGCTTCGCACGTTCCGGGCGCTCCCGCGGGACTGCGACGGCGCTACCGCGGGATGTCGACGGCGTTGCCACGGGACGTCCGCGGCGCTGCGGCGATGCGCGGGTGCGGGGCGGCGCACCGGTGCGCCGCGCCGTCGTCCGCCGCGGGGTGACGGGCCTTACGGTGCCCGGGCGGGGGATCGGTTAGGATGGTCGATGGTCTGACTGCGGTCCGTGGCGGTCCGACCCCGGGAGCTCGCTCCCGGACCCCGGGCGGGAATCTCACGCACCGGGCGGTCACGGTACTGACTCGAGGAGTTACACATGGCCCTGGATGCCACGATCAAGAACCAGATCATCACCGAGTACGCGACCCACGAGGGTGACACCGGTTCGCCCGAGGTGCAGATCGCGGTGCTGTCCCGTCGGATCTCCGATCTGACCGAGCACCTGAAGATGCACAAGCACGACCACCACACCCGCCGCGGCCTGATGGCCCTGGTGGGACGGCGTCGTCGCATGCTTGACTACCTGCGTCGCACCGACATCGCCCGCTACCGTGCGCTCATCGAGCGCCTCGGCCTGCGCAAGTGATGTGACCGGTTCCCCGTGCCCCTGACGGAGCGCGGGGAACCGCCGCAATCGGCGCTGTTCGTGACGAACACCGCCAGCCGGACCGAGTGTCCGGACAATCCAACGAGAAATCACGTCATGGCGTGACCGCGCTGCATGTCGCGGTCCTCGACAGTGGCCTTCGCAACGCCCACGCGCTGCGAGCGCCTCGATCGAAGACCGGTGTGTCGCGCGGATCACGCACCACGAAGAAACGGAGGTGACCCTTGGAGGGTCCCGAGATCCAGAGTGCAGAAGCCGTCATCGACAACGGCTCGTACGGCAAGCGCGTCGTGCGCTTCGAAACCGGCCGACTCGCCCGCCAGGCCGCGGGTTCGGCCATGGTCTACATCGACGAAGAGACCTCCATGCTCTCGGCCACGGCCGTGGGCAAGCACCCGCGGGAGGGCTTCGACTTCTTCCCGCTCACGGTGGACGTCGAGGAGCGGATGTACGCCGCGGGCCGCATCCCCGGTTCGTTCTTCCGCCGTGAGGGCCGCCCGTCCACGGACGCGATCCTCACGTGCCGCCTGATCGACCGCCCGCTGCGCCCCGCGTTCGGCAAGGGCCTGCGCAACGAGGTGCAGGTGGTCGTCACCGTCACGTCCATCGCACCGGACGAGATCTACAACACCGTGGCGATCAACGCCGCGTCCATGTCCACGACCTTGTCCGGGCTGCCCTTCCAGGGCCCCGTGGGCGGCGTGCGCATGGCGCTCATGGCCCAGGAGAACGGCTCCCACCAGTGGATCGCGTTCCCCAAGCACTCCCAGCTCGAGAACGCCGTGTTCGACATGGCCGTGGCCGGCCGTGTGGTGAGCACCAAGGACGGCGGCTCGGACGTCGCGATCATGATGGTCGAGGCCGAGGCCACCGACAACGCGTGGGAGCTCATCAAGGGTCAGGGTGCGGTCGCACCGACCGAGGAGCTCGTGGCCGAGGGCCTCGAGGCCGCCAAGCCCTTCATCAAGGCCCTGTGCGACGCCCAGGCGGACCTCGCGTCCCGCACCGCCAAGCCCGAGCTGGACCTGCCGCGCTTCGGCGGGTACGGGGACGACGCTGCCGAGGCCGTCAAGGACTTCGTGGGCGAGCGCATGGCGCAGGTCTACTCGATCGCCGGCAAGCAGGAGCGCGAGGCCGCGACCGACGAGCTGCACCAGTCCACGCTGGCCGAGCTCACGGGCGAGGGCAAGGCCTTCGAGGGCCGCGCGGACGAGGTCAACGGCGCCTACCAGGCCCTGACCAAGCAGACCGTGCGTCAGCGCATCCTCAAGGACAAGGTGCGCATCGACGGCCGTGGCCTCACGGACATCCGTCAGCTCAGCGCCGAGGTGGACGTGCTCCCGCGCGTGCACGGTTCCGCGCTGTTCGAGCGCGGCGAGACCCAGATCATGGGTGTCACCACGCTGAACATGCTCAAGCTGGAGCAGCAGATCGACTCGCTGTCCCCGGTCAAGCACAAGCGCTACATCCACCACTACAACTTCCCGCCGTACTCCACAGGCGAGACCGGCCGCGTGGGTTCGCCCAAGCGCCGCGAGATCGGCCACGGTGCGCTCGCCGAGCGTGCGATCACGCCCGTGCTGCCCTCCCGGGAGGAGTTCCCGTACGCGATCCGTCAGGTCTCCGAGGCGCTGGGCTCCAACGGCTCCACGTCCATGGGTTCCGTGTGCGCGTCCACGCTGTCGCTGTACAACGCCGGTGTGCCGCTGCGCGCTCCCGTGGCCGGTATCGCCATGGGCCTGGTCTCCGACACCGTCAACGGCGAGGTCCAGTACGCGGCCCTGACCGACATCCTCGGTGCGGAGGACGCGCTGGGTGATATGGACTTCAAGGTCGCCGGTACGTCCGAGTTCGTGACCGCGATCCAGCTGGACACCAAGCTGGACGGTATCCCCGCCTCGGTCCTGGCCTCGGCCCTGACCCAGGCGCGCGAGGCCCGGCTCTACATCCTGGACGTGCTGACCTCCGCGATCGACGCCCCGGACGAGATGAGCGAGTTCGCGCCGCGCGTGATCTCGGTGAACGTGCCCGTGTCCAAGATCGGTGAGGTGATCGGCCCCAAGGGCAAGATGATCAACCAGATCCAGGAGGACACCGGCACGGACATCTCCATCGAGGACGACGGCACCGTGTACATCGGCGCCACGGACGGTCCCTCCGCGGAGGCCGCGCGCTCGGCGATCAACGCGATCGCCAACCCGCAGGTCCCCGAGGTGGGCGAGCGCTACCTGGGCACCGTGGTCAAGACCACCACGTTCGGTGCGTTCGTGTCCCTGACCCCGGGCAAGGATGGTCTGCTCCACATCTCCGAGATGCGCAAGCTCAACGACAACAAGCGCGTCAACGAGGTGGACGGCGTCGTGTCCGTGGGCCAGAAGGTCCAGGTGGAGATCACCAAGGTGGACGACCGCGGCAAGCTGTCCCTCGCGCCCGTCGTGGCCGAGTCCGACGCCCCGGCCGAGTCCTCCGACGACGAGAACTGAGCAGAGGGTCTTCGTTACTAGATGACAGTTGTTCACCTTCCCCTGAGGGCGGGCGATCCCGCGGAGCACGTCTCCGGCGGGGCCGCCCGCCTTCGGGCGTATTCGGCCACGGCGCAGGCGCCGGGCTTCACCCACGTGGTGCACGACGACGCCGAGGGCGCCGTGATCATGCGCACCGTCCTGCCGTGCGGGACCAGGGTGCTCACCGAGAAGATGCCCGGGCAGCGTTCGGTGTCCGTGGGGTTCTGGGTGAGCCTGGGCTCGCGTGACGAGGCCCCGGGCATGCTCGGTTCCACGCACTTCCTGGAGCACCTGCTGTTCAAGGGCACGTCCCGGCGCAGTTCGCTCGAGATCGCGGAGGCCTTCGACCGCGTGGGCGGGGAGTCCAATGCGTTCACGGCCCACGAGCACACGTGCTACCACGCCCGGGTGCTCTCCGAGCAGTTGCCCATGGCGGTGGACGTGCTCGCGGACATGTTCACCGGTGCCGTCCTGGACCCCGAGGAGTTCGACCGCGAACGCGGCGTGATCCTCGAGGAGATCGCCATGGACCGGGACGATCCCACGGACTTCGCATTCGAACAGTTCAACGCCGAGGTGCTCCACGGGTCCGCGCTCGCGCGGCCCATCGCGGGCACCCCGGAGGAGATCCGTTCCGTGACCCGGGACGCGGTGTGGCAGCACTACCGCGGGTCCTACCGCCCCGAGAACCTCGTGGTCACGGTGGCCGGGGGTCTGGACCACGACCGCGTCGTCGAACTCGTGCGCGAGTCCCTGGCCCGCGCGGGCTGGGACCCGGACGCGACCGGCCACGCCGGTGCCCGGCGGGACTCCTCGCCGGCGCAGTTGACCCCCCTGGTCGGGACCCACACGTTCGAGCGCCCGGTCGAGCAGGCCCACGTGGTGCTGGGCGGCGCCGGACTGCAGTCCGGGGACGAGCGTCGCTTCGCGATGACCGTGCTCAACGCCGCCCTGGGCGGCGGGATGTCCTCGCGGTTGTTCCACACCATCCGGGAGCAGAAGGGCCTCGCGTACTCCACGTTCTCCTTCTCGGGCTCCTACTCGGACGCCGGGTTCTTCGGGATGTACGCGGGGTGCACGGGCGAGCGCGTGGACCAGGTCAGCGAGCTCATGCGCGCCGAGCTGGACCGGCTCGCCCAGGACGGGATGGATGCGGCAGAACTCGCGAAGGTCGAGGGCCAACTCAGCGGTGCCACCGTCCTGGCCCTCGAGGACACGGGGTCGCGGATGTCCCGGCTGGGGTCCGCAGAACTGAAGACGGGCATCTTCATGGACGTGGACGAGTCCCTGCGGCGCATCCGCGCCGTGACGTCCGAGGACGTGCAGACACTGGCCGCGCAATTGTCCGCGGACGCCACGGTACGCACCGTGGTGGGGCCGCACGCCGAGCAGAACCAGGAATGAGGCGGGATCACATGAACGAGCAGATCAAGGTGGCCGTACTCGGCCGCAACGGACGCATGGGCTCCGAGGCAGTGAAGGCCATCACGGACGCCTCGGACATGGAACTCGTCGCGGCCCTCGGTCGCGGGGACGACCTCCAGGAACTCGTGAGCTCCGGCGCGCAGGTGGTCGTGGACCTCACGGTCCCGAGTGCTACGCGGGAGAACGTGCGCTTCGCCGTGGAACACGGTATCCACGCGGTCGTGGGCACCACGGGTTGGGACGACGCCGCTCTGGCCGAGCTCGAGTCGTGGCTCGCCGATGCCTCGGACACGGGTGTGCTGATCGCCCCCAACTTCGCGGTGGGTGCGGTGCTCGCCATGAAGTTCTCCGAGATGGCCGCGGCGTTCTTCGAGTCCGTGGAGATCGTGGAACTGCACCACCCCCAGAAGCTCGACGCCCCGTCCGGCACCGCCGCGCGCACCGCCGCGCTCGTGGCCGCCGCGCGCGAACGGGCCGGCGTGGCGCCGTCGCCGGACGCCACGGAATCCGATCCGCACGGCGCGCGCGGTGCGGACCTGGACGGTGTGCACGTGCACTCGGTGCGCCTGCGCGGGCTCGTGGCCCACCAGGAGACCCTGCTGGGCAACACGGGGGAGCAGCTGACCGTGCGCCACGACTCCTTCGACCGCGTGTCCTTCATGACGGGTGTGCTGTTGGGCGTGCGTTCGGTCGCGAAGCACCCGGGGCTCACCCACGGCCTGGACGGCTACATGGACCTGGGGCTGTGAGCCGCGCCCGTTCCTTCTCCGGTCTGCGCTGGTGGGCCACGGCCGTGATCGTGCTGCTCGTGATCACGGTGCTGATCCTGCCGATCTCCGGGGGCTCCAAGATCTGGCTCGTCGCTATGCTCGCGTTCGCCGCGGTGTTCACCGTGCTCGAGGTGGGTGCGAAGGGTCGCATCCTGGCCGCGCTCATGATCGGGCTGCTGGCCCTGTACCTCGCCTTGGCCTTCCACCGGGCGGTCCTGTTGCTCGGCACCGGGGGCTGGCTGCCCACCCTGCTGGGCGTGGCCATGCTCGTGATCCCCGCGGTGGGTACGTGGGCCATGGTGCGCGAGATCGTCTTCGGCGCCCGCACCGAACGCCTCGGCCGGGAACTCGCCGCGCGCGGTGAGCTTCCCGCGGACGATCTGCCGCGGACCCCGTCCGGACGGTACGTGCGGGCCGCCGCGGACGAGCACTTCGACGTCGTGCGCCGCGAGGTCGAGGCGGACCCCGCCGAGTGGGGCGGGTGGTACCGACTGAGCCTCGCGTACTCCGCGAGCGGCGACGGCCGGCGGGCCCGCAGGGCCATGCGCACCGCCATAGCCCTACATCGGGGGACGGATCCGGAAACGGTGCTCGCCCGCTCCGGGCGGTAACCTGTGGATATGACACACGACAGCGCACCTGCGCGGACGCAGCGGTCCGCGCCCATGTTCGGGTCCCTGCTCACCGCCATGGTCACGGTCTTCCACGACGACGGCTCGGTGGACCTCGAGGCCACGGGTCACCTGGCCGAACAACTCGTGGACGACGGTTGTGACGGTCTGGTGGTGTGCGGCACCACCGGTGAGTACTCCACCATGACCGACCAGGAGAATCTCTCCGTCTTCCGTGCCGTCAAGGACGCCGTGGGCGGGCGCGTGCCGCTGCTCGCGGGGACCGGTTCGAACGACACCGAACACTCCCGCTTCCTGTGCCTCGAGGCGCAGAAGATCGGGATGGACGGCCTGCTGATCGTGACCCCGTACTACAACAAACCCACCCAGGCGGGCGTCGAGGCGCACTTCCGCTCGCTCGCGGACTCCGTGGACACGCCCGTCATGGTGTACGACATCCCCGGGCGCTCGGGGATCCCGATCGAGCCCGAGACCATGATCTCGCTCGCCTCCCACCCCAACATCGTGGCCGTCAAGGACGCCAAGGCGGACTTCATGGCCGCCGCCCGGGTCATGGCCGAGACGGACCTGCTCTTCTACTCCGGCGACGACGGTCTCACCCTCCCGTGGATCGCGCTCGGTGCCTCCGGGCTCGTGGGTGTGACCACCCACATCGACACCCCGCGCTACCGCCGGCTCGTGGACGCCTCCCTGGCCGGGGACCTCGAGACCGCGCAGCGGCTCAACGAGGAACTGTTGCCGCTCGTGCGTGCCACCATGACCCGGATCCCCGGGGCCGTGGCCGCGAAGACCATTCTTCATTGGCAGGGCCGCCTGCCGAACAACACGGTGCGCTTGCCGCACGTGACACCCACACAGGCCGAGCTGGAGCAGATCCGCTCGGACCTGAGCACGTCGGTCATCGCCGACACGCTGACCACCTGAGATGAAAGGGGTCTCATGACCCATTGGAACACCACCGACCTCTCCGAACCGCCCGCACTCGCGAAGGACACCCTGCGAGTCATCCCCCTGGGCGGTCTGGGCGAGGTCGGTCGGAACATGACCGTGTTCGAGATCAATGGGCAGCTGCTCGTGGTCGACTGCGGTGTCCTGTTCCCCGAGGAAACCCAGCCCGGCGTGGACCTGATCCTGCCGGACATCAACCACATCCGTGAGCGCCTCGACGACATCGTCGCGATCGTGCTCACCCACGGCCACGAGGACCACATCGGCGCGGTCCCGTACCTGCTCAAGCGCCGTCCGGACATCCCCATCCTGGGCTCGCAGCTCACACTCGCGCTGATCGAGGCCAAGCTGCAGGAGCACCGGATCAAGCCCTTCACCATGGCCGTGCGCGAGGGCCAGGTGGAGCGCCTGGGTGAGTTCGAGTGCGAGTTCGTGGCCGTGAACCACTCCATCCCGGACGCCCTGGCCGTGTTCCTGCGCACCAAGGCCGGGACCGTGCTGCACACCGGTGACTTCAAGATGGACCAGCTGCCCCTGGACGGGCGGATCACGGACCTGCGTCACTTCGCCCGGTTGGGCGAGGAGGGTGTGGACCTGTTCCTCACGGACTCCACCAACGCCGAGGTTCCCGGATTCATCGCGTCCGAGAAGGCCATCGGTCCCGTGCTCGCGGACGTGGTCGCCCGTGCCAAGCAGCGCGTGATCGTGGCGTCGTTCTCCTCCCACGTCCACCGCGTGCAGCAGGTGCTCGACGCCGCCGTGGCCAGCGGTCGCAAGGTCGCCCTGATGGGCCGGTCCATGATCCGCAACATGGCGATCGCCGAGAAGCTCGGTTACCTGGACGTGCCGCCCAACGTGCTCGTGGATCAGAAGAAGGTCGGGGACTACCGGGACGACCAGATCGTCATCATGTGCACCGGTTCCCAGGGTGAGCCCATGGCCGCACTGTCCCGCATGGCCAACGGGGACCACAAGGTCCAGGTCAACGCGGGGGACACCGTGATCCTGGCGTCCTCCCTGATCCCGGGTAACGAGAACTCCGTGTTCCGCGTGATCAATGGGCTCATGCGCCTGGGCGCGGACGTGGTCCACAAGGGCAATGCCAAGGTCCACGTCTCGGGTCACGCCGGGGCGGGCGAGTTGCTGTACTGCTACAACATCGTGGAACCCGAGTACGTCATGCCGGTCCACGGCGAGATCCGCCACCTGATCGCCAACGGCAACCTGGCCCAGGAGACGGGCGTCCCCGCGGACCACGTGCTGCTCGCGGAGAACGGCACCGTGGTGGACATGCACTCCGGCGCGGCCAAGATCACCGGGCAGGTGGAGTGCGGGTTCATCTACGTGGACGGCTCCTCCGTGGGTGAGATCACGGACGCGGACCTCAAGGACCGCATGACCCTCGGTGAGGAGGGCTTCATCTCCGTGATCACCGTGGTCAACCGGGACACCGGCAAGATCGTCTCCGGTCCGGACATCCACGCGCGCGGCGTGGCCGAGGAGGACACCGTGTTCAACGAGATCCGCCCCCGGATCTCCGCGGCCCTCGAGGACGCGCTCGGCGAGAGCGGCAAGAACCACACGACCCACCAGTTGCAGCAGATCGTGCGACGCACCGTGGGCTCGTGGGTCTCCCGCAAGCTGCGGCGCAAGCCCATGATCGTGCCCGTGGTCGTCGAGGCCTGACGCCCCGAACCACCGCACTGCGCAGCGGCCCGCCCGGATCCGACTCCGGGCGGGCCGCTGCGCGTCCGGGTACCCTGGGGGCATGGCGTCACGAACTTCCCCCGCGCGCTCCTCGAAGGCCTCCGGCAGGTCCTCGGGTTCCGCGCGTTCCCCCAAGAACGGCAAGAAGGCCCCCGCACGGTCCACGTCCGCACGCTCCGGATCCACGGGGCCCTCGGCCGGTTCCACCGCCCTGCGCGGGGTGGTCAACGCGTGGTCCGGCGCCGGACACGTGGTGGGGGCCGCGGTGCGTCGCGTGGGGACCGTGCGCACGGACATGGCTCCCGAACAGCGCCGTGACGGCGGTGCGCTCGTGTGGCTCGTGCTCGCCGTCGTGATCGCGGCGGTCGAGTGGTGGAACCTGCGCGGCGTGGACCTCGCGCTCGTGGCGATCCCCGCGTCCTGGGTGCACGCGGTCGTGGGCGGGACCTTCGGTTTCATGGCCCTCGTGCTGCCGATTTTTTGCTTCTGTTTCGCGATCCGCGTCTTCCGTCACCCCGAGGCCACGCAGGCCAACAACCGGATCGCGATCGGTCTGCTCGCGCTGTCCGTGGCCGGCGCGGGCACCGCGCACCTGCTGGGCGGCGCGCCCGGTCTGGGTGACGGGTTCGACGCCTTGTGGCGCGCGGGCGGTTTCGTGGGCTTCCTGGCCGCGGACCCGCTGGCGTCCCTGATCACCCGGTGGGGCGCGCTCGCGGTCTTCGTGCTGCTCGCGGCGTTGGCCGTGCTCGTCATGACCGCCACGCCCGTGGGGGAGATCGGACCGCGCTTGCGCGAACTTTACCGCCGTCTCACGGGGCAGTACGAGCCCCGCGCGACCGACGTCTCCGATCCCGCGCACGACCGCTCCTACCTCGATCCCGCCCGACCCACGCGTGAGAAGCGCTCCCGTCGCTCCGAGCGGCGCAAGCAGCGTCACGAGCTGGACCGCTACGACGGGGACGAGGCATTCGAGCGCGCCGTCGTGGACGAGGCCAACCGCCGCGAGGCGCGGGATGCGGGAGCCACGAGCGTGTTCGACGTCGGCTCGCACGCGGAGCGCTCCGCGCGCCGGGGTTCTTCCGGTGGATCCTCCTCCGTGCGAGACACCGCGCAGGTGGCGGGCTCCACCGCGGCGTCCGAGGTCCAGGACACCGACGCGATCCCGAACCCGGAGGCCGCACTGCGCCCCGGCGAGAAGCGTCCCACCAAGTCCCAGCGCGCCGCTCAGAAAATACGCGAGGAGCAGGGGATGGCTCCCGCGGCGGACACCGCCGCGGCGTCGGACGCGCCCGCCCTGAAGGTGGACGACAACCCCCAGCCGCGCACCCACACGCCCGCGACCCCCATCCCGGCCCGCTCCGAGCAGCTCAAGCTGCAGGGCGACGTCGCCTACAGCCTCCCGCCCGTCGCGGACCTCGTGCAGGGCCCGCCCGCCAAGGAACGCTCCGAGGCGAACGACCAGGTGGTCCGGGCGCTCACGAGTGTGCTCGAACAGTTCAAGGTGGACGCCGAGGTCACCGGCTTCTCGCGCGGGCCCACGGTCACGCGCTACGAGATCGAACTGGGCTCCGGGACCAAGGTGGAGCGCGTCACGGCGCTGTCCAAGAACATCGCGTACGCGGTGGCGTCCGCGGACGTGCGGATCCTCTCACCCATCCCGGGCAAGTCCGCGATCGGCATCGAGATCCCCAACACGGACCGCGAGACCGTGGCGCTGGGGGACGTGCTGCGCTCGCAGAAGGCCCGGGCGTCCGAGCACCCCATGATCATGGGCGTGGGCAAGGACGTGGAGGGCGGCTTCGTGCTCGCGAACCTCGCCAAGATGCCGCACATGCTCGTGGCCGGTGCCACCGGTGCGGGTAAGTCCTCGTTCGTGAACTCCATGATCGTCTCGATCCTCATGCGCTCCACCCCGGACGAGGTGCGTCTGGTCATGGTGGACCCCAAGCGCGTGGAACTGACCGCGTACGAGGGTGTGCCGCACCTGATCACCCCGATCATCACCAACCCCAAGAAGGCCGCCGAGGCCCTGCAGTGGGTCGTGCGGGAGATGGACGCGCGCTACGACGACCTCTCCCACTTCGGGTACAAGCACATCGACGACTTCAACAAGGCCGTGCGCAACGGCAAGGTGCAACCCGAACCCGGGTCCAAGCGCACCATCCGCCCCTACCCGTACCTGCTCGTGATCGTGGACGAGCTCGCGGACCTCATGATGGTGGCCCCGCGGGACGTCGAGGACGCGATCGTGCGGATCACCCAACTCGCGCGTGCCGCCGGCATCCACCTGGTGCTCGCCACGCAGCGGCCCTCGGTGGACGTCGTGACCGGCCTGATCAAGGCCAACGTCCCGTCCCGGATGGCGTTCGCGACGTCCTCGGTCACCGACTCCCGCGTGGTGCTGGACCAGCCCGGCGCGGAGAAGCTGATCGGCCAGGGCGACGCCCTGTTCCTGCCCATGGGCGCGTCCAAGCCCATGCGTGTGCAGGGTGCGTGGGTCTCCGAGTCGGAGATCCACAAGGTCGTGGAGCACGTGAAGTCGCAGATGAGCACGCACTACCGCGACGACGTCGTGCAGGAAGCGCCCAAGAAGACGATCGACGAGGACATCGGGGACGACCTCGACGTCCTGCTGCAGGCCGCCGAGCTGATCATCACCACGCAGTTCGGGTCCACGTCCATGCTCCAGCGCAAGCTGCGCGTGGGCTTCGCGAAGGCCGGGCGGCTCATGGACCTGCTCGAATCGCGCGGCGTGGTCGGCGCCTCCGAGGGGTCCAAGGCGCGTGACGTCCTCGTCAAGCCGGACGACCTCGCCGCGACCCTTGCCCTAATCCGCGGCGAGGAGCCGCCCGCGCAGAGTGCGCCGGCCACCCCGGACGGTGCGCACGCGGCGTCGGCGTACGGCGAGGACCCCGTGGAGGCGTCGCTGTCGAACGTGGCCCACGACTACCACGACGGGTCCGACCAATCCGAGGATGCATGGGAGTTGACGGGACGATGACGGTTCACGACGGCGCGGCCGCGCCCGGGGCGCCCGCCCCCAACGCCTCCAACTGGAACCTGCCGAACGCCCTGACGGCACTGCGGATCGTGATGGTCCCGTTCTTCGTCTGGTTCCTGGTGGCCGGGGGCACCCACGGCCAGGATTCCATGGGGATGCGCTGGGCCGCCGTGGTCACGTTCGGGCTCGCGATGCTCACGGACAAGCTCGACGGGGACATCGCCCGGGCGCGCAACCTCATCACGAGTTTCGGCAAGATCGCCGATCCCATCGCGGACAAACTGCTCACGGGTGCCGCGTTCGTGGTGCTGTCCATGCTCGGGGAGCTGTGGTGGTGGGTCACGATCGTGATCCTGGTGCGCGAGTGGGGCATCACGGTCATGCGGTTCGTGGTGATCCGCTACGGCGTGATGGCCGCGTCCAAGGGCGGCAAGACCAAGACCGTCCTGCAGACCGCGGCGCTGATCGCCCTGCTGCTGCCGCTCGCCCCGTTCGTGGGCCAGTGGTGGCTGTGGTTCGCGTGGGTGCTCACCGCGCTCGCGTTACTCGCGACCGTGGTCACGGGCATCGACTACGTGATCAAGGCCGTGCAGTTGCGTAACCGGGCCGTGCGCGGGGACGCCGCGTGACGGCCGAGCGCTCCGGGTACGACGCCGCGGAGCTCGTGCGCTGCGCCGTCGCCCGCGGCGTCACGGTCGGCACGGCCGAATCCCTCACCGGGGGCGCGCTCGCGTCCGCGATCGTGACCGTGGCCGGCGCCTCGGCGTGCTTCGAGGGAGCGGTCGTGAGCTACTCGCACGCCGTCAAGGAACGGGTGCTGGGGGTGTCCCACGAACTGCTAGAAGAACGCGGCGCGGTGGACCCGCAGGTCGCGGCGGCCATGGCCCGCGGCGCGCGCGAGAGCCTGGGCGTGGACTGGGCCGTGTCCACCACGGGGGTCGCCGGGCCGGAACCGCACGACGGACACCCCGTGGGAACTGTCTTCGTGGGGATCGCGGGCCCCGGTGTGGAGCGGGTGGAGCGCTTGGATGTCAGCGGCGATCGGGCCGAGATCCGGCAGGCCACCGTGGACCGCGCGCTTGACGCATTGACGACTCAAATCTCATTCCCAGCCAACGCCTAGTGCTTTTCGGCCGCCGAGCGGGAACAATCGAACACGTAAGCACGTTATGGATACCAGAGGGTGAGCCCGGTGGGCTCAAGATGCCTCGACCACTGCGTCGTCCGCGATGCAGAAGGCCCCGTCAATTCGTACGAGGAGTAGCAATTCACATGACGAAGCAACCCGTGTCTGTCAATGGTGTCGTCCGTTGGAAGGACGTGGGTATGTCCGATGAAGCTCACGCGGAAACCAATGATGTCAAGGTCGGTGTCCTGCGTCAGGAGATCGGCGAGGTGCTGCGCAACGTCCGCCAGCGCCAGGGCCGCACGCTGCGCGAGGTCTCGCACAGCGCCCGCGTCTCGCTGGGGTACCTGAGCGAGGTGGAGCGAGGACAGAAGGAAGCCTCCTCCGAGCTGCTCGCGTCCATCTGTGCGGCACTGGACATCCCCATGTCCCAGATGCTGCGCGAGGTCGCGGACCGTCTCGCCTACGCCGAGGGCACGTTCATCCCCGACACCGTACCGTCCGAGCTCACGGAGGAGTTCACGCGGGAGATGCGTCAGTTGCGCGGTGGCACCGCCGCCGGCGCGCACTGAGTCACACCCCGCTCGCCGCGGCCGAACCGGCCGCGGCGCACCAGACCAATGAACGGACCCGCCCGGTGGGCGGGTCCGTTACTCATTGCAGCACCACGGGGTCCGTACAGCGTGGAGAATTAGCGGATCAGTACAGCGTCGATATCGAGGAGAAGTCGTTCATGCGAGTCAGTGCGTTCTGGGACCTGATGTCCCACGAATTCGGGGCTGCGTACAGCCGGGTCCTCGCTCGGGACCTGGTGTTGACCGAGTTGGGTGAGCGCACGGCCGCGGAGGCCCTCGAGTCCGGGACGGACCCCAAGACGGTGTGGTTCGCGGTGTGCCGCGCCCAGGAGATCCCCGAGTCCCGGTGGTGGGGTCCGGATCAGCCGCCCCGGCGCTGAGTTCGCTGTGGGCGGCGTGCGCCACGCCGTCTTCGAAGGTATATTCGAATCAGCTCACGCGCGCTCCACAACCCGTCCGGTCGCTTATGGCTGTCGGACCCCCTTTGTACCGTGGAACGCGAAGACATCGACAGGGCCGCATCCGGCCCCCGAGAACCGAGGTGAAACATGGCAGCCAAGTCCAAGGGCGCACCGGCACCCTCTCAGGTGGCCGGATCCGATCGCCAGAAGGCACTGGACACCGTCCTGTCCCAGATCGACAAGAACTACGGCAAGGGATCGGTCATGCGGCTGGGGGATCGCCCCGCCAACAAGATCGAGACCATCCCCACCGGTTCCATCGCGCTGGACGTCGCACTGGGCATCGGCGGGTTCCCCCGCGGGCGCGTCGTGGAGATCTACGGCCCGGAATCCTCGGGTAAGACCACCGTGGCCCTGCACGCCGTGGCCAGCGTCCAGAAGGCCGGCGGGATCGCCGCGTTCATCGATGCCGAGCACGCGCTGGACCCGGTCTACGCCGAGAAGCTCGGTGTGGACACGGACAACCTGCTCGTGTCCCAGCCGGACACCGGTGAGCAGGCGCTCGAGATCATGGACATGCTTGTGGGCTCGGGCTCCATCGACATCATCGTGATCGACTCCGTGGCGGCCCTCGTGCCCAAGGCGGAGATCGAGGGCGAGATGGGCGACAGCCACGTGGGTCTCCAGGCCCGTTTGATGTCCCAGGCCCTGCGTAAGATCACGGGTCGGTTGTCCCACACCAACACCACCGCGATCTTCATCAACCAGCTGCGCGAGAAGATTGGCGTGTTCTTCGGCTCCCCGGAGACCACCACGGGTGGTAAGGCGCTGAAGTTCTACGCCTCCGTGCGCGTGGACGTCCGCCGGATCGAGACTCTCAAGGACGGCGCGAACCCCGTGGGTAACCGCACCCGCGCCAAGATCGTCAAGAACAAGATGGCACCGCCCTTCAAGCAGGCCGAGTTCGACATCCTCTACGGTCAGGGCATCTCCATCGAGGGCGGCCTGATCGACATGGGCGTGGAACACGGCATCGTGAAGAAGTCCGGTGCGTGGTTCACCTACGAGGGGGACCAGCTCGGCCAGGGTAAGGAGAACTCGCGCCGCTTCCTCAAGGACAACCCGGAGCTCGCTCAGGAGATCGAACGCAAGATCCTGGTCAAGCTCGGGATCAGCGAGGACCCGGACCAGGCCTCCCAGGACACGGAGGGGTTCGGCGACGATCCCCAGGACCTGGATCCGGACGCCCCGTTCGCGCCGGGCAAGAACGAGACCGAACTGCCGGCGTTCTGAGCTGACGCTGCCCGTTCATGACTGAGTCCGAACGTTATGGTTCCCGGCGCCGCCGGGCCTCCGATTCCCATCGGGGCCCGGCGGCGCCGACCGCGTCCGCGGAGTCATCGGAAGAGGCGGAGGCCGATCCCCGCGAGGTCGCCCGCGCGATCGTCCTGCGCCAGTTGAGCGCCTCGGCCAAATCGCGGCGCCAGCTCGAGGACAAACTCGCGGACCGCAACGTCCCCGAGGACGTCGCCCGGGAGATGCTCGACCGGTTCGAGGAAGTGAACCTCGTGGACGACCGGGCTTACGCCGGGATGTTCGTCAGGTCCCGCGCCGAGACCCGCCGGTTGTCCCGCTCGGCTCTGCGCCGGGAGCTCGCGCAGCGCGGGATCACGGGTGAGATCGCGGGCGAGGCCCTCGAGCAGCGCTCCGACGACGACGAACTGCGGGACGCCCACGTCCTCGTGCGCAAGAAGTTGCCCACCTCCGTGGACCCGTCGGACCGCAAGGAACGCGACCGGCTGACCCGCAGGCTCGTGAGCATGCTCGGACGCAAGGGGTATCCTCCGGGGCTCGCCTTCGCCGTGGTCAAGGAGGAACTGGGCGCGTTGGAGTCCTCGGCGGAGGAGTTCGCATCGGAGGAGTCCGCGGGTGACGAGGTCGCCGGTGACGAGTTCTCCGCAGACGGGTTCCCGGGAGACGGGTTCTCGGGAGATGAGTACGCCGCGGGCGGGTCCACACTGGGCGGGCGCGATCGGCCGGATCCGGACGGCGCCCACGTGTGGGACACGCCCTGATCGGTGTCCCTGCGGCCGTGGACGGCCGAGTTCGAGCAATTTGACCCCGTCCCTAAAATGGTGAGGTGACTCAGATGCCCCATGCCGTGCAGGAACCCGTGATCGTCACCGACGCGCCCGCCTACGAGGTGCGCACCCTCGGGTGCCAGATGAACGCCCATGATTCCGAGCGCATCACGGGGCTGCTCGAAAGCGCCGGATACGTCCCCGCGGTGAACCGGGACCCGGACCTGGTCGTGTTCAACACGTGTGCCGTCCGGGAGAACGCGGACAACAAGCTGTACGGTCAGCTGGGTCAGCTGGCCCCCGTCAAGCGGCGCAACGAACGGTTGCAGATCGCGGTGGGCGGCTGCCTCGCCCAGAAGGACCGCGCCACCATCGTCGACAAGGCCCCGTGGGTGGACGTGGTCTTCGGGACCCACAACATCGGGTCCCTCCCGGTCCTGCTGGAACGGGCCCGGCACAACGAGCAGGCCCAGGTGGAGATCCTGGAAGCCCTCGAGACGTTCCCCTCTGCACTGCCCACCAAGCGGGAACAGGCCTACGCGGGGTGGGTGTCCATCTCGGTGGGTTGCAACAACACGTGCACGTTCTGCATCGTCCCCCAGCTGCGCGGCAAGGAGAAGGACCGTCGCCCCGGGGACATCCTCGCCGAGGTCCAGGCGCTCGTGGACTCGGGCGCGGTGGAAGTGACCCTGCTGGGCCAGAACGTGAACTCGTACGGCGTGGAGTTCGGTGACCGCGGCGCGTTCGCCAAGCTGCTGCGCGCGTGCGGTGACATCCAGGGGTTGGAGCGGGTGCGTTTCACGAGTCCGCACCCCGCGGCCTTCACGGACGACGTGATCGATGCCATGGCGGAGACCCCCAACGTGATGCCGCAGTTGCACATGCCCCTGCAATCCGGCTCGGATCAAATCCTCAAGGACATGCGGCGCTCGTACCGGTCCAAGAAGTTCCTGGGCATCCTGGATCGGGTGCGCGAGCGGATCCCGCGCGCCGCGATCACCACCGACATCATCGTGGGCTTCCCAGGCGAGACGGAACAGGACTTCCAGGACACCCTGGACGTCGTGGAGGCCTCCCGGTTCTCCTCCGCGTTCACGTTCCAGTACTCGGTGCGCCCGGGCACTCCCGCCGGGGAGATGGCGAACCAGGTCCCGGCCCCCGTGGTGCAGGAACGCTTCGAACGGTTGACCGCCCTGCAGGACCGGATCAGCGCGGAGTTGAACCGCGAGCTCGTGGGCACGCGCACGGAGGTCCTGGTCAGCGCCCAGTCGGGACGCAAGTCCGAAGCCACTCATCGACTCAGCGGGCGTGGTCCGGACCAGCGGCTCGTGCACTTCAGCGTCCCGGACGGGGCCGAACAGCCGCGTCCGGGTGACTTCGTCACGGTTCCGGTCACCGGGGCCGCCACGTATCACCTGCTCGCGGACCCGCGGGACGCGGGCGAGTACAGTGTGCGGCGCTCCCGCGGCGGGGACGCGTGGGAGGCCGCCCAGGCGGAATCGTGCGCAGCGCCGTCGTCGTCGGGCAAACCCGCCGCCGTGGGGCTGGGCATGCCGTCGCTGCGGAAGCCCTGAGCGCGGTATGACCCTGGGGACGCAGCGCCCGGTCGTGGCCGTCGTGGGACCCACGGGGACCGGGAAGTCGGACCTCGGGATCGCGATCGCGCGGCGCATGGGCGGGGAGATCGTCAACGCGGACGCCCTGCAGTTCTACCGGGGCATGGACATCGGGACCGCCAAGCTGACCCGGGAGGAACGCGGGGGAGTACCGCACCACCTGCTCGACATCCTGGACCTGCACGAGGAAGCGTCGGTCGCGGCGTTCCAGACCCGCGCCCGCACCGTCATCACGGAGATCGAAGAGCGCGGCAATGTGCCCGTCCTCGTGGGCGGATCGGGCCTGTACGTGCGCGCGGTGCTCGACGACATCGAATTCCCCGGAACCGATCCGCAGCTGAGAGCGCGGATCGAAGCCGAACTGCACGAGCACGGGCGCGCCCGCATGCTGCAGCGTCTCGCGGACGTGGACCCGGAGTCGGCGGCCACGGTCAAGGACGACCGCAGACTGGTCCGCGCGCTCGAGGTGCATCGGCTGACCGGACGGCCCTTCACATCGTTCATGCCCGAGCGCCGGTACGTGCGGCCCACGGTGCAGATCGGTCTCGCCATGGAGCGGGATGTACTCAACGAGCGGGTGGCCCGCCGCGTGGACACCATGCTCGAGCGGGGTTGGCTGGACGAGGTACGGACGCTCGAGGCCCGGGGGCTGCGCGAAAGTCCCACCGCGGGCAAGGCCCTGGGCTACCCCCAGCTGCTCGCGGTGCTCGACGGCACCAGTACACTCGAGCGCGCCCGGGACGAGACCGTGACCGCCACCCGCAGGTTCGTGAAGCGCCAGCGCACGTGGTTCCGGGCGGATCCTCGCGTGCACTGGTTGCGCGCGGACGACCCCGCGGGACCGTCCGCGCTGACGGAGCGGGCGATGGACGTCGTACGGGCTCAGTATGATGGCGGCGATGACTGACACGACCGAGGGGACGGTAGGCAGCGTGAACTGGCAGGAACTGGCGGGCGTGCGCGTGACCAAGGCGCACGGCACGGGCAACGACTTCGTGGTCTTCACGGACCGGGACGGAACCCTGGACGTCTCACCGGACACGGTCGCGGCGGTGTGCGACCGGCACCTCGGACTGGGCGGTGACGGCCTGATCCGCGCCGTGCGCACCGAACACGTGGCCGATGCCGGCGACCTCGCCGTAGCGCACCCGGACGTCGAGTGGTTCATGGACTACCGCAACGGGGATGGTTCCGTGGCGCAGATGTGCGGTAACGGGGTGCGGGTGTTCGTGGACCACCTCGTGCGTGAGGGCCTCGTGAGCCTCCCGCGCGGTTCCCAACTGCGCATCGGCACGCGCGCGGGGATCCGCACCGTGGCGCGCACGTCCGACGGCTACGCCGTGGACATGGGCCCGTGGAGCTTCGAGGACGGGGACGCCGCTCGCGAGCGCGGTTCCGACTGCATCGTGAACGCGGAGGGGCTCACGGTCCCGCGCCCGGGGGTGTCCATCAGCATGGGCAATCCCCACACGGTCGTGGCCCTGTCCGAGGGTGAGAAATTGGACGGGCTGGACCTGCACACCGCGCCCGTCGTGGAACCCACCCCGCCCGAGGGGACCAACGTGGAGTTCGTGGTGCCCTCGGACGACGGCGATTCCGAACTCGGTCGCCTCGAGATGCGCGTCCACGAGCGAGGTGTGGGCGAGACGCACTCGTGCGGCACCGGCGCGTGCGCGGCCGCTGCGGCCACCCGGTTCTGGGGCGGCCCCGACTCCCCGGACCGCTGGTTCGTGCGGGTCCCCGGGGGCGTGCTGTCCGTGACGTTCGTACCCGCTCCGGACGGCACCGAGCACGTGGTCCTCGCGGGTCCGGTGCGCGTGGTCGCCACGGCCGAGCTCGTCTGAGTTGGTCGCGTTCGTCCCGGTGGTGGGCTGAGCCGGGAGGGACTCGCCGCGCGGCCTTACTGCAGGCGCCGTCGGACGACGACGCGGCGCGCCGGCTCCCAGCGCGACACCCCTGGCTCCTGTTCCCGACCCGACGCCCGGGAGCGTGGCTACCAACGCAGTACACGCGACCCCGGTTCCCGGCCCGGCACGCGTGACTCCGCGCGCCTCAGTCGCGCTGCACCGTGATGATGCGGAAGCCCTTGTCGGTTGCGGCCCGCTCCACGCGGTACCCCTCACCCAGGGTGTCCGCGAGCCAGCGCTGCAGGGAGTCCCCGCCCAGGTTCTTCTGCACCACGAGCCACGCCGTGCCACCGGGCGCGAGGCGGGGAAGCCACAGCATGAGGATGTCGTGCAGTTCCTGCTTCCCCACGCGGATCGGCGGGTTGGACCAGATGGTGTCGAACGTGCGATCCGCGGGCACGTCCTCGGGCCGATGGGTCTCCACGCCCGTGAGTCCCAGCTCCCGCGCATTCGCCGCCGTCAGGCGCAGGCTGCGTTCGTTGACGTCCACCGCGGTGACCGTGGCACTCGGTGCGGCGAGCGCGAGGGCCAGGGTGATCGGCCCCCACCCGCACCCGATGTCGAGCAGGTTCTGCCCGTGCGGATCGGGCACGTTGCGCAGCAGCGCGGCGGTTCCCTTGTCCAGGTCCGAGGGGGAGAAGACCCCCGCGGCCGTCCCCACGTCCACGGTGCGTCCCCGCAGCTCCACCGTGATCCGCCGCGGTTTCTCGGCGACGGACGGGTCGGACACGAAATAATGCTGCGCGGGGTTCTCGGGGGCCATGGCTCCACATGCTAGTGCCACCGCCCGTCGTGTCGGTGCCCGGCGCTAGACTTGGTCAACCGTCTCCAGCCACAGATCAAGGAAATATGACGCAATCTCACCAGCACCAGAATCCCGCTCCGAAGCAGCCCGGGCACTCCGCGGAACTGACCGGACCGGAACTGGAGGACGTCGTCTCGCGCGTCCTGGCCCGTGCGCGCACACGCTCCGAACCGACCCACGTCCACGACGCCGATCAGGACGTCCTCGACGACGAACGGGACGTCCACGGCGCCCGCGACCACGCGGCGTCGTACGCCACGGGTGGCGGACACGATCACCTGGGCCGCGCCCGTGAGCTCGCGGACGAGGACCACGTCCACGTCGAATCCGACGGCGATCAGCAGGACCTCGCCGAACGTCACGCGCTGCGCCGTGTCGCGGGACTGTCCACCGAGCTCGAGGACGTCACCGAGGTCGAGTACCGGCAGCTGCGGCTCGAGCGCGTGGTCCTGGCGGGTCTGTTCTCGAGCGGAACCTTGGCCGACGCGGAGAACTCGCTGCGTGAGCTCGCGGCGCTCGCGGAGACCGCCGGTTCCGAAGTCATGGACGGTCTGCTGCAGCGGCGCGTGACCCCGGACCCCGGCACGTACCTCGGCTCGGGCAAAGCCCTGGAACTCAAGGACGTGGTGGCCGCGACCGGTGCGGACACCGTCATCGTGGACGCGGAGCTCGCGCCGTCGCAGCGTCGTGCCCTCGAGGACGTCGTCAAGGTCAAGGTCATCGACCGCACGGGCCTCATCCTGGACATCTTCGCCCAGCACGCCAAGTCCAAGGAGGGCAAGGCGCAGGTGGAGCTGGCCCAGCTCGAGTACATGCTCCCGCGTCTGCGTGGTTGGGGCGAGTCGCTGTCCCGGCAGGCCGGTGGTCGCGCGGCGTCCGGTGAGGGCATCGGTAGCCGTGGTCCCGGTGAGACCAAGATCGAACTGGACCGGCGCCGGATCCGCCAGCGCATGGCCAAGTTGCGTCGGGAGATCGCGGCCATGAAGCCGGCGCGTGAGACCAAGCGACTCAATCGCAAGCGTCACTCCGTGCCCTCGGTCGCGATCGCGGGGTACACCAACGCGGGCAAGTCGTCCCTGCTCAACCGGCTCACGGATGCCGGGGTCCTCGTGGAGAACGCGCTGTTCGCCACGCTCGACCCCACGGTGCGCAAGGCCGAGACCCCGGACGGGATCGGCTACACGCTCGCGGACACCGTGGGCTTCGTGCGCTCGCTGCCCACGCAGTTGGTCGAGGCGTTCCGCTCCACCTTGGAAGAAGTCGCGGACGCGGACGTCATCGTGCACGTGGTGGATGCCTCCCACCCGGATCCGGAGGGTCAGCTCAAGGCCGTGCGGGACGTCCTCACGGACGTCGGGGCCAATGACATCCCGGAGATCGTGGCCCTGAACAAGGCCGACATCGCGGATCCCGTGGTGCTCGGTCGGCTGCGCAACCACGAGCACCCGTCGGTGGCCGTGTCGGCGCGCACGGGGGAGGGCATCGAGGAACTGCAGCGGTTGATCTCCTCCGCCATCCCGCGCCCCGACCACGACATGGAACTGCTCGTGCCCTACGTCCACGGCGAGGTGGTCTCCCGGCTGCACGCTCAGGACGCCGAGATCCTGCGCACGGAACACACTCCCGAGGGCACCCGGTTGCGCGTGCGCGTTCGGAAGGAACTCGTGGGTGAACTCGAGCCCTACCGGGTGCCGGAGCCCGGGAGCCCGGCTGCCGCGTCCACCGCGGAGGATCCCGCCGGAGCATGAGCGCATCGTTCGTCGACGAAGCGGGGCACGACCTCTCGGACGTCCGACCCGAAACGCTGCCCGGCGCGGTGGACACGCTCGAGCTCCTCGACTCCGCCGTGACCGCGCTGGGCGGGCAGCGACGGGAGGGGCAGCGGTTCATGGCGGCCAAGGTCGCCGAGGCCCTCGAGACCGGCCGGCATCTGTTGGTCCAGGCAGGGACCGGTACGGGTAAGTCACTCGCGTACCTCGTCCCCGCCCTGCGCCACGCCCGCACCGCGGACAAGCCCGTGGTCGTGGCCACGGCCACGCTGGCCCTGCAGTCCCAGATCACGGGCCGGGACGTCCCCCGCTTACTCGATGCGCTCGAGGACGAACTGGACGATCGCCCCGTCGTCGCGCTGCTCAAGGGCCGCTCCAACTACGCGTGCCTGCACAAGGTCGAGGGCGGCTACCCGGACGACGACGGCGCCCTGTTTGACGTCCCCGGCTCGGGGCCCGCCGCAGGGGGCACGGATCGCCCGCTCGGGGGCCTGGCCCAGCAGGTACTGCGGTTGCGGGAATGGGTCGAAACCACCGAGACGGGGGACCGGGATGACGTCCAACCGGGCGTCACGGACGCCGCGTGGCGGCAGGTCTCCGTGACCGCCAAGGAATGCCTGGGACGCAAGTGCCCCCTCGTGGAGGAGTGCTTCGCCGAACGCGCTCGGGCCGAGGCCGGCGAGGCGGACATGGTGATCACCAACCACGCGCTGCTCGCGATCAACGCGTTCGAGGGGCTCGCGGTCCTGCCCGAGCACGACGTCGTGATCGTGGACGAGGCCCACGAGCTGCGGGACCGGGTCACGGGTGCCGTGACCGCGTCCATCTCCGCCGCCGCGGTACGAGCCGCGGCTACGGCCGTGCGCAAGCACACGGCGGCGTCGAGCGATGCGCTCGAGAAGGCTGCCCAGGCCTTCGATCTGGCCTTCGACCCCGACCCGTCCGGACTGTTGCCGCGAGGCTTCACCGAGGAGCAGGTCTACGCGGTCCGTGGCGTTCAGGACGCCGCGCGCACGGGGCTCAGCGACACCAAGGGCGATTCCAAGGGCGAAGACGCGGCACGCCATGCGGCCCGCTCACGGTTGTCCGAGCTGCTGGACACCGCCGAGCGCATGCTGTCGGCGGACACCGCCCACGACGTCCTGTGGATCTCCCGCGTGGGCCGCTGGTCGCCCACCGAAGGCTACGTGGGAGCGTCCGAAGGGGAACCGGCGACTCTGAACATCGCGCCGCTCAGCGTCGCGGGGCCCCTGCGGGAGGGGTTGTTCGACGGGCGCACGGTCGTGCTGACCTCGGCGACCCTGGCCGTGGGGTCGTCGTTCTCATCCACCGCCGGCGCTCTCGGCCTGCAGGGCCCGGGGTCCCCCGCGTGGCGGGGCGTGGACGTGGGCAGCCCCTTCGACTATCGCCGCCAGGGCATCCTCTACGTGGCCAAGCACCTCGCGAAACCCGGCCGTGGCGTCTCGGAGGAACAGCTCGAGGAACTGCTCGGGCTGCTCGAGGCCTCGGGCGGCGGCGCGCTCGGTCTGTTCTCGTCCCGCCGGGCCGCGGAGGACGCGGCGGAGGCGCTGCGCGATCGCACCGAGCTGCGCATCCTGTGCCAGGGGGACGCCTCCCTGCCTTCCCTGGTCAAGGAGTTCACCGACGATCCCTCAGCGAGCCTGTTCGGGACCATGAGCCTGTGGCAGGGGGTGGACGTGCCCGGGCAGTCGTGCCGGTTGGTCGTCATCGATCGCATCCCGTTCCCGCGCCCGGACGATCCCCTGGGCACCGCCCGCACACGCGCGGCCGAACGGGCAGGCGGCAACGGGTTCATGTCGGTCTCGGCCACCCACGCCGCGGTGCGCCTGGCCCAGGGTGCGGGCCGACTGATCCGCGCGAGCGGGGACAAGGGCGTCGTCGCCGTATTGGACTCGCGGCTCGCCACGGCGCGCTACGGGTCCTTCCTGGCCCGGTCCCTCCCGCCGCTGTGGCCCACCACGGACCGCTCGACCGTTCTCGGGGCGTTGGAGCGATTGGCGCGCGCCTGAGCGTTCGACGCCGCTGTGCTCAGGTCCGAGGTGCCGTCCAGGGACACGCGCGTTGAGCGCCTCCGTGCTCCCCGCCGGATCATGCGCGAATCGTGCGCGGGGTTACGGCGCACGGGTCCGCAGCCCTGTGAGCGCGGGTCCGTGGCCCGGTGCGCGAGAACGGGTGGTTCCGAGGCGGTGCTGGCCGTCCGGTCACGTGTAATGCGACGCGCGGTTCCCGGAACCGCCCGAGGTGCGAGCTACAGGGCGCGGAAGACCGAGACGACCTTGCCCATCACGGTCGCGTGATCACCCAGGATGGGTTCGTAGCGAGTGTTCTGGGGCAACAGCCACGTGTGGCCGTCGCGCTGGCGGAAGGTCTTGACGGTCGCTTCGTCGTCCAGCAGGGCGGCTACGACGTCCCCGTTCTCAGCGGAGTTCTGTTGGCGCACCACGACCCAGTCGCCGTCGCAGATGGCGGCGTCGATCATGGAGTCCCCGGAGACCTTGAGCATGAACAACTGGCCGTGACCCACGAACTGTCGCGGTAGGGAGTAGACCTCCTCGACCAATTGCTCGGCGGTGATGGGGCCACCGGCGGCGATGCGCCCCACGAGCGGTACGGGGACCATGGCGTCGTCGTCATCGGCGGCGGGCAGATCACCCATGGTGTGCACGGCGGGGGACGCGGCGCCCGCGTCGCGGGTGGGCAGGGACTCGACGGAACCTGCGGGCTCGTCGGCCGGCCCCAGGTGGCGGTCGAGTTCCTCCGCGCTCAACGGGCGCAGGACCTCCATGGCCCGGGGTCGGCGGGGATCCCGGCGCAGGTAGCCCCACTTCTCGAGCTGGCCGAGTTGATGGGTCACGCTGGACAGGGACGCCAGACCCACGGTGTCACCGATCTCACGCATGGACGGCGGGTAGCCGCGCGTGGTGATGCAGCGCTGCACGGCACCGAGGATCCGTGCTTGTCGAGGGGTGAGCGTGCGCGAGCGTCGGTCGGACGCCTGCTGATTCGGGGAAGAAATGCTCACGTGCGGGGTCCTTTCACCGTCCACGCTGTGCACACCCTGCGGTGGGCCGCGGAGGCCGCTTATGCGTGTCGGAGACGTGGGGTCAACTAACTCCTGTGTGACCTCGAGCTTAACCTGCGCGCGTCCCCGGGTTCAAATATGTGTTCGAAAAGGTCCTCGACAGCATTCGTACACCCGTGCTAGAACTGTGGGTAGAGATTCGAAAATGTGTTCTAAATACGCTCCGCGTTCGAACACCGCCACCTTCGGGTGGATCCGGTCAGATCACCAGGAGGTAGCCATGACCGCTCTCACCTTGTCGCGATCCGTTCGTTCCACCACGGCTGCGTCCTCCGCCGCCGTGCCCGCTCGTACCTCGGCCCGTGCCGCGTCCGTCCAGGCCGCCCCGCGCGCCGCTCGCTCGCCGCTGCACCTCACCCGCCGCGGCCGGTTCTTCCTGATCGGACTGCCCTTCGTCACGGGAGCGGCGGCCCTGTTGGTGGTCGCCGCCGTCTTCTTGCTGCCGCCCACGGTCAAGGCCTCCACGGAACCCGCGGGGGCGCCCGTGACCCACAGCGTCACGGTGCAGGCGAACCAGACCCTGTGGGAGATCGCCGCCGTCGCGGACCCGCAGCGGGACACCCGCGAGGTCATGAACGACATCGCCGAGCTCAACGGTCTGACGTCCTCCACCCTGCACACCGGTCAGGTCCTGGAGGTCCCGTCCCGCTGACGGTCTCCCATCACTGGCGAGGGCGCGGGTCACGAGGCGCCCGCGCGCTCGCGTCCGGCTGCAGGGCGAGTGTCGGTGCGGCGCTGGGTTCCCGGCGATGATGCCACCGGCCGGGCCGGCACACTGGGTCGTTACGCTGGCCTCGACACACAGTGAGACGCCGTGTGACCGGATATGCGCCGAGTCCATAGACTGGTCCGGTGAATTCTCGTGATGATTCCCTCGAAGCCCTTCCGCTGCGCGATGACCTGCGGGGCCTATCTCCCTACGGTGCTCCCCAGCTGCAGGTCCGTGTCGCACTGAACACCAACGAGAACACCCATCCGGTTCCCGATCCCGTGGTCGAGGCCATCACGCGGCGCGTCACCGATGCCGCCGCGTCCCTGAATCGCTACCCGGACCGGGACTTCACCGCCCTGCGTGCCGCCCTCGCGGCTTACCTGGGTCACGAGCTGGCCGAGGACAACCTCTGGGCCGCCAACGGGTCCAACGAGATCCTGCAGCAGATCCTGCAGGCCTTCGGTGGGCCGGAGCGCTCCGTGTTGAGCTTCGTCCCCACGTACTCGATGTACCCGTTGCTCGCTCTCGGGACCGGAACGGAGTTCATCGCGGGGGAGCGCGCGGAGGACTTCTCCCTGTCGGCCGAGTCGGCGGCTCGCCAGGTGCGCGAGCACGCCCCGAACATTGTGTTCCTGTGCTCGCCCAACAACCCCACCGGGACCGCCCTCGGGCTGGACGTCGTCGAGGCCGTGTACGAGGCGGGGGAGAACCGCAACACCATCGTGGTCGTGGACGAGGCCTACGCCGAGTTCGCGCGCTTCGGAACCCCCTCGGCCCTGACCTTGCTCCCCGGCCGTCCTCGGCTCATCGTCACGCGCACCATGAGCAAGGCGTTCGCGTTAGCGGGTGCACGGCTCGGGTACTTCGCCGCGGATCGCTCCGTTGCGGACGCCATCCGCCTCGTGCGCTTGCCGTACCACCTGTCCTCGGTGACCCAGGCGACCGCACTGGCCGCTCTCGACCACCACGAGACGCTGCTCGGCACGGTCGAGGACATCAAGCTGCAGCGCGACCGGATCGTGGACGAGCTCAAGCGACTGGGCCTGACGCCCGCCGAGTCCGATTCCAACTTCGTGTTTTTCGAGTGCGGCGGGGACGCCCACGCCATGTGGCAGGGCCTGCTCGACCAGGGCGTCCTCGTGCGGGACGTGGGGATCCCTGGCCACCTAAGGGTCACCGCCGGGACGGAAGCGGAGACCACCGCGTTCCTCGAGGCCGTGGAGTCCTACCTCGCCCGATCCTGAGCTGGGACCGTCCCAGCCGAGTTGCAGGGCCGGGTCGGCCTGTCTCGAACCGTGGGACCGGTCGGGCCGCGGCCCCATGGTTCCCACCCCAGCCATCTAGACTGGACCCGCCCGCCGAGCCGTCGTCGGGCGCCGTCCCCGAGGAGATGTCGTTTTTCATGAGCGCAGTCGAGAACCACCGCACCGCCACGGTGGAACGCGTGACCAGTGAATCCACCGTGCGTGTGAGCCTGGACCTGGACGGGACGGGTACGTCCTCGATCGAGACCACGGTGCCGTTCTACAACCACATGCTCACGGCACTGTCCAAGCACTCCCTGATCGACCTGGACATCCAGGCCCACGGGGACACGGACGTCGACGTCCACCACACGGTCGAGGACACCGCGATCGTCCTGGGTGATGCGCTGCGTCAAGCACTCGGGGACAAGCGGGGAATCCGTCGATTCGGACAGGCCACCGTGCCGCTCGACGAGGCGCTCGCGTCCGCCGTGGTGGACGTGTCCGGGCGGCCCTATGTGGTGCACACGGGTGAGCCGGAGGGCCAGCAGTACCACTTGATCGGTGGTCACTTCACCGGGTCGATGACCCGTCACGTCTTCGAGTCCCTGGCCTACCACGCCCAGTTGTGCCTGCACGTGGAACTGATCCGCGGTCGCGACCCGCACCACATCGCGGAGGCCCAGTTCAAGGCGCTGGCGCGCGCCCTGCGCGAGGCCGTGGAGCCCGATGTCCGCATGGCCGGTGTGGTCCCGTCCACCAAGGGTGCCCTGTGAGCGGGGCGGGACGGAACATGATCGCGGCGCCGAGCGTCGTCGTCCTGGACTACGGTGCGGGCAATGTGCGCTCTGCCGTGCGCGCCCTCGAGGAGGCCGGCGCGCGGGTCGTGCTGAGCGCCGATCCGCGCGACGTCATGGACGCGGACGGTCTCGTGGTCCCCGGCGTGGGAGCCTTCGCGGCCGTCATGGAGGGGCTGCGCGCGGTGGACGCTCCGCGGCTCATCGATCGTCGGCTCAGCGGCGGCCGCCCGGTGTTGGGCATCTGCGTGGGGCTGCAGGTCATGTTCGACCGGGGCGTGGAACACGGTCACGAGTCCGAGGGACTGGCCCAGTGGCCCGGGACCGTGGAGCGACTCGACGCTCCCGTGGTCCCGCACATGGGCTGGAACGAGGTGCGCCCGCCGGAGGGCTCGGTGCTGTTCCGTGGCATCGAGGACGAACGGTTCTACTTCGTGCACTCCTACGGGGTGCGGGAGTGGGAATTCGACCGGAGCATCGAGCACATGGCGCCCCCGGGCGTCACGTGGTCCGAGCACGGGGCGCCCTTCGTGGCCGCCGTGGAGAACGGTCCGTTGAGCGCCACGCAGTTCCACCCCGAGAAGTCCTCCGCGGCGGGGATCGCCCTGCTGCGCAACTGGCTGTCCACGCTGCCGCGCACCGGACGCATGGACGGGCGCTTCCCCGCACCGGGTTCGGGGGTCCCGGCATGACCGCATCGGTGCTGCTGCTCGTGGCGGGGGCGTTCTTCGTGGGCGGGGCGATCTCCTTCCATCAGCAGCGCAAGCCGCTGTGGAGTGTGGTGTTGCTCGCGTTTGTGGCCCTCGTGTTGATCGGCTACGGGGGCTACTCGTGGTTCACGAGCGTGTGAACCGGGCGTAGTGCCGTCGTCAACGGGTACGGGGCGCGCGCCGCACCGCGACAATCCAATCAACCACCGGACCACCACGGCGCCCGCGGGCGCCACGTGAGGAGAGACATGACCGAGACCACCGAACGCCGTTTGGAACTGCTGCCCGCGGTGGACGTTCAAGGCGGCCAGGCCGTGCGCCTGGTCCAGGGGGAGGCCGGCTCCGAGACCGGGTACGGCGACCCGCTCGAGGCCGCCCTCGCGTGGCAGGACGCGGGCGCCGAATGGTTGCACCTCGTGGACCTCGACGCCGCGTTCGGTCGCGGTGACAACATCGACGTCCTGCGCCGGGTCGCCGCGCACCTCGAACTCAAGATCGAGATGTCCGGCGGGATCCGGGACGACGAGTCCCTCGAGCGCGTCCTGTCCCTGGACCCCGCGCGCATTAACCTGGGCACGGCGGCGCTCGAGAACCCCGAGTGGACGCATCGCGTGATCGCCGAGCACGGGGACCGGATCGCCGTGGGTCTGGACGTGCGCGGCACCACGCTCGCCGCGCGCGGCTGGACCAAGGACGGCGGCGACCTGTGGGAGGTGCTGGAGCGCCTCGAGGCCGACGGCTGCGCGCGGTACGTGGTCACCGACGTGACCAAGGACGGCACGCTGCGCGGGCCCAACACCGAGCTGTTGGCCGAGGTCGCCCGCCGCACGGACAAGCCCGTGGTGGCCTCGGGCGGGATCTCGTCCCTCGAGGACATCGCCGCGCTACGCGAGCTCGTGCCGGCCGGGGTCGAGGGCGCGATCGTGGGCAAGGCGCTCTACGCCGGCAAGTTCACGCTGGCCGAAGCCCTGGACGTCGCCGGTCGCCCGAGTGCCTGAGCACCACGCAGATCGCGGGTCCGGACGCGAGCCCCACCCGCCCTCCGGGCGCGGTGACACCGCGGCTTCCGACCGCGCCGCACGCGTTGCCGGGGCCGACGGCGCTCGCGCCCTCCCCGCGCACATCGCCGCCCAGCTGCGTTCGGCCGGTGGCCCCACGGATACCGGCGGGCAGGCGTGGGAGGGCCGCAATCTGGGGGAGGGCACGAGCCACACCCACCAGTTCCCCGACGATCCGGGCACCGCGGACCCGAAGGTCTCCCGCGCACTTGACGCATGGCGCGCGGGTGCCGCGAGCGAGGAAGAGGTCGTGGCCGCGCTCGCCGGGATCCGGGTGTTCGTGCCCATCGTGGCGCAGGTCTCCCGGTCCCACATCACGGAGGACGGTCTGGTCTCGGACAAGGAAGCGGACATGGCGCTCGTGAGCCTGCAGGCCGCCGACGGCCGCAAGGCCCTGCCCGTGTTCACGTCCACCGACGCATTGACCCGGTGGAACTCCCGGGCCCGTCCGGTCGCCGCGGACATCCGCCGTGCCGCGCTGTCAGCGGTGCAGGACGGCTCCGCGCTGCTCGTCGTGGATCCGGGAACGGATCCGGCCTTCGTGGTCCGACGCCCCGCCTTGTGGGCCGTGGCGCAGGGACACGCGTGGGCGCCGTCGTACCGGGATTTCGCGGTGGACGACGCCGTGACGCGCGCGGCACTCGGGCGCCCGGAGATCGTGGCCGCGCTCGCTGGCCCGGGCCGCGGTGTGAATGCCGCGCGGTCCGACGGCGCTACGCTACGCGGCGGGGGAGAAGGACCTGAACTCACGGTCACCCTGCAGCTGAGGGCGGGGCTATCCACGGAGCAGGTTCAGGCAGCAGTGGGGCATTACCAGCAGCGGCTCGCGGCTCAGCCCGTCATGGCGGACGCGGTGGATTCGATCGAGGTCCGGCTCACCGCCTGACGTGAACGTGTGAGGCCGATACGACGAACGCGGCGCGCGACCACAGGTCGCGCGCCGCGTCCTCATGACGGGTTGGATGCTCAGCCGTAGACCGGGCCCGTGAACTTCTCGCCGGGCCCGGCGCCGGGAGCGTCGGGGAACGGGGAGGCCTCGCGGAATGCGAGCTGCAGGGACTTGAGGCCGTCGCGCAACGGGCCCGCGTGCTGGGAACCGATCTCAGGAGCGGCCGCGGTGATCAGACCCGCCAGGGCGATGATGAGCTTGCGCGCCTCGTCCAGGTCCTTGAGTTCCTCGGCGTTCTCCTCGGCGGCCAGACCGCACTTCACGGCGGCGGCGCTCATCAGGTGGACGGCGGCGGTCGTGATGACCTCGACCGCGGGGACCTCGGCGATGTCACGCATCTGGTTGTTCACCTCCGCGAGCGTCTCGTCGGGCAGTGCACCGGGATCGGAGGCGCCGTGGTCGTGGGCGGCGGCGTGACCGTGGGCGGTGCCCGGGGACGATGCGGTGTCGGTGAATTCGAAGCGCTCGGAGCGCGGCTGCTCGGACATGGGACCACTGTAGAACAGCGGGATCGCCCGGCGCGGGGCCGTCCCTCGACTGGCCTCCACGCCCCCGGATGGGTTATATTGGTGGGCAGTGTGCAAGCGGAGATGACTCCCACCCGCCGCCGCCCGCCGAATGACGCGATCACTCGGCACCAGGTGCCCGGGTTCGTGACCGAACGAACATGACGTCCCAGCGGCGATCGTGTCGTGCCGGTCCCTGTGTGGTTCTCACCTCCGCTCGCGCGTGCCGCAGCGGAGGTTTTTCGTTGTGGTCCAGGACCCAACCACGGGGAAACCCACGAACTCAGGAGCTTGGCATTAGCGATCCACGTATCAATGACAGAATCCGTGTCCCGGAAGTCCGCCTGGTCGGACCTGGCGGCGAGCAGGTCGGCATCGTTCGCGTTCAGGACGCGCTGCGGCTGGCCCGAGAATCGGATCTCGATCTGGTCGAGGTCGCACCCAACGCCAAGCCCCCCGTGGCCAAGCTCATGGACTTCGGCAAGTACAAGTACGAAGCCGCGGTCAAGGCTCGTGAGGCGCGCAAGAACCAGGCCAACACGGTGCTCAAGGAAGTGCGTTTCCGTCTGAAGATCGACACGCACGACTACGAGACCAAGGTGGGCCACGCCAAGCGCTTCCTCTCCGCGGGGGACAAGGTCAAGGCCATGATCCAGTTCCGTGGTCGTGAGCAGCAGCGCCCCGAGATGGGCGTGCGTCTGCTCGAGCGGCTCGCGGACGACGTCGCCGAGGTCGGTGCCGTGGAGACCGCGCCCCGCGTGGACGGTCGCAACATGGTCATGGTCATCGGTCCGCTCAAGAACAAGGCGGAGGCTCGCGCCGAGGCCCGCAAGCAGAAGCAGCGGGAGAAGTCGCAGTCCGAGAACCAGCGCAAGCAGCGGGTGGACACTTCCAAGGCCGAGTCCGTGACCCAGTCCATCGGGGATGCGTTCCCGGCGGAACTGCGTCAGGCCGCCACCGCGCAGGCGGAGAGCTCGCAGAGCGCTCCCATCGCAGCGGAGGACAAGGTCCAGGAGACCGTGGCGCCGGCGTCCGGTACCGAAGCCACCCAGGCTCCGGCGCAGCCCGAGGCTCCTGCACAACAGGACACCGCGGACACCAAGGTCACGGCGGCCAAGCCGACGGCGGCGCAGGCGGGTACCGCATCGGCGTCGTCACCCAAGCCCGCAGCGAGCCCCAAGCCCGCTGCAAGCGCGAAGCCGAGTGCGAAGCCCGCACCCGCGAAGCCGAGCGCGGCGGCCAAGCCCGCGGCACCGAAGCCCGGGGCGTTCAAGCCCGGGCCCGCCAAGAAGTAATCCCGGCACAGGAATTGACAACGTTGGGCGTGTGATCGCCCGACACCAGCGTGGTCGCGGCCGTGTGCCGCGACCCACCGGTGTGCCCCACCGGTCGATGTAAAAGGAGACGGCCACCATGCCGAAGATGAAGACCCACAGCGGTGCCAAGAAGCGTTTCAAGCTCACCGGTTCGGGCAAGGTCAAGCGCCAGCAGGCCAACCGCCGCCACTACCTGGAACACAAGTCCTCGCGTCTGACCCGCCGTCTCGCGGGCGACCAGATCGTCTCCACCCCGGGTGAGGCCAAGGCCATCAAGCGGATGCTGGCCAAGTAGGCCCTTCCTCTTCCATTTCGTCAGCGCCGCGTTTGCGCGGCGGGTAGTCATGTTCCGGCAGGGGTCGGAACCGAATCGTTAGGAGTACGCACGTGGCACGTGTGAAGCGGGCGGTCAACGCCCACAAGAAGCGTCGTGAAGTTCTGGAGAAGGCCTCGGGCTACCGCGGTCAGCGGTCCCGGTTGTACCGCAAGGCCAAGGAGCAGATGCTCCACTCGTACACCTACTCCTACAACGACCGTCGCAAGAAGAAGGGCGACTTCCGTCGGCTGTGGATCCAGCGCATCAACGCCGCCGCCCGCGCGAATGGTCTGACCTACAACCGCTTCATCCAGGGCCTGAAGGCCGCTGAGGTCGAGGTGGACCGTCGCATGCTGGCCGAGCTGGCCGTGAGCGACGAGAACGCGTTCGCGACCCTGGTCCGCGTGGCCAAGGACGCCCTGCCGGAGGACACCTCCGCGCCCCGCACCGCCGCCTGAGTGCCGCTGTGACGTTCGTCGAGCGCCTGGAAGACCGGTTGCTGTCCAACCCCCGAGCCGATCGGGTCAAGGACGTGGCCGCGTTGACCAGGCGCTCGATGCGTTCCAAGCGCGGATTGTTCCGCGCCGAGGGCCCGCAGAACGTGCGCGAGGCGGTCCGTCTCGCGCTCGCGGATTCCCCCGCTGCCGGGTTGCCGAGGCTCGACGCCGTGTACGTGACCCTGCAGGAGCTCGACCGGCATCCGGGGATCGCCGCGGATCTCGCCGCGCTCGCCGACCGCGGTGACGTGTTCGTCCGGGCGGTCACCCCGGAGGTCCTGGCGGCCATGACCGATGCGGTCACGCCGCAGGGGATGCTCGCGGTGTGCCGGTTCCCTTCCTCTGCGTCGGACGCCTCTGACGACGCCGCTCGCGCCCTCGGTGCCGCACGTCTGGTCGGCGTGTTGGTCCGGGTGCAGGACCCGGGCAACGCGGGTACCGTGATCCGCACCGCGGACGCCGCCGGCGCGGACGCCGTGCTGTGCACCCCGGGCACCGTGGACCCGTTCAACCCGAAATCCGTGCGCTCCTCGGCGGGGTCGCTGTTCCACGTCCCGGTGTTCACGGGCGTGGAACTCGCCGATGTCGTCGCCGCGGCCCGCGAACACGGTATCGGTGTGCTCGCCGCGGACGGCTACGCCTCCGTGACGGTCTCCGAGCTGGCCGACGCCGCGGTGTTGCGCGCCGCGGGCACTCCCGCGGGGGACGTGGCGTACCCCCTCGAACAGCCCACCGCGTGGTTGTTCGGCAACGAGGCGCAGGGACTGTCCGAGGCGGAGGTCGAGGCGGCGGATCTGTCCGTGGCGGTGCCGCTGTACGGGGCCGCCGAATCGCTCAACGTGGCCACCGCCGCGACCGTGTGCCTGTATGCGTCGGCGCAGGCCCAGCGCCGGATCGCGGATCGCTGACCCGTGCTCACGGCGTTCTGTGAAGCGCCGATGACACACTGGGCACTATGACTTCCGTTCTTCCCGCGCGCTTCCGGACCCAGGTGGTCGGAGTGGCCCTGCTCGACGACGCGCAACACCCCACCGCGTTCCTCGCCGCCCAGCGGGCCTACCCCGAGGATCTGCGCGGACTGTGGGAGTTCCCGGGCGGGAAACAGGAACCGGGGGAGAGCGCCGAGGAAGCACTCGTGCGCGAATGCGCGGAGGAGCTGTCGGTGCGGGTGGAACTACTGGATGAGATCTTCGGCCCCCATGCCCAGGGGTGGCCACTGTCCGAGAAGGCCGCGATGCGCGTGTGGACCGGAACCACGGCGGACGCACCCGTGGTGGGCGCAGATCACCTGGCCGTGCGGTGGGTTCCGCTCCATGACCCAGACACTGTCCTGGCTCTGCCGTGGATCCCCGCGGACGTGCCGATCGTGCGTGCACTGCTGGAGCGGATCGCTCCGTGACCTCGCCGAGTCAGCAGTCACCCACGTGAATCCCGGTCTGGTACAGCCTGGGACCAATGGATGTTCACCCTGATTCCGGCACGTTCCTTCCGTACTGGCCGGATCTACCCAACGTGGCTTTCATTCAGCGAGCCGTGGGGACGTCCGGAGAATGCGTCTCAGCACGGGGCTGAGCTCGTGCCCCATGGCGGTGGGCTGCACTCACGGCGCGGCCGTTGGTGCGTCCGTTCATCCGCCGCCGAACTACCCGGCCCGGGAGTTGGCGGACACGTTCTTCGTGGGCCCCGCTACAGGGCAACGGGGGTGGTACCGCTTTGGTACCATGAGTCATGGCCATCAACGTGCGACTTCCCGAGGATCTGAATCGCCGGCTGGATGAGATCGCCGCCGCCGAACACACGTCCAAGAGCTCTCTGCTCCTCCAGGGGGCCCAGCTCATCGTCGAGCGCCACACCCGCCGTCATCTCGTTGACGATACCCTCCGATTCGTCGAGACGCACGACGCCCAGTTGCTGAAGCGACTCGAAGACGCGTGACGGCGTACCCCGACCTCGCCGACGCCCTCTACGTCATCGACCACTTCGGGTTCCATGTCCGCGACGTCGGCCTCCTCGCCTCGGCACTCGCCAGACCCGCGACCACGGTGTTCGGTGAGGATGCCTACGCCGCGATCGAACTGAAAGCAGCTGCGTTACTGGAGTCACTGATTCGCAACCACGCCCTCGTGGATGGGAACAAGCGGACGGCGTGGACGCTCATGGTCGTCTTCCTCGGGCTCAACGACTATCGGCATGATTTCGACACCGATACAGCGTTCGATCTGGTGCTCGCCGTCGCCAACGACGCGATCCCGTTGGAGGAGAGCGCCCGGACACTCAAGGAGCATCTGATCTCCTGGCCGTGAGGTGATAGTGACAGTGCCCATCAAGAACCTGCCGTCGTCGTGGCGGCCCCGAACGAGGAATTCGGGGTGCGGTTGGTCAGCGGGCGGTCATCCTGTAGCGCGTGAGGTGCCTCAGGTTGGGCGGCACCTCGAATCACTCCACTAGACTGACCCTGCCCGCACCGGCCACGCTGCGGGCATTTGCACGGAAGCGGCTCACCCGCAAGGGGAGCGAGCTCGTGAGAACACCGTCCGCCAGTAGGAACGCGAGAAACCATGTCCGAGACCACACCGTCCGCCGCGGTGGACCCCACCGACGAGGCCGGGGTGACGGCCGCCGTCGAGCACGCACTACGTGAGATCGAGGCCGCCGCCGACCTCTCCGAGCTGAAGACCGTTCGCTTGGCCCACACGGGGGAGAAATCCCCGCTGGCGCTGGCCAACCGTGCGATCGGTGAGCTGGACAAGGCCGCCAAGGCCACCGCGGGCAAGCTGGTGGGGCAGGCCCGCGGACGCGTGAACAAGGCACTCGCGGCACGCGCCACCGTGCTCGAGGAGGAGAGGGATGCCCGCATCCTTGTGGAGGAAGCGGTGGACGTCACGGCGGCCACGCGGCGTCGTCGGCTGGGCGGACGGCATCCCCTGACCAACCTGATGGACCACATTGGGGACATCTTCGTGGGCATGGGCTGGGAGGTCGCGGAGGGACCGGAGCTCGAGCACGAGTGGTTCAACTTCGACTCGCTGAACTTCAAGCCGGACCACCCGGCGCGGCAGATGCAGGACACGTTCTTCGTGGACCCGCCGTCGTCACACCTGGTGCTGCGCACCCACACCTCGCCGGTGCAGATGCGCTCGCTGCTGGAGCGCGAGCTGCCGGTGTATGTGGTGTGCCCGGGCAAGACCTACCGCACGGATGAACTGGACGCGACCCACACCCCCGTGTTCCACCAGGTGGAGGGCATCGCCGTGGACGAAGGGCTGTCCATGGCGGACCTCAAGGGCACCCTCACCCACTTCGCGCGCACCATGTTCGGCCCGGAGGCCGCGATCCGGTTGCGGCCCAACTACTTCCCCTTTACCGAACCCTCCGCGGAGCTGGACGTGTGGCACCCCACCGCCAAGGGCGGACCGCGGTGGATTGAGTGGGGTGGCTGCGGCATGATGCACCCCAACGTGCTGCGGGCCGCGGGGATCGACCCCGAGCGCTACTCGGGGTTCGCGTTCGGCATGGGCATCGAGCGGACCCTGATGTTCCGCAACAACGTCCCGGACATGCACGACATGGTCGAGGGCGACGTCCGCTTCAGCGAACACTTCGGGATGGAGATCTAGAGCAATGCGAGTTCCTTTGTCATGGCTGCGTGAGTACGCGCCCGTTCCCGAGGACGCCACCGCGGAGGACGTCCTGGCCACCCTCGTGAAGGTGGGTCTTGAGGAGGAGGACGTCCACCGCCCCTCCGACTCCCTCTCCGGTCCGATCGTGGTGGGCCAGGTGCTCTCCATGGAGCCCGAGACCCACTCCAACGGCAAGACCGTGAACTGGTGCTCCGTGCGCGTGGTGCCGGAGGGCCATGAGCAGACGCTGACGGGCAAGGGCATCGACCCCTCGGGCGTCCAGGGAATCATCTGCGGTGCCCACAACTTCTCGGTGGGTGACAAGGTGGTCGTCGCCCTTCCGGGTGCGGTGCTGCCGGGTGACTTCCGGATCTCCGCGCGCAAGACCTACGGCCACATCTCGGCAGGCATGATCGCCTCCGTGCGCGAGCTCGGCATTGGCGACGACCACGACGGCATCCTGGTGCTGTCTCGGATCGGGCTGGACCCCGAGATCGGCTCCGACGCCCTGGAGCTGCTGGGTCTCTACGACTCGGCGGCAGAGGTCAACGTGACCCCGGACCGCGGGTACGCGTTCTCGATCCGCGGGATCGCCCGCGAGTACTGCCACGCGGTGCGCGCACCGTTCACGGATCCCGTGGCGGAGCTCGCGCCGCGGGTGCCCGCGTCCACCGAGGACGGGTTCCCCGTGACCGTGTCCGACGACGCCCCGATCCACGGCCGCGCGGGATGCAACCGCTTCGCGGTGCGCATCGTGGAGAACGTGGACCCGTCCATCCCGTCCCCGCCATGGCTCGTGTCCCGGTTGCGCCTGGCCGGGATCCGCTCCCTGAGCCTGCCCGTGGACATCTCCAACTACGTGATGCTCGAGTACGGCCAGCCGATCCACAATTACGACGCAGACACCCTGCAGGGCGGGATCACCGTGCGCCGTGCGCGGGCGGGAGAGAAGCTGACCACGCTGGACGACAAGTCCCGTGAGCTGAACTCCGAGGACCTCGTGATCGCGGACGAGTCCGGTCCCGTGGGCCTCGCCGGCGTCATGGGCGGTGCTGCGACCGAGGTCGGGGAGAACACCACGCGCGTGCTCGTGGAGGCCGCGCGCTTCGACGAGGTCTCGATCGCCCGCACCGCCCGCCGCCACAAGCTGCCCTCGGAGGCGTCCAAGCGATACGAGCGCGGCGTGGACCCGCAGCTCGCACCGGTTGCTGCGCAGCGCGTCGTCGACCTCCTCGTGGAGCTGGCCGGCGGCACGGACTCCGGGCGGGTCACGGACGTGGACCACACGGACCGCCCCGCCGCGATCGAGCTGCCCGCGGGCTACCCTGCGGCGCGCGTTGGAGTGGACTACTCTCCAGAGGTCGTCGAGCGCAGCCTCGTGGCCATCGGCGCCGAGGTCACGGAGACCGCGGACGGCTGGACCGTGGTCCCGCCGTCGTGGCGCCCGGATCTGCTCGAGAAGGAGGACCTCGTCGAGGAGGTCGCGCGTCTGGACGGCTACGACAAGATCCCCGATCGCCTCCCCGTGGCGCCTCCCGGGCGCGGCTTCACGCGCTCGCAGGCCGCGCGACGCCGCGTGGCCAACACGCTCGCGGCCGCCGGGCTCACCGAGGTGCTCAGCTACCCGTTCGTGTCCCAGGCGGACAACGACCTGTGGGGCAGCGCGGACGGTGAGCACGTGGCGTCGATCAAGCTCGCGAACCCCATCAGCGAGGCCCAGTCCCTGCTGCGGGTGAGCATCCTGCCCGGGCTGCTCGAGGTGCTCAAGCGCAACCACTCGCGCGGACTGCGGGACCTGGCCCTCTACGAGATGGGCCACGTGTTCCTCGCGGACGGCTACACCCCGGACACCCAGCCCATCCCGCCGCTCGGCGTGCGCCCGGCCGCTCCGGAGCTCGAACGGCTCGACGCCGCCGTCCCCGACCAGCCGCGCAGGCTCGCCGCGGTGCTCACGGGGCACGACGCCGCTGCAGGCCCGTGGGTTGCGCCGCGCACCCTGGACTGGCAGGACGCGCTCGACGTCGCCGTGCTCGCCGCACGCAGCGTGGGCGTGGAGCTGAGGGTCACCCAGGGCTCGCATCACGCGTTCCACCCCGGGCGCACTGCGCAGCTGAGCACTCAGGACGGCGCCGTGATCGGTATGGCGGGAGAGCTGCACCCCAAGCTCGTCGCGGCCCAGGGTCTGCCCGAGCGCACGTGCGCCGTGGAACTCGACCTCTCGGCGCTGCTCGATCGTGAGGCCTCGGCGGTCACCGCGCAGGCGATCTCGGGTTACCCCGCGGCCACCCAGGATGTCGCACTCGTGGTGGACGCGAACGTCCCCGCGGCGGACCTGCTGAGCACGGTGCGTCGCGGCGCGGGTGAGTTGCTCGAAGCGGCTGAGGTCTTCGACGTGTACGCGGGCAAGGGCATCCCCGAGGGCAAGAAGTCCGTGGCGATCGCGCTGCGGTTCCGCGCCCCGGATCGCACCCTCACCGCGGACGAGGCCTCCGAGGCCCGTGAGAACGCCGTGAGTGCCGCGCATCGCGAACACGGCGCCGAGATCCGAAGCTGACCACCCCCACCAGCCAGGAGAAGTCATACCGTGAGCCACGACGCCCAGGAACTCATCGCTTTCGACGAGCACGACCAGGACACCCGACCCGGTGGTGCCCGAGGATGGTGGATCGTCCTCATCGTGTTGCTGGGCGCCGTGGTGAGCCTGCTGCTGGGGCTGCTCTCGGCGCTGTCCTTCGACAAGGCCTCCCGGCTGGAGGAGTGGGCGGGGGAGTCGATGGTCGTCTCCGGGACGTACCAGACACTCACCAAGGACCTCGTGACCCAGGACTACAACGGGATCTACGCGGGCATCATGCCCAAGAACGAGCTGACCGAACGCTACCCGTTCGACAACCGGCTCGACGATCCCGTCAAGAAGACCGAGGGGAACCAGATCACGTTCCGCGGCACCCAGAACGGTGTGCAGGACTCCGACTTCCCGCAGCAGGTGGACGCCCTGCTCGCGGTGCAGGACGGAACCCTGCGGGTCGTGGAAACCGACGAGCCCGGCAGCTACGGGATGGACGGGGTCACGGACTCCACCGTCACGGGGCAGCGGGTCAAGGCCGGGGCCCTGGGAGTGGCCGCGCTCGCGGCAGTCGCCCTGACCGTGTGGGGCGTGCGCCGGGTCCACCGAGGGGTGCGCCCGGGGGTGTGAGTTCTCTCGGCGAGCAGAAGGGGCCGGATCCGTTATCGGATCCGGCCCCTTCATCGTGTTCGCGACGCACCTTACGGGAGAAGGAGTAGCTTCCCCTGGGTGCCGCGGCCTTCGAGATCGCGGTGGGCCTCGGCGGCGTCGGCGAGTGCGTGTGTGCCGCCCACGCGAACCGTGAGCTCGTCGGCGCTCACGGCGTCCATCAGCTCACCCCAGCGCCATGTGCGTTCGTCCCGGTCGAGCGTGTAGTACGCGAGCGAGGGACGGGTCACGTACAGGGAACCGGAGCTGTTGAGCCGCTGCAGGTCGAACGGCGGTACCTGCCCGGAGGAACCGCCGAAGAGCACCGTGGTACCCCGCACGCGGGTGGCCTTGATGGATTCGTCGAACGTGGACTTGCCCACGGAGTCGTACACGACGTCCGCGCCGCGCCCGCCCGTGAGTTCCCGCACCTTCTCGGCGAAGTTCTCGTAGGGGAGGACGTGGTCCGCGCCCAGGCCCCGGGCCGTTTCGGCCTTCTCGGGCGTGGACGTCAGCGCGATGACCGTGGCCCCGATGCGCTTCATGAGCTGGATCGCCAACCCGCCCACGCCGCCGGACGCGGCGGTGATCACCGCGGTGTGGTCCGGGGTGAGCTGGAACGTGGAGCGCACCAGGTAGTGCGCGGTCAATCCCTGCAGCGGCAGTGCGCCGGCGATCTGCGGGTCCATGTCGTCGGGCACGGGCAGCGCCTTGTCCGCGTCCACGAGGAAGTACTGCGCGTACGTCCCGGACGCCTCGGCGGTGGCCACCCGCGCGCCCACGGCGACGGCGGCGTCGTCGGGAACATCGGAGCCCACGGCCTCGATCACGCCCGCGCCCTCCGAGCCCGGGGTGAACGGGAAGTCCACCGAATACATGCCGGAGCGCTGGTAGGTCTCGATGAAGTTCACGCCCGTGGCCTCGGTGCGCACGAGCAGCTGTCCGGGGCCCGGTTCGGGTACGGCGACGTCGCGCGCCCGTAATACCTCCGGTCCGCCGGCTTCCTCGGCCATGACGGCCTGCATGGTTGTCTCGCTCATGGGTGCTAGCCCTTTCGTTCTACGGACTTCGTACTCTGACCGCGCCCGTATCTCGAACAATCCGGGCGCGGCACCTTGACTGCCAGTCTCGTGTCACCGCGCGTCCGCTTCAAGGTGGGGCACCACTCGAGGTCACACTGCGCCCGCCCGGCATGCATAAATATTGACTACCCTGCATAGAAATACGATAAGGTGGGCCCATGACCTACACCGCAGCCGTTTCGGGAGCCACCGGTTACGCCGGAGGGGAGGTGCTGCGCCTCCTCTGTGGGCATCCGGAGATCGAGATCGCCACCGTGACCGCCCATTCCTCGGCGGGTCAGCGCCTGGGGGCATTGCAACCCCACCTGCACGCGCTCGCGGACCGCGAGGTCGTGGAGACCACCGCGGGGAACCTGGCCGGGCACGACGTCGTCTTCCTGGCCCTGCCGCACGGCCAGTCCGCGGACGTGGCGGCGCAACTGCCCGAGGACACCGTGGTGATCGACGCCGGTGCGGACCACCGGCTCGCCTCGGCCGAGGCGTGGCGCGCGTTCTACGGCAGCGAGCACGCCGGAACGTGGCCCTACGGCCTGCCAGAACTCATCGTCAACCCCGAGGGGCACAAGCAGCGGGACCAGCTGACCGGAGCCACGCGCATTGCGGTGCCCGGGTGCTACCCCACGGGCTCGCTGCTCGCCCTGGCCCCCGCGGTGGCAGCGGGCCTCGTGGAACCCGAGGACATGGTGATCGTCTCCGCCTCGGGGACGTCCGGGGCCGGTAAGTCCGTCAAACCCCACCTGCTCGGCGCCGAGACCATGGGCGGGATGTCCCCGTACGGCGTGGGCGGCGGGCACCGGCACACGCCCGAGATCGAGCAGGGCCTCGGCTGGGCCGGCGGTCAGGACGTCTCCGTCTCCTTCACGCCCACCCTCGCGCCCATGCCACGCGGGATTCTCACGACGGCGACCGCGCGGCTGCGCTCCGGGGTGGATGCGGAGCGCGTCCGCGAGGTGTACGACGCCGCGTACGGCACCGAGCCGTTCATCCACGTGCTCCCCGAGGGCCAGTGGCCGACGACCAAGGCCGTGACCGCGTCCAATCACGCGGTGCTGCAGTTCGCGGTGGACCCGCACGCGGGGCGCCTGATCGTCAGCGCGGCCATCGACAACCTCACCAAGGGCACGGCCGGGGCGGCGGTGCAGTCGATGAACCTCGCTCTCGGTCTGCCCGAGACCACCGGACTGACCGGGCAGGGCATCGCACCCTGAGCCGTTCACCCGCGTGGGTCCGCACGGGCCCCGACACCGGAACCGCCCGAACGGACCACCGCCAAGAGTCGCCCGAGTGACCGCTCCCCGACAGGAGAACCCATGACCTCCCACAACCCCGTTCCCGACATCCCCGTGAGCACCGACGCCGGCGTGTGTGCCGCCGCGGGATTCACCGCCGCGGGTGTCGAGGCCGGCTTCAAGAAGTCCGGCGGCAAGGACCTGGCCCTCGTGGTCAACAACGGACCGGACTACGCGGCGGCCGCCCAGTTCACCTCGAACCGCGTGGCGGCAGCGCCCGTCCACTGGTCCCGGGAAGTGATCCGCCAGGGCACCGCCCGGGCCGTGATCCTCAACTCCGGCGGGGCGAACGCGTGCACGGGACCGCGGGGATTCCAGAACACCCACGCCACCGCGAAACTCGTGGGGGAACAGCTGGGCATCGGTGCGGGGGACGTGCTCGTGTGCTCCACGGGATTGATCGGTGAGCAACTGCCCATGGAGGTGATGCGCGGGGGTGTCCCGCGCGTCGTGACCGAGCTCGCGCAGGGCCGGGAAGCGGGTCTGAGTGCGGCGCAGGCCATCATGACCACCGACATCGTGCCCAAGCAGGCGTGCGTGAGCGGGGACGGCTGGACCGTGGGTGGCATGGCCAAGGGCGCGGGCATGTTCGCCCCGGGGCTCGCCACGATGCTCGTTGTCCTCACGACCGACGCCGTCCTGCCCGCGGACGCGCTGTCCGCTGCGCTCGCCGAGGCGTGCCGGGTCACGTTCAACCGCGCGGATTCGGACGGGTGCATGTCCACCAACGACACCGTAACGCTCATGGCCTCGGGTGCCTCGCAGCGGACGCCCGAGCAGGGGGAATTCACCCGGGCACTGACCGCGGTGTGCCACAGCCTTGCGCAACAGCTGATCACGGACGCGGAGGGTGCCTCCCACGACATCGCGATCACCACGGTGGGCGCGGCCACGGAGACCGAGGCGGAGGACGTCTCGCGCACGGTGGCCCGCTCCAACCTGTTCAAGACGGCGGTGTTCGGCAACGACCCCAACTGGGGCCGCGTGCTCTCGGCGGTGGGAACCACGGAAGCCCAGTTCGACCCCGATCGGATCGACGTCACCATCAACGGCGTGACCGTGTGCCGCAACGGCGCGATCGGTGACCCGCGCGAGGGCGTGGACCTCGCGGCGTCGCGCGCCGTTGACGTCCTCATCGACCTCAAGGCCGGGGACGCGAGCGCGACCGTGTGGACCAATGACCTCACCCATGACTACGTCGAGGAGAACAGCGCCTACTCCAGTTAGCGCGCCCACCATGTCACGACTCAGCGATAACACCAGGTACGAGACGGCCCGCTCCAAGGCGGAGACCCTCATGGAGGCCCTGCCGTGGATCCAGCGCTACACGGGTTCCACCATGGTCTTCAAGTACGGCGGCAACGCCATGATCAACGACGACCTGCGTCGCGCCTTCGCGGAGGACATGGTCTTCCTGCGCCACGTGGGCATCCGACCGGTCGTGGTCCACGGCGGCGGCCCCCAGATCAGCGCGATGCTCGACTCGCTGAACATCCCGTCCGAGTTCAAGGACGGTCTGCGCGTGACCACGCCCGAGGCCATGTCGGTCATCCGCATGGTCCTCACGGGCCAGGTGGGGCGGGAACTCGTGGGCCTGATCAACGCGCACGGACCGTACGCCGTGGGCATGTCCGGGGAGGACGCCGGGTTGCTGCAGGCTCGTCGCGTCCGCACCGGGTCCGACGGCGCGCCCCTGGACCTCGGTCTCGTGGGTACCGTCACGCGCGTCAACACGGTCGCGGTCGAGCAGCTGCTGGACATCGGCAAGATCCCGGTGATCGCCTCGATCGCGCCCGAACTGGCGGATGCGGACGACGACGCCGCGGGGCGGGGTGCGCTCACGGGCCAGGTCCTCAACGTCAACGCGGACACGGCGGCCGCCGAGGTCGCCGTTGCCCTGGGCGCGGAGAAGTTCGTGGCCCTCACGGACGTCGAGGGCCTGTACGCGGACTGGCCGGATCGGTCCTCACTAATCTCGTCCCTGTCCGCAGCGGAACTGCGTGAGATGCTGCCCGGACTCGAATCGGGGATGATTCCGAAGATGCGGGCGGCCCTGCGAGCGGTGGACGGCGGTGTGCCGCGCGCGAGCATCGTGGACGGGCGCACGGAACACTCGTCCCTGTTGGAGATCTTCACGGACACGGGTATCGGCACAGAGGTCACACCGGACGGAGTTGAGCACTCATGAGCAACCAGGACGAACTGCTGGGGGACTACAAGGAACACCTGTTGGGGGTGTTCGGGGATCCATCACTCGTGCTCGTGTCGGGCGAGGGCGTGTACGTCACGGACGCCAACGACAAGCGGTACCTGGACCTGCTCGCGGGGATCGCCGTGAACGCCCTGGGCCACGCGCACCAGGCGTGGGTGCGGGCCGTCTCGGAGCAAGCGGGAACCCTCGCGCACATCTCCAACCTGTTCACGTCCCCGGGCAGTATCCACCTGGCCGAGAAACTGTTGAAGGTCACGGGGGCGCCCGAGGGCTCCCACGTGTTCTTCGCGAATTCCGGCTCCGAGGCGAACGAGGCCGCGTTCAAGCTCGCGCGTCGTCACGGCCGCGCGCACCCGGATGCCCAGGGTCAGCCCCGGACGCGCGTGCTCGCACTGGAAAACTCGTTCCACGGCCGGACCATGGGATCCCTGGCGCTCACGGCCAAGGCTGCTTACCGCGAGCCGTTCGAACCGCTGCCCGCCGGGGTCACCCACATCCCGGCCACGGCGGAGGCCCTCGAGCGGGAACTCGACGACACCGTGAGTGCGGTGATCGTGGAACCCGTCCAGGGTGAGGCCGGCGTGCACGGGCTGCCCGAGGGGTTCCTGGCCCTGGCCCGCAGGCTCACGCGCGAGCACGGTGCACTGCTGATCGTGGACGAGGTGCAATCCGGGATGGGCCGCACCGGGGCGTGGCTCGCCGCCACCGCCCAGCTGCCCGAGGGTGAGTTCCCGGACGCGGTGACGTTCGCCAAGGGGCTCGGCGGCGGGTTCCCCGTGGGGGCCATGCTCACGGCGGGACCGGAGGTCTCGGCCCTGCTGGGAGCGGGCCAGCACGGCACTACGTTCGGGGGCAACCCCCTGGCGATGGCCGCGGGGCTCGCGACCGTCACGACCCTCGAGAACGAGAACCTGCTCGACAACGCCCGGGATGTGGGAGCCCACCTCGCGCAGCGGCTGCGGGAGGTCCCCGGGGTGGGAGAGGTCCGCCAGTACGGTCTGCTGATCGGCGTGGACCTCGTCGCGGAGAACGCCGAGGACGCGGAGAACGCCGGGGCCACCGGGGACCCCGTGGCCCAGCGCGTCGTCGCGGCCGCGCGCGAGGCGGGATTCATCCTCAACGCCACCGGACCCACCACGCTGCGTCTGGCGCCGCCTCTCATCATCACCGCGGAGCAGGCGGACACGTTCGTCGAGGCCCTGCCGCAATTGCTCGATACCGTCCGCGCCCGCTGAGCCCCGGACAGCACCACACCCGAAGGAGAATCCCCCGTGCCCCGTCACTTCCTGGTCGACACCGATCTCACCCCCGAGGAACAGTCCGGGGTCCTGGACCTTGCCGCCGCGCTCAAGGCGGACCGGTTCTCCCGCCGCCCGCTCGCGGGTCCGCAGACCGTGGGGATCATCTTCGACAAGACCTCCACCCGCACCCGCGTCTCGTTCGCGGCAGGGGTGAGCGACCTGGGCGGCAACCCGCTGATCATCAACCCGGGGGAATCCCAGCTGGGCCACAAGGAAACCGTCGCGGACAGCGCCCGGGTGCTCTCCCGGATGCTCGCGGCGATCGTGTGGCGCACGTATGCCCAGTCGGGGCTCGAGGAGATGGCCGAGTTCAGCGACGTCCCGGTGATCAACGCCCTGTCCGACGACTACCACCCGTGTCAGATCCTCGCGGACCTGCTGACGCTGCGCGAGGAGTTCGGGGACGTGGCCGGGCGCACCCTGGTCTACCTGGGGGACGCCGCCAACAACATGGCGAACTCCTACCTGCTCGGTTGCGTCACGGCCGGCATGCACGTGCGGGTTGCCGGGCCGGAGGGCTATCTGTCGCGCGAGGACGTCGTCGCCGCGGCCCGCGAACGCGCCGAGCTCACCGGCGGCTCGGTGCTCGTGACCACGGACGCGAGCGAGGCGCTGAAGGACGCGGACGCCGTCGTCACCGACACGTGGGTGTCCATGGGCCAGGAGAGCGAGAAGGCCGAGCGCGCGCAGATCTTCACGCCGTACTCGGTGACCTCCGAGGCCATGGCGCTCGCGGCCGACGACGCCGTGTTCCTGCACTGCCTGCCCGCCTACCGCGGCTTCGAGGTCGCCGCGGACGTGATCGACGGTCCCGCGTCCCGGGTGTGGGACGAGGCCGAGAACCGGGTGCACGCGCAGAAGGCCCTGCTGACGTTCCTGCTGGATTCCTCGGGACTGTCCGCGGACCTGCCCGCCGCCCTGCGCCGGGAGGGGGCGCGGTGAGCATCCCCACGACCAAGACGGCGCGCCAGGCCCGGATCCTCGAACTGGTGACCGGGGGAGACGTCCACTCGCAGGCCGAACTGGCCGAACTGCTCGCGGCGGACGGCATCCAGGTGACCCAGGCGACCCTGTCCCGGGACCTCGTGGAACTCGAGGCGGTGCGCGTGCGCTCCGCGAGCGGGGGCATGGTCTACGCGGTCCCCCAGGCGGGGGTGGACCGGTCCCCGACCAGCGGCGTCACCCGTCAGAGCACGGACGCAAAACTGGCCACGCTGTGCCGCGAGCTGCTCGTGACGGCCGAGGGCAGCGCCAACCTCGTGATCCTGCGCACCCCGCCCGGGGCCGCGCAGTACTTCGCCTCGGCGATCGACCACTCGCTGCTCCCCGAGGTGCTCGGCACCATTGCCGGGGACGACACGATCATGGTCGTCGCACGCGAGGCCAACGGCGGCGCGGACCTCGCCCGGAGGTTCCTGGACTTCGCGCGCTGAACGACGCCGCGGCGCTCAGTCCTCGCGCGACTCCCGCTCCTGCAGCAGCGGCAGGAGGTGTTCCTGCCCGAAGACCCGGGCCACGTCCTGCGCGTGCTGGTGGCCGGTGGCCTGGCCCGCGCCGGCGTCGAGCAGCATGCGCGTGATCTCCTCGTTGCCGCGGAACACCGCGCACACGAGAGCGGTGAACCCCATGTCGCTCACGCGTTCGGTGTCCGCGCCGTGTTCCAGCAGCAGGGCCACCGCGTCCCGCTGTTCCTGATAGCACGCGAGGTTCAACAGGGTGTCGCCCTTGTTGTTCGTCAGGTTGACCGGCACGCCGGCCTCCAGCGCGAAGCGCAACAGGTCGGTGTCACCGTGGCGGGCGGCGTCGAACAGGGACGCGATGTACTCCAGCTCCTCGTCGGTGAACTGGGGGGCCTGAGGTTGGGGTTCCGGTGTGGTCACAGATCTTCCTTCGCAAGGACGGCGCGTGAGTACCGCCCCGAATCAGGGGCGATACTGCGGTTTCTCGGCTCCCAGTGTGGCACGGGCGGGCCCCGGACCACCGTGTTTGACTCGTGTACCCGGTACTGGCAGTCTCATGTGTTAGAACTCACAGATCGGACTCGGAGGACTCATGACGAACCTGGCCACCCTGCTCACCGACTCGGCGCAGAAACACCCCACGAACCCCGCGATCATCCTGGACGACACGCGCGTGACCTACCAACAACTGGACGGCCTCTCCGCCCGCGCCGCGGGATTGCTGCGCGCGCGGGGGATCGGACCCGGTGACCGCGTGGCCCTCGTGCTGCCCAACGTCCCGCACATGCCGGCGCTGTACTACGCGGTGTTGCGCGTGGGCGCCATCGTGGTGCCGCTGAACCCGTTGCTCACCCCGCGGGAGCTGACCTACCACTACCAGGACGCCGGGGTGTCCCTCGTGTTCGCGTGGCAGGACATGGCCGAGGCCAGCCAGAAGGCCGCCGAGGAGCTCGACGGAGTGGAGGTGATCCCCGTCAGCCCCGCCGGGACCGCGCAGCAGCTGCAGGAGGTGGAGCCGGTCACCGAGGTCGTGGAACGCGAGGACTCGGACACCGCGGTCCTGCTCTACACCTCCGGCACCACGGGCCGCCCCAAGGGTGCGGAACTGACCCACAACAACCTGCGCACGAACGCCGTGGTCGCAGGCTCCCTGTTCGACCTCACCGCGGACGACGTCATGTTCGGCGGACTGCCGTTCTTCCACGTCTTCGGTCAGACCACGGCCCTGAACAGCGTGATCCTGCGCGGCGGCGCGGTCACCCTGCTGCCGCGGTTCCACCCGGGCAAGGCCCTCGAGATCCTCCGTCGTGACAAGGTGTCGATCCTGACCGGCGTGCCCAGCATGTACGTCGCGCTGCTGCACCAGGTGGGCCAGGATCCCGCGGGTGCGGAGGGGCTCGAGCTGCGGGCCTGCGTCTCCGGAGGCTCCTCCATGCCCGTGGAGGTCATGAGCAAGTTCGAGAAGGTGTTCGACACCGAGATCTACGAGGGCTACGGGCTGTCCGAGACCTCGCCGGTCGTGTGCTTCAACCAGCCGGGCGGCGTGCGCAAGCCCGGTTCCATCGGGACGCCCGTGGACGGTGCGGAGATCCGGATCGTGGACGGGCAGGACCAGGAGGTGGGCACGAACGAGGTCGGCGAGCTCGTCGTGCGCGGCCGGTACGTCATGAAGGGCTACTGGGGCAAGCCCGAGGCCACGGAGGAGGCCATGCGCGGCGGGTGGTTCCACACGGGTGACATGGGCCGGCAGGACGAGGACGGCGCCATCTTCATCGTGGACCGCAAGAAGGACATGATCCTGCGTGGCGGCTACAACGTGTACCCGCGCGAGGTCGAGGAGGTCATCTACCAGTTCCCCGGCGTCGTGGAGGCCGCGGTCGTGGGCGTCCCGGACGAGAAGCACGGCGAGGAAGTGGGCGCCGTCGTGGTGTTCGAGTCCTCCGTGCTCGAGACCAAGGACAAGGACCAGGTGACGCGCGAGCTGGACGCGTTCGTCCAGGAGCGGGTGGCCAAGTACAAGTACCCCCGGATCTACCGCATCGTGGACGAGCTGCCCAAGGGCCCCACGGGCAAGATCCTCAAGCGTGAACTGACCCTCGATGCATAAATACTGATTGGTGTGTATAGTCATGCACGAGGCGCGGGTTCGACTCGCGTAGTCAGTGTTGTCGTCGTGTATGAGGAGAGCGCCGTGAGTGATCGCGTTGTATTGGCCTACTCGGGCGGATTGGACACGTCCGTGGCCATCGGGTGGATCGGTGAGGCCACCGGTGCCGAGGTCATCGCCATGGCCGTGGACGTCGGACAGGGTGGCGAGGACCTCGAGACCGTGCGTCAGCGTGCTCTGGACTGCGGTGCCGTGGAGGCGTACGTCGCGGACGCCCGTGACGAGTTCGCCAGTGAGTACTGCATGCCAGCGCTGAAGGCCAACGGTCTCTACATGGACTCCTACCCGCTGGTCTCGGCCGTCTCCCGCCCGGTGATCGTCAAGCACCTCGTGAAGGCCGCCAAGCAGTTCGGGGCCACCACGGTGGCCCACGGCTGCACGGGCAAGGGCAACGACCAGGTGCGCTTCGAGGTGGGGATCCAGACCCTGGGCCCCGAACTCAAGTGCATCGCGCCGGTGCGTGACCTCGCGTTGACCCGTGAGAAGGCCATCACGTACGCGGAGAACAACAACCTGCCGATCGCCACGACCAAGAAGAACCCCTTCTCGATCGACCAGAACGTGTGGGGCCGCGCGGTGGAGACCGGGTTCCTCGAGGACATCTGGAACGCGCCCACCAAGGACGTCTACGACTACACGGACGATCCCACGTTCCCGCCCGCCGCGGACGAGGTCGTGATCACGTTCGAGCAGGGCGTGCCCGTGGCGCTCGACGGCAAGCCCGTCACGCCGCTGCAGGCCATCCAGGAGCTCAACCGCCGCGCGGGTGCCCAGGGCGTGGGGCGGATCGACATCGTGGAGGACCGGCTCGTGGGCATCAAGTCCCGTGAGATCTACGAGGCCCCGGGTGCCATGGCGTTGATCGCCGCGCACAAGGAACTCGAGAACGTCACGATCGAGCGCGAGCAGGCCCGCTTCAAGAAGACCGTGGGTCAGCGCTGGACCGAGCTCGTCTACGACGGCCAGTGGTTCTCCCCGCTGAAGAAGTCCTTGGACGTGTTCATCGAGGACACCCAGAAGTACGTCAACGGTGACATCCGCATGGAGTTGCACGCGGGCCGGGCCACCGTGACCGGGCGGCGCTCGTCCACGGGCCTCTACGACTTCAACCTGGCCACGTACGACGAGGGTGACTCCTTCGACCAGTCCAACGCCCGCGGGTTCATCGAACTGTTCGGGATGTCCTCCAAGGTGGCCTCCCGCCGCGAGCAGGGCCTCGCCGAGGGCTGACATCCGTCTCCCGCGCCCCGGTGCGCGGGTGATCACCACATCATCGCGAACGGCCGGGCTCCTAGACTGGAGCCCGGCCGTTCCCCGCGCCGGGTGAGTGCCCGGCAATCCACGGTCCCACGACGTCCACGAGGAGCATCATGGCCCAGCACGAGCAGCACGGAACCAACGAGGGCGCCCTGTGGGGCGGTCGATTCGCGGGCGGGCCCGCGGACGCCCTCGCCGCGCTGAGCAAGTCCACCGATTTCGATTGGCGTCTGGCGCCGTACGACATCGCGGGGTCCCGCGCCCACGCCCGCGTGCTGCACACGGCGGGTCTACTGAGCGAGGACGAGTTGAGCGGGATGCTGGACGCCCTCGACCGGCTCGAGTCGGACGTGCGCAGCGGGGCGTACGCGCCGTCGCCGTCGGACGAGGACGTCCACGGGTGCCTCGAGCGCGGGCTCATCGAGCGCGCCGGGGCGAACCTCGGCGGCAAGCTGCGCGCGGGCCGCTCCCGCAACGACCAGATCGCGACCCTGGGTCGGATGTACCTGCGCGACCACGCCTCGATCATCGCGCGCAACCTGCTGGAGCTCGTGCGCGCTCTCGTGGACCAGGCGCGGCGCCATCCGTACGCCCCCATGCCCGGGCGCACCCACCTGCAGCACGCCCAGCCCGTGCTGTTGTCCCACCACCTGCTCGCCCACGCGTGGGCCGTGCTGCGGGACGTCCAGCGGCTCGCGGACTGGGACAAGCGTGCGGCGGTGTCCCCGTACGGTTCGGGCGCGCTCGCGGGATCGTCGCTGGGCCTGGACCCCAACGCCGTGGCGGCCGAGCTCGGCTTCGACTCCGCGGTGTTCAACTCGATCGACGGCACCGCGTCGCGGGACGTCTACGCGGAGTTCGCGTGGGTGTGCGCCATGGCCGCCGTGGACGTCTCCCGGATGAGCGAGGAGGTGACCACGTGGGCCACCAAGGAGTTCTCGTTCGTCACGCTGGACGACGCCTACTCGACCGGCTCGTCGATCATGCCGCAGAAGAAGAACCCGGACGTCGCGGAGCTCGCGCGCGGTAAGGCCGGCCGGTTGATCGGTGACCTCGCGGGTCTGCTCGCGACCCTCAAGGGGCTGCCGCTGGCGTACAACCGGGACCTGCAGGAGGACAAGGAGCCCGTCTTCGACGCGATCGACCAGCTCGAGGTGCTGTTGCCCGCCGTCACGGGCATGATGGCGACCCTCGAGTTCCACACGCAGCGCCTCGCCGAACTCGCGCCCCAGGGCTTCGCGCTCGCGACCGACGTCGCCGAGTGGCTCGTGCGCCAGGGCGTCCCGTTCCGCGAGGCGCACGAGATCTCCGGCGAGGCCGTGCGCGTGTGCGAGGACGAGGGCATCGAGTTGTGGGACCTGACCGACGAACAGTTCACCGCGATCTCCCCGCACCTCACGCCCGGGGTCCGTGAGGTGCTCACGGTCGAGGGCTCCCTGTCCTCCCGCAACTCCCAGGGTGGCACCGCCCCGGACGCGGTCGCCCAACAGCTCACCGAGCTCGAACGCCAGCTCGCGGAGCTGGAGGCTTTCGCCGCGCGCGAGCCCGTCGTCTCGTGACGGCCGGACTGCACGACCTTCTCCTGGCCCCGGCCCCGGACGTCGCTCCCCGGCTGCTCGGCGCCGTCCTCGTGTGTGCGCGCCCCGGGGGCACGGTTGGGCTGCGGCTGACCGAGGTCGAGGCCTACGGCGGCCCGCAGGACTCGGACCTGCCGGATCCCGGGGCCCACACCTACCGGGGCCGCACCGCGCGCAACGCCTCGATGTTCGGCCCGCCCGGGCACGTCTACGTGTACTTCACGTACGGGCTGCATCACGCGGTGAACTTCGTGTGCCGGCCCGAGGGCGTCGGCGGTGGTGTCCTGATCCGATCGGGCGAGGTCGTGCTGGGGGCCGAGGCGGCCACGCGGCGTAGGCTCGCGAACCGCAGTTCGGAACCGGCCTTCGCATCGCTCGCGCGCGGGCCCGGCAACGTGGCGCAGGCCCTCGCGCTGACCCGCGACGACGACGGCGCCGCGCTCGCCGATCTCGGCACCGCCCCCGATCCCGTGGCCCGGGCGCGCGAGGAGGTCGAACGGCGCGGTGAGGACACGTGGACCGGACTGGTCCTCGCGCAACGCCCCGCGAGCGACGTCGTCGTGACGGCCCGGACGGGCGTGTCCGGGGAGGGCGGGACGGACGCGTACCCGTGGCGCTACGCGCTGCCGGGCGAGCCCACGGTGTCCCCGTACCGCAAGGCCACCGTCAAACGCCGCCGCACGCGCTAGCGCACCGTCCGCCACGCGCGGTGCGCCGGATACGATGGAGCAGTGACTGAATCCGTGGAACAGATGATCGACCGGTTGTGCGCCAAGATCCCCGACCACCCCGAGCCGGGGGTGCTCTTCCGCGATCTCACGCCCCTGTTCGCGGACGGGGACGGCTTCAAGCGCACCGTGGACGCGCTCGTGGACGCCTTCCGCGGCCAGTACGACTGCGTGGCCGGCGTGGAAGCCCGCGGGTTCATGATCGCCGCGGCCGTGGCGTACGCGTCCGGGGCGGGGATCATCCCGGTGCGCAAGGCGGGCAAGCTCCCGCGCGAGACCATCTCGCAGGCCCATGACCTCGAGTACGGCACGGGCATGCTCGAGATCCACACAGACGACGCTCCCCGGGGTTCGCGCGTCCTGGTCCTGGACGACGTCCTCGCCACGGGCGGGACCCTCGGTGCGGCGGCGTCGTTGTTGACGCGCGGCGGGTACAACGTCGCGGGTTTCGGCGTGATCATGGAGCTGACCGCGCTGCGCGGCCGGGCCCAACTGGGTGGGCACCGCGTGCGCGCACTGTTGCGCGTGTGACGGGGGAGTCGCGCGGATCGAGCGGTAGGATGGTCGATCGCCGGTTGAGCGACCGGACCCGTCGGCAGTGTGCGTGAGGTGAAGTGCGTGGAGGAATCCGCATCCGTGGAGGTGTCCCGGCAACTGGGGGAGGAGCGGCGCTACGTCGCCGAGGCCTACGCCCGGTTGGACGAGTTGCGGCAACTCAATGCGGACGAGTTGCGCCGCGTCCGGACCACGAACTTCGGCGGGGGACACCAGGCGCGCTCCGAACGTGACGCGTTCGCCACGCACTACGAGGACCGCCTCACCCAACTGAATGCGGTGGATGAACGGCTGGTATTCGGCCGCCTGGACACCACCGAAGGCGAACGTCATTACGTGGGCCGGCTCGGACTGGCCACGGAGGACCACCGCCGACTCGTGCTGGACTGGCGCGCCCGCGAGGCCGGGGCTTTCTACCAGGCCACCGCCGCCAACCCCATGGACCTCGTGCGCCGGCGTCACCTCATCATGGACGGGCGGGACGTTACCGCCCTCGAGGACGACGTCCTGGATCCGGGTGCCGTCTCCGACGCCGAGGTCGTGCACGGCGAGGGCGCGCTCATCGCCGCGCTGAACTCCGAGCGCACGGGCCGGATGACGGACATCGTCGCCACGATCCAGGCCGAACAGGACCGCATCATCCGCGCCCCGCTGTCCGGGGTGCGCGTGGTCCAGGGTGGCCCGGGCACCGGCAAGACCGCCGTGGCCCTGCACCGTGCCGCATACCTGTTGTACGAACACCGCGAGCGGCTCGCGAAGTCGGGCGTGCTGATCGTGGGTCCGTCGTCGTCGTTCCTGTGGTACATCGAACGCGTGCTGCCCGCGCTCGGGGAGACCGGCGTGGTGATGTCCTCCCTCGCGGACCTGTACCCGGGGGTGCACGGCACCGTCGAGACCGACCCCTGGGTGACCCGGTGGAAGTCCGGGCTGCACATGGTGGACGTGATCAAACGAGCCGTGGCGGATCGGCAGAAGGTCCCCGAGCGCACGCAGTGGCTCACCGTGGACGGCCACAGTGTGCGCCTGGAACCCTCCCTCGTGCGCCGGGCGCGGGAGCGGGCGCGCGCCACGGGCAAGCCGCACAACGAGGCGCGCGAGACGTTCGTGAAGGTCATCGTCAAGGAGCTCGCGCAGACCCTCGGGGACGAGCTCAACGAGAAGGCCGGGAGCACCATGGACCGCTCCTACCTCAAGGAGGACCTGCGGCAGTCCCGCGAGGTGCGCATCGCGCTCAACCTCCTGTGGTTGCCGTTGACCCCCCAGCAGCTCGTGGCCCAGTTGTTCGCCAAGGAGCACTACTTGCGCTCCGCCGCGCCACGGCTCTCGGACGCCCAGGTGGCGCGCCTGCTGCGGTCCGGGGACGCGCCGTTGACCGTGCCCGACGTCGCCCTGCTGGACGAGGCCGCGGAACTGCTGGGCGACTTCGAGTCCGCCGGCATCAAGGTGCGCGGTGACCGGTCGCTCGAGGAACGCAAGGCCCAGGAATCGGCGCAGAAGGCGCTCGAGGCCATGGCGGAGGGGTTCGAGGACATCGGCGCCCAGGGCGTCGTCACGGTCGAGCAACTCACGTCCTTCAACGCGGAGGCGCCGCACCGGATGACGGCGGCCGAAGCAGCGTCGTCGGACCGCACGTGGGCCTACGGGCACGTGGTCGTGGACGAGGCGCAGGAACTGTCACCCATGCAGTGGCGCGTGCTCATGCGCCGGTGCCCCCTGAAGTCCTTCACCGTGGTCGGGGACATCGCCCAGGCGGGTAATGCCGCGGCGGCCCGGACCTGGGACGACGCGCTCAAACCGTTCGTGGGGGAGCGTTTCACGCTCGAGGAGCTCACGGTCAACTACCGCACACCGCAGCCCATCGCCGACGCCGCGGTGCGGGTCGCGCAGGCCGCGGGGATCGCGGTCTCCGACCCCACGGCGGTGCGCGACGGCGAGGCGCCCGTGATCGTGCCGGTGGACTCCGAAACGGATCTGGCCGAGCAGGTCGTGGCCCAGGTGCGGGGCGAACTCGACCGGCTCGCCGGGGGACTCGTGGGCGTCGTGTGCCCGGGCGGTCGTCTCGCGACGGTGGGCACGGCCCTGGACAGGGCGTTCCCGGGAATGGTGGCCGCCGGAATGCGCAGCCTGGACCGACGGATCATGGTGCTCACCCCGTGGGACGCCAAGGGGCTCGAATTCGATTCCGTGGTGGTCGTGGAGCCCACGGAGATCGCGGACGACCCCGCCGGGGGCCCGGGCAATCTGTACGTGGCCATGACCCGTCCCACCCAGCGGTTGTACCTCGTGGCGGCCCACGGACTGCCCGAGGGAATCACTCCGCAACCCGGGGAACCGGGCGCCGAGGACCCCACGGCGGCCTGATAACTTAGTCCACGTGTCAACCACCGATCTCAGCACGCAGCACAACGATCCGTCCTTCGCCTCCCTGTGGGAGGAGCTGAACTGGCGCGGACTCGTCCAGGTCTCCACGGATGCGGAGGCCCTGCAGGAAACGCTCGACGGTGGTCCCATCACGTACTACTGCGGGTTCGACCCCACGGCGTCATCCCTGCACCTGGGACACCTGGTCCAGCTGCTGTTGCTGCGCCGGCTCCAGCTCGCGGGACACCACCCCATCGGTCTGGTCGGCGGGTCCACCGGGTTGATCGGTGATCCGCGCCAGACCTCGGAGCGCGTGCTGAACTCGCGCGAGACCGTGGCCGAATGGGTGGATCTGCTGCGCGAGCAGGTCCAGCGGTTCCTGTCCTTCGAGGGGGAGAACCCCGCGCGCATGGTCAACAACCTGGACTGGACGTCCCAGCTGTCCGCGATCGACTTCCTGCGGGACATCGGCAAGAACTTTCGCGTGGGCACCATGATCAAGAAGGACATCGTGGCCAAGCGGCTGAACTCGGAGGAGGGCATCTCCTACACCGAGTTCAGCTACCAGATCCTGCAGGGACTGGACTTCCTCAACCTGTACCGGCAGTACGACTGCGTCCTGCAGACCGGCGGTTCCGACCAGTGGGGCAACCTCACCTCGGGCACGGACCTGGTGCGCAAGGCCGAGGGTGCCACGGTGCACGCGATCGGCACGCCGCTGATCACCAACTCGGACGGCACCAAGTTCGGCAAGTCGGAGGGCAATGCCATCTGGCTGGACCCCGAGCTGACCTCCCCGTACGCGTTCTACCAGTTCTGGCTCAACACCGCGGACGCGGACGTTGCGGACCGGCTCAAGGTCTTCACCTTCCGCACCCGCGAGGAGATCGAGGAACTGCAGCGGCTCACCGAGGAGGAACCCTTCCGGCGTGAGGCCCAGAAGGTCCTCGCCTCAGATGTCAACACCCTGGTGCACGGGGTCGAGGCCACGCGCAAGGCGATTGAGGCGTCCGCCGCGGTCTTCGGCAAGGGATCCTTCGAGGACCTCGACGAGGACACGCTCGCAGCGGTCGCGGCGGAACTGCCGCACGCGGAGGTCGCCGCCGGCGAACACGCCGTGGTGGATCTGCTCGTGGCCACGGGACTCGCGGAATCCAAGTCCGCGGCTCGGCGCACCCTCAAGGAGGGCGGTGCCTCGGTCAACAACCGCAAGCTCTCGGGGGAGGACGCCACGTTGACCCCCGACGACCTGCTGCACGGGCGGTTCGCGCTGCTGCGCCGGGGGAAGAAGAACCTCGCGGCCGTCACGGTCACCGGCTGATCCGGACACCGACCGTCCCAGACCTTCATCCCTGAACCGGGCGGTGCCCGAGCCCGCCGTCCAGCGGGCCGATCACGAGCCGGGACCAGCGTTTTGCGCGGGTCCCGGCTCGTGTGTAATGTATTCCGAGTCGCCGCGGCGAGGAACCGGAAAGGGACCGCAACCGCGGGGTGACCAGCAAAGATCAGCCCGAGAAGTCGGACCTCGTTCATGCTATGGTTACCTAGCGTTCGGCAGCGCAGAGCGGATCGGCTTGAACAGTCAAGTTGACACGCCGAGCAACGCGGAACTAAGCTTGATGAGTCACTTCGAGGCGGACCGGAAGGTTCGACCGGAGGAGCAATTACCAAAATCTTCGATCGGCCGCTGACGGCCTGATCGGACAACCGACCGTTGTGGCCCTGGTGAGGGGTTGTGTGGTGTGGTTTGTTGTTTGTCAACTCAATAGTGTGTCTAGTTTGTTGATACCAAAGTTTTTTGTTTTTGGTTGATGGCCTGACGGTCCCCTGGGTGTTTTCCCGTTTCCTGGGGGTGTTGGGTGTCAGCCGGGATCCCACCCCGGTGCCTGCCCTTTGATGGGTGTGGTGGGGTGGTTTCTGTTGAATAGTTTTTTGACGGAGAGTTTGATCCTGGCTCAGGACGAACGCTGGCGGCGTGCTTAACACATGCAAGTCGAACGCTGAAGCTTGGTGCTTGCACTGGGTGGATGAGTGGCGAACGGGTGAGTAATACGTGAGTAACCTGCCCTTGACTCTGGGATAAGCCTGGGAAACTGGGTCTAATACTGGATATGACCTCCTGTCGCATGGTGGGGGGTGGAAAGGGTTTGTACTGGTTGTGGATGGGCTCACGGCCTATCAGCTTGTTGGTGGGGTAATGGCCTACCAAGGCGACGACGGGTAGCCGGCCTGAGAGGGTGACCGGCCACACTGGGACTGAGACACGGCCCAGACTCCTACGGGAGGCAGCAGTGGGGAATATTGCACAATGGGCGCAAGCCTGATGCAGCGACGCCGCGTGAGGGATGACGGCCTTCGGGTTGTAAACCTCTTTCAGCACGGAAGAAGCGAAAGTGACGGTACGTGCAGAAGAAGCGCCGGCTAACTACGTGCCAGCA